>NZ_JARAZV010000024.1:0-157034 GCF_033795085.1 Streptomyces sp. AK08-02
ATGATCCACAGGTGCCGTGTTCATCTGCTTCCGGGGCCCGCCAGCATGATCAACCGGCCCAGGCCGGGGCGATCCGGGCAAACGCCGGGGCCCTGGGGTGTCGGCGGGTATGCGTGTACCGGAGGGAGTCGCGATCGGTCCGCCGGTGTTTCAGCAGGCCGGTGTCACCCGTCCGTCATGTCCGCCGTGTTGAGGCGTCCATGACGGCAAGGATCACAGCGGGGGTAGCCCCCGCGCATGCGTCATTCGGACGGGTCGGGTACCTGGTTCGCCGCCCACCAGGTCGCGATCTGGGCACGGCGGCCGTAGCCGAGCTTCGCCATGATGTGGTCGACGTGGCCGCCGACCGTGCGCGGGGAGAGCACGAGCGCGGCGGCGATCTGGCGGTTGGTCATGCCCTGCGCCACGAGGGCGGCCACCTGCCGTTCCCGCCGGGTCAGCGGGCTCGGGGCCGCGGCCGGGGCGGCCGGTCCGGCGCCGACGGACAGAGCGAACGCGAGGCCCCGGCCGGCGCCGTCCAAGCGGCTGCCCTCCGTGAGGGCCTTCTCGTACCCCGCCGGGCCCAGTGCCCTGACGACCGCTTCCTCGCAGCGGGCATGGTGTTCGGCCAGATCGGGACCGAACACGAAGAGCTCGGTGCCGAGGTCCCTCCACAGGGTCCGCACTGTGCCCAGCAGCCGCCCCGCCCGGTCGTGGTCGTCCCTGGCCGCGCTGATCCAGGCGAGCAGTTCCAGCAGTAGCGCGGCCCCGAGGTGGTCATTGAAGCCCCGCTGGATCTCCAGCCCGGCGCAGGCCAGTTCCGTAGCCGCCGCGAGATCGCCGCGCACCCAGGCGTCGAGGCCCAGCACGTACAGCGCGTACGTGCGGTTCAAGCCCTCGCCGTGGGCCTGTGCGACGGCGACCGCATGTCTGGCGGTCTCGGCCGAGCGCGGGTCACCGAGGTGGGCCTGGGCGTTGGCGAGCTGGAACAGCCAGAACACCGTCGCGGCTTCCTCCCCCAGTGCGGTCTGAGCGGCCACCGCCCCCTCGAAAAGGGGCACGGCCTCCTCGGGGCGCCGGCGGAACAGCGCCAACGACCCCCGGAGGCCCAGGACGTTCGCGCGTACCGCCCGATCGTCCAGCTGTTCGCCCAGCTCGTCGGCCTCGCTCAGCCACTGGTCGGCCGCGCCGAGATCGCCCTGCAGCAGTGCCACCCAGCCGGCGGCCCACAGCGCCTTGGCCCTGGCCGGGGTGGGCTCGGGTGCGGCGGCGAGCGCCCCCTCGAGCCGGCGGCGCCCCTCGCCGAGGAAGCCGTTGGTACACCAGTGGAAACGCAGCGCCGCGGCCAGCGCCAGCTCGGCCTGCGGGTCGCCGCCCTGATCCAGTGCGGCGAGCAGATTGCTGTGGTCGGCGCGCAGCCGGGCCAGGGTTTCCTGCTGGCCCGGGCCGAACCAGCTGTCGGCGCCGTGTTCGGCGAGGGCGAGGAAGAAGTCGCGGTGACCCCGCAGCAGCCGCTGTTCCTCGCCGGACTCGGCGAGCCGCTGCCTGCCGTAGTGGCGGATGGTCTCCAGCAGCCGGTAACGCGGCAGGCCTTCCTGCTCGGTGGCCAGCACGATGGACTGGCCGACCAGCCGGTCCAGGAGGTCCACCACCTCGCGCCGATCGATACCCTCCCCGGCGCACACGTCCTCGGCCGCGTCCAGGGTGAACCCGCCCGCGAAGACGGACAGCCGGTTCCACAGCAGCCGCTCGGCGGGGCCGCACAGTTCGTAACTCCAGTCGATCAGCGCCCGCAGCGTGCGCTGCCGGGGCCGTGCGGTCCTGCTGCCGCTCGTGAGCAGCGAGAAGCGGTCCTGCAGCCGGTCCACCGTCTGGTCGACGGTGAGCGTGCGCAGCCGGGACGCGGCCAGCTCGATCGCCAGCGGCAGTCCGTCCAGGTCGGCACAGAGCCGGGAGGCCTCGGCCCGGTTCAGGTCGGTGATCCGGAACTCCGGCCGGATGGCGGTGGCCCGGTCCCGCAGGAGTTCGACAGCCTCCTCCGGCAACGACAGCGGCGGCACGATCAGGACGTGCTCACCCGCGAGGCCCAGCGTCTGCCGGCTCGTCGCCAGAATACGTAGTTCAGGAGCGGCCGACAGCAGCGTCTCGGCCAGCTCTGCGCAGGCATCGATCAGGTGCTCGCAGTTGTCCATCACGATCAGCGCCCGGCGCCCGGCGAGATACCCCGTGATCTGGTCCAGGACGGGCCTGGCGCCCAGGTCGGGCACGCCCAGCGCCGCCGCGGTCGCGTCCGCGACGGCCGACGGCTCCAGTACCGGGGCAAGGTCGATCAGCCACACCCCGTCCGCGAAGGCCTTTCGCGACGCGGCGGCCGCCTCGACGGCCAGCCGCGTCTTGCCCACCCCGCCCATACCGGTGAGGGTCAGCAGCCGGGCCGGGCCGAGAACCCGACGGATCTCGGCGATGAGGTGGCGTCGGCCCACGAAGCTGGTGAAGGCCACGGGCAGATTGCCCGCTTCCGAGATCATGCTGGTCACGCCGCGCACTCACCTTCTCCCTACTCCTTGCCGGAAGCATCGCATGCCGGGCAAACCCGCCGATCGGTGACGCCTCGCGGCCCGAGGGGCACTGGTACATCCCCGCCACCACGGCCGCGCGGCGGTGCATCCCCGTCACCGTGGCCGTGCGCGGGACGCGGACGACGCGCAGCGGCCGTCCACCGTCGACCGGTACGGCAGCGCCACCGTACCCATACACAGCGCGCTCACAGGGGGATGGTGCCGCTGGTCACACCAGGCGTCAGCTCCTGTGGAGGCGCCCCCGTGTCTCTCGGAGTTTCTCGGAGTTTCCTCGGAGCTGTCTCCGAGCCGATTTCGCTCCGCCGTCGCCCCGGTCCGGTTCCAGGGGGCTGAAACCGTCGTGAAACCGCGCTGAATGCGCTCTGCCGCAGTCTCTGCGGCATGACATCGACGACATCGCACTCACCGCTCGCCATCGCGGCCAAGGGGCTGCGGAAGGCATACGGGGACAAGACGGTCCTCGACGGCATCGATCTGGCGGTACCGGTCGGCACCGTCTTCTCCCTCCTGGGGCCGAACGGCGCGGGCAAGACCACCGCCGTCAAGATCCTCTCCACCCTCGTCACCGCCGACGCCGGCGAACTGGGCGTCGGCGGCCACGACCTGGCCACCGACCCGCAGGCCGTGCGCGCCGCGATCGGCGTCACCGGGCAGTTCTCCGCCGTCGACGGCCTGATCACCGGCGAGGAGAACATGCTCCTCATGGCGGACCTGCACCACCTGTCCAGGCAGGAGGGCCGGCGCTCCGCCGCCGAACTCCTTGAGCGCTTCGACCTCACCGAGGCCGCGAAGAAGCCCGCCTCCACCTACTCCGGCGGTATGAAACGCCGCCTCGACCTCGCCATGACGCTGGTCGGCGACCCGCGGATCATCTTCCTCGACGAGCCGACCACCGGCCTCGACCCGCGCAGCCGCCACAACATGTGGGGCATCATCCGCAGGCTCGTCGCCGACGGGGTGACCGTCTTCCTCACCACCCAGTACCTGGAGGAGGCCGACGAACTCGCCGACCGTATCGCGGTGTTGAACGACGGCAGGATCGCCGCCGAGGGCACCGCCGACGAACTCAAGCGGCTCGTCCCCGGCGGTCACGTCCGGCTCCGGTTCACCGACCCGGGCGCCTACCGGTCCGCCGCCGTCGCCCTGCGCGAGGTCACCAGGGACGACGAGGCGCTGGCGCTGCAGATTCCCAGCGACGGCAGCCAGCGCGAGCTGCGTTCCATCCTCGACTGGCTGGACTCGGCCGGCGTCGAGGCCGACGAGCTGACCGTGCACACCCCCGACCTCGACGACGTGTTCTTCGCCCTGACCGGCGGAGCCAAGGTTCCCCACCAGCCCAAGGAGACCCTCCGATGAGCACTGTCCAGCTTCCCGCCCGCCCGTCCCGGTTCTCCCTCGCCGTCCGCGACTCCGGCACGATGCTTCGCCGCAACCTGCTGCACGTCCGGCGCTACCCGTCCATGACCCTGAACCTGCTGCTCACGCCGATCATGCTGCTGCTGCTCTTCGTCTACATCTTCGGATCCGCGATGAGCGCGGGCATCGGCGACGGCGGCGGGGGCCGTTCCGCCTACATCGCCTACATCGTCCCCGGCCTGCTGGTGATGACCATCGGCAGCACCGTGATCGGGGCCGCGATCTCGGTCTCCATGGACATGAACGAGGGTCTCGTCGCCCGCTTCCGCACCATGGCCGTCTACCGCGGGTCGGTGCTCGTCGGGCACGTCCTCGGCAGTGTGCTGCAGGTGCTCGCCAGCCTGGTCCTCGTCGGTCTGGTCGCCGTGGCCATCGGCTTCCGGTCCACGGACGCCACGGCCCTGGAGTGGCTCGCGGCGATCGGACTGCTCGCGCTGTTCGCCCTGGCGCTCACCTGGATCGCGGTCGGGATGGGCATGGCCAGCCCGAACCCCGAGGCCGCCAGCAACATGGCGACGCCGCTGATCCTCCTCCCGCTCATCTCAAGCGCCTTCACCCCGGCCGACACGATGCCGGGATGGTTCCAGCCGATCGCCGAGTACCAGCCCTTCACCCCGGCCATCGAGACCCTGCGCGGACTCCTCCTCGGCACCGAGATCGGCAACAACGGCTGGATGGCGGTCGCCTGGTGCGTAGGCCTGACCGTCCTCGGCTACCGCTGGTCGATGACACAGTTCAACCGCGACCCCAAGTAGCCGCCATGACGGCGCGGGCAGCCTCCCGCAACTCGTCCCGGCCCAGGGCGGCGTACTCCGACACCGCGTCGGCGTACGCCGCCCCGGCCCCGTTCCCGGCCGCCTCGACCGCTTTGCGCGCGCGGTCCGCCGACATCGTCGGCTGGTAGTCGCGCAGCACCCGCAGCCGTTCGGCCAGCGCGATCATCCGTACGGAGGTTAGGGCGTCGTCGCCGGAGGCGAGCCCTGCCAGGCCGAGCGCGTACAACGCCGTCCCGAGCAAAGGGAGTTCCATCGGCCGGGGCGGACCGGAGAGCAGGGTCCGCAGCGCCTGACGCAGCCGGTCGACCAGCTCCGCGACCAGTTCGAGACGGCCGGCGTGGGCGTGCGCCGTCACCGCCGTCGACTGGATCTGCAGCGACCACCGGTCGAGGAACGGATCGCCGTCGTACATCGCGCCGGCGCCCACCACCCCCTCCACGGCACCCCGCCACAGGCCGAGCCCCACCTCCGTCAGCCCACGGGCGAGAGCGAGTTCGGCGCGCGCGCCGAGGTCGGAGTTCCCGGCGTCGTCCGTCCACGAGGCGTTGACGTCCTCGGCCTGCCGCAGCCAGTACTCCGCCTCGTCGGGGTCGCCGCGCTGCAGACAGGCGAGGGCGAGGCCCCCTCGGACACCGATCGAGTCGTGCTCGTCGCCGAGCCGGGGCAGCACCGCGAGCGCCGCCCTGAGATGCGTGTACGCGGCCTCGCCCCGCTCCGTCTGCAGGCACAGCTCGCTCAGTCGGGCATGGCCCAGGATCTGCAGGAACGGGTTGTCGACCGGCCCCAGCGCGGTGACGATCCGGCGGGCCGAGGCGAGCGCCCGGTCGACGTCGTGCTCGTACTCCCAGACATAGGTGGCGACGCACTCGGCGACCCCCGCGAGCAACGGCTGGTCGCTGTCGCAGAGCCCCCGCAGCACGTCGTAGTCGGGAGGCAGCATCTCGGGGATCGCCCTCAGTACCACCGCGACAGCCCGGGCCAGCGTGTCCGGCGGGGCCGGCGGCAGCCGTCGGAGCGTGACCAACTGGCGTACGGCGACGGGGCCGTAGCCCATGAACAGGCTCGCCGTGGACAACACCGCGGCGGCGCGGGCGACTTCGACGTATTCCGGCTCGGGGCGGTAGTGCGACAGCGGCGGGCCGGTGTCCTCGGCGAGGGCGCGGAGACGGCGGTAGCTGGAGCCGGTGGACCACAGGGCGGTGAGGACGGCGGTGAGAGCGGCGATGGTGGGGTTGTCGGTACGGGCCAGGGCATGCCGCAGGGCCAGTACGAGGTTGTCCTGCTCGGCCCTGATCCGCTCCCCGGCGGCCAGCGGCTCCGCGCCGAAGTACCAGTCGTGGTACGCCACCCCGAAGTCCCGCGCCCAGCCCAGGAATCGGTCGACGGCCTCCTCTTCCTCGCCGGCCTCCGCCCGCCGGGCGGCGCTGAACTCCCGTACGGTCTCCAGCATCCGGAACCGCACGCCGGTCGGGGTGTCGGCGACGGTCAGCAGCGACTGGTCGGCCAGCTGCTCAAGGAGCAACAGCGCGTCCACGCCCAGCACTTGCTCCGCCGTCTCGCCCGAGAAGCCGCCGGGGAACACGGACAGCAGGCGCAGCGCGGCCCTGGCCTCCCCGTCGAGGAGGTTCCAGCTCCAGTCCACGACCGCGTGCAGCGTGCGGTGGCGCTCCGGTACGTCCCGGGCCCCGCCGCGCAGCAGCGCGAACCGGTCGCCGAGGCGGCGCGCGATCTCCGGCACCGACAGCACCCGTACCCGCGCCGCCGCCAATTCCACGGCGAGCGGCAGCCCGTCCAGGTGACGGCACAGCCCCGCCACCGCGTCCGGCGGCAGCTCCACACCGGGCCGGGCGGCGCGGGCCCGCTGGGTGAACAGCTCGACAGAGGTGGCCAGTTGGAGTTCCGGCAGCGCGTACACCGCCTCCGACGTCAGACCCAGGGGAGACCGGCTGGTGGTGAGCACCCGCAGGTCCTTCGACGACGACACCAGGGCCCGTACGAGGTCGGCGGCGCCCCCGACCACCTGCTCGCAGTTGTCCAGGACGAGGAGGGCGGGCGCGGACCCGAACACGCCGAGGATGCCGGACACCGGGTCGTGGCCGCTCGCGGCACCGGGCCGCCCCTCGCCCGCGCCGAGCGCCGAGGCCACCTCGGCGGCCACGTCCTTGTTCTCGGTGACCCCGGCGAGCGGCACGAAGTACACCACGCGCTGCTCGGCGCGGCGGCTGACGGCGTGCGCGAGCCGCGTCTTGCCGAGACCGCCGGGCCCGGCGACGGTCACGGCGCGGGAGGTACGCAGCAACCGCTCCACCTCGGCGATGTCCTCGTTCCGCCCGAGCAGCGGATTCGGCTCGTGCGGCACCCCGTGCCGGACGGCGGGCGCCTCGCCGGACAGCAACTCCTGCTGTACGGACTTGAGTTGAGCCCCGGGGTCGGTACCGAGCGAATCGCGCAGCTCCCTCCGATAGGCCTCGTACCGGGTCAGCGCGGCCGACGGACCCGCCGACGCCGCCTCGGCGCGCAGCAGTTCGGCGAGCACCTCCTCGTCGCGCGGGTGCTCGGCGGAGAGGGCGGCCAGCGGCCCGGCGGCCTCCGCGCGTCGCCCCAGCCGGGCGAGGGCGAGGGCCCGCGCGCGGACGAGGTCGCCGCGTACGGGGGCACGCTCGGCGCGCAGCGCGGCCACGGGGTCGTCGCTGTCGCCGCCGCCCTGCTCCGTGGCCCCCTCCCACAGGGCGAGCCCGGCCTCGGCGGCGGCCAGCGCCCCCGCGTGATCCCCGGCCCTGGACCGCTCCGCGCTCGCGGCGGCGTGCAGCAGCAGGGCCGAGCTGTCGACCTGGTCCTCGGTGAGGGTGAGCCGGTATCCGGTCGGCGTGCTCGTGATGAGGTCGGCGCCCAGCTGGGCCCGCGCCCGGGACACGAGCACCTGGAGCGCCTTGCCCGGCCGCTCCGGCAACTCGTCCGGCAGCCAAAGCCCTTCGACGAGCCGCTCGACGCCGCAGCCGGTACGCAGGTCGCCGGCGAGCAGTGCGAGAAGGGCGCGCAGCCGGGGCGCGGTGACCTCCTGCCCGCGACAGGCGACACGGGGGAGGAGGGTCAGGTCGGTGGGCATGCGTGCAGCGTAACCAAGGGGTTGGCCGCTGGAACGAGCGCCGGTGGGCCGAAGTCCGGCCGCCCGTCCGCTGAACTCCCGTCGCACGAGCGGCTGTCGGGCTGTCGGGGTTACGCGGCTCCGCCGAACAGGTTGATCAGGCCGTGGGGGGTGTCGTCGCCGTAGAGCATCTCGTGGAGCTGGTTGCCGTCGGCGGCGGCTGTGGCGCTACGGGGGAACATGGCCTCCTCGTACTCGGTGAGCGCGGTCTCGACGTCGCCGGGGTGGGTGGCGATGGCCCTGGCCAGTTCGGCGCCGTCGTGCATGGCCAGGTTGGCGCCCTCGCCGTTCGGGAGCGCGAGGTGAGCGGCGTCGCCGACCAGGGTCACACCCGGCACCCTGTCCCACCGGTGCTCGACGGGCAGGGCGTGGAGGACGCGCAGGACGGGGGCGGTCTCGCCGTCGGTGATCAGCGCGGTGAGTTCGGGCGCCCACCCGTCGAACTCCTGCGCGATCCGCGCCGTCGCCGCGGCGGAGTCGGTGAAGTCGATGTCGGCGAACCACTCCTGGGGCCGGGCGAGCATCACGTACGTGTGCAGGGTGCCGCCGCTCTCCCGGTGGGCCCCGAGGCCCATCCCCGGCGCGAGCGCGTACAGCGCCCCGCCGCCGACCGTCTTCGCGTGCGCCGGGTGCCGGGTGTCGCTGTCGATCAGATAGGTCTCGACGAACGACATGCCGACGTACTCGGGTATCGCGTCGGAGAGCAGCGGCCGGACACGGGACCAGGCGCCGTCGGCGCCGACGAGCAGGCCCGTGGTGACGGAGGTGCCGTCGGCGAAGGTCACCTCGTGGCGGCCGTCGCCGAGGGTACGGGTGCCGCTGGCCTTGTGTCCCCACCGGACGGTGCCGGCGGGCAGCGAGTCGAGCAGCAGCTGCCGCAGCGCGCCGCGCTGCACCTCGGGGCGGCCACCCGTGCCGTCGTCGTCCTGTTCGAACAGAACGGTGCCGTCCCGGTCGAGGATCCGCGTCGCCTCGCGGCCCTCCAGGACGAGGTCGCGGAACTTGTCGTACAGACCGGCGGCCTTGAGGGCGCGCTGCCCGTCGTGCTCGTGGATGTCGAGCATCCCGCCCTGTGCGCGGGCGGTCGGGGAGGGCTCGGCCTCGTAGACCGTCGCCGGTATGCCGTGCACGTGGAGGACGCGGGCGAGGGTCAGTCCGCCGAGTCCGGCGCCGATGATCGTGATGTCGGGGGTGGTGGGCATGGTGGCTCCTTTTGGGTGGCGTCGAGGGACGCACGGAGATGTGCGCGGGGCTGTGCGCGAGGATTGCCGCCTCCTGGAACGTTGTTCCAGAAGGCCCGGATGCCAGACTGGAACGGCGTTCCAGAGTTGTCAAGCTGGAACGACGTTCCAGGCGTGTGTCAGGATGCCTGTATGGCTGAAACCAGGAGGCGTCGTCCGGAGCGACGAGAGGAGCCGCTCTCCCGGGAGCGCATCGTCGAAGCGGCGATCGAGCTTCTCGACGCGGAGGGCGAGGGCGGGCTGACGTTCCGCGCACTGGCCCGGCGTCTCGCCACGGGCCCCGGCGCGATCTACTGGCATGTCACCGGCAAGGACGAGCTGCTCGGCGCCGCCACGGAGGCGGTCGTCGCCGGCGCGATGGCGTCGGTCGTCACCGGGCCGACACCGCAGCAAGCGGTACGTGCCCTCGCGCTCAGCGTGTTCGACGCGATCGACGCCCACCCGTGGATCGGCACGCAACTCGCCCGCGCCCCGGCGCAGTCGCCGCTGCTGCGGATCTTCGAGCACCTCGGGCGCCAGGTCCAGGCGCTCGGGGTGCCCCACGCCGCCCACTTCACGGCCGCGTCCGCGCTGCTGAACTACATCCTCGGCGTGGGCGGCCAGAACGCGGCCAACGCCCGCGACCCCCGGCTGGCCACGACCCGGGCGGAGTTCCTGGGCGAGGTCTCGGCGTCCTGGGCGAACCTCGACCCCGAGGAGTACGCGTTCACGCGGAGCGTGGCGGAGCAGCTACGGGATCACGACGACCGGGGGGAGTTCCTGGCGGGGATCGACCTGATCCTGGCGGGGATCACCGAGCGGCTGTGAAGTTCCGCCAGGCGGTGGGGGAGAGGCGGAGTGTGGGGGCGTCGGGGGGTGTTTTTGAGTCGCGGACGGCCACGACTCCAGTTGGATTGCGGGCTACTTCGACGCACTCGCCTCCGGCGTTGCTGTAGGTGGACTTGACGAAGTCGAACTCGGACATGAGTCAGATCTCCTGGCGGACGGTGTCGACTGGTCCGTGGCATGTGGCTGGGCGGTCGGCGTCACGCGGGTCGGCTCAGCGCCCGCAGCGCCAGCCGGCCGCACAGCGCAGCGAGCGGCAGCTCTGCGCCGAGCGCCATGGCGACCGCGGTGGCGAAGTCGCCGCCCGGGGCCGCGGTCGTGGTGTCGAACCAGGCGTCCACCACCAGCAGCGTCGCGGTCGCGGCGGCTGCCAGGGCGTGCCGCCGGTCGCCGCGTGCGGCGAGGAGGCCGGTGGCGATCAGGCCGAGCGCCTCCAGCGCGTCGAGTCCGACCCAGGCGACCGGCCAGTGCGCCGCGGTCGCGGTGGCCGGCAGGCGGGTGGCCAGCACGTACAGCCACGGCAGCAGGGCGAGCCCGCAGGCGACCAGCAGCCACTCGGCGCGCCGCATGCCCCGCGCCGGGCGCGGCTCCTCCGCCTCTTCGTGGAGCGGGATGACCTCGGCACCGGCCACATCCTCATCGCACAACACCAGTTGACGCATCGTCATCTCCCGCTCCCCGTCGGCTCGTCCCTTCATGTGCTCCACCCTCCGCCGCACACCAGGGCGCCGTCAGTCACGCAGGGTTCCGACCTGGGGTGGAGAAAAGTGCACCCCCGAACCGGGAGAGAACGTCATGGCACGGGGATGGCCTGCGGCTTTACCGTCTGACGCATGCAACTCACCACGTGGCTGCGGCTGGTGCCGGGCCCGCCGTTCCGCAGGGCAGGACATCGGACCGCGCTGGTCGCCGCCGGCCTGCCGCTCCACCTCGCCGTGGTGCCACTGTGGCTCTGGCTGCTCGGCACGACGGCGGCGTTGGTGCGCGCGCCCGGCGCGGTGGCCGTGACTCCGCTGCCCGTGCTGCTCACGCTCGTGGTGACACCCCTGCTGACCGCCGGGCAGCGGCGGCGCTACCGGGCGCTCGTCGGCAAGGACCTCCCGCGCCCCGCCGTCAACGGGCAGTCGGTGGTTCGCCGGCTGACCGGCCGGGCCCTGTGGCGGCAGGTCTGCTACCACGCCGTGGCGGGACCGCTGCTCGCCGTCCTGGACCTCGGCGTCCTCGCCGTCTGGGCCGCCGCTGTCGTGGCCGCCTCCATCTACGTGTGGATCTGGGCGCTGCCATCGCAGTGGCGGGTCACCGACCTCGGCTACACCACGCAGGCCGCGTACATCACCGCCGGCGGCCTCGCCCTGCTGTTCCTCGGGCCCCGTCTGACCGGCGCTCTGGTGCGGCTGGAGACCCGTGCGGCCGAGCTCCTGCTCGGCCCCAGCCGCACGGAGAAGCTGGCCCGCCGGGTCGTCGACCTCGCCGAGAGCCGGGCCGGCGTGCTCGCCGCCGCCGACGCCGAGCGGCGGCGGATCGAGCGCGACCTGCACGACGGCGCACAGCAGCGCCTCGTCTCACTCGCCGTCAACCTGGGCCTGGCCAGGGCCACCCTCGGCGACCTGCCGGAGGAGGCCCGCAAGGTGATCGACGAGGCGCACCGCGAGGCGAAGGAGGCGATCGCCGAGCTGAACGACCTGGTGCGCGGCCTGCATCCGGCCGTCCTCGAGGACCGCGGCCTCGACGCCGCGCTGTCCGGGGTCGCCGCCCGCCTCCCGATCCCGGTGCGTGTGGCGGTGGACCTGCCGCAGCGCCCCTCACCCACGGTCGAGGCCGTCGCGTACTTCGTGGTCTCCGAAGCCCTGACGAACGTGGTCAAACACGCCCAGGCGACCCGGGCGGACGTGACCGTGGAGCGGATCGGGGAGACACTGCTGGTGGTCGTCGCGGACGACGGCGCGGGCGGCGCGGATCTCGCGGTGGCCGGCGATGGCACCGGGCTTGCCGGGCTCGCCAAGCGCGTCGCGTCCGTCGACGGTACGTTCTCCTGCCGCAGCCCCGCCGGGGGCCCGACCGTCATCACCGTGGAGCTGCCGTGCGCGCCGTGATCGCCGAGGATTCCCTCTTGCTGCGCATCGGCGTGGTCAAGGTGCTGGAGGCGGCCGGGTTCGAGATGTGCGCGCAAGTCGCCGACGCAGAAGGGCTGCTGGCAGCTGTCGAGGAGCACCGGCCCGACATCGCCGTGGTCGACGTGCGCATGCCGCCCGGCTTCACCGACGAGGGAGTGCGCGCCGCGCTGGTGATCCGCCGCCAGTACCCGCGTACCGCCGTGCTCCTGCTGTCGCAGTACGTGGAGGAGCGGTACGCCACCGATCTGTTCGCCGCCAACACCTCGGGCGTCGGCTATCTGCTCAAGCAACGGGTCGCCGACGTCGAGGAGTTCGCCGAGACGGTACGCCGGGTGGCGGCCGGCGGCACCGCGCTCGACCCGCAGGTCGTCACGCAGCTGCTGGTGCGCCGGCACAGCGATCCGCTCGACCGGCTGACGCCGCGCGAGCGGGAGGTGCTGGAGCTGATGGCGAGCGGCCGATCCAACTCCGGCGTCGCCGCCGAGCTGGTCGTGAGCGAGAGCGCGGTCGCCAAGCACATCAACAGCATCTTCACCAAGCTCGACCTGCCCAAGGCCGACGCCGACCACCGCCGCGTCCTGGCGGTGTTGCGCTTCCTGGGCGTTGCGACCGCATAGTGCGCGATCACGCCCGCATGCCCAGTCGACAACGGTGCTGAGCAGCACTTGACAGGGAATGCGGCGCCTTCGGACAGGTGCTCGCCGAGTCCGAGGAGGAACGGACAAGGAAACCGGTGGTGCCGTCAGAAGTCTGTTCCAGCAGGGCCTGTTGGCGGTGCAGGCCCCCCTGTCCTCCCTCACCGGTCTAGCGCCGCGCACTCACCCCGCGTCTCCATCGCTTCCAACGAAGCTTCGGCGACTGGACGAAGACGTTCGGTGATCCGAGGCTCTGCACGGCCATCGTCGACCGGTTCACCCTCGACGCGGCCACCATTGAGACCGGCACGCACTTCTACCGCCTCGCGCAGACCCGGGCGGCGGGCCGGTGCGACAGCCGGCTAGGCATCGACGTCCCCGACGTGTCCCACCAGCGTGGATACCTCACGTGCTCGGTGAACCGCTCGCACCCGGTAGTCGCTATCCGCTGAACCGAAGACCGAACCGGATCACTGTGCGGCGGTGAACCTTCGCCAGGCGGTGGGGGAGAGGCGGAGTATGGGGGCGTCGGGGGGTGACTTGGAGTCGCGGACGGCGACGACTTCGGGGAGGTTGCGGGCTACTTCGACGCACTCGCCTCCGGCGTTGCTGTAGGTGGACTTGACGAAGTCGAACTCGGGCATGAGTCAGATCTCCTGGCGGATGGTGTCGATCAGTTGGACCGAGTCGCGCGGTGCGAGGCTCAGTCGCGCCGTACGTTCGAAGAACCCGCTGTACGCGGCGCTCTCGGCTTCGTTTTCCACCCACACAGTAGAGGCGATGGCATCGGCGTGGACCACGTCCACGGCCTCGGTCTCGGCGAACGAGATGATGGTGAACGGGCCTGAAATGCAGGGATGCCCGCCCGCGCGAAACGGCAGTACCTGCACGCGAACGTTGGGCAGCTCGGCAACCTCAAGCAGATGTTCCAGCTGAGCGCGCATGGTGTCGGGCCCGCCGATCAGTTGCCGTAGCGCCGCTTCCCAGACAACGGCGTACAGCTGAAGGGGGCGTTCGTCGTGCAAACGTGCCTGGCGGCGCATCCGGATGTCGACCAAGCGCTCGATCTCGTCGGGGTCTACCCAGACCCCGGCACCTTCGGTGACAGTCACTGAGCGCGCGTACTCGGCGGTCTGGAACAGGCCAGGAATCAGGCTGAGTTGCCAAGTCCGCACACGGCTCGCGGCATCCTCCAACGCGATGTACTCGGAGAGGGAGCCCGGGTGAGGTGAGTCCTGCCACCACCCCTTGGCCTTGCGTCGCTCGCGGTCCAGCCGGGCCAGGCTCAACAGCCGCGCCAGGGCTTTCGGATCGCTCAAACCGTACGACTCGCACAGCACGCGGATGTCGGGGTCTCGCATCGGTACCCAGCCGCGCTCCATCTTCACGATCTTCGAGTTGGTCGCGTTGATGACCTCGGCGGCCTGCTGTTGAGTCTTGCCCGAGGTGTCGCGCAGCCGCAGTAGTTCGGCACCGAGCCTGCGGCCCAGGACAGTTGACGTGCGATTGCCCAGTTCTGAGGTACGAGTCACGGAGTAAGTGTTGCGTGCGGGAACCCCTCCGTCACTCGATGGAGACAATTATCTCCGATTAGCTTGCACCCGAGACTTCAGGCTCTCTACCTTCAGTGCTCAGCCGCATGCACAGCGGAGTCAATGGAGGCCCCCATGCCCGACTCGCAACCGCCCGCCGCACCTCTCCACGAAGACCACCTCGACTACACCCCCGTAACCCGCAGCGTCCCCCTTGCCCGCCACCGCACCGCCCGACTGGTCGTCGAGTGGGGGCACCCCAAGCTCGCCGGGGATGTCGCCCTCGTCGTCAGCGAGTTGATGACCAACGCGCTGCTCCACGGAAGCCTCCGGGGGCGCCTCATCCGCGTACGTCTCACCGTCAGCACCGCCGCCACTCTGCGCGTCGAGGTCAGTGACCCGCGTGCCGAGCGGATGCCCTGCCCTCGTGAGGTGACCGACGACGACCAGTTCGGGCGGGGGTTGCTGCTGGTCGGGGCGCTCGCCGAGCAGTGGGGCGTGGGTCCACGGGACGGGGTGGGCAAGACGGTCTGGGCCGAGTGGGGGCTCGCTGTCGCCCCGCGTGACGCCGTTCCACTCATCGGCGTCAGGAAGTGACGAGGCCGTGCGGGTCGCTTGACGGCCCTTCCGCCCGCTGGTCACGGGCGGCGTGGTCCGGGCCGTGCCCTCGCTTCAGAGGCGGATCACGATCTTGCCGCGTGTACGTCCGCGCTCGGCGTGTGCGTGGGCGTCGGCGATTTTCTCCAGGGGGAAGGTCTGCTCGACACGGGGTGTGTAGTGGCCTTGCCGGCCCAGTTCCGCAGCCGCGGACAGGAGGGCGGAGTCGTTCTCCGCGTTGACCACATGCGTGCCCAGACGCTGCCCGCCCGCGTGGTCGGCGACCGTCGCGACGCGCGTCGGGTCGCCCGTGATCGCGACGAGGTCGTCCAGGGATCCGGAGGCCGCGGTGTCGAGCGCGATGTCGACGCCGTGCGGAGCCAGAGCGGAGAGGCGCTGCGCGAGGCCGGGGCCGTAGGTGGTGGGAACGGCGCCGAGAGCGGTGAGGAACTCGTGGTTGCGTGCGCTGGCCGTCCCGATCACGGTGGCACCTTGCGCCACGGCGATCTCGACCGCCGCGCTGCCCACGCCTCCGGCGGCGCCCTCGACCAGCAGGGTGCGCCCCGCGAGGGGGCCGAGCGCGTCGAGGCCACGCATCGCGGTCACGGACGCGAGTCCGGCGCCCGCGGCCTGCTCGTCGTTCCACGTGTCGGGGGTGTGGGCCCAGGCCGAGAGGATGACCAGCTCCGCGGTCGCGCCGGTGACACCGCCCAACCCGAAGACGCGGTCGCCGATGCTCACCCCCCGTACTCCGTCACCGATTTCGTCGACCACACCGGCGGCGTCGCGCCCCGGGACGGCGGGTAGCTCCAGGGGGATGAACTGCTGCAGGGAGCCGGCGCGCAGCTTCCAGTCGATGGCGTTGACGCCGGCCGCCGCGACGCGGACACGGATCTCACCAGGTCCGGGGTGAGGGTCGGGGGCCTGCTCGATCACCAGGTTCTCCGGTCCGCCGTATTCATGGAATCGAGCTGCACGCATAGTGTCCTGCCTTACCTTTTTGATCCGGATTAACCGCGGTCCTACCCGTCGTCGGAATAGCTCCCGTCGGGTCGACGCTCTGGAAGATATCCATAGGGTCGGTCACCAGATGGATACCAAGACCGGCGACGGGAGCCCCTCGATGACGCAACGGCCGCCGCTGCCACCCGACTTGTTCGACGAGCTGTGCCCGTCCCCGCTGCTGCCCTTCCGCTTCGGTGACAAATGGGCGTCCATGGTCCTTTACTGCCTGGACGACGGCCCGCGCAGATTCTCCGAACTCCGCGTGCCACTGGGCCGCGTCACCCCGAAGTCGCTCACCAAGTCGCTCCGCGACCTGGAGCGGAACGGGTTCGTGTCCCGTACGGTGCACGCCGACCCGAAACTGCGGGTGGAGTACGCGCTGACACCGCTGGGCCGCAGCGTGCTGGAGCCGCTGGCCGCCTCGTGCCGATGGGCGACCGAGCACTGGGACGAGCTGCTCGACGCCCACGAGGGCGGCGCCTCCTCCCTCGGCTGAACGCTTTCCCGCCCGGTGGCAAAAGCCAGGTGGAGGTCACGTTCCTGCAGGTCAACAAAATCCGTCGGTTGTCGGGG
The DNA here is from genome assembly GCF_033795085.1 of Streptomyces sp. AK08-02. Classification (NCBI taxonomy): domain Bacteria; kingdom Bacillati; phylum Actinomycetota; class Actinomycetes; order Kitasatosporales; family Streptomycetaceae; genus Streptomyces; species Streptomyces sp. AK08-02. The sequence continues at coordinate 16,418 of NZ_JARAZV010000024.1, forward strand.
ACCCTGAGCCTCGCGGACACCCGGCGTCACAGCATGCCCGCACCGTGACGCCCCGGCTGCACACTGCGGACGGGCTACGTCATCAATTCGATGGCCCACCCTCACTTCCCCGGCTGGACGGACGCCCAAGAGCAGCAAGTCACCGAACTGCGCGAGCACGAACGATCGTCACGCACGACCGCTGGAGCCTGGTCGGCGGACCGGAACGGCCGGACGCCCGAAGTCGGCTCAGGCACGCCCTCGAAGGCGGCACCAGCGGCAAGGAGCCGGAAGCGTAGCGGGCTGGCGCCGCGCGGCCAGCACGCCAGGAACCGTCCAGGATCAGCACCACAGGTGTCGTTGCCCTGAGGAGCGACAAGGGGGAGCGTGCTCCTGGAACCGGCTCCCCCTTGTCGCTGTCTTCCGCACGTCTTCTCCCCGTGGGCCCGGTGGGTTCGCTACGTGGCAGCAGGACGGCGTCTTCGAGCAGCTCACCGGCCTGCGCCGCCTGGTCCGCGAAACTGAGGGCGAGGAGTGGAACCTGCCCTGGGACCAGACACGAGTCACCGGACCAGACGCTCAGTCAGCAGTTCTTGACCCAGTGAACCCAGTACCAGGGGGCGTCGCCGTCCGCGCTGAAGGCGCCGCCGTCGTTCCAGCGCGAGACGCCGCCGTCGTCCAGGAAGTGGGCGACGGTACCGGTGGTCTGGTTGTTGATCCACGATCCGTTGGCTGTCCACGGAATGCGGTAACGGGCGCAGCTGTACATGGGTATCGAAGAGCCGGTGTAATTCAGGCCACTGTAGGCGCAGAAGTAGCCGTAATCGACAGCTGGGGCGCAGTGGTTGACCAGCGCCCCGCTGGTCATGTCGCGGGGATGAGTTTCGCCGGGAAGGGCCACGAACATCAGATGCTTGCCGCCCAAATCGATCACGTTGGCGGCCACCTGCTTTCCGCCTGTCTGGGCGAGATACCGGTCTACCTCGTTCTGGAGTCCCCTTGTCTGAGTGCCAGTGAGGCCTGCCTGCTTGGCCTGCGAGGCGTAGGGACCGACAGCGCCCGTTGTACCGGCTGATGCGGCGCCGGTGCTGAAGCTCAAAGCCAGAAAGGCCGCAGCGACTGCGAGCATCGCCCTGAGCCTCGACAATCCGCTTTGCATAGTTGCCTCTTTCCGTTTGGCGTCATGGATTGCTGCTGATGTCTCGACCTGGGCGCCGCCCGAAAGCAGGCGCCAACGTTCTGAAGACTCCTGCACGTGAGCAGGGGCAGCGACAGGTCTTGAGACCACGACTCGATCAGGACTCGGGTGACCGAGCAGGCTCTAGCCTTCGGCACCTGCCACCGGGAGTCTTGTACGAAGACGCAATCACAGCGGGGGGACATCAACAGTGACCGAACCGATCGACCGACCCGGCGAGTACTTCGGTCGTCCGGCCGCGTCCTTACGCGGCATCGTCATCCGCTATCGAGGCCACCGCATGGGTGGCCCGCCGCCCGCACGGGTCACCCTTCCCTCGGCCGCCGTCACTGTCCTCCTCGGCTGGGGCCGACCGCTGACCGTCCACACCGGTCCAGAGCAAGCGGCCCTCGGCCGGTGGCCTGCGATGATCGCAGGTCTGCAAACCGCGCCCATGCTGGCGGGTTTCAATGGATCCGCCTCTGCCGTCGAGATCGAACTCACGCCCCTCGGCGCATACCGGCTCCTGAACCTCCCTCTGCACCACCTGGCGAGAACGGTCATCGACCCGGACCACATCATGGGAGAAGGCTGGGCTGCGAACGCCACAGAACAACTGGCCGCTGCATCGCGCTGGCCCCGCCGTTGGCAGATTCTCGACGCCCTGCTCATCCGACGACTTCACGGCGAAACTGCTCCATCACCTGCCGCCACCCAGGCATGGAACCTGCTGCGTGATCGTGGCGGCGCCGTGTCCTTACCCAACCTGGCCCTGGCCATTGGCCTCGGTCAGCGCCGCATACAGGGGCTGCTACGCGAGCACATCGGACTGCCCGCTCAAACACTCTCCCGCATCATCAGGTTCCACCAGGCCCTGGCGGTGGCACCAAGCGGCCTGGACTCGCTCGCCGACCTGGCCAGTCGGGCTGGGTACTACGACCAGTCCCACATGAACCGCGACTTCAGAACCCTCTCTGGCCAGACACCACGAGAACTGCTCGACATCATGCGCCGCACCCCACCCAAACGCGAGCTCGGGCACATCCAACCCTTCAACGACTTCGGGTTCCGTGACCCAGCCAGACGCTCGCGATGACCGCCATCCACACACACAGAGCGCGGCCAGACCTCAAGGTCGGCGAGGACGACCCCCTGGGTCGTGAGGAGGCACACGACGCGGTGTACTGGCACAGCTTCATCGACGCACGGGAGCGGGCGATCCAGGAAGCCGGCGAGATCGTACGGGCGGCTCATCGTGAGGTCGCCGGTGGCTGACTGGTGCTGGAGTTGTTCCAGGGCGATCTGCTCGGGTACGAGTGGCAGGTCGGCCGGTGCGGCTCCGTGCCGCACCGGCCGAAGGCCCCTGCCATGGGCTGTCCCCGACGGGACGGTCACCGTCGTGCGGGGTCGTCCCGTCAGGTCCCTCAGATCCGTCAGTCCCGGCGGATCAGTTCCGGGTTGATACGGCGGCCCACCAGCGGCAACGAGCCCATTGTGGCCGTCGCCACCACGCCTGTGGTGGCGAGTATCAGGAGGGGGATGCCCGCCAGGTCCCAGCGGATGGTGCCGCCGCCGGTGATCAGGTAGCTGGACTCGGCGAGTTTGCCCGTCACCAGGGCCAGGATCAGGCCGAGGCTCAGGGGCAGCACGACCTGGGCGCACTGTACGACCCTCATGGTTCTCGCCCGTGCGCCGATCAGGGTGACGGCGGTGACCTGCGCGCGGCGCTCGACGGCCCGGTCGGTGACGGACACCAGGAAGGCGGCGACCCCGATGACCAGGCCCATGATCATGCCCAGGGCCATGAGGGTCTCGACCACGGAGATCTGCTCAAGGCCCTGGACGTTCAGCCCGACGAGCTCGATCTCGGCGATCGGGACCACGGCCGCGATGCCGTCGAGGACACCGCGGACCTGACCGGGGTCCGAACTGCCGGCGAGGAGAAGCTCCGCATCGCGTGGGCTCGCCCCGGCGGGCAGCGCGGACGGCGGGACCAGCAGGACGGCGTTGCCGACCGCGGAGCCCGAGTACCCGCTGTAGACGATCCGCTCCGTGGGCAGGGTGACGTTCACTTTCTTGTTCCCGCCGCCGCCGAGGCGGAGACGGAAGCTGAACGACGTACCGGGTTTCAGGTCGGATCCCAGGCTTGAGTTGGGGTCGGCCAGTCGCATCACCTGGCCGTCCACGCAGCCCTCGGAGCGCCGGGTCATACGGTCCAACTGGGCGCAGGTGGCCACCAGGGCCGTCGCCGAGGAGGCGAGGTCGGCCTGGGGCCGGTTCGCGTTGAGGTCGACCCAGGAGTTCATCAGGACGGCGTGTGCGCGCACACCCGACACATCCGCGAGGTCCCGCTGCTGCTGGGCGCTGAGTCCCGACAGCGGAAGGGAGTAGTCCTGTACGGGACCGGACGGGCGGGTGACCTGCTCCAACTGGATGAGGACGCCCTGGGCGAGCGAGGCGGCGTAGACGAGGAGGACGAGGCCGGTGACAACCCGCATCGTGCTACCCGGCTCGGCCTCGTTGCGCCGCATCGCCAGGTTGAGGGTCAGTGACTGGGTGGAGCTCGCCAACCGGCTGGCCAGGACGTACGAGAGCAGGGGCAGCGTCAGCACGAGTCCGACGCCGGTGAGTACGACTCCGGCGACCACGAGCAGCGCGTTCGGGCCGTCACTGGAGGCGGGGTGGCCCATCAGACCCGTGACACAGAAGCCGGACACGATGCCCAGGCCGGCGACCAGCAGCAGGCCGCCCCACTTGGAGGGCGGTCGCGGAACCGCCGTACGCCGTACCGCCAGTGGGTTGGCGGCTGCGTCTCGCGCGCTCTTGCGGCCGACGAACCAGGCGAGGGCCGGGCAGCCGAGCAGACAGACGGCGATGGTGGACGCGGACAGGGCGCCGTCGCCCGGGTACCACCTCAGGCCGGGCAGACCCGCCCTTGCCATCACCTGGTTGAGCAGCCAGTACTCGCCGAGTCCCAGCACCGCGCCGAGCAGCGCCGCGACGACGGTCTCGGCGGCGTTCACGCGCTGGGTGCCCTTGATGCTCAGGCCCAGCAACCGCAGTGCCGCCAGGCGGCGCATACGGCTCGCGGCGGAGAGACGGGCGCAGACCGACAGGAAGATTCCCAGTGGCAGCAGGACCAGTGTGGCCAGGGCGAACCGTACGTCGGTGAGGGTGGAGGGGTCGACGGCCGGGAAAGGGGCGTAGCTGTAGCCGAACCCCTTCAGGGTCCGACCCTCGTCGGCGATCCGGGCACGGTCGGTTCCGACGTAGGCGTAGAGCTCGTCGGGATGAGTGAGCCCGGCCGGGCGGATCACACCCGCCTCACGGCCCGGCAGGAGGGCCTTGACAGCGGGTGCCTCACGCAGCAGCTCGTGCACCCGCGGCGAGACGAACACCTCACCGGGGGAGGGCAGTTCACTGAGCCCGGGTGGAACGGCCCGCGTTCCCTGCGATCCCCGGGCGACGAACACCCGGGTGAACGACCTGGAGCCGTAGGCGTCGTTGCGCTGCAGGACCAGGGTGCCGTCCGCGGGGCCCCGGGCGGAGGTGACGGGCTGCCGGGCGGCGTCGCGGCCGTCGTGCGCGTCGAGGATCGCCGGGACGGTGAGGACGAGTGCCAGGCAGCAGACCCCGATGGAGCCGCCGATGGCCATCAGGAAGAAACGGATGCGGTTGCCGCGACCCGCGCCGAACAACAGGCGCAGGCCGAAGAGGAACTCCCTCACGCGGCACCCCGTGTACCCAGGACTCCGTCGGTCATCGTGTAGTGGGTGTCGGCCTGTGCGGCGATGGCGTGGTCGTGTGTCACCAGCAGAACGGCGGTCCCCTGTGACCTGGCCAGGTCGAGGAACTCCTTCAGTACGGCGGAGGCGTTGGCGCTGTCCAGCGATCCCGTCGGCTCGTCCGCGAAGACGATCGCGGGCCGGTGCACCAGGGAACGCGCGACCGCGACGCGCTGACTCTGCCCGCCGGAGACCTGACCGGGGCGGCGCCCCCGCAGTTCGCCGAGGCCGAGTCGTTCGAGCACCTCACCGGCTGCCGCGAGGGCGGGACCCTTGCGCTGTCCGGCCAGCCGCAGGGGGAGGGCGGTGTTCTCCTCGACGGTGAGTTCCGGCAGCAACTCGCCGTACTGGAAGACGAATCCGAAACGTTCGCGGCGGAGCGTGCTGATCTCGTCGTCGGAGAGATCGCCGAGCGTCCGCCCTTCGAAACGCACCTGACCACGCGTGGCGGGAAGGACGCCGGCGAGACAGTAGAGGAGCGAGGACTTTCCGGAACCACTCTGCCCGGTGATCGCCACGACCTCACCGGGGGACACGGAGAGGTGGACGTCGCTGACGGCCAACTGATTGCCGTAGGAGAGGTCAACTCCCTTGGCAACAAGGATTTCTGACATGCTGTTGGCTTCCCCCAAAGAAGCGTGCGGGCCCAGGAGGACATCCTGGGCCCGCGGTCTTGCCGGAGTGAGCGACTACTTCTGGTAGTGCTTGGTCGCCGAGCAGTTGTCAGGGTTCAGCGAACCCTTGTCACGGCAGACGCGTATGTACGCGTCGTCGGTGTACTGGGCGGCACCGTCCCAGTTCAGCTGGTCGAAGGAGACCGAGCTCTTCTGCTTGCCGTTGTAGCGGCTCCAGTCGTAGCCCTCGACCCGCACCTGCATGTAGACGTTGTGCCCGTCACCGTTGTCGGTGTCGTTGAGGTTGCCCTCCCATTCGAAGGCACCGTGGTTCTGCCCCGAGGGCCAGAACGTGTACGAGCCCCCCGTGAAGGATGCGCCCCCCGTGGTGAGTGTCGGAATGGTGTGCCACGAGACCGCCATCGCGGACCCGGCGCTCAGGGCGAAGATTCCGCCGACGAGCGCGCCAACAGCCAACTTGCGCATGTTTTCTACCGTTTTTTGTTCACCCTGGGTTGGTCGTTGTGCTCCCAGGGCCGCCGATGAACGTAACAGGGGCTGCAGAGCGTGGACTTGGAATTAAGTTGCTGGTGGTTCGGTTTGGGTCGTTTTCGCTGACGATCTTTACTCGTGCATGACATTTCGGGGGCGGAGAACCACATGTACCCCCGGTTCGGAGAGGAACCCGACTCCCTCACGACCGGCTCCACTTCTGCCCCGCCCGCCCGTCGCAGGCCCACAGGACCAGTGGGGTGCCGTTGGCGGTGCCGGCCCGGTCGGTGTCGAGGCACAGCCCCGCGCGGACGTTGCGGACCGACCCGTCGGAGCCGACGGTCCACTTCTGGTTGTCCTGGCCGTTGCAGGACCAGGTGATGACCCGGGTGCCGTTGGCGGTGCCCTGGTTGTAGGCGTCCAGGCACTTGTCGCCGAACACGCGGATCTCGCCGCCGGTCCATGTGGTCCACAGCTGGTTGGCGGCGGTGTGGCAGTCCCAGAGCAGTGCTGTGGCACCGGCGGCGGTGGAGGCGTTGTCCACGTCCAGACAGCGGCCGGATCCGGTGCCGCGCAGCCGCGAGGTGGTGGCGGCCAGCGGGCTGCCGCCGGTCACCTTGAACACGGCCACGCCGTGCGCCGGCACGCTCGCGGAGATCTGTCCTGACGTGCTCGACGTGGAGCCGGTCCACAGGTCCGTGAGGGTGAACGACCCGCCCGACAGGCCGACTTGTGCCGCTGTCGTGGTGACCGTCGCGGTGCTGCCTCCCCGGTTGAACAGGCCCACCGCGACCGAGCCGTCGGCCAGCGGCTTGGCGAACACCTCGGTGTTGCCGTCGTCGCGCACCCTGCGCCCGCCGGCCCCCAGCGAATCCTGGTTCACCGCCAGCAGACGCGGGTTGCGCAGGATGGCGCTCACGTCGGCGGACATGGTGCGGATGTCGTTGCCTGCCATGAGCGGGGCACCCATCAGCGACCACAGGGCGAAGTGGGAGCGGGACTCGGTCAGTGACAGGCCGGGACGGCCCACGACCAGCATGTCCGGGTCGTTCCAGTGTCCGGGACCGGACTGCGCCGCCAGCGGCGCGGTGACGTCGAGGACGTTGCCGACGCCCATCGGATAGCTGTTGGTGTTGCCGTTCTGCCAGATGTCGAGCAGGTCCTCGGTCGTCCGCCACAGGTCGGCGACCTCACCCCAGTCGTAGGTGGAGCCGGTGATGGCGTGGAAGCTGTTGGGGTTGATGCTGTAGACGATCGGCCGCCCGGTGGCGCGCAGGGCGTCACGCATCAGCGTGAAGCGCGCGACCTGCTCATCGCGGGTGCCGCTGGAGGAACACCAGTCGTACTTCAGGTAGTCGACGCCCCACGAGGCGAACGTGGCGGCGTCCTGGGCCTCGTGTCCCCTGCTGCCCGTCGACCCGGGATAGCCGCCGCTGGTCTGCGCGCAGGTGCGTTCGCCCGGCACCTGGTAGATGCCGAACTTGAGTCCCTTGCTGTGGATGTAGTCCCCGAGCGCCTTCATCCCACTCGGGAACTTGGTCGGGTTGGACCGCAGGTTGCCTGCCGCGTCGCGGTTCGGGTCGAACCAGCAGTCGTCGACCACCAGATACCGGTAGCCGGCGTCGCGCATGCCCGAGGCCACCATCGCGTCGGCGGCCTGGCGAACCTGCGCCTCCGTGATTCCGCACCCGAAGCTGTTCCAGCTGTTCCAGCCGAGTGGTGGCGTGAGCGCCGGGCTGCCGGGCGCCGCCGAGGCGGTGGAGTGGACGGAGGCCGTCACCGACGCGGTGACCGTCAGCACGATGGTCGCGAGGAGGCGGAGCAGTCGTCCGCCTGACCGTCTGGGCACCAGGGGCTCCTTCACGGAAGGGCGCCATGAGCGGTGACACGAAGATCAATGTCACGCGCATGACACTGGACAGCGGGAGAGATGGCGTTCGAAATTTCGTGAGCCATTCGGAAACCAGGGCCCCACGGATACTAGGGAGGCCCTCGAACATGTCAACACCCATCACCGCACTGCCTCAACGATCCGGCCATACAAGCTCGCCGAAAGTGGCGCATCCTCACCATACGGACAGCTGGCCTGCGATGACATGGGATCAAATATCTTCGAATGTTTCGAAGTCCATGACGATTCATGCGAGAAGTATTGACGGGATCCACCGGCCCCCTATCATCCAAATTGCTCGGCAAGCCGATCCGCGTTCGATATCTCGTATACAGGGCAGCCGCTCCGAGCGAACCAGCAGGGCACCTCCGGACAACGCCGACCACCAACGGCTGGGCCACAGAAGGAGAACGCCACCCATGCAAATGTCATGGACCCATCACGCCCTGTCCCGTCGCCGCGCACTGACGGCCGCCACCGGCCTGACCGTCGGCTCCCTGTTCCCTCCGTCGGCGGTCCCCGGCACCGCCTCCGCCGCCTTCGCCCAGGGGCCGGCCCCCGCTGCCGCCGCGACCTACGCGAACCCGGTGATCTGGCAGGACTTCGCGGACATCGACGTCATCCGCGTCGGTGACACCTTCTACGCCTCGGCCTCGACCATGCACTACTCGCCGGGCGCGCCCGTCCTGAGGTCGTACGACCTGGTCAACTGGGAGATCGCCGGTCACTCGGTGCCCGTGCTCGACTTCGGCGCCAAGTACGACCTGAACGGTGCCCGCGGCTACGTACGGGGCATCTGGGCGTCGTCACTGGCCTACCGGCCGAGCAACAGGACGTTCTACTGGCTCGGCCAGATCGACTTCGCCAGGACGTACGTCTACACGGCCCCCGCCGCGGAGGGTCCGTGGAACAGGCTGACGACGATCGGCACGCCCTACTACGACGCGGGGCTGCTCGTCGACACCGACGACACCCTCTACGTGGCGTACGGGAACAGCACGATCAGCGTGGCCCAGCTCTCGCCCGACGGCCGCAGCCAGGTCCGCACCCAGCAGGTGTTCACCACTCCGTCGAGCGTGGGCACCCTGGAGGGCTCCCGCTTCTACAAGATCAACGGGCAGTACTACATCTTCCTGACCCGCCCCGCGAACGGCCAGTACATCCTGAAGTCGTCGAGCGGCCCCTTCGGCCCGTACACGATGCGGCAGGTCCTGCTCGACCTGCGCGGGCCGATCCCCGGCGGTGGCGTCCCGCACCAGGGCGGGCTGGTGCAGACGCAGAACGGCGCCTGGTACTACCTGGCCTTCGTCGACGCGTACCCCGGCGGCCGGATGCCCGCCCTCGCGCCGGTCACCTGGACCGCGGACGGCTGGCCGGTCGTGCAGCTCGTCAACGGCGCGTGGGGCACCACGTATCCCAGCCCGGCCGTGCCCCCTCCGCCCCGCCAGGTCACCCCCATGACCGGCGTCGACACCTTCGACGGCACAGCCCTCAAGCCCAGATGGGAGTGGAACCACAACCCGGACAACACCAGATGGTCGGTGAACAACGGCCTGACCCTGCGGACCGCGACGGTCACAGGCGACCTCTACTGGGCCCGCAACACCCTCACCCACCGGATCCAGGGCCCCACCTCCACCGCCACCGTCCAGCTCGACTTCTCGGCGATGCGCGACGGCGACCGCGCCGGACTCGCACTGCTGCGTGACTCCTCCGCCTGGATCGGCGTCCGGCGCGACGGCGGCGCGACCCGAGTCGTGATGGTCAACGGGCTGACCATGGACGGCAGTTGGAACACCACCAACGTCGGCACCGAGGCCGCAGGCGCGCCCGTCTCGGGCAGCCGCGTCTGGCTGCGCGCGAGCGCGGACATCCGTCCCGGCACCGGACGCCCCGGAGCCTTCTCGTACAGCACCGACGGCACCACCTTCACCCGCCTCGGCCCCACCTTCTCGCTGGGCAACGACTGGCGGTTCTTCATGGGCTACCGATTCGCCCTCTTCAACCACGCCACCCAGGCACTCGGCGGCGCGGTCCGCTGCACACGGTTCGAGCTGACCACGCCCTGAGCGGTTCCACCGATCGCACCACCCAACCCCCCACCCCGACAGGAGAAACATGAACCCGCTGAAACGGCTCGGCCACCGCCGAGCCTCGGTCCTGGGCCTGCTGGCCGCGACCGTCATGGCGACACCCGGGAGCGCGATCGGCGCGGCGGGCACGACCGCCGCACCCGCCGTACCCGACACCGTCCGGGCCTCCACCCTGGGCGCCCAGGCGGCCCAGTCCGGACGGTACTTCGGAACGGCCGTGGCCGCGGGCCGGCTCGGCGACCGTACGTACACCGGGATCCTGGACCGTGAGTTCAACATGGTCACGCCCGAGAACGAGATGAAGTGGGACGCCACCGAGCCGTCCCGCGGCTCGTTCAACTTCGGCCCCGGCGACCAGATCGTCAACCGCGCGCTGTCCCACGGCCAGCGCATGCGTGGCCACACCCTGGTGTGGCACTCCCAACTGCCCGGCTGGGTCAGCTCCATCAGGGACGCGAACACCCTGCGATCCGTGATGAACAACCACATCAGGACCGTGGCGAACCACTACAAGGGAAAGATCTACACCTGGGACGTGGTGAACGAGGCGTTCGCCGACGGCGGCAGCGGCCAGCTCCGCAGCTCGGTCTTCCGGGACGTGCTGGGCAACGGCTTCCTGGAAGAGGCGTTCCGCACGGCCCGGGCGGCCGACCCAGGGGCCAAGCTCTGCTACAACGACTACAGCATCGACGACTGGAACGCCGCCAAGACCCAGGGCGTCTACCGCATGGTGCGCGACTTCAAGGCACGCGGCGTACCCATCGACTGCGTCGGCCTCCAGGCCCACCTGGGCGCCGGCGGTCCTCCCGGCAGCTTCCAGACGACGATCTCGAGCTTCGCCGCACTCGGCGTGGACGTCCAGATCACCGAACTGGACATCGCGCAGGCGTCGACGAACGCGTACGCGAACACGGTCAGGGCCTGTATGAACGTGGCGCGCTGCACCGGCATCACGGTCTGGGGCATCCGCGACAGCGACTCCTGGCGCAGCAACGAGAACCCGCTGCTGTTCGACCGTAACGGCAACAAGAAGCCGGCTTACAACGCGGCGCTGACGACGATGGGCGGCACCCCCGCCACGACCCGCGGCGCCGCCGACGCCACCGCCCTGCCCAACAGGTACTCGTGGAGCTCCAGCGGCGCCATGATCGGGCCGAAGTCCGACGCGACGCACAACATCGCGGGCATCAAGGACCCGACGGTCGTCCAGTACAACGGCAAGTACCACGTGTTCGCCAGTACCGCGAGCCGCTCCGGCTACAACCTGGTCTACCTGAACTTCAGCGACTGGTCCCAGGCCGGCTCGGCCACCCACCACTACCTGGACCGCACCGCCATCGGGACCGGTTACCGGGCCGCGCCGCAGGTCTTCTACAACGCGCCGCAACGCCTGTGGTACCTCGTCTACCAGACCGGCAACGCCTCGTACTCCACCAACCCCGACATCAGCAACCCCAACGGGTGGAGCGCCCCGCGCAACTTCTACTCGTCGATGCCGGACATCATCCGGCAGAACATCGGCAACGGCTACTGGGTCGACATGTGGGTGATCTGCGACAGCGCCAACTGCTACCTGTTCTCCTCCGACGACAACGGACACCTGTACCGCTCGCAGACGACCGTCGGCCAGTTCCCGAACGGGTTCACCAACACCGTCATCGCACTGCAGGACTCCAAGAACGCGTTGTTCGAAGCGAGCAACGTCTACAAGGTGCAGGGCAGCAACCAGTACCTGCTCCTCGTCGAGGCCATCGGTTCCGACGGGCGGCGCTACTTCCGTTCCTGGACCGCCGCGAATCTCGGCGGCTCCTGGACACAGCTCGCCGCGTCCGAGGGCAATCCCTTCGCCCGGGCGAACAACGTCAGCTTCCCCGCGGGCGCCTGGACCCGGGACATCAGCCACGGCGAGATGATCCGCGCGGGCTACGACCAGACTCTCACCATCCCCTCCTGCCGGCTCCAGTACCTCTACCAGGGCCTGGACCCCAACGCGGGCGGCGACTACAACCTCCTTCCGTGGCGGCTCGGCCTCCTGACCCAGACCAACTCGACCTGCTGACCGACCGAGCCGTGGGGAGCGCTTCCGTGGGGAGCGCTCCCCACTTCGGCATGCCAGGGCGGCGGCCCCTGGGTGACCACGGCAACGCTGAAGCCACGGGCGCACGGGACGTCACGCCGCTGGGTTTCGCCGATTTTCCCCCTCCCCGGCTCTCACGCCGGGCAACACGTAGGGCCCGTCCGCTGTACGGACGGGCCCTACGTGTATCGAGCGCCGGGCAGGCCTTGCACCTGCATTTCCCCGCAGGAAGCGGGGCGTCTTTCCTTGGACCACCAACGCACCACCAGCTACCGCGAGTTGCGATGACCAGCTCAAGATCAAGTCTAGCGCATGCGGCCGGCTCAACACCGCTGACGCCCAATGACCCGAGCGGGCGCGCTCCACAACGCACTGCGCAGGGCTGGTTCGGCGCCCGAACGGCGGACCCCGGCGCGTGGTTGATGCCGTCGTCCTGTGCCGACTCAGGTCTCTCGTCGCCCCGGACGGTGTCCCAGGCACCCCATATAGCTGCACGTCAGAGGGGCTGGGACCGTTCCACCCTGCTCGATCGGCCGCCGACTGTTGCGCCCAGCCACTGTGACCGCTGATGCTCTTGGTGCCGCACCGACCAGGCCCGGACCGACCAGCCGGCCTCGCCGGGGCATTCAAGTCCACGCACTCATCCACGGGGGAACATCCATGTCCATGCGCATCCGAACGAGCGCTCTCACCGCACTCGCCGTCGCCGCCCTCGCGGCGGGCTCGGTCCTGACGGCACCGGCCGCAGGCGCCGCGCCGAAGGCCGCCACGCCCACGTTCCTGTCGGCGTCCCAGCTGCCGCCGCATCCGACATCGTCCTGGACCGCCGGGCCGGTCACCGAGGGGTTTCCGGAGGCACTCGGCTCCTGCGTGAGCACGGAAGGTGTGCTCGACTACGACTACCGGCACCGGGAGTTCCGGACCGACCTGGACACCGGCGCCGTGCAGTTGACCGTCGTGACGGGCTCACCCGCTCTGGCCAAGGCCCTGGCGAAGCACTACGACGACCTGATCCGCACCTGCGCCGACCGCATCGAGAAGTCCTCGCCCGACATCAAGGCCGAGGGCCGGGACTACGGCACGCTGCCGGTCGAGGAGGGCGCCCGCGTCCGCGGCCTGCACACCGAAACGTCCTGGGGCGCCACCGACATCACCCTGCTGTCCGTCGGACGGGACGACAAGACCGTCACCGTCGTTCGGTGGGGACAGATGGGCGACTTCGACGACGCGCCCGTGGCCGCCTTCAAGAAGACCACGACCACGGCCGTCAACAAGCTGTACTGACCGGCCGGCCACCGGAAAGGTACGGGGCTGTCCTCCCGCCGCGCGGGTCGAAAGGACAGCCCCGTACCAGTCATGCCACAGGCGGGACCGTCGCACTTCGGCCCAGTTCCTTGCCCCCGCCCGGGAGCCTGCCGCCTGCAGTCGGTCACGGCCGAGGGCCTCACCAACAGCGCCTGGTCCTACCTTCCGGACTACGGCGGCTGGATCAGCAACATCTTCTTCCAGGGCCCGGCCTGGCTCGACGGTGTCCCGGCCTGCGGGACCACGCGACCGGGGAACCCACCGAACATGGATTGACGGCTCTCCCGCGCTGAGCTTCCTCGGGCCGGCGGGGAGCCGCGGCGCCGGGTGCCGTCGTGGACGGTGGCCGGCGCCGGGTCCGTACGGCAGGGGAAGGCCGGGAAGCTACCTGACGTCGACGAAGTCGGCGGCCGACGTCGAGGCGGCGGTGCTGAGGTTCGTCGCGAAGGTGAAGCGGTAGTAGCCGTCGGCCGTGGCCTTGACGACGGTCTTGAGGGTGCCGCCGGTGGCGCTGGTGAGCGTCTTGAGGGTGGTGTAGGTGTTGCTGCCCTTCTTGCGGTACTGCAGCAGCACCTTCTGGCCCGGGAAGCTGGCGTAGGTGCCGTCGTTCCAGTTGGCGCGCTTCAGCTTGCCCGCGACGGTGATGTTCTTGTTCTTCGTCACCGGTTCCGGGGTGGCGTCAAGGGTCAGCTGGGACACCTTCTTGATCCTGGTGGTGGCGACGTTGTCGTTGTAACTGGCGTTCGCGTAGAGGTCGTAGCCGCCCAGGAAGAGTTTCCAGACCCCGGCGACGCCGTTCTGCTTCAGGTCCGAGGCGGCGTTGACGTGGAAGACGGCGGTGCATCTGTAGGTACCGGTCTGGGTGGTCGACTCCGTGCACTCGGGGTCGTCGTCCGTGCCCAGGGAACCGGTGATGGTGTCCGTGTCGGAGCTGTCGGTGCCCTGCCACAGGAAGGCCTGTGTGAGCGCGACGCCGCTGTCACTGGTGGCGGTGTACGTGACGGTGACCGACGTCTTGGTGGTGACGCCGAGGACGATGTCCTTGCCGCCGTTGATGACCGCGTTCGAGAATTTCATGCTGCCCAGCGAGTCCTTCGGATGAACGGACCGCTGGGCGAAGGAACTTGGCTTCGCCGACGTGGCCGTCCGCTCCGACGCCTGGGCGGCGGTTGCCGGAAGCGCGAGCGCGGACAGAACGACGGCACCGGAGAGAACGGTGGCCGCGACGTGATGACGCATACGAATCCCCCATGGGAACGCGGGAGGCCTGTCCAAGTCTGCTCCTGGCCAGGCCCGTTGATGTGCATATCGTACGAACCTGACGCGACGTTCATGAAGATCCCACGGGCAATAAGTGGGTAACGGGATTTAGGGGACGCGGGGGACGCGGGGGGTGCTTGGGGCGCGGAGGACCTCCGTCGGCGCCTGTTGCCGGTGCTCCGTGGGGGATGTCCCGTAGGCGGCTCTGAAGGCTCGGGTGAAGTCGGAGGGGCGCGGGTAGCCCCAGCGGGCGGCGATCGTGTGGACCGGCGTGTGGCGCAGTGCGGGGTTCGCCAGGTCGCGGTGGGCGTTCTCCAGGCGTTGGCGGCGGATCCAGGCGGCGACCGGTTCCCCGCGCGTCCGCTGCTGGAAGACGCGGTGCAGATAGCTGACCGAGATGTTGTGGGCGGCGGCTATCACCGGCGGGGTCAGGCCGGGGTCGTGCAGGTTCTGCCGGATGAACGCCTGGACGCGTTCCATCAGCGCCTGTTGACGGGTCTCCGGTGGCAACGCGGCCTCCGCGTCCAGGAGTTGTGCGAGCCAGGCCGATGTGAGGTCCAGTACGACCTTGCCCAGGCGGGGCGCGTCGGAGGGCTGGAGGGTGTCGGCCTGGAGGTCCAGTCCCGTGAGGAAGTCGGCCAGCAGAGCGCCGATTCCCTCCTGGCCCGAAAGGCGCCGGTTCAGCAACTCCCGTACGCGGTGCGGCGGGAGGGGCAGCAGTGCCTTGGGGATGTCCAGGCCCACTCCTCGGACGACCCGGCGTTCCCGGTCGTCCGCCGGCCGGAAGTCGTAGGGGCGGGAGCTGTCGGCCAGGTGCAGGTCACGTGGGTCGAACATGGTGGTCCGGTCGGCGTGGTCGAGGCCCATGCCGCCGTCGAGCATCAACGTCAGGTGGTACAGCTCGCGGTCGTCCTGGCGCACCATTCTCGTGCTGCGGCGGAATCGCGTCGGCAGGAACGACGTGTGCATCACGGTCGCCGGGCCCAGCTCCAACAGGCTTGTCTCGCCCCAGAAATCGGCTGAGTGGATGCTGATGAAATCGTTGGAGCGGGTCCGGGCGATCAGCTCCCGCCAGTGGTCGAACCTGTCCGCCGCGGGCACGTCCTCGCTGCGGAACACCGTCCCGATCATTCCCGTCCCCACCGATCCCGGCCCCGTTGGCCATTTCAGTGGCCATTTTCAGCCCTTGACCGCCGAACTGGCGACGCCTTGGACGAACCAGCGCTGGAAGAAGGCGAAGACGATCAGTACCGGCAGGACCAGGAGGACGCCGAAGGCGAGCGTCTGGCCCCAGTCCGGGGGGAGTTGGGCCTGGAAGACGCTCATCTCCAGGGGAAGGGGGCGCACCGAGGGGTCGGACACCATCAGGACCGGCCAGAGGAAGGAGCCCCACTGGGTGAGGAACGTCAGGATCGCGACCGAGGCGAAGGCCGGCTTGCTCATGGGGACGATGATCGCGAAGAACGTGCGCCATGGGCCCGCCCCGTCGATGCGGGCGGCCTCCTCGATGCTCGGTGGGATCGTGCGGAAGAAGGTGTGGAACTGGTAGACCGAGAAGGCGTTGGCGACGAACGGGAGCGCCAGGATGTAGAGGGTTGGAACTGCTGCCGTTGGAGTTCGCTCAAGTGCGTTCTGGTGAGCGGGAGTGAGTGTTGCTGGGCCGTGTTGTGTCGTGCGTCTCGGCCGTGGGGTCGTTCCTGGCGGGAACTGGTGTTCTCCTGTCGAATGCGTGACCTTCATGGGTGATGCTCGTTTCTCATGGCGACAGGTTTTCGGGTGGGGCCGGGGATGGGGTGACAGGGGTGGGTGAGCTGCGGACTGTCGCGGCGCCGTTCGTCGTGTCCGGCCCGTCCGGTGTGGCCATCCGGACCCGTCTCAAGCACCTGACCACGGATGATGAGAAGGTGCTGCGTCTGGTGGGGGCGCATCTGGGGTCGCTGGCCTCGAAGGATCTCAAGGCGCGTTGCCGGGACGGTCTGTCGCATTCTGGTGAGGCGTGGGCGGTGCGTAAGCGGG
This sequence comes from Streptomyces sp. AK08-02, assembly GCF_033795085.1. Lineage (NCBI taxonomy): Bacteria > Bacillati > Actinomycetota > Actinomycetes > Kitasatosporales > Streptomycetaceae > Streptomyces > Streptomyces sp. AK08-02. The sequence goes on from NZ_JARAZV010000024.1 coordinate 33,107, forward strand.
AGCTGACACCGTTGTCGTCGTCGCGCTGGGCGGGCAGCATCACCAAGGCCACGCATGATCAGTGGGCGCTGGCCCGGCGTGGCCAGCTCGCGCACCTCCACCACCTCGAAGCGGGCATCCGCACCGTCGAGGACCGCCTGTCCCAGCCGCTCGGGCAGAAGGGGACGAAGAAGGCGCCCGGCGGGTACCGGTCCCGGCGGGAGTGGCATGCCAAGTCGCGGCGCCTGCGGGTGCTTGAGGACCGGCTGACGGTCGCGCGGGCGGATCGTGAGGCCGCTCTCGTGCACGTGGTGCGGGGCGGCAAGCGGCTGGCGCGTACCCGGCATCATCTGGAGGCGGCCAGGCTGACGGAGTCGGTGTGGCGGGGGCGGTGGGAGGCGGAACGCTGGTTCTGCCAGGCGGACGGGGAGTCCGGCAAGCGCCACGGCAACGAGACCATCCGGATCAGCCCGGACGGTGAGGTGAGCATCAAACTCCCCGCCCCGCTGGCGTATCTGGCGAACGCCCCGCACGGACGGTACGTCCTGGCCTGCACGGTGCGGTTCGCGCACCGGGGCGGTGAGTGGGCGGACCGCGTCGCGGCCAATCGGGCGGTCGCCTACCGCATCCACTACGACACCGCCCGGGACCGCTGGTATGTGACCGCGTCCTGGCAGATCCCACCCACCCCCACCCTCCCCATCGAGGCCGCGCTCGCCCACGGGGTGATCGGCGTCGACATGAACGCCGACCACCTCGCCGCCTGGCACCTCGACACCCACGGCAACCCCACCGGCAGCCCACGCCACTTCCCCTACGACCTCACCGGCACCGCCGAACACCGCGACGCCCAGGTCCGCCACGCCCTCACCCGCCTCCTGCACTGGGCCAGAACCTGTGGCGTGAAGGCGATCGCGGTGGAGGACCTCGACTTCACCACCGAGAAGACCCGGGAGAAACACGGCCGCAGGAAACGCTTCAGGCAGCTGATCTCCGGCATGCCCACCGGCAAACTCCGCGCCCGACTGTCCTCGATGGCCGACCAGACGGGCATCGCGGTCATCGCCGTCGACCCCGCCTACACCAGCCACTGGGGAGCCCAGCACTGGCAGAAACCTCTGACCAGTACGACCCGTACGACGACTCGCCATGATGCTGCCGCCGTGGCGATCGGAAGGCGCGCCCAGCAACACCCGATCCGGCGACGGACGGCACCGCCCCCACCACACCGGAGTGATGTGATGGGGCATCGGACCGTCCAGGCCGATCGGCGTGTTCCTGGGCGTGAGGAACCCCGCCCCCGCATTCCCGGACCACGGACACGATCCGTGCCGCCCGGACACGGAGCGAACGCGGGCAACCAGAACGCCCAACACCGTCCGGGGCGTTCGGCCGAGCACGAGACCTGGCAACAGGACTCACTCCCGCTCAGTCCCTAGGAACGGTGTTGCGCTGGTCGTTGAACATGTAGAAGAGCGGGACCGCCACCGACTCGAACGGGACCAGCATCAGCAGGAGGACGAGGGTGAAGACGGCGTCCCGGCCTCGCCACTTCAGCCGTGAAAGCCCGTACGCCGCCATCGAGTTGACGAACAGGCCGCCCGTCACCGGTGTCTCCGGCCTCACCCCGGACGGCTGGCCGCTCCAGTCGGTCGGGCTGGCGTACTCCGACCGCACGGACGGCACGGGCTGGCGGCGCCACGGCACCGGGCCGGTCGTCGAGGCGGATCCGCGCTGGTACCGCACCGGTGAACACATGGGCTGGCGCGACCCGTTCGTCGTACGCGACGACGACAGCACGTATGAGACGGGCGACGCGGACGGTCCGGGCGGCTGGGTCATGGTCGTCTGTGCCAGTGACGCCTCCCTCCCCGTCGAGGTCGGCGGCTGTGTCGCCCTGGCCATCTCCGACGACCTGGAGCATTGGACCGTCCACCCGCCGCTCATCTCACCCGGCGACGTCCACGAGTTGGAGTGCCCCGTTGTGCTCTACGGCGCGGTCGTGCTGTCCTGGGCCGCGGTGATGCTGTCCTTCGGCGCGGGGCTCGCGCCGCTGTCCGTCGCGGGCGACTCCGCCTGCGTGGACGCGCCCGTGGAGGCCGCCGGGGTCGGTACGGGCGTCTGGTCGGGCGGGGCGAGGGACGCCCCGGTGTTGCTGTGGGGCCCCTCGGTGGGCTCGCTGGAGGGCACCTCGGAGGGCGTGGCGGAGGCCGGAGAGGGGGACATCGGCCGGGACGGTGCCGGTGAGGGAGCCGGTGACGCCGGGATTGTCGAGACGGGCGGGGCCATGGGGACCGTGGGGGAGCGGGGGGACTCGGAGCCCGTCGTCAGGTTGAGGGGGAGGACGACGAGGGCGGCGATGGCGCAGGCCGCGCCCACTCCGGCGGCGGCGCGGGTCCGGCGGCGGCGGGTCGCGGTACGGCGGATCTCCTCGTAGCGGCCCGGGGGAGCGCCCAGGTAGGCGGGGGCGGACGCCGACGCGGGCCCGAGGAGGATCAGGAGCGGGTCGTCGGGGTCGTGGTCCGCGCCGGTGGGGTCGAATTCCGGGTCTTCGGCGTCGTCAAAGCGTGTGGTCAAGACTTTTCCTCAGGTGGGCACGGAGTTGTTCACGGGCCGCGTGGAGGTCGGCCTTGATGGTTCCTTCCTTGCGTCCGGTCAGCGCGGACACTTCCCGGATGGGCATGTCAGCGTAGTAGTGGAGGAGGATCGGCACCCGCAGTCGTTCCGGCAACGACTGGACGAGGAGCCGTACGGACGGGTCCGACGGCTCCGCGTGGATGCGCAGTGCCGCCTCCGTGGTCGCGTGCCGCATGGCCTTTCGCTCGCGCTCCATTTTGCGCCAGTGGTCCCGCACGATGTTCGCCGCCGTCACATAGAGGAAGCCGCGCGGCTCCTCCACGGTCGTCCAGCGGGCCCACAGACGCGTGAACGCCTCCGAGGCGATCTCGTGGGCCGTCTCGTCGTCGTCGACGAGACGGCGGCACCAGCCGGCCAGGCGCGGGTAGAGGGCGGCGAACAGCTCGGAAGCTGCCGCCGCTTTCTCGCGGGACCGTTTCAACGCTCTCCATGGGCCAGTTGCCACCGTCGTGGCACTCGTGGGGGAGGACGGCGGGCCGACGGCGTACGTTCCGGCGGCCCGCCGTTCTTTGTGTTCCAGGGGTTCCAGGTGTTCCAGTGTGCTCACGGTTTCGTGGACGACGTCAGCGCGGCGAAGACGATCACGTTGTCGAGGTAGCCGTCCTCGTCCCGGGGGCCACCGCACGTGATGAGCCGCAGCTCGGGCCGGTTCACGTTCCCGTAGACGTCGTTCGTCGGGAAGTTCGCCTTGGCCACCGTCCGTACGGAGGTGACCGTGAACTCCGTCTCCGTGCCGTTCTCCAGACGCGCCACGATCTTCTCGCCCCGGCGCAGCCGCGAGAGGCCGTGGAAGACGCCGTCCCCGTACGCGCCGACCGTGACATGGCCGAGGATCACCGACGGACCGGTCTGGCCGGGTGTCGGTGAGTGCTCGTACCAGCCGGCCTGGTCGTGGTCGCTGATCGGAGGGACCTGCACCGTGCCGTCGGACGCCAGCCCCAGCCGCATGACCGGGGTGTCGACCCCGATGGCGGGGACACTGAGCCGGACAGGAGCCGAACGGCCCACTGCCCGGCCGGACTTGGCGGACTGCGCGGCGGTGTGCTTGTCGGCGGTCGACTGCGACGAGACGGCGTCCGGACTCGCGGTCCCCGTCGTCCGTACGCCCCCGGCGCCGGACGAACAGCCCACGAGCAGCGAGGCCGCGGCGGCCGTGGCCCCCAAACCGAACGCGCGCCTGGAGAGCACGGTCACGCGCCGGTCGCCCGCCGACGGCGTACGACGATCACCGCGGCGCCGGCCACGGCGAACGCGGCGGCAGCGCCTCCGCCGATCAGTGCCCCCGGCGTTCCGGAGTCCGAAGACGTCTGCGTCACACCGGTGTTGGGCGCGCCGTTCGGAACCTCGGCGACCTGGGACGGGGCGGTGCTGGCGCCAGTGTCGGGGGCCTCACTGGGCACCGGGCTGGCCGCGTCGGTCGGGGCCAGGGTCGGCGCGGTGCTCGGAGCGGGGGAGGCCTCGGTCGGCGCGGTGGAGGGGGTCGCGGTCGGGCTGGTCCCGTCGGCGAACGCGGGTGCGGTGCCCGCCAGTACGGCGGTGGCCGCGAGTGCCACGGCGCTGAGGACGGTACGGCGCACGGTACGGCGCATGGAATCGCTCTCTTTCGTCGGTCCGCCCGGAAAGTGGCCCGGCCCGGTGGTCGGGCCGGCCGGGCGGCTGGGTGACGGAACACGCGGAGAGACGAGTCGGCGCAGGAGTCGGTTGTAAAGGAATGGCAAAGTCGTTGGGGTGGGGGGAAGAGGGGGTAACTCCGTTGCGGAATACGGCTGTTCAGTTGCCGGAGTCCCGCAAATCGGTCAGGAACGGGATCAGTGCCGCGTTCACCTCGTTCGGCCGTTCCTGCTGCGTCCAGTGGCCGCAGCCCTCCAGCAGGATCGGAGCCCGCCGCAGGTTCGGCATCAACTCCGGCAGCTGCTCGATGAGTTGCGGCGTGCCCGGAAACGCCGGCACCAGGTCCCGGTCGCCGTACACGTACAGCGCGGGCGGACTGACCACCGCCCCGTGCCAGGCGGACGTCAGCTCCCAGTTGCGGTCGATGTTGCGGTACCAGTTGAGGGCGCCGGTGAAGCTGCCCGCGAAGCTCTCGGTGAGGGAGTCGAGGTCCGCCTCCGTGAGCCAGTCCGGGAGCTTCTCCGGGTCGGGCGTCGTGTCCAGCCATCCCTGGCCGGGCTCGATCAGCGGCTGCTTTCCCGTGCCCGACTCGGGGTTGTCGCCGGAGAAGGCGTACAGCATCCGGCGCAGGGTGGTGCGCGGGTCGCGGGCCAGCTCGGCGTCGACCTCCTCGGAGCGGTTGATGTGGTTCCAGTAGAAACGGCCGCCGAACATCGCGTCCATCACGCCCAGGGGCCGGTGCTCGCCCCGGAACGGCGGCGGCACGCTCAGTCCCGCCACCCCGCGCACGACATCCGGCCGCAGCAGCGCGGTGTGCCAGGCCACCGGCGCGCCCCAGTCGTGGCCGACGACGTACGCCGTCTCCTCGCCGAGCGCCCGGATCAGCCCGACCACGTCGCCGACCAGGTGCAGGATGCTGTACGAGGACACGTCCTCGGGGCGCTCACTCTCGCCGTAGCCGCGCTGGTCGGGGGCGACGGCCCGGAAACCGGCGGCGGCCAGCGGGCCCAACTGGTGGCGCCAGGAGTGCCAGGACTCGGGGAAGCCGTGCAGCAGCACGACGAGCGGCCCCTCGCCCGCCTCCGCGATGTGCAGCCGGACGCCGTTCACCTCCACCATGCGATGCGCGACGACCGGACGGTTCTCGGCCCGCGCCCCGACCTCGACCTCCGCCCCGGTCTCGACCCCTGCGCGATGCTCATCCACTGTGCGGTGCTCATCCATGATGCGAAGAATATGCGTTGCTATCGCAATCGGAAATCCGGGGTTCTGGCCGCGAACAGCTCCGCCTGCCGGTCGCCCGGGAGGTTGCCGAGCCTGACGAGGTGCGGGGCGAACGCGAGGGCGTGCGCGCGGGCCGCCTCCTTCGCCGCCCACACCGCGCGCACCGTGCCCTGCACCCCCTGAGGCGGATACGACGCGATGACCCGGGCCCGCTCCACGGCAGCCGCCAACGACCCACCGGGCGCGCTGACTTCACTCACCAACCCGATCTCGTACGCCCGCGCCGCCGACACCCGCTCCGCCGTCCCCATCAGCGCCATGCGCGCGATCTCCCCGTACGGCATCCGCTGCGCCATGCCCATCGCCTCGTACGCGCTGACCATGCCGTACGTGGTGTGCGGGTCGAAGAAGGTCGCGCTCGGGTCGGCGACGAGGAACTCCGACTCCGCGAGGAGATAGAAGGCGCCGCCGCACGCCATACCGTTCACGGCGGCGATCACCGGCTTCCAGAGATCGTTCGCCTTAGGGCCGATCCTCTCCAGCGGATCGTCCACCATGTAGGGCGAGTCGGGCTGGGGAACGGTCGCGGTCCGGTCGAGGCCGGTACAGAAGGCGCGCGTCCCGGCCCCCGTGAGCACGACGGCCCGTACGGTGTCGTCGAAGCGCAACTCCCGCCAGGTGGACGCCAGTTCGTCGGCGGTGGCGAGGTCGAGGGCGTTGAGCCGCTCGGGCCGGTCGAGGGTGACGACGGCGACCCCGGTCTCCTTGTCGGTCGCGATACCGAGGCTCACGGGCGCTCCAGGATCCACTGCGGAAGCCCGGTCGAGGAGAAGACGACCTGCACCCGCGCGCCGATGCGAATCCGGTCGGGGGCAAGGGAGTCGAGGGGAGCGTCGGGGCCGGTGACCAGGTTGCCGACCAGCCGGATGCGCGGTGCGTCCGCCAGCTCGACGACGATCACGTTGTACGGGGCCAGCTCGGCGTAGTCCGGGAGGAGCGGGGGATGCGGGACGACGTACGACCACACGCGTCCACGTCCGCTGACCTGGCGCCACTCGCTCGCGAAGGACTGGCAGTGCGGGCAGCACGGGCGGGGCGGGAAGCGGGGTTCGTCGCAGTCCGCGCAGGTCTGGACGCGGAGTTCGCCCCGGGCCGCGTGCTCCCAGAAGGGGGCGCCGTCTTCGTCGACTACAGGGGTCAGCATCTCTCAACTCCTCAGCAGAAGGGCGGAGGTGGGCACACCCTCACCGGCGGTGACCAGGCAGGTGGAGGCGCCCGGGACCTGGGCGGTGCTGGTGCCGCGCAGTTGCCGTACGCCCTCGGTGATGAGGTTGAAGCCATGGACGTAGGCCTCGCTGAGACCGCCCCCGCCGGTGTTGATCGGCAGCCGGCCGCCGCTCTCCAGGGCGCCCCCCTCGGTGAAGGCGCCGCCCTCGCCGCGTCCGCAGAAGCCGTAGCCCTCCAGGGAGAGGGGGATGAGCGCGGTGAACGCGTCGTAGATCTGGGCCACATGGACGTCGTCCGGGGTGAAGTCGGCGTGTTTCCAGAGGTGTCGGGCGGCTGTCCAGGCCGGGCCGGTCAGCGGGTCGTCGTTCCAGTAGTTGACCATCCCGTGGTGCTGGGCGGGCAGGCCCTGGGCGGCCGAGTGGATGTAGACGGGGGCCCGGCGGCAGTCGCGCGCCCGCTCCGCCGACACGACGACACAGGCCAACGCCCCGTCCGTCTCCAGGCAGTTGTCGAAGAGGCAGAGTGGCTCGCTGATCCAGCGGGAGGTCATGTACATCTCGCGGGTGAGCGGACGGTCGTACATGATCGCGGCCGGGTTCTGGTTCGCCCGGTTGCGGCAGGCGAGGGCGACGTTGAAGAGGTGGTCGCGGGTCGTGCCGTACTCGTGCATGTGGCGGCGCGTGAGCATCGCGATCTCGTCGGAGGGACGGAGCAGCCCGAAGGGGCGCGTCCACTGCGCGGGGGTGGGGAGTTGGGCGCTGGTGTTCCGCCACGGCCGGGGTCCGGAACCCCGCTTCCGTGACCGCCAGGCGACGCCGACCGTGGCCTGCCCGGTGGCTATCGCGGCGGCGAGATGGGCGACGGTGGCGCAGGAACCGCCGCCGCCGTAGCCGACCTTGGAGAAGAAGGTGAGGTCACCGAGACCGAGCGCCTTGGCGACCTCGACCTCGTCGGTCTCCTCCATCGTGTAGGAGGCGAGGGCGTCGACCTCGGTGGGCGCGATGCCCGCGTCGTCGAGCGCGGCCAGGATCGCCCGGCACGCCAACGTCCGCTCGTCCGCAGGGAGTTGTTTGGCGAAGGGAGTCTGTCCGATGCCGGCTATGGCGGTGGCGTCCTTGATTCCGGCGATGCCGGTGACGCCCCTGACCCCGGCCGTAACTGGTGCGACCACTGCCATGACTGCACACCTCCGCACGCGTGCCCGGCTGCTGACAGGGCGTCAGGTTACAGCTAATCTGACGGTCAGTCAGCTCTTGTGCGGTGAGGTGTTGTGGGGAGGCTCGCGGTGCGCGGTGACGTGGAGTGGGGCAGCATTCCGAGGCTGGTCCGGGCGGCGGCGGAGCGATACGGCGACACCGAGGCGGTCGTGGACGGCCGTACCCGCGTCTCGTACACGGAGTTGGGCGCGCGGGTGGAGCGTGCGGCGGCGGCCTGCGTCGCGAGCGGGGTGGCGGCCGGGGACCGGGTGGCCATCTGGGCGCCCAACTCCCTCGACTGGATGGTGTCCGCGCTGGGCGCGGTCTCGGCGGGCGCGGTGCTCGTACCGCTGAACACGCGCTTCAAGGGCTCGGAGGCGGCGTACGTACTGGCGCGCAGCCGGGCGAGGTCGCTGTTCGTGACGGGAACGTTCCTGGGCACGTCGTACGTGGCCTCCCTGCGGAGGGCGGCGGGGCAGGGGGACGGCGAGGGACCGCTCCCGGGGCTCCCGGAGCTGAGGGACGTGGTGGTGCTGGGAGAGGACGCGCCGGCCGAGTTCCGTACCTGGAAGGACTTCCTGGCGGCCGGGGACGGCGTGGACGCGGCGGTGGTCCGGGCGCGGGCCGACGCGGTGGAGGGCTCCGACCCCTCGGACATCGTCTTCACCTCCGGTACGACGGGCCGGCCGAAGGGGGCCGTGATCACGCACGCGCAGTCGCTGCGCGCGTACGAGATCTGGAGCGAGTTGGCGGGACTGCGGGAGGGGGACCGCTATCTCGTCGTGAACCCCTTCTTCCACACGTTCGGCTACAAGGCCGGGGTGTTGGCGTGCCTGATGCGCGGCGCGACCGTCATCCCGCAGCCGGTGTTCAACGTCGACACGGTGCTGGCGAACGTGGCGGCGGAGCGGGTGTCGGTCCTGCCCGGCCCGCCGACGCTGCTGCAGTCCGTCCTGGACCACCCGTCCCGGGACGCGTACGACCTGTCGACGCTGCGGCTGGTGGTGACGGGGGCGGCGGTGGTCCCGTTGCGGCTGGTGGAACGGTTGCGCACGGAACTGGGCGTGGCCACCGTCCTGACGGCGTACGGCCTGTCCGAGGCGAGCGGCATCGTCACGATGTGCCGCCGGGGCGACGCGTCACCGGTGATCGCGTCGACCTCGGGGCAGGCGATCCCGGGGACGGAGGTCCGGGTCGAGGCGCCGGTGGGTGAGCCCGGCGAGGTGCTGGTGCGCGGCTTCAACGTCATGCGCGGGTACTTCGAGGACGCGGAGAGCACGGCCCAAGTCATCACGGGGGACGGCTGGTTGAGGACAGGAGACGTCGGCGTACTGGACGCCGACGGCAACCTGCGGATCACCGACCGCCTCAAGGACATGTTCATCGTCGGCGGCTTCAACGCCTACCCGGCGGAGATCGAGCAGCAACTCGGACTCCACCCGGACGTGGCCGACGTGGCGGTGATCGGCGTACCGGACGCACGACTGGGCGAGGTCGGAAAGGCGTACGTGGTGCGGCGCCCGGGGGTGAGCCTGACGGGCGACGACCTGATCGCCTGGGCTCGCCGGGAGATGGCCAACTACAAGGTGCCGAGGGCGGTGGAGTTCGTGGGCGGCCTGCCCCGGAACGCGGGCGGGAAGGTGGTCAAGGGGGAGTTGCGGGCGGGGGGTTGAGGGTGTCCCAGGTCATCGGACGTCGACGTAGTCGGTGACCCGGGGGCTGTGCAGGCATGAGAAGGCGACCAACAGTAACGACATCACCCAGCTCATCCGGCTGATCGCTCCCGAGGCCGTCTATGGCCGCGGCACAAACGTGCTCGTCAACAACGCCGGAACCTGGCAGATGCTCCACGAACGCCTCAGCCCATGACCAGGCGATAGCACCGATCCACAGGAATTGACGATTGCTCCTCCTCACAGCCGAGCCCGGTGACTGTGAGGTTGTCGCCGGGGGCTGAGGCGTCGGCCGGGGGCAGGGCGGTGTCGTAGATGTGGATGTCGCTGATCCGGGCGTTTGCGTACTGGCCGTAGGAGCCCTGGGCGAGGCTTCTTCCGATCTGGAGGCCGCCGGTGGCGCTCCATGGCGTTGCGGTAAAGGGTTTGGCCGCGGACAGCTTGCCGTCGACGTAGAGGCTGAGGCGGGCGGCGCCTGCGTCGTAGACACCGACGAGGTGGGTCCAGTGGCCGAGAGTCGCCTTGGTGCCGTAGGCGGCGGTGAAGGCGGATGTAGTGGTGTCCTCGTTGTGGCGGCCGAAGGCCCAGACCTGGTCGCCCGAGGAGTAGTAGAGCTGGAGACCGTTGGCGGCGCCGACGGCGGGGGCGTCGGACTGGGAGATGACGGTGGAGTTGATGCTGAGGGAGTTCAGCTTCACCCAGGCGGAGACCGTGAAGCTCCCGGACGTGTCGACCGCCGGCCCGCTGGTGTCCGCGTAGCCGGTGGCTCCGGCGAGGTTGAGGGTGCTGCCCCGGGTGGCGTCGGTGGACCAACTGCTCGCGCCGTGCAGCGCGGCCGGGAGATTGCCGGTCGGATCTGCTGCGGTGGTGCCGGTGCCGTCGGAGAGGTTCCACGAGTGGGTGGCGGTGTTGGTGACGGTCCCGAGCGAGACGGGGGCGGACACGAATTTCGCAGTCGTACCGTCTGGGGCGTCGCCGACGTATTCGGTCAGCTGTCCGCTGGTGTCCACGGTGTACAGGTCGGGGTTGCCGTCGGCGCCGCCGGCGGCGCTGTTGACGTCCCCGGGCGAGGCGATACCGGGGTAGGTGTGGGCGGGCAGCAAAGGCGCGAGGTTGGTCTGGGCGTTTGCGGCAGGCAGGGCGCCGGCGCTGCCTGCGTTCCAGTTCTGTCCGGCGGATCCGCATGTCCACAGGATCTGCTGGGTGCCCGGAGTGGTGCTGGCGGAGGGATCGGCGAGGCAGAGGCCGGAGTTGGTGTTGACGAGCCGACCATTGGTGCCGGTCGACCACTTCTCGGGGGCGGATCCGTCGCAGGTGTCGATGACTGCCTGTGTGCCGGTGGTCGTGCCGCCTCCCTCTGCCGAGAGGCATTTGCCGAGCACCCTCACGGTGCTGTCGCTGCGCAGGGTGAATTCCTGTTCGGCATGGCCGTTGCAGTTCCAGAGGATCATGGTGGTGCCGTCGGTGACGCTGGCGGACGGGTCAGCCAGGCAGAGCGATCCGCCGCCGGTGGCCGTCAGTGACGATGTCAGCGTGGTGCGCGTCGGGGGGTGCAGCAGCGGGGGCAGGCAGGTGGCTGGGTCCACCTTGATCGAGTAGGTGTACAGCGTGCCGGAGTTGTTGTCGCGGGCCCACAGAGTCGGGGTTCCGCCGTTGACCGTGCAATTCACGTTCTGATCGGGTGTGCCGGAGCCGCCGGTGGTTCCGGCACCGATCAGAGTCATCCCCGACCAGTCGCCGTCGCCGAGCAGGATCGGGTCGGTGAGATGTTTGCCGTTGTCGGCCTGGTAGATCCACAGCTTGCCGTTCTCCGCGGTGATGACGGCGGGGTGGCCCTGCCGGTTCCCGTAGACGTTGCCGGGTGCGACGAGTTGCGTGATGTTCCAGGGCGTGGCCGGGTTGTATCCGGCGCCCGCGCAGCGGCTGTCAGGAACGGTCGGCTGGCACGGGTCCTTGGTCACCGTGTCGCCGGCGCGCTTGCCGATGAAGCCGGGGAATGCGGACCAGGGAGTGAGTTGGGCGGCGGTGTCGTTCTTGGGATCGAGGTCGTTCGGGACGACGTACAACTGGGACGTCCTACGGTTGTAGGCGAACAGGTCGTCGACGTCCGCGCCGTGCAAATTGCCTCGGTGAGCGACGAGGTAGTTGTTCCAGTCGGTTCCGTCGGGCGAGTCGGCAGAGGTGGAGACGATCACCGGACTGGTGATGGCAGCCGGGGTTGTACCGCTTGTCGGACCGGTCTGAGCGGGCTCAACAGGCTGGGCCGCGTCGGTGTTGCCTGGCATCAGTTCGAGATCGCCGGTGCTGGTGGTGGCCAGCAGATCCGGCGTGCCGTCGCCGGTGATGTCTCCCGGCTGGATCTCCGTGGTGGGGTTCCAGGGAGCTGCGAAGGTGTAGGCGGCCGGAGTCTGGGAGAGGTTGCCGGCCTTGTCCTGGGCGGCGACGTACAGGGTGTGCACGCCCCAGTTCATGACCGGGACGCTGAGGGTGCCGGTGGCCACGCCTTGGCTGTCCGTGCTCGTGATGGGCACTGGTTTGCCGGTGGTGGCTGTGGGCTGGCTGTCCAACTGCCACCGGAGCTGGTCGACGCCGCTGGACAGGCAGGGGTTCGGACTGCATGTGTCGTCCGGGGTGCCGTCGCTCGCGGTGACCGTGAAGGCAGCCCTCGTGTTGGGTCCCGCATGGTCCTGTGCGGGACCGCTGCCGACGGGCGGGAAGGTGGAGTTGGTGGCGATGTCGGGGGTGTCTGGCGGAGTGAAGTCGGTCTTGAACCAGCAGGAAGGGCTGGCGGCGGACACCAGATGGGCTGTCGAGTTGTCCATGGCGTAGACGTGCCAGCCGTATTCGTGCCCGTCCTTGAGCGTGAATCCGATGGGCGTGTCGGCGTCTGTGCCGGATGCGAGGTTGCCGCTGTCATGGTTGGACATGGTGACGGCATTGCCGGAGCTGTCCAGGACGGTGCGATCCCATATGTGGTAGTAAGCGTCCACCAGTTCACCCGAGACGTTGGCCGTGACCTTGGAGTGAAGGTGGACGTTGCTTCCGGCCGAGCCGGAGGTGGTAGCCCCGATCCAGCCGTCGCCGCTGGTGACGCAGTCGCCGTCGGCTCCTGTGGCCGGCGGAGTGGTTTTGCGGTCGGTGGGTACGTCGGGCGGGATGTCGAAGGTCGTGGTCAGTTTGAGGGCGCTGGACATCCGCAGGTAGTTCTCGTTGCTGCTGGAGATCGCCTCGTCTCCGTACAGGCCGATGAACCAGGTGGTGCTGCCCTGGTCGGCGAACTTCTGGGCCTGTTCGGAGACTGTGAAGTCCGCCGTGGCCGACCCGAGCAGCAATCAGACCCCGAACGGCGCGAAGCAGATCATCTACGACTGCGGCCACAGCGGTCAGGTCTACACCGCCCCCACCACCGGAACCTCGGTCCTCGCCGGCACCCGCCAGACCCTCACCTATGACACCGAGGGCCGCACCGCCACCGTCAACACACCCGACGGCACCCACACCAACACCAGCAAGTACCTCTACGACGCCGCCGGCAACCTGCTGGAGCAGACCAGCGGCGTCGACGGCACCGACAAGACACGCGTCCTCTATCTCTTCGGCGGCACCGAACAGATCACCCTGAACGTCTCGGCCAAGACCTGGACCGGCCTGCGCTACTACCACGGCCCGGACGGCACCACCATCACTCGCTCCAGCAGCGGAACCGTCACCTACCAGGTCGCCAACGCCCAGGGCACCGCCACCACCGCCATAGACGCCGGCACCATGGCGGTCACCCGCCGCTCGTACGACCCTTACGGCAACTCCCGGGGCGCCAAACCGACTTCATGGGTCTCCCCGGACGAGAACCACGGCTACCTGGGCCAACCCACCGACGCCACCTCGGGCCTCGGCCTTCTGGGTGCCCGGAACTATGACCCCGCCCAGGGCCGCTTCCTTACCGTCGACCCGTTCTTCGAGGCCGGCGACCCGAACCAGATGGGCGGCTATACGTACGCCGGAGACAACCCGGCAAGCGGCAGCGACCCCACCGGGACCATGTTGCCCGACATGAACGGAGGGGGCAGCGGAGGGTCGTCGACTCCGTCCTCTTCGAGGGGGGCGGCCACCGACACCTCCAGCGGTAACAGCAGCGCTTCGCCCGCGCCGTCAACCACCCCCACGCCTCCTATGGGCAGTGCGCCTGCCTCGACCCAGACCCCCACGCCCAGCCTCGGTGAAGTCCCCTGCCAGCCTGCCGACTTCGGCACGAACCGGTGTGAGAACTACGGCAACGGCAAGGTCATGATGGCCATTGTGGCGGTCGGCGTGGCGGGGGTCGCGGCTAGTGGGATCAGTCTGTGCGTCGAAACCGGCATCGTGGAGTGCGCTTCCAGCGTCGTTCTCGGGGCTGCGGACGCGGACGCTGGGGGGAGTCTGCTCCTCGGCAGCCGCATCATCGGGCTAGGCCTAGGAGCAGCCAGCGCAACCGAGGAATACGCCGACGAGTTGGCCGCCGAGGCCGGGGCGGCCGCGAAGGCCGATCAGGATGCCGCAGCCGCCAGGGCTGCTGCGGCCAAGGATTCTGACCCGGAGGATCTGGCCAAACGGGCCAACGCCGCCGTGTCTGAACCGGACAAGCCGTCATCCGCAACTTCCAGCGGCGGCGCGAAGTCCCCCAGCCGCTGCAGTTTCTCCCCTGACACCCCTGTCCTGATGGACAACGGCAGAACCAAACCGATCGGCAAGATCAAGACCGGCGACAAGGTCGAGGCCGCCAACCCGAAGACGGGCAAGCATCAGGGCGTCCGCACCGTCCAGCACGTGTGGATCAACCACGACCACGACCTGCTCGACCTCACCATCCGCACCGAGGACGGCCACACGGCCACCCTCCACACGACCGCCAAGCATCCGTTCTGGGACGACACCAAGCATGCCTGGGTCGCGGCTGGCAAACTCCATGCTGGCGAGGCACTCAATACCGCCAGCGACGGCCACGCCTTCGTCGTCGCTACCCGGCTCACACCTGGTACGGCAAACCGCTGGAACCTCACTGTTCAACAACTGCATACGTACTATGTTGTGGCGGGTGGCTTCCCGATCTCGGTTCACAACAGCAGTACGTGCGATGTGACGGGGGAGTACCTCTATCGCGGACTCCCAAAGGGAGCACGAGAGGAGCACCCCAAATATCAGGATGCCCTTCAGGGTCGTGCCGTGCCGAAGGGGGGTCATTCTGATCCGGAGCTCCATGCAGGAGGAAATATTCAAAGCGAGTTCACTTCGTGGACTCATGATTATGAGGACGTTGCTCTCGATGCGGCCGAAGAATTTGGCGTAGAGCATGGACTTGTGCTCAGGATTCCACGGTCGAGCATCCCTGATGGCGTGGACTTCCAAATCCACGATACGGATCTTGAGACCTACGAGGAGATGGAGCACGCGCTGCTTGGCACAATAGAGGGTGCTGAGATCAGCATAGGAAGAGGGCCGTGGACCCGCCCGGGTGGGTAGGTCCAGCACGTGGAGTCTTCCTGCTGGGGTCGGGGCCAAGCGCCCTGGCTCCAGCAAGGGTGCGACCTGGAGGTAAGTACCGTGGAGCGGATGCGACTGGTTGATCTGCTGGCAGACGACAGAGAAGTCTTCCGGTTGTGTAGGTCTGCTTTGGCTAGCGGCGCTGTATTCAAAGTCTGGGACGAGTCAACATCGACTCGACAGCTTACGTCTATCTATTCGCGTCGAATGCGAAATATTGCTCGAACTGGACAGCCATCGATCGGACTCGCTGAAGCAGTAGCCGACCTAGAGGCTTGCCAGGAGTTGGAGCTTGCTATCGGATACGTGGATAATCGCCCTCTTGGTGGATACTATTTCCAGCTATTCTTGACACCTGCCTTCGAAAAGGTGATCGCGTGTCTGGGAGTTCGACCATCGGCCGATGATAGTGACGCTGATATATCCGTCTGAATCGGTTGTGTCAGCCTTCCGATTCCCTTCATCCGACAACGGCGGGCGGCGGAGCGAAGCACTCCAACGGACCTCAGCGGACGGGCATTTACGCGCCGACCTGCAAAATCCCAGGTAGGGATCGGCCCGCTTTCACACGCACTATGCTGTGGCGGGCGACGTCCCGATCTTGGTCCACAACACCAAAACGGGGTGTCCTACTTCATATGCCCTGTCGCTGAAAACGGGGGCGCCGAAGGGCAGCGGCGCGAACCAGGCGTATCAGGTTCGAGTGGTTGGTTCGACGGAATACCATGCCACGGGTGGAGGTACGCAGGTCTGGGCGGATGGCCTTGACGTCAATACCTCTGAGCTCTTGGACGCTAAGTACGTTGGCAACGCTGGGTGTAGCCCGTTCGTGCCGGGCGGAAAGGTCCCTGACTTCATCCAGGCGAAAATTGACAGCAAGATAAATGATGAGTTCTCACGATATGCAGCGGTGATCAACGACCCCGGAAATCCGCTCGTGGGGCTTCGGGTCATCACCAATGAGACCGGTGCCGTACCATACTTCACGGATCTCATGCAGCAGCACGGCATCCCCGGCTCCATTGTCGTGGATCCGTAGGAAAGGGGCAGGTCAGTGACGTATCTGGCCATCTTCGAAGATGAGAGTCGTGGCGTTCGACGGACGGACCTGCTCGCGGCATTGGAACGAGACTGGCCTTCCGCTGTGATTCGAGAGCGGCAGGGATCGCAGGAGTCAAGGGACGTCGTTTGGACTGTTTCGGAGGGTGGCCAGGAACTTGAGGGCTACTCTCACGTGGACGGAACTTGCATTTACCTTGACTCGCCTCTCGAACTGGCGGCAAGTTTTGCGCTCTGGTTCAGGGGCCTCGTGCCGACGGATGTTGAGCTGTTCTTCTGCGACGACAGTTACAGCTTCAGTGGAACTATTGAGCCGGGCATGAGTCTGAGGGACGTAGTAGCGATTGCCGCTGATGAATGATCTCACTCAAAAGGGTGCGACCGTTTCCGTAGGTTCCGCTGACCCTGGGTAAAAGCGAGCGGCCCCACCGGAGTTTTTCCGGTGGGGCTGCTGCGGTGTTTGACGGCAGTAAGACTTTGTCCCGTAACTGGTCAGGGTGACCAACAGCCCATGGCATCGGGGTCGGCTCAGATTTCGCGGTGTCCCAGTCACATGGCTGATCGCCGAACGGTTTCCCGCCACTCGGCCATTACATCGTGGGACTCATCCATGGCGGGATCGCGACTTCCGCCGGGTGCGTAGGCAGGGGACCGGTCGGTGCGGAGCGGCACATGGGCGCAGTACCAGGCCCGCTTGGCGCCTGCCTGCTCCGCCTCCGTGCCGGTCCGTAGATAGTCGAGCAGTGCGGTCATGACTCGGCGCCGCCCGAAGGCGTAGACCGCTGGTTCGACGAACCAGCGACAGAAGCTGGGGTCCGGGTCGTAGACGGCAGCGGCCAGCAATGGGGCGAAGAACTCTTCGGGCAGGTGGGTGCGTTCGAGCAGTGGCTTGCGCACCGCATGGGCCAGGTGCCGTGCGCGGCGTGCTTCCGGCACGTCGGCCGCGTTCCCAAGATCCATCAGCCGCGCCACCTCGGTGGCGCATGACAGGAAGGAGCGTGCAGTTGGCTTCTTGTGCTCTTCGTCGGCCATGGCGGCATTCTGGACCGGCTCAGGCCGAGAAGGTACGGGGTGTTGGTTGCCCTTCTCCGAGTGAAACGATCATGTTGTGGCTGGTGTGATCACGGCGTCGGTGCCGTCCTGGATAGAGTCCTTCACCGGGCTGAGCTCGCGCTGCTTCGGGAAGTTGGTTGCCTCGGTGCGACGCGAGCAAGCCTCGGATCAGCAGCGCGGCCGGCCCTGGAGCCTGCCGCTGGAGGACCGTGTCCTGCTGGTGACGGCGTACTGGCGCACGAACTTGACGATGCGACAGCTCGCCCTGTTGTTCGGGATCTCCAAGTCGGCCGCTGACCGGATCATCGACCACATTGGTCCGATGCTGGCGCTCCAGCAGCGGAAGCAGTTCCGCAAGGACACCGTGCTCATCGTCGACGGCACCCTCGTGCCCACCCGCGACCACTCGGTGGCCGAGCAGTCGAAAAACTACCGCTATTCCACTGACCACCAGGTCGTCATCGACGCTGACACCCGGCGGGTCGTCGTGGTCGGTCGGCCCTTGCCGGGAAACCGGCACGACTCCCGCGGCTGGGAGGAGTCCGGGGCCAAGGCTGCCGTCGGCACCACAACGACTATCGCCGACGGCGGCTACCAGGGCACCGGTCTGATCATTCCGCACCGCCGCCGTAAGGGCCAGGAACTCCCGGCCTGGAAGGAGAAGCACAACCGCTCCCACAAACAGGTCCGCGCCCGCGTCGAGCACACTTTCGCCCGGATGAAGGGCTGGAAGATCCTCCGTGACTGCCGCCTCAAAGGCGACGGTGTGCACCACGCCATGCTCGGCATCGCCCGACTGCACAACCTCACCTTCGGCGGGTAGCCGAGCAGCCCGCATGCCGACCACCCACGCCTGGGTTGCGACAAAGATCGTTTACGGGGCAGCCCTTAGCTGACGCAACGTCAGCGGACGGGAGCTGCATAAAGCGGCGGGTCGTCGCCGGCGTCGGGCTCGGCGGCGGTGCCGGTGAGGTTGCCGAGCGTGTGGCCGAGGAGGTCGATGGCCTGGCGCTGGCGCTGGCGCTGGCGCTGGAGTCGGAGGCGAGCGTGTTGCGTACACCGTTGCGGTCGCCCCGGTGTGGGCGTGTTCGAACAGCTCTTTGATGACGACGAGTTCGGCGCCGCTCTCCAGGAGAAGCGTCGCCGTCGGGTCGCGTAGGTCGTGGAACCGGATAGGCCGCAGGTGCATCTCGCGCTCTAGGGCGTTGAAGTGCCCGGTGGGAGCGGCGGGCTCGATCGGGTGCCCGTCGGGCCGCGAGAAGATGTGCCCGTTTGGTTTGCCACTCACCGCATGTCTGGTATCACGTGATACCTTCTCTTCTATGGCCAAGACGCAGATCAACATCCGCATGGACGACGACACCGCCGAGATGGCCCGGCAGGCGGCGGAGACCAGGCGTATACCGGTCAATGAGTACGTCGAGCAGCTCATTCGGAACGACAACGAGCATGTGCGTGCCGTGTTCATGGAGGCTGCCCAGGAAGTGCTGGATGAGTACGGCGATCTCCTTGACGAGATCGAGGGGGAGCAGGGGGAGTCCCGTACGTGAATGTCAATGTCGACCTCGCATGGATTCTGCAGGTCGCGCAGCGCGCAGGTCAGGGTGACCCGGCCGTCGACGACTACGGCGTCCCCCTCGCGGCCGTCGAGCGGCAGCGGGCGGTGCTCGTCGGGCACGAGGTCTACCAGGGGCCGTACGCCAAGGCTGCGGCACTCGCGCACACCCTCGGCCGTATGCGCTGGCTGGAGCGGTCGAATCTCAAAGTGGCCGTCGCGGCTGCCCACGCGTACCTGGTCGCTTCCGGGGTTCCGTCGAAGCTCGATCAGCACCGGGTTTCCGCACTCGCGAACGAGCTGAAGCGGGAGAGTTGCACGGTCCGCAGTGTTGCCGAGTTGCTCAAGTCCTGGGCCGTGTGAAGGTGGGGTTCGCCGTGGACCGTACGTTCTCCGGCGCCCTCTCCAGATCGGTGAGCGGCACGCGCTTGACGAAGACCGGGGTTCCGTCGATCTCCAGAAGCGCGGACTTCCCGCCGATACCGGAGCCCAACGGCACCGCTGCGTCGCGGAGTTCGGACAGTGCGCGGTCGCTGTGCAGGGCCAGCAGGGCGCTGGAGACGGCACCGTGAGTGGTCAGGCGCGCGGCGCGCGACATGTCTCTCTGGCGCCCGGCCTGGAAAGCGTCGATGGGGTCTCCGTAGGGGGAGTTCGTCGAAGGAACTGCCTCACACCGGGAGAGTCGTGACCGGAACGGTGGCGCCGAGCGCGGAGCTTTGCAACGCGGTGATGCGTTCGATGACGAGCGCCAGCAGCACGGCAGCCGCGAGCATGAGCGCCTCTGTCACCACGAGGACGGCCATCGACCCCGGGGCCGTCTGGCCCGCCGTCGCCAGGACCAGCGCGTGGGTGATCCAGGCGCCCCACCACAGGTTGACCCGTGCGGTGTCTCGCTTCTGCTCCCACGACGCGGAGCTCGCGCGCCCGATGTCGAGGACGAGCCGGCGAGGGACAAAGAGGTTGGCCACCGGTACGAACCACGCGCCGATCGTCCAGCCCCGACTCGGGACCGAGGCCTGAGGAGACAGCTCCTGGGCGTTGCGCCGGGATCGGACGAGCCATGCGAGGAACAGCACGATCGCGGCAGTCATCAGGTAGAGGAAGACCATGGAGACGACGCCTGACCTGTGCAGGGACGCATCCGAGGGGTGCAAGTGCTGATCCCGGACCGCGACCGCCCGGAACACGTCCACCACGGCGGTCGCCGCTGTCGCCGCCTGCGCGGAGCGCGCCAGGAGCCAGGGAGCTTTGCGGGCGGTACTTGTCATCGTCCGGGGCCTGTCTCGGAGGCGTGTGCACCCGCAGCGGACGCCGGGGCGGAGCGATCATAAGGTCGGCTCGCCGCGCGCGCATACGGCAGAAGGCGAGGCGTGCGGTCCGTAGCGCGTCCGAGTTACTCAAGTCCCGTGCTGCGTAAGGGTTTTGGCGAGCCGGCGCTGACGGTCGGGGGCGGCTGCCGCCCCGCCGCCCCGCCGCCCCGGCGTGGTCAGCGCGGCCCGTCTCGGATCACGGGCCGGTCATGACCACCAGGGGTCGGTGAGTCGGGGCGCGGGCCGGCTCTGCCGGGCACCCTCGCGGTGCGGTGGGGCGTGGAGGTCGAGGCCGCCGAGCGGGCCGAGGCCGAGGTTCGGCTCTCCGCGTGACGTTGCGCGTGTCCGCCGTGGCGTCACACGTCGTTCCCGGTGAGAGCCAGACGGGCGCCGAGGCCGACCATCACGGTCGCGGAGACCGCGCCGATCGCGGACAGGCGGCGGGGCGACCCGCGGAACCAGTTGCGCGCCGTCCCGGCGAGGAGTCCCCAGGCCGAGTCCGAGACCAGGGCGACAGCGGCGCAGACGACGCCGAGGAGCAGGAGTTGCAGTGTCACGTGCCCTGCCGAGCGGTCGACGAACTGGGGCAGTACGGCCGAGAAGATCAGGAAGCCCTTCGGGTTGCTCACTCCGACGACGAATCCCTGCCGGGCGACGAGCCACAGGTTCGAGGGCGGCTGCCGTCGCGCGTCCGTGACGGCCAGCTCGCCGCGATGCCGCCACGTCTGGACGCCGAGGTGGACCAGATACAGCGCGCCCGCGAACTTCAGCACCGAGAAGACCACGATCGACCGCGACACCACGGCTCCCAGCCCGAAGGCCACCAACACGGCCTGGACCAGCACCCCGCCGTTGTTGCCCACCGCCGTGGCCGGCGCCGCCCGACGCCCGAGCGCCACCCCGCGCCCGACCACGAACACCACGCTCGGCCCCGGAACGGCGA
This sequence comes from Streptomyces sp. AK08-02, assembly GCF_033795085.1. NCBI lineage: Bacteria > Bacillati > Actinomycetota > Actinomycetes > Kitasatosporales > Streptomycetaceae > Streptomyces > Streptomyces sp. AK08-02. Next base: position 54,091 of record NZ_JARAZV010000024.1, read on the forward strand.
TCAGTACGGCGACCACGGAGAGGAAAGCCCAGAAGTGCCCGATGCCCAACATGCCGTCAGGCCAGGAGCGCGGGCCGGCGGCGGCAATCCCGCGCGGGTCGGGTGACTGTTCGGGACCGACTGGTCGGGACGGTGTCGTGCGAGGTGGCTGGCGACCGGCCGAGCGCGGAAAGAGGCGGAATGGTGATTGGTATGGCAACGAAGAAGTACACCGTGACGCTGCCGGAGGAGCTCGCCGAGGAGATCCGGAGCGAGGTCGGACCCGGCGAGTTCAGTGCCTATGTCACGCGGGCCATAGAGCGTCAGCGGGAGCAGGACCGGCTGGGGGAGCTGGTGGCGTGGATGCAGGAGGAGGGCGGGCCGCTCACGGAGGAGGAGCTGGCGGCGGCGGAGGCCGAGCTGCGCGAGGCGGGACAGCACTTCGCCGAACCCCGGGCCGCTGCTGGCGACGATTTTCCTCTGGCTGGTTGAAGTGGTGATCGACACTCTGGTGCTGGACAGCGAAGGCCTGTCGCGAGCGGCGCTACGTGAGCGCACGATGACGGCTCTGTTGACGGCCGCCCAAAGCAAGGGCATCCATGTGGTGACCAGCTCGATGACGTTGGTCGAGGCGTTTCACGGCCAGGTACGGCGCCCGGCCTGGGCATGGGCGATGTCCCGCGTCGTCGTGGAGCCGGTGACACGCGAGGTCGCCGACGCGGCGGTGACGCTGCTGGAGGAAACAGGGCTGCACGGCCACAAGTACGGGATCGATGCCGCGCTGGCGATTATCGCGAAGCGCCAGTTGGGGAACGTGGCGCTCTACACGTCCGACGTGGACGACATGAAGAAGCTGTGCGGGGGACGGGTTTCGATCAGGGCGGTGTGAGCGCCCCGCAAACACCACGACCGCGGCGGCTCCCCCTCCGCGCCGCCGCGGTCGTTCCCCCTGTGCCCCCGTGTGCAGATGTACGTCTGTGGAAGCCGGAGCCGGTGGCTCAGGCCGGCTCGTCCGTCGCGTGGACGTCGTTCGGCTTGGCGGTGACCGGCTCGGTCGTGGCGTGGACGTCGCCCAGGATCGTCGCCGTGGCCTTGGTCTTCTTGGCCGGTTCGGTCGTCGCGTGGACGTCGCCCAGGGTGGTGGCGGTGGCCGGTTCGCTCGTCGCGTGTACGTCGGTCGGCTTGACTGTGTCGCTCATCTTTGCTGTCTCCCCTGAATGGTGACCGGTGGAAATGGGGCCCACCCCGCGACTCCCCCGTGGACTGCGAGGTGGGCCCTGGGCCGGTTCACCATAAGAGGTCCGGCCCCCTGTCGTTCCGCCTGCCCCCCGACGCGACGGCTCGACAGGGACGAGCCTGCCGGACCGCGATAAACGAACGATGAACGCCGCTCGACTCCCGCCGAGCCCGGGCAACCCTCAGCAGGTCGTGCGCGTCGCCCGCGCCAGCAACTCCCGCACCGCGTCCGCCTCGGGCGCCCCCAGCGACTCGAAGATGCCGAGCGCGTCCTGCCAGCACACCTGGGCGCGGTCCAGCTGGCCTATGCCGTGCAGGGCGCGGCCGAGGACCGTGAGGACGTTGCCGCGCCGCCACTCGCCGCCGATGCCGCGCAGCACCGTCAGCGCCTGCTCGGCGTTGGCCGCCGCGCGGGCCGAGCGGGCCGCCGCGAGATCGACCTCGGCGAGACGGAACAGGGTCATGCCCTCCCACAGGCGCTGTCGGCTGTCCCGGAACACCCGTAGCGCTTCGTCGAGATGGTCGGCGGCCTCCGTCAACTGGCCGCTCTGGGTGAGCGCCAGGCCGAGCGCGTAGCGGCCGTTGGCCCCTCGTACGGTGTGGCCCATCGCGTCGTACATCGCCGTGCCCTGCTTGGCGAGGGCGACCGCGCTGTCGGTGCGGCCCGTGGCGAGGTGGATGCGGGACAGGTTGCACAGGGCGCTCGCCTCACCGGGGTGGTCGGCGAAGGCGCGGTAGCTCTCGATGGCCCGGGTGAAGTGGGCCTCGCCCGCGTCGTGCCGGCTCTGGTAGAGGGCGACGACTCCGCTGATGTTGGACGACCAGCAGGCGGTGTACTGGTCGTCGGCCGCGAGCGCCAACTCCGTTGCCCGTTCGGACTCCTGGACGGCCGCGTCGAAGAGGCTGCCGGAGACGTGGTGCACGAAGGCCAGGGTGGTGAGGGCCCGGGCCTCGGTGCGTCGGCAGCCCGCGGACCGTGCCGCGTCCCGCACGATCGCCGCGACCGCCTCGTACTCCTTGGAGTCGGTGCCGGACTCGGCGAGTTCCACCGCCACCCAGAGCACGTCGGCGGCCCGGCGCAGCATGTTCGGGCGCGTGGCGGACTGCCGGACGCAGGCCAGTACGCACACCGCCTCCGCGTGCACCCAGTCCTGCGCGGCGTGGCTGTCGGCGAACGTCAGCCCCGGATACTCCGCGTGCTCCAGGTGGTCGACGAGCCGGTCCTCGGGGCGCTGCACGCGGTAGGTCGCGGCGACCGTCGCGAGGTAGAAGTCGAGCAGTCGGGACATCGCCGACTCCCGTTCGCCGGGCGGGTGTTCGTCCCGCTCGGCGCAGGAACGCGCGTAGAGTCGTACGAGGTCGTGGTAGCGGTAGCGGCCCGGCGCCGCCGACTCCAGCAGCGAGGTGTCCACCAGGGACTCCAGGACCTCCTCGGCCTCGTCGACCGGCAGGCCCAGTACGGCCGCCGCCGCCGCGAGCGAGATGTCGGGGCCGTCCGCCAGGCCCAACAGGCGGAAGGCGCGCGCCTGTTGGCCGTCCAGGGCGCCGTAGCCGAGCTCGAAGGTCGCCTTCACGGCGAGGTCTCCGGCCTGGAGTTCGTCGAGGCGACGGCGTTCGTCGCCCAGTTTCTCGGCGAGGACGGACACCGTCCACGTTCTGCGCGCCGCCAGCCGGGACGCCGCGATCCTGATGGCCAGCGGCAGGAAACCGCAGGCCGCCACCACGTCCAGGGCCGCCTTGCGCTCCGCGGCGACCCGCTCAGTGCCCACGATCTTCGTGAACAGCTGGAGGGCCTCCTCGGGGGACATGACGTCCAGGTCGACGAGATGGGCGCCGGCCAGGTCCACCATCCGTACCCGGGAGGTGACCAGGGCCGCGCAGCCCTCCATGCCCGGCAGCAGCGGACGTACCTGGGCGGCGTCGCGGGCGTTGTCCAGCAGGACCAGGACCCGGCGGCCGTCCAGCACCGAGCGGTACAGGGCCGCGCGTTCCTCCAGCGAGTCGGGGATCGCCGACTCGGCCGTGCCGAGGGCGCGCAGAAAGGCCCCGAGGACCGTCTCCGGCTCGGCGGCCTGCGTACCGGCGCCCTGGAGGTCGACGTACAACTGCCCGTCGGGGAAGGCGGAACGGGTCTGGTGGGCGACATGGACGGCGAGGGTCGTCTTGCCCACGCCGCCGATACCGGCCAGGGCGGACACGGCCATCACCCGGCCCTGTTCCGACGACGCCGACGACGCGGACGACAGGACCTTGCTCAGCTCGGAGACGAAGGCGGCGCGGCCCGTGAAGTCCGGGACGGTGGCCGGGAGCTGAGCGGGTCGGACGAGCGCCGGGGCGGGTTCGGGAGCGAGCGGGGCGGAGGGCTCGGCGAGCCCGGGGTCCGCCTGGAGGATGCGCTGCTGCAACTCCTTGAGGCCGGGCCGGGGATCGACGCCGAGTTCGTCGGCGAGGAGGCGGCGCGTGTCCGCGTAGACCGCCAGGGCCTCGGCCTGTCTGCCGCTGCGGTACAGCGCCAGCATCAGCAGCTCACGCAGCCGCTCACGGAGCGGATGCTCGGCCGTGAGGGCGGTCAACTCGCTGACCGACTCGGCGTGGCAGCCCTGTTCGAGATCCATGTCGAGGCGGGATTCGAGGAGTTGGAGGAGCCACTCCTCCAACCGGGCCCGCTGGGCGTCCGCGTACGGACCCGGAACGCCTGCCAGCGGCTTGCCGTCCCACAGGTCCAGCGCCCGGTTGAGGACCTCTCGGGCATGGCGGAGATCCCCCGCGCTCCTGGACTTCTCCGCCTCCGCGGCCAGTTCCTGCGCCACCGTCAGATCCAGCGCGCCCTCGGCGAGGGAACGGATCGCGTACCCGCCCGACTCGCTCACCAGCACCCAGGCGCCCAGTACCTTCCGCAGCCGGGACGCGTACGTCCGTACGGCCGCCAGGGCCTGCGACGGCGGATCCTCGCCCCACAGCGCGTCGATCAGCTCGGCCGCCGTCGCTGTCCGGCCCTCGCGCAGCAACAGCGCGGCAAGCAGCGCCCGTTGCTGCGGGGATCCGGTGGGCAGAGCCACCTCGTCGCGCCAGGCCCGCACCGGCCCGAGCACGCCGAAGCGCAGCGTCGCCGACGAGTCCGCCGTGGAGTCCGTCAGGGATTCCACCGGAATGTCCCTGGGATCCCGCTGTGCCGGCACTCGCGGTACAGCCGGTGTGTCACCCATCACAGCTCCCTGCCGAACTTCAAGACCAGGACGTCAGTTTGCCTTGTCTCCGGCCTGTGCGTCAGCCGTCGAGACAGCGATCACAGGCCGGTGCACGAGCCGTTACAGGGTTCTCACCCGGTCTTCGCACAGGGTTGCACGGAAAGGGACGCGTGACCGCGTAGCTGACGGTTCGTCAGATCAGCGCTACCGTGCCTGTTGTGGAGACGTGCGTGGATGCGCGCGTGGAGACAGGCGTGCGGACGACCGTGGAGGCGACTGTGGAGAGCACGGAGACGGCGAGCACCTTCCCGAAGATCATCTCGGTGGACGACCACACGGTGGAGCCCCCCGATGTCTGGCAGGACCGGCTGCCGAAGAAGTACCTGGACATCGGCCCCCGCGTGGTCCGCGCGCCCCTCAAGGAGATGTCCTTCCTCGGTGGCCGGTTCAAGCCCGTCATGGGTGAACCCGGCGACGACGGCCCGATCGGCGACTGGTGGATCTACGAGAACCTGCAGCGCCCCCTCACCCGCCTCGACACCGCCGTCGGCTACGACCGGGACGAGATCAAACTCGAAGTCATCACCTACGAGCAGATGCGCCCCGGTTCCTACGACGTCCCGCACCGACTGGCCGACATGGACATCAACCACGTCCAGTCCGCCGTCTGTTTCCCGACCTTCCCGCGCTTCTGCGGCCAGACCTTCACCGAGGCCAAGGACCACGAGCTCGGACTGCTCGGCGTGCGCGCGTACAACGACTGGATGGTGGAGGAGTGGTGCGGGCCGCAGGCCCAGGGGCGCCTCATCCCCCTCACCCTCATCCCGCTCTGGGACGCGGAGTTGGCCGCCGCCGAGGTCCGGCGCAACGCCGCCCGGGGCGTCCGCGCGGTCGCCTTCTCGGAGATCCCGCCACACCTCGGGCTGCCCTCGGTCCACGGTGACGACTGGGACCCGTTCCTCGCCGCCTGCGCCGAGACGGGGACGGTCATCGCGATGCACATCGGCTCGTCGAGCCGGATGCCGTCCACCTCCGCCGACGCGCCGCCCGCCGTCGGATCCACCATCACCTTCGCCAACTGCTGCTTCTCGATGGTCGACTGGCTGATGAGCGGCAAGTTCGAACGCTTCCCCCAGCTGAAGATCATGTACGCGGAGGGCCAGATCGGCTGGATCCCCTACATCCTGGAGCGCGCGGACGTGGTCTGGGAGGAGAACCGGGGCTGGGGCGGAGTCGCCGACAAGGTCCACCGGCCGCCGTCCGAACTGTTCGCCGAGCACGTCTACGGCTGCTTCTTCGACGACGCCTTCGGGCTGAGGAACCTCGACTCGATCGGCGTCGGTAACGTCCTCTACGAGACCGACTACCCCCACTCCGACTCCACTTGGCCCGGCTCGCGCGAGGTCGGCGAGAGGCAGATGGGGCACCTGGACCCGGGGGTCGTGGAGCGGATCGTACGAGGAAACGCGATCGACCTGCTGGGGCTCACCCCGGACGGGCTGTGGCGTCCGGGGAGTGCGGCGTAGCGGGAGAAACGGCTTAGAACCCAACGAGTCGCTGGTCATCCGGTACCGTGAACTTCCTTGGGGGGCCAAGTGGTCGGACTGTGAAGGCGTGCTGCCGATCGCCGCTGTCCCCCTAGCGACCGCAGCGTCCGCCGCGACCGCAGCACAGGGAAAACGGGGGCCGTCCGTTGCCGTACACCGCCGAGATCAGCCGGACCAACCCGGGGTGCTTCATCTTCCTCGTGGACCAGTCCGCCTCCATGAGCGATCCGATGGCGAGCGGTGAGACGACACAGCCGCGAGCCGAGGTCGTGTCCAACGCCATCAACCGGCTGCTGACGGAACTGTCGGTCAAGTGCGCCAAGGAGGAAGGCGTACGCGACTACTTCCACGTCGCCGTGATCGGCTACGGCCATCAGCACGTCGGCTCCGCCTACCAGGGCGTCCTCGCCGGCCGCGACCTCGTTCCGCTGGGCGAGGTCGCCAACAACCCGGCGCGGGTGGAGAGTCGTACCAAGAAGGTGCCGGACGGCGCCGGCGGACTGGTCGAGACGTCCGTGCAGTTCCCGGTGTGGATGGACCCGGTGACCAACGGCGGCACCCCGATGACGCGTGCCCTCGACTACGCGGACAAACTCGTCTCCAACTGGGTCGACGCGCACCCCAGCGGCTTCCCGCCCATCGTCCTCAACCTCACCGACGGGGAGTCCACCGACGGCGACCCGACCAGCGCCGCCATCGGTCTGGCCTCGCACGCCACCGCCGACGGCCCGGTCCTCCTCTTCAACCTGCATGTCTCCGGCAGCGGCGGCGCCCCCATCACCTTCCCGGACAACGAGGAGCAACTGCCGGACACATACGCCAAGTTGCTGTTCCAGATGTCCAGCGTGCTGCCCAGCCACATGCGTTCGTACGCCGCCTCGCAGGGCCACCACGTCAGCGAGTCGACCCGGGGCTTCGTCTACAACGCCGACATCGTGTCCATCGTGGAGTTCCTCGACATCGGCACCCGTGCGACGGAGCTGCGCTGACCATGGGGGACATCCCGGCGCTGCCGCGGGCGCAGTGGTTGTGGACGCAGAAGTCGGGCAGCAGCGAGCAGGAGTGCGAGGACGCCGCGTACGTCTGGCAGTCCGGAGAGGCGGGCGTCGACAGTGCCGGACGGGCTGCCGCGTCCCTGTACGCCTCGGTGTCCGACGGCGCCTCGGAGAGCCTGCTCGCCCGCGACTGGGCCGCGCTCCTGGTCCGTGACGCCGTCGAGTCGATGCGGCTCGCCGGTGACTGGTGGCAGGAACCCGGCACGTTCGTAGGGGACTTGATGGAGCGGTCCGCACTGCACTGGGACGCCTTCCTCACCCGCTACCAGGCCGAACGCGCAGACCAGGGCAGACCCATCGCCTGGTACGAGCAACCCGGCCTGGAAAAAGGGGCGTTCGCCACGGTGCTGGGCACCGAGATCCGCGCCACCGTCCTGGACGACGGCACGACCCGCTGGTTCTGGTACTCCTTCGCCCTCGGCGACAGCTGCCTGTTCCAGCTGCGCGACGGACGCCTCCTCGACTCCTTTCCGCTGAGCGCGGTCGACGAGTTCGGGATCACCCCGCAACTGCTCGGCAGCCGCAACCATGATGTGGGGCTCGTCGCCAGGCGGATGCGGGTGGCGTCCGGTGAGTTGCTGCCCGGCGACGAACTCCTGCTGGCAACCGACGCGTTGGCCGCCTGGCTGCTCGCCCGGGCCGGCCGGACCGCGGGCGGGACCGAAGGAGATGGCGGGGCCGAACGGACGGTGGATCTCCCGGCGTTCGCCGCGTTCGACCGACAGGACTTCACGGACTGGGTGGACGACCAGCGGGCGCGCGCCCGGATGCGCAACGATGACGTGACGCTCGTCCGGGCGAGGTTGGGAGCGGAGGCGTAGATGGCGGTGTCCCCCGGCGGTGCCCCCGGAACCGGCTCGGCCCGGAGGTTTCCGACCGGAGCGAATTACGCGGAAGCTCTGCAGCACCCTGAACTGTGCTTCAGCGACCTCGACTTGAAGGACGGCAGGGTCCAACAGGACCCGGTACTGGGCCCGAAGGCGATCTCCGGGAACTTCGCGAGCGTCTTCTCCGTCACGGCGAGGAACGGGCAGCGGTACGCCCTGAAGTGTTTCACCCGGGACAGCGCGACCCTCGGCAAGCGCTACTCCGCCATCAGCTCGGCACTCGGCGGACTGGGCGGAAACGGTGGCTCCGGCACGGGCGGCGGGCTGTCCCAGCCGTGGCCGGTCGGGTTCGACTTCCTGGAACAGGGCGTCCTGGTGGGGCGGGAGTGGTATCCGGCGGTCAAGATGACCTGGGTCCAGGGCACCGGCCTCATCAGCTGGATCGAACGCAACCTCCACGACCCGGCCCTCCTGCACGCGCTCGCCGACCGGTTCCTCGCCATGACCGCCGACCTGGAGCGGAACGGCATCGCCCACGGCGACCTCCAGCACGGCAACCTCCTCGTGGCCGCCGACGGGACCTTCCGCCTCGTCGACTACGACGGCATGTACGTCCCCGCCCTGCGCGGCGAGCAGGCGACCGAGAACGGCCACCGCAACTACCAGTCGCCCTCCCGTACGGCCGCCGACTTCGGCCCCGCCATGGACCGCTTCTCCGCCTGGACCATCGAACTGGCCCTCCTCGCCGTCGCCACGGACCCCGGCCTGTGGACCCAACTGCACGACAGACACGGCGAGTTCCTGATCCTCTCCGAGGCCGACTTCAAGGAACCGGCGACCTCCCTCGCCTGGCCGGTTCTGCTGAGCCACCCGGACCAGCGGGTACGGGACATGGCCGGCCGGGTCCGGGGTTTCCTCGGCAGGCCGACGTCCGCCGTGCCACCCCTGACCGCCGACGCCGTACGACTGCCGGGGCAACGGTCGGCATCGGGCGCGGGGCCGAACACGGGGACCGGTGCCGGGCCGGGCACGGGTGCCGGTGCCGGTGCGGGCGGTTACGTGGTCGGTCTCAGCGGCAGCCGTCCCACGGTCACCTCCTGGACGCCGGCCGGGTCTGGTTCCGGGTCCCGGTCCGGGTCCGGGTCCGCGTCGGGGAAGCCCGTCTCCGGAGTCCCGGCCTGGATGGCGGGCCGGGTGTCACGCCCGGCCCCGACGTCCGCTGCCGCCTCGGCTTCCGCGTTCGCGTCCACCTCGACGTCCGCATCCGTGCCGACTCCGGCGCAGCAGGCCGCCGCCCAGGGCGCCGGGTTCGCCACGTTCGGCAAGCGCGGCCCCGGTGACCTGTTCGCGGCCCTCGGCGCACTGCTCAGTACGTCGGCCCCGGGCGCGCTCGTCCTCGCCGCGGCCCAGCCGGTGGACGCCCTGCCCGCGGCACAGGGCGTGGCACTGCTCACCTCCGCCGCCCTGGTCGGATTCGGCCGACGCAGGCGCCCCGAGTACCGGGCGGCGCGGAAGCGGGTGCGCGACCTGAAGCGGCGTTCCCGTGAGCTGGCCGACCCGGTGAGCGCCCATCAGCGCCTGGAGAAGGAGATCCGCGTCCTCGACGACGCCCTCGCCAAGGACAACACGGCCTCGGACCAGCGCATCCAGGCCCTGCAGATCGAGCTGCGCGACGGCCAGGCCCGAATCACCATGGACCTCAACCGGCGTACGGACCAGGCCCAGCAGCAGCTGGCGGGGCTGGCCGCGAAGGAGCGGCGCCTGATCGACAGGGCGCTGGAGCCGGCGATCAGGGCGCACATCCAGGACAAGCTGCGCAGGACGTCGATCGAGGAGACACGGTCGCTCAGCAACATGGGCGCCAAGATGGTCCGGGCCCTCCAGGACGCGGGTATCCGCAGCGCGGCCGACTTCATCGGCGTGGACTTCTCGCACAACTCGTCCGTCGTGTACCTGGTGCGTCCCGGCGGCCAGCGGATACGGGTGCCCGGTATCGGAGAGGCCCGCGCCACCGCCCTCGACGACTGGCGGCAGAGCCTGGAACACCGGGCCAGGGTGTCCGCTCCGACCACGGTGCCCCCGGCGGCGAAGGCGCAGATCAAGGCCGACATCGGCACACTCAGGCGGACCCACAAGGCGGAGATCAAACAGGCGGAGGCCGAGGCCCTGCAGAAGAAGGCCGCCCTGCAGCGAAGGATCACCGACGAGCGCGCCCGCCTCACCGGCCAGCGCCAGCAACGGGCCATGGACACCCAGCGCAAGCGGGCCGAACTCCTGCAACGGCAGAAGCAGTTGGCGGGCGCGGAGGCGGAACGGGCCCGGGTCGAGGCGGAACTGGCGGTCACGCGTACGGAGACGCGGGGCGCGCTGGGCACAGGCAAGTACCTGAGGTTCCTGCTGACCGGACGGTGAGAGGCCTTTCGCACGCTTGACCGGCCGAGATGCCTCATCCCCCTTGCCTGACGGACCGTCAGCGACAACCATGGCCAGCGCGACCATAGTTGACGGACCGTCAGAGAAAGGGGTCCCGTCCATGCCCCCCACCAGCGAGCCCCTCCGCCTCCGCTACGGCATGCAACTCCCCATCCAGTCCCAGTCCACCCTGTACACCGAACCGTGGGAAACCTCGGCCGGTGCCGCCGACCTCGTCGACATCGCCCGCGCCGCCGACCGCGCCGGCTTCGCCTACGTCGCGAGCTGCGACCACGTGGCCATCCCGCGCCGCCTCGCCCCCGCGATGAGCACCGTCTGGTACGACCCCGTCGCCACCCTCGCCCACCTCGCCGCCGTCACCGAACGCGTCCAACTCCTCAGCCACGTGGCTGTCGTGGGCCTGCGCCACCCCCTTCTCACCGCCAAGCAGTACGCCACCCTCGACCACCTCTCGGGCGGGCGACTGATTCTCGGCGTCGGGGCCGGGCACGTGCAGGAGGAGTTCGAGGTCCTCGGGGTCGACTTCGAGCGCCGGGGCGCCGTACTCGACGAGACGATCGACGCGTTGCGTGCCGCGCTCGGACCGGACGAATTCCCGGAGCACCACGGCAAGTTGTTCGACTTCGAGGGGCTCGGCCAGCGGCCCCGGCCCACGCGGGAACGCGTACCGCTCTGGGTCGGCGGATCGTCCCCCGCCGCCGTACGCCGGGCGGCGCTCAAGGGCGACGGCTGGCTGCCGCAGGGCGACCCGCGCGACCGCCTCCCGGACCAGATCGCACGGATCCGGCGGCTACGCGAAGAGGCCGCCGTCCAGGGCCCGTTCACCATCGGGGCCATCACCGAGCCGCTGTACGTCGGTGAGCCCGGTTGGGATGTCGGGCGGCGGACGCTCAGCGGGTCGCCGGAGGTGCTCGCCGAGTCGTTGCGGGCGTACGGCGCGATGGGCGTGGACCAGATCCAGGTCCGGTTCCGGAGTCGAAGTCTCGCTGAACTCACGGACCAGATAAGGGAGTTCGGCGACGAGGTGGGCCCGTTGCTGGAGCGGGAACTGGAAGGAAACCTGTCTGACAGCCTGACCGGTTCTCTTTGAATTTTTGAACATGTCAACGCCGGGGCGCGTACGTATGAACGTACGGACGTCATGACTCCGGCGGAAGGACATGCACGGTGCGCACCTCCCGGCTCGTCGACCTCAACCCACCCGCGTCCTCACCCACGCCTTCGCCCGCATCCGCATCTGCCTCCGCATCGGTATCGGAATCCGCATCTGCCTCCGCATCCGCGACTCCGTCCAGGCTGACCGTCGCCCTCGCCTGTGCCGAGGGGGAGTGGCCGCACGACGACTGGCCGGACCCCGAGGACCGGCACGTCGGGCGGGCGTTGCGAGTGGACCCGCCCTACCGTGAGCTGCGCGCGGAAGGCGCCGTGGATGTGGTCGTCCTGCGCTGCGAGGAACCGGCGACCGACTTCCCGGTACTGCTGGGGGCGTTGGGGGCTGTGAGCGTTCCGGTGATCGTCGTCAGTCCCCGGCGGGACACGGAGACCGTGGTGGAGGTGTTCCGGGGCGGGGCCGGATATCTGGTCGAGGGCGACTACTGCACCTGCATGCTCGCCTCGGCGGTCGTGGCGGCCACGGTCGGGCACACCTACCTGTCGCCTGTCGCCTGCGCCGCCCTCCGCGAAGGGGCGCAGCGAGTGTCCGTGGAGGGGGCGAGGGGCGTGTCCCTCGCCGGGGCGGCGATGGAGCGGCTGCGGAGTCTGCTCTCGCCGCGTGAACGGCAGATCATGGAGCTGCTGTCGACCGGCCTGGGCGCCCAGGAGATCGGGCTGCGGCTGCGGCTGAGCGAGAAGACGGTCCGCAACAACCTCAGCAACATCTACGCCAAGCTCGACGCCCGGGGGAGTACGGACGCGGTGCTGAGATGGCTGGGGGCGACCCCGGCTGTTCGCACCTGAGAACAACCGGCGCCGCCCCTTTTCGCTGACTCCCGTCCCGGATCGCGCTACGGCGCGGGAATCTCCGACACCGGGATTTCCACGTCGGTGACGTTCTCGCCGCCTTCGCCGAATCCGGGTTCCGCCCTGGAGCTGTTCTCCGAGTTCTGGAGTCCGTTGGCCTGGGGAGTTTCGCACTCGACGTTACGCAACCAGAGACGGCCGTCCGGCGTCCCGTTCTTCAGGAGCTGCGGATAGAAGACGTGCACGCTGGTGGCGCCCTCGCTGGGCGAGAAGAAGACCTTCTGGCCGTCCTGCGCGTCCTTGTACGTGGCCTTGAGGAATCCGCTCACGTCGGTTCGTTTCTCCGACCACATGAAGAACCCTATGTGGTTGGGTTTCACGGTGTCGGTCCGGGTGAAGTCGAATCCGGTTCCCGTGTCGTCGCGCTTGAGGTTGAGTTCCGTCGTGTTGAACTTGGCGCCGATCTCGAAGAACGAGTTCCCCAGTTTGGAGTCGGCGGAAGCGGTGAACCCGTCTTCCAGGGTGACGGACCTGGTGACCGAAGCGGACACGCTGAAACTCTTCGACAGCGCGCTGGTGGAACCGCAGTTCTCGGTAATGGTGGAAACGCGCTGGTTGGGGCCCAGGTTGTTGCTCTTGAACTGGACGTCGACGAACACGCAGTCGTCCAGTTTGGGAGAGTTCTGCGCACAGTCCCTGGTCACTTCGGAGGGGGTGGCGGCACCCGCCTGGTTCATCAGCGGAACAGCCACCGCGACGGCCACCACCGGGGCCATGGCCATGACGATGCGCTTCTTCTTGCTCCGGTGATGTCCTTTGCGGCCGGTGCGGGTCATAGTGCGTCTCCTAGCGGGGAAGGGGGAGGAAGTCGAGGGGAGTTGCGGGCGTTCAGCCACGTGTAAGGCCAGGTGGCGGGCCAGTTGAGGGGCCGGTTGGTGGAGCGGTGGGGGGAACGCGGGGGGAAGCCGGGGAGGCGCGGGACATGGGAAGGCGTCGTCAGCAGTCGGTCAGGACGGGCTTGACGGTCCCGTCCGCGATGCCCGCGGCTCCGGCGGCGCCGGGCAGGACCGCGGGTCCCTCGACGAGTTCCGACGCGACGAAGTTCTTCTCCGGTGAGGGGTTCACGGCGAAGCTTCCGGGGTCGGCGTCGATCCGCACCCGCCATTCGCCGGTCATACGCTGCATCTTCGGCGTGAACTCCATGTGCAGGACCTTGCCGACCGGAACCTCCCGGTTCTCCGTGTCGCCGGCGGTCACGGACTTGACCGTCATGTCGGTCGTCCCCTTGTGCTTGAGCCAGGACCCGCTCAGAAATCCGAAGAGCCCGCCGCCGGCGCCCTGTTGGGTCGCGGTGTACTTGCCCGATCCCTGAGCGACGGTGGCCTTCCAGGTGATCGCCACCTTCGCCGGTTCGGTGGCGTTCGGCTCACAGTTCGGGAAGTCGATGGAGGCTTTCTCGGTGGGGCCGTCGAACGACTGGAAATTGGTCTCGACGTAGTCGCAGTTGTCGGCCTGGAACCCGTCGGCGAAGGCGCCTCCGAAATCACGCACCGACCGCTGTTTTCCGTTGACCACCGCGGACCTTTCGCACATCGTGATGATCTGCTCGGGTGTCTTCTCCTCGGCCGCGTTCGCCGACGGAAGGAGAGCGATGATCGCGCCACCGGTCGCGAGCGCCGATCCGACCGCCACGAGCCGGACCTTCTTGTTCTTCAGACGCCTCTTGGCCATGTCGCTCCGTCCCTGGGGAATCTTGGTCTTCGCTTTACCTGTTCGTGGAGGATTATTGGCGTCACCCGTGGATCCGCGACAGGGTCAAATATCCCTACTCACCGGTTACATGGTGTGTGCTCTCGCACACACTCGCGCACCGCTCAACGCGGTGCCGACGACATCTGACGCATCGTCAGACTCGGCGGTACGATGCTGACCTCCACCGATGCGAAGGGGTTCCGCATGGGCAAGCTCGACGGACGGGTCGTCATCGTCACCGGCGCGGCACGAGGTCAGGGGGAGCAGGAGGCCCGGCTGTTCGTGGCGGAGGGCGCCCGGGTGGTCGTAGCGGATGTGCTCGACGACCAAGGAGAGGCGCTGGCAAAGGAGTTGGGCGCGCTGTACGTCCATCTCGACGTACGTGAGGAGGCGGGCTGGCAGGCTGTGGTCGCCGCCGCCGAGAAGGCGTACGGCCGGATCGACGGGTTGGTCAACAACGCCGGCATCCTGCGCTTCAACACCCTTCTCGACACGCCCCTCGACGAGTTCATGCAGGTCGTGCAGGTCAACCAGGTCGGCTGCTTCCTCGGGATCAAGACGGTCGCGCCGCGCATCGCCGACGCCGGCGGCGGGACGATCGTCAACACCGCCTCGTACACCGGCATGACCGGGATGGCCGCGGTCGGGGCGTACGCGGCCAGCAAGCACGCCATCCTCGGGCTCACCCGGGTCGCCGCGCTGGAGCTGGCCCGCCGGAAGATACGCGTCAACGCCATGTGCCCGGGCGCGATCGACACCGCGATGTCCAACCCGGCGGTACTGGACCCGGCGGCGGACGTGGAGGGTTCCGCGCAGGGCCTGGACAAGCTGTACCGCAAGCTCGTGCCGCTGGGGCGGATCGGGCGCCCGGAAGAGGTGGCGCGCCTGGCGCTGTTCCTGTCCGGCGAGGACTCGTCGTACATCACCGGGCAGCCGTTCGTGATCGACGGGGGGTGGCTGGCGGGGGTGAGCGCCTTCTGAGCCCCACCCGCGCCAAAGCCGACGGTCCCGGCCGTCAGGGTCGTCGCAGACCGAGCCACTGCTCGGCGTCCCAGGCCTGGAACCGCTCCACCTCGGTGAACCCCAACTTGGCGGCGAGGCGCATCGAGCCGACGTTGGCGGACTGGGTGGTGAGCACCACCGGCTCGCCGGGAAGGGCGCCGTCGAACCAGTCGAGCGCCGCCGCGCACGCCTCGGCGGCGTACCCGAATCCCCATGCCCGCGGCAGGAACAGGTAGCCGAGGTCGGCCTTTCCCGTCGCGGCCGGACGGCGGTGCTCCGTCGCCCTTCTGAGCAGGATCTGGCCGATCATCGCCCCGTCGAGCTCGACGACGAAACTCCCGGGCCACCGTTCGGGCGCCCCGGGCATCTCGCGCTCCAGCTCGGCACGCGGCCGGGGGCCGCCGAGGTAGGCGTGCACCTCCGGCGACGCCAGCAGTTCGATGAACGTCGCACGGTCCCGGGCCTCGGACTCGCGGAGCACGAGCCGTTCGGTCCTGATCGGGGCGGGCGGCCAGGTGACCGGTCCCAGTTCAGTCATGGCGGGCAACCTATCGCCCGCCGCCCGGCCGAAGTCATCCGCCCCGCCATGCGCATGAGTTGACGACCCGTCAGCTATTGACGCTCCAGGCCCCCGGTGGAACAGTCGACATCGAATCTGACGCTACGTCAGAAACGTCAGGAACGGTTACTGGGGACGGTGAACCTCCTTGGAATTCGGGCTCTTTGTACAGGGATACGTGGGCAAGCGGGCCGAGACCGATCCGCTCGCGGAGCACAAGGCGCTGATGGAGGAGACCGAGTACGTCATTCAGGCGGACCAGTCGAACTTCAAGTACGCCTGGGTGTCCGAGCATCACTTCCTGGAGGAGTACTCGCACATCTCGGCCAGCGACGTCTACCTCGGCTACCTCGCGCACGCCACCGAGCGCATCCACCTCGGCTCCGGCATCTTCAACCCGCTCGCCCCGGTCAACCACCCGGTGAAGGTGGCCGAGAAGGTCGCCATGCTCGACCATCTCACCGGCAACCGCTTCGAGTTCGGCTCCGGCCGCGGCGCCGGGTCCCACGAGATCCTCGGCTTCATGTCCGGCATCACCGACATGAACCACACCAAGGAGCTGTGGGAGGAGACGATCGCCGAGTTCCCGAAGATGTGGACGCAGGACGAGTACGTCGGCTTCCAGGGCAAACACTGGTCCCTGCCGCCGCGCAAGGTCCTGCCCAAGCCGTACGGGCCCTCGCACCCCGCGATGTGGTACGCCGCCGGCTCGCCGCCCTCGTACGCCATGGCCGCCCGCAAGGGGCTCGGGGTGCTCGGCTTCAGCGTGCAGAAGGTCTCCGACATGGAGTGGGTGCTGGAGCAGTACAAGACGGCGATCGTGGACGCCGAGCCGGTCGGGGACTACGTCAACGACAACGTGATGGTGACGTCGACGGCCATCTGCGCGCCGACGCATGCCGAGGCGGTACGGATCGCGGCGGGCGGTGGGCTGCACTATCTGCAGTCGCTGCTCTTCCGGTACCACGACACCTTCCCGCGCCCCGAGGGGTTCCCGGTGTGGCCGGAGACGCTGCCCGAGTTCAACGAGGAGATCATCGAACTGCTCATCGCCGAGGAGCTGTTGATCTGCGGCGACCCGGACGAGGTGCTGACGCAGTGCAAGCGGTGGGAGCAGGCGGGTGCCGATCAGCTGAGCTTCGGGATGCCGATCGGGATCTCCAGGGAGGACACGCTCCAGACGATCCGGCTGGTCGGTGAGCATGTGATTCCGAAGATCGACACGGATCCTGTGCATCGGACTTCGCGGTTCCGAGGGGTGGCTTGAGGGTCTCGTCGGCGGGTGCGGGTGCGTGGGGGGTGTTCGCGCAGTTCCCCGCGCCCCTTGGGTAGGAGTGAGGTGCCGTCTTGCTTGATCATCTGGTCAGAGGGGTTACCGTCGTCGACGGGACCGGTCGCCCCGCCTACGTCGCCGATGTGGGGATACGGGACGGTCGCATCGCGGCCATCGGGACCCGGATCGCCGAGGAGGCCCGGACGTCCGAGGACGCGGCCGGGCTGGTCCTCGCCCCCGGGTTCGTCGATCCGCACACGCACTACGACGCCCAGCTCTTCTGGGACCCGTACGCGACGCCCTCCCTCAATCACGGGGTCACGACAGTCGCCGCCGGCAACTGCGGGTTCACACTTGCCCCGTTGAACCCTGACCGGCCGGGCGACGCCGACTACACGCGCCGGATGCTGTCCAAGGTCGAGGGGATGTCCCTGGTCGCGCTGGAGAAGGGGGCGCCCTGGAACTGGAGCGGCTTCGGGGAGTACCTCGACGCGCTGGAGGGGCGGATCGCCGTCAACGCCGGTTTCATGGTGGGGCATTGCGCGCTGCGCCGGTACGTCATGGGTCCCGACGCGGTGGGCGGCCAGCCGACCGAGGCCCAACTCGCGGACATGCTGCGGCTGTTGCACGAGGCCATGGACGCCGGCGCCTGGGGGCTCTCCACCACCCAGTCGTCCTCGCACTCGGACGGCGACGGCCGACCCGTCCCGTCGCGCCACGCGCTCCCCGCCGAACTCATCGCCCTCTCCCGGGCGGTCGGCGAGCACGAGGGAACCCAGATCGAGGCGATCGTCGCCGGTTGCCTCGACCGGTTCAGCGACGCCGAGATCGATCTGTTCGTCGAGATGAGCGCGGCGGCCGGACGCCCGCTGAACTGGAACGTGCTCACGATCGACTCGGCCGTACCGGCCCGCGTACCCCGCCAGCTTGAGGCAAGTGACCGTGCCCGTAAGGCCGGTGGCCGGATCGTCGCGCTCACCATGCCCATCCTCACACCGATGAACATGTCGCTGGGCACCTTCTGCGCGCTGAACCTGATCCCCGGCTGGGGCCCGGTTCTCGGCCTCCCCGTCCCGGAACGGATCGACCGGCTCGGCGACCCCGCCGTACGGGCGGAACTGGTCCGTCTCTCGCAGAGCGAGGACGTGGGTGTCTTCCGGCGGCTGACCGACTTCGGGCGGTACGTCATCGGGGACACCTACAGTGCGGCGAACGAGGGCCTGACCGGGAGGGTGGTGGAGGACATCGCCGCCGAACGCGGCCAGGACCCCTTCACCTGCCTGGTCGAGATCTGCGTGGCCGACAACCTCCGTACGGTCCTGTGGCCCATGCCCACCGACAACGACCCCGCGTCCTGGGCGCTGCGCGCCGAGACCTGGCGGCACGAGGACGTGCTCCTCGGCGGCTCCGACGCCGGCGCCCACCTGGACCGGATGTGCGGGGCCCCGTACACGACCCGTTTCCTCGGCGACTGTCTGCGCGGCCGGAAACTGGTGCCGCTGGAGCGGGCGGTCCAGATGCTGACCGACGACCCGGCGCGACTGTTCGGCCTGCGAGAGCGGGGGCGTGTCCAGGAGGGTTTCCACGCGGACCTGGTCCTCTTCGACCCGGAGCGGATCGCCGCCGACAAGGCCACCCTGGTGCACGACCTGCCCGGCGACAGCCCACGGCTCGACTCGAAGGCGATCGGGGTAACGGCCGTGTGGGTCAACGGAGTCGAGGTGATCAGGGACGACACGGTGACGGGTGCGGTACCCGGCACGGTGCTTCGCTCGGGCCGGGACACGGAGACGGTGAGCACCAAGTGACGTACGAGCAGCGGCTGAACGGCGGCAGCGAGCAACAAGTGGATGACGGACAGCGGCTGTTCGTCGGCGGCTCGTGGGTGGAACCGGCCAACGGGCACTACGAGGTGATCGACCCGGCGACCGAGGGCGTCGTCGGGTGGGCGCCGGAGGCCTCGCGGGAGCAGGCGCACGCCGCCGCGGCGGCGGCCCGCGAGGCCTTCGGGCCGTGGTCGCGCACCTCACCGCAGGAACGGGCCGCCGTGCTGGCCCGCGCCGCGGACATCATCCAGAGCAACCTTGTGCCGTACGCCACGCTCGCCCAGGCCGAGACCGGCGCCACGACGGGGACCGCGCGCGGGATGCAGGTGGGCGTGGGCGCGGCCCGTTTCCGCCGGTACGCGACGGTGGAGCCGGCCGAGTGGGCGATCCCGCCGCAGGTCAACGAGGGGGGCCCGTTCGGGAAGGCGGCGGTGATGGGCGCGCTGGCCATACGCCAGCCGGTGGGCGTGGTCGCCTGCATCACCTCGTACAACAACCCCTGGGCCAACCCGGCCGGCAAGATCGCGCCCGCGCTGGCCATGGGCAACACGGTCGTCGTGAAGCCCGCCCCGCAGGACCCCCTGTCGGTGTACCGGATGGCGGAGGCACTGGAGGCCGCGGGGGCGCCGCCGGGCGTCGTGAACGTGGTCAGCGGGACGCGGTCCGAGGTCGGGGAGGCGGTGGTCGACTCCCCGGACGTCGACATGGTCAGCTTCACCGGCTCGACGGCGGTCGGACAGCGGATCGCCGAGGTGTGCGGCCGTGACATGAAACGCCAGTTGATGGAACTCGGCGGGAAGGGCGCGGCACTCGTCTTCGACGACGCGGACATCCGCTCGGCGGTCGCGGGCATCGGCACGACGTTCTCGTTCTACAGCGGCCAGATCTGCACCGCGCCGACGCGAGTGCTGGCGCAGCGGGGCGTGTACGGGCAGGTCGTGGAGCAACTCGCCGCATACGCCGGTCACTTGAAGGTCGGCGATCCGCGTTCCGAGGGCACGGTGGTCGGGCCGGTGATCTCGGCGGCACACCGGGACCGGGTCGAGGCGTATGTCGAACTGGGGCGGAAAGAAGGCGCGGTGGTGGTCGCCGGTGGCGAACGGCCGCCGTACGACCGGGGGTTCTATGTCGCCCCGACCCTGCTGGCCGACTGCACGAACGACATGCGGGTGGCCCGGGAGGAGATCTTCGGCCCGGTGGTGACCGTCATCCCCTTCGACGACGAGGAGGAGGGCATCGCCCTGGCCAACGACAGCGACTACGGCCTCATCGACTACGTCTGGTCGGCGAACGTGGCCCGCGCGTTCCGGGTCGCCCGGCGCCTACGGGCGGGAGGCGTGGGCGTGAACACCGTCGGCCGGAACATGGAGGCGCCGTTCGGGGGGTTCAAGCGGAGCGGGGTCGGACGCGATGTGGGGTCGTACGCACTGCACGCGTACGGGGAGGTGCAGGCGGTGGTCTGGGCGGGATGAGCGCGGGTACGGCCGCGGCCCGAACCTCCGCCTCGGGGCGAGGCGGGGGCTCGGGCGCGCGATGCCGGTGCGGCGATGCGGCTGTGGCGGTCAGCAGGGCGCGGTGGCTCCGCCGTCGTCGAGGTTGTCGTCGGAGAACCAGCCGGCGGCGCTGGAGCCGTCGATCCGGGCGTACGTCCAGCTGTTGCCGTAGTCGTTGATGACGTAGCAGTGGTAGTAGAGGTGGGTCCCGGAGTACGTCTGGCCGCCGCTGATGTTGCCGCAGGCGGCGTAGGGGCCGGTCTTCAGGGCGTACGTACCCTTGGAGTAGCCCTCGCCGGCGTCGTAGTTGCCGTGGCCCCAGCCGCTGCAACTGATCGCGGCGGAGGCGTTGCCCGGGGCGGCCGCACCCAGGTTGGCGGCGGCCGCCAGACCAACGGCGGCCAGGGAAACGCCCACTGTCCGGCGTATCTTGCGGGAGACTCTGGAACTTGCCATCAGGCGTCCTCCTGAGAACACGGGGAGCCTCTCTCCCCGTCCTCGGCCATCCTGTGCGGCGGAGCCCGGAAGGTCGTTAGCGGTCGGTGCCCAGTGCCTAGCGTTGCGTGCCCATCGTTACGCGCCGGGCGGCAGGTGCCCCGAGGGGCCGGCGGGGAGGGCGAGGGCGCGGTAGTCGCTGGGCGGCATTCCGTAGGCGGCGCGGAAGGAGCGGGTGAAGTCGGCGGGGCGGCGGAACCCCCAGCGTGCGGCGATGGCGTGGATGGTGCGGGAGCCGAGCGACGGGTCGGCCAGGTCGCGGCAACAACGCTCCAGACGTTGCCGCCGGATCAACGCGCCGACCGGCGTGGCCTGTTGTGCGAAGAGCCGGTGCAACTGGCGCAGGGAGATCTGATGGGCCGCGGCGATGACCCGGGGGCCGAGCTCCGGATCGCCGAGGTGCTCCTGGATGAACGCCTGGATGCGCAGGACCAGTACGCGATGGTGGCTTTCCGGTAACAGAGCGGGCGCGACGTCGAGTTCGTGCGCGAGCGTCGCGGACAGCAGGTCGACGAGGACGGTGGCCAGGCGGGGACCGTCCGCCGGCCGGTAGTGGTCGGCGTCCTGGGACAGACGGAGCATGAACTGCGCCAGCAGTGCCGCCACACCGCTGCGCGTGGCCAGCGATACGGCGGTGAGTTCGAGAACGCGGTTCAGGGGCAGGGCCAGCAGGGATCTGGGGACCTGGATGACGAGGTTCCCGGCGAGGCCCTCGCCGTTGGTCACCCAGCCCTGGTGGGGGTGGGAGGTGTCGTAGAGGACCAGGTCGTAGAGGCCGGGCAGGGCGTCACGGCCATGCTGGGACAGCGCCTGTCGGCCGCTGAGGACGAGCCCGGCACAGAGCTGTTCGGGATCGCTTTCGCGGATCAGCCTGGCGGTCCGGTTGAACCGCATGGTCGACAACGACAGGTCACTCACCTGCACCGCGCCCAGATCCAGGAATCTCATCGACGCCCGGAAGGAGTGTGGATGGTGGACCTGGAGGTCGGACGCCGCGAGCGAGCGGCTCATGTGATCGTGCCAGTGCGGAAGCCGGTCGGAGGCGGGCAGCGCCTCGTTGTCGTAGGCCGTCACCATCATGGTCTCCCCCTCAGTCCGGAACGGAGGGAATGCTGCGTCCGCCCGTGCACCGCCACAATGGACCATCGCGCCAACTAATCGGCCATTCCTGCCACTTGAGCCTCAGAACACCTCCGCCACGTCGCCGCTGTCACTGACCCCGCGTGCCCCGGGGAAGGAGGCGGAGGAAGAGGCGGAGGAGGGCGCCGCCGCGTCGCTAGCAGTCGAGGTAGAACCGGATGGCCGTGCCGCCCGGGGCGGTGTGGATCCGGACCAGGTCGGCGACGGTGTGCACCAGCAGCAGGCCGCGCCCGCCCCGCTGGTCCCGGGTGGCCGGGCGGCGGCCGGCGAGCGGGTCGTCCAGCCGGCCGCCGTCGCGTACCTCGCACACCAGTTGTGAGCCCTCGGACCAGATCCGCAGGCTGCCGGAGCCGCCGCCGTGCACCACGCTGTTGGTGGTCAGCTCGGCCACCGCGAGAGCGAGATCGTCCAGACGTACGCCGGACAGCCCCAGTTGGGCACCCCGCGCGACGGCGAAATGCCGGACGACCGGCAGCTCGTCGAGGCCGAAGTGCTGGGGCTCGGCCGCTGCGGGAGCCTCCGGGAGCGGCCGGTTGTACTCGGCGACGACCTGCCCGGGCGCGTAGGACGGGCTGGGCCGGCTGCTGCCGCCGGAGACGACCACCGGGTGGGTCGCGTACGCGTCCATGAGCACCTCCTTGTCGAGGCGCACGGCGTCGTACGGGCACAGGATGGTCACGTCCCGGCCCTGGAAGGCCGGGTTGATCAGCGCCTCGTGCTGCACACAGGCCGGGTACTCGACGCTGCTGCGGCCGGGCCAGATCGGCTCCCCGATGATCCGTACATGCGTCCGAGGGTGGGCGTCGGCGAACGCGCGCAGCACCTTCGGGATGATCCGGCCCGGGTTGCGGCCCGCGTCGGTCATGTCGAGGAGGAGCACGGACGCGGCATCCGCGCCCAGATTCTCTCTGAGCAGGGCCAGGTTCGCGCCGGGCACGGCGACCGCCACCGGATGGCCGGCCTTCAGCCCCTCGCGGACGAAGGGCACCGTGCCGTCCAGGTACTCGTCCTCACCCCGGTAGAACAGGGCGGGATGGACGAACGGCTCGGCGGTCGACTCGTCGTCGGTCGACCCATCGGTCTGCGTGGCAGTCATCGCGCCACCACCTCGATCACGGACAGTTCAGGCCAGAACATATCAAGCAGTCGTGGCAGAGTGGCGGGCGGCCGTTCGATCACGATGCGCCGCTGAGCCGGAAGGTCCTGAGCGGTCACCGCCAGGACCGAGGCACCGGCGACATCGACGAAGGTCACGGCGGACATCTCCAGATGGCACACGATCTCTTTACGTAGGTTCATACGACGGGTCAGCTGCCCAAGCGTCTGTTCCCAGACCGGGCACGTGGCCGAAGTGATCTCGCCTGCGGCCTGCCACCCCACCCGGTCCGGCAGCGGGCGCATGCGCAACACGACCCCGCCCCCCGACGGACCCGGCACCGACGCCGAGGCACTCGCCCTTCGCAAACTGTCCATGCCCCACCCCCATGTGCCGGTCGCACTCCAGCCCCAGTATTCCCATATCCCCGTACCGCCGGCTCCGTACCGTGCGGCCGGCGGAGGACAGGCGCTGAGCGCACCTCCAGCACGACAGGCACGATGCCGCCCCATGCGCCTGCCCCGTCGGGCCGCGTTCATGCGCCGCGGCACCCACCGGCCGATGACGGGCTCCACATCTCCACGCCCCGTCCGGAGTATGCCGTCCCGAACGGGGAAGGCGCGGGAGCAAAGCGGCCGCGGGCCACGTCAAAGCCGTGCGCAGCGTGGCACGGAGCCCAACGGCACATCTGGATCCCGGACCCGAGGTGAGTACATGTCTGTCGGCCCCGTCTCTGCACCGTTGCCGTCCCTCGGCAACGGGCCGTTGACCGTCACCACCGAGTTGTGGGGAAGCACCGCGGTCCTGACACCGAGCGGGGAGATCGTTCACGGCTGCACCACGGTGCTCGACCCCGTCCTGGGCAAGCTCCCCGCCGAAACGAACGGCCTGGTCCTGGACATGACCGAGGTCACCTTCATGGACACGGCCGGACTCCAGTTCCTGGAGCGCCTGGAGGGCTTCAGAGCCGACGCCGAAATCCCCTTATGGACCGTCAACTGGAACGGCCAGCCCCTCCGCATCCTGGAGCTCACCGGCCTGTCCATACCCGCCGCCGCATCCGATCCGACCGGCGGCCTCTCCGCGTGGCTCCCGCCGGACGTACGCCGGCTGCTCGCCCTCCTCCGCTCCGAGCAGGGCCTCTCGGCGGTGGCCGCGGAACGCGAGGAACGGGTACGGCGACTCCAGGCGGAGGTCGAGCAACTGCAGCGGGCCATCGAGTCCCGCCCGGTCATCGACCAGGCCCGCGGCATCCTGATGGCCGTCGAGGCATGCACCGCCGACGAGGCCTGGACCGCCCTGCGCGACGCCTCCCAGCACACGAACACCAAACTCCGCGACGTCGCCGAGGCGATCGTCACGGTGAGCACGGGCGGCCCCCCTCCCCCCGAGCCCGTGCGCACGGCCCTACGGGACGCGGTGCGGCGCCGGCACGCACGTGATCACACGCCCTGACGGTCACCGCATGGTGCCGCACGGCCATCGGCGGACGCCCGGGGAGCGCGCGATGCGCGCACCTGGCGCCGGGAGGCGTCGCAACCTGGCGACCATTGATCATCACGCGGCGCGCGCCGCTTGCGCACTGGAGAGTGGAGAAGAGGACATGAGCTGACACCGGGTTCTCAGACGGCGTACTCGTCGTGCGGGACCGCCAGCTCCCAGACGGCGTCGAAGGCGGCGGCACACAGTCCCGTCACGGCTGGCTCTTCCGTCTCATCGGTGTGGACCCAACGACCCTGCCCGTCAAACACGTTGAACTGGACGAGACGGCCGTCGAACAACCAGAAGTCGTTTCCGGGCAGGGCAAGACCGGAAACCTGACGCCTGGGCAGCCATCGGACTTCCTCGCCTCCCGCGACGTTGGTGAAGGTGAACGAGTGCAGGAACCGGCTGTACTCGCTGAGGGGTTCCGACACGATCCGGGCCCGACGCACGGCGACGCCCTTCGCCGTGACCTCTTGGACAAGGTCGAGCCACGGGCGCCACCAGGCCTCACGGTCGCGCGGGTCGAGGCGACCGCCGCGTTTCCAGTCCGCGAAAGCCGTTTCCTCGTTCTCCACCCAGTAGGTGTCACGCAGTTCGAGATGAACGGCGGATTGCTCTGCGGACCTCAGCAGATCGGCAAAGCTACTCAGGCTTTGCGACATCCAATGCCTCCCTCAGCAGCGGGAACATCCGCCTCGGCAGCCGGATCACGCTCTCGTGGTCGGGAAGGCGGACCGGTCGTCGTCCCGGTCCCTGAGCATGCGGATGAGTCCGGCGAAGGCGCCGTGGCCGGTCGTGAGGATGGATGTCGGGGCGGGGGTGGCGGAATCGGAGAGCAGCACCGTTTCCGCCGTGACGGATATGTGTACGCAGGCCTCGCCTTGAGCGCAGTAGGACGATTTCTGCCAGGTGATGGTGGCCATCTCGGGGTCCTTCACAGGTGGTTGATGATGTCGTGGATGAGGCTCTGGGACTCCGTCGGTTGGAGGGCGGCCCCCTCCAACCGCTCGATGAGCAGCCGATACTGGGCCAATTGGGCTTCGGAGTCGATGAACACGGGGCCGTGGGACTGGTCCAGTTGCGCTGTGTCGAGTGTGGGTACGGGGCCGCACACGTAGTAGACGGACTGTCCCGAGCCGGGGTAGGAGCCCGCGTCGAACGGGATCACCCGGATCGATACGTGGCTCTGCTCTCCCACCTTGATCAGGTGCTGAAGCTGGGCCCTGGTCACATCCGGGCCGCCGAACTTCATACGCAGAGCCGCTTCGTGGATCACGGCCTGGTAGGGGACGGCATGATCCCGGTAGAGCACGGCCTGGCGCTTGACCCGGAACGAGACGCGGTGCTCGATCTCTGGCGGAGACAGTTCGGGGACGGCCTGGCGGTAGATCTCGCGCGCGTGCTCGACGGTCTGGAGCAGTCCGGGAATGTGCATACTGTGCGCGGCGTACAGGCTTGTGCCGTGGTGCTCGACCTCGGCCATGTCGAGCAGCTTGGACGGAAGGATGTCCCGGTACTCCTCCCACCAGCCACGCTTGCGCTCCCCGATCATGGCGACGAGGGCCTCGATGAGCGCCGGGTCCGTGCAGGAGTACGTGCGGGCCATCACCCGCACGCGGTCCGCACTGACGCCGAACCGAGCCACTTCGATGTTGCTCAACTGTCCTGAGCTGGTGCCCAGCAAGGCAGCCGCCTGCGTGGTCGTCATGCCGGCGCGCTCACGCAGCTTGCGCAGCTCGACGCCGAGCCGGGTGCGCCGGGCGGTGGGAGCCGACCTGCCTGCCATGTCCTGACTCTCCCTAAAAAGTACCGAGTTGAGATGTCACCCACACGAGTGGAACTCTAAAGGAATTCGGTCATGCGGTGAAAGTAATCCTTGCGTGACCCTAGTCTGGAACCCAGGCGCCCCCGCCCAGAAGCACCCCGCTCGACGGAGCGGCCACGGTCACTGGGCAACGCAACGCAGCACAACGTACCGACACCATCCAACTCCCCTCCGTGATCGGAGACTTCCGATGGCCACCGTATCGCCGTCATCCCCCTCCTGGAGCTACGCCCTTCAGCTCCCGCACGATCCCCGCGCCCCCGGTATCGCCCGCGCGACCCTGCGAACCGTCCTGGCCGCCCACGACCTCGCCCACCTCACCCCCACGGCCGAACTCCTCGCCTCGGAGTTGCTCACCAACGCCCACCTCCACACCAGGGGCCCGTACATGCTCCGACTCCTCTCCACGGAACCGGACCGACTCCGGGTCGCCGTGTGGGACACCGACCCCCGGGTTCCGCCCGGCTTCCGGGAGAGGGGTGCCCTGGCGGCCGTAGCCCCTGACGACGCCGAAGGTGGACGCGGGCTGCATCTCGTACAGGCGTGCGCCGATGCGTGGGGGGTGTCCGTGCTGCGCGAGCTGGGTGCCTCGAAGGGCGGAAAGCTGCTGTGGGCCGAGTGCGGGCGGACGGAGGTGAACGGGTGATCACGCCCTGTCGGCCTTCCGGGAGCGGCGCCATACGGGAAGTGGAGCCCCGTCCGTTCATCAGGAGCAGATCATGAGCGTCCAGCCCGAGCACGCCTGGGGAGAGATGCCGAGGAGGAGTTGGCGGCTGCCATAGGGGCCTCCCCGACCAATGACTTCGAGGGTCCCGCCGCCGTGGTCAGGGCCTACCGCCACCGGGTTCGGATCAGGAACTCGCCGGAAATTATGGCGGCCCTTGAGGAAGCCCGGCGCGGGGGCGGGAAGTCGTAGGGGTCGCGCTCGCGGTGATCGGACGGGACCCGGCGCCCTCCTCCCGTGGAGTACACGTGCTCGTCCCCGCAGGCTGCACGCGCGGTCACGACATAGTCCCGGCGGCGAATGCCAGCAGGGCTGTCAGCAGAGTGAGGGTGCCTCCGAAGGCGACCCCCGCCCGGGCCAGTGTCGATGGGACGGACGCGCCGTCCCATCGGGCGAGCACGGCGGCGGCCACGGCCACCAGGAGCGCGAGCAGGACGACGGCCACCAGCGCGAGAGTGAGCAGGGCCAGGTGTGCGGGCGTGGCGGACATGAAGGTACTTCCGTTCTGTCGTGGAGGCAGGCAACGGAAGGAAAGATGGCCGAAGTCCCGTACAACGGCGTTCGGTTGGACAAGGATGAACGAACCTGAACAACAGGAACGACGCTGTCCGTGGAGGAGCCGGTGGGGGCGAGAGAGGACCAGCGGGCGGCGCTGGAGGAGCTGACGGAGCGACTGCGGAGCCTGCGGGTTCAGCGGCGGCTGTCGATGGCCGCGCTGCCGGGGCGCGCCGAGCTGGGACGCACCACGGTCAGTAAGGCGCTGAACGGGGCCGGCGTGCCGAGCGAGGCGACCGTGGTGGCGCTTGCTTCGGCACTGGGAGCCGACCCTGAACCGCTGCTGCGGCTGCGCAGCCGGGCCTTGCCCCTCAGTGCGCCGGTCCCGGACGCGGAAGAGCCTTTCGACGGCTGGTACAGGCAGTACGTGGAGCGCCAGTACGGGCAGTTGTCGGTGATCGGGCTGGACCTGTCACGACCCGAGCGCTCCTGCTGGCCTTTGGACGCCGCTTATCTCAGCCTGGAGTTCGCCACGTTGTCCTTTCTCGGGGCGCCTCTGGGGCAGGGCGTACTGGGACAAGCGGGAATCGGGGTGGAGACGAGGGTGGAGCGGGCCGAACAGGCCCTGGAGGGACAGCGGCGGATCCTGGTGCGGGGACTGGCCGGCAGCGGCAAGACCACTCTGCTCCAGTGGCTCGCGGTCGCTACCGCCCGCCGCAGCCTGCCACCCGAACTGGCCCACCTGGCGGACTGCCTGCCGTTCGTCCTGCCGCTGCGCACCTTGGTACGCCGTGGTGAACTACCCGCACCGCACGAGTACTTGGCGGCGATCGGCTGCCCACGCGAGGGCGCCCAGCCGCCGGGCTGGGTCGACCAGGCGCTGGTCGACGGTCGAGCTCTGCTGCTTGTCGACGGTCTTGACGAGGTTCCCCAGGCACGGCGTGCGCAGACCCGGCAGTGGCTGCGGGACCTGCTCGCGGCCTACCCGCAGGCCGCGTACCTGGTCACCACCCGGCCTTCCGCGGTGCCCGAAGGGTGGCTGGCCGACAGCGACTTCACCGAACTGACCGTGCGGCCGATGAGCGGCCGGGACGTGGCGGTGTTCGTCACCCGCTGGCACGGCGCCGCTGCCGCAGGCACCGCAACCGTGCAGGAACGCGACGATCTGGCCGGTCTGGAGGAGGCGTTGAAGGACACCGTGCGCTCCCAGCCCGACCTGGCCCGTCTCACCACCACCCCGTTGCTGTGCGCCCTGGTCTGTGCGCTGCATCGCGACCGGCGTGGCCATCTGCCGCACGGCCGCATGGAGCTGTACGAGGCGGCGCTGTCCATGCTGATGCACCGCCGCGACCGCGAACGTGACATCGAGGCCCCGGAAGGCATCGTCCTCACCGAACACCAGAGCATCCAGCTCCTTCAGCGACTGGCCTACTGGCTCATCCGCAACGGCCAGACCGAGCTCGACCAGGAAACCGCCCGCGCTCAGATCGACGACGCTCTTCCCCACATGCCCCACATCGCCCGGCAGGCCGATTCCGAGGGAGTCCTCGCTCACCTGGTCGCCCGCTCCGGACTGCTGCGTATGCCGACCGCCGACACCATCGACTTCGTCCACCGCACCTTTCAGGACTACCTGGGTGCCAAAGCCGCCATCGAAGCCCGGGACATTCCTCTCCTGGTCCGCAACGCCCATGACGACCAGTGGGAGGACGTCCTGCGCATGGCCGTCGCCCACGCCCGCCCCGCCGAACGCGCCAGCCTTTTCCGCCGCTTGATCACTCGCGGCGACCGCACGCCCAAGCACTGCACGCGGTTGTACCTGTTGGCCACGGCGTGCCTCGAACACGCCACGGAACTCGATCCTGATGTCCGCGAAGAGGTTGAACTGCGCACCGCCGCGCTTCTGCCACCTCGCGGATTTGAGGAAGCGGAGACTCTGGCAGCCGTCGGCCCGGTCATTCTCAACCTTCTACCGGGACCGGAGGGGCTCGAAGATGACGAGGCTGAGGCGGTCATCCAAACCGCCGCCCGTATCGGTGGGGACGCTGCCCTCACCATTATGAAAAGGTTCCGCACCAGTACTAGCACCGTCGTGAAATGGGCATTGGCAGAAAGCTGGGACGAGTTCGCTGTCGAAGACTATGCTCGCGAAGTTCTTACTCATATTTCTGACCTTCACTACATGAGAGTGCGATCAGTGGAACAACTCGCTGTACTGCGCTCTCTGCCCACTCCGGGGCAGGTTACATTCGTGGGCGACTTTACAGACCGTGACATCGCGAATTCAGTTACGCCTGTAAATATTCATACCCTTTTCATCTCCAATAACTCGGTGCTCCGAAACCTGGAATTTATCCGGTCGTACCCATCTCTGGACCATCTGAACTTCCTCAACTGCCCGCAGATAGTGGATGTGACCGCAGTTGCTGACACGGCGGTCACTCACCTATATCTACCCGAGGGGGAAAGGATTCCCGACGGCCTTCATGGCCTCGCCAAACTTCAGCAATTAGGTCTACGAATGGAGCTTCCCCCTAAGGGTCTTCGGGAACTGCCTGTTAGTGCGGATCTTCGTGGCCTGACACTTGGCGGGATCACATGCCGTGGGCTGGGAACCCTGGAAGGAATTGAGCGCTGGGAAAATCTCACCCACCTAAACCTGTTGGGCCCTCTGGGTGACTTCTCCCACTTGTCGTCGTTACCCAAACTTGTTAGCCTTTTTCTTCAAGCCGAAGTTGGACTGTCCGTGCTCGAAGAGTTCCCCCTCATCCCGCAACTCCGGAGTCTTTTACTAGGGAATTGGGAAGAGGGTGACGACCTCTCGGTCGTGCGGCGAAAATTTCCTTTTCTCACGAAGCTGGAAATCAGCTGCTGGGGCAAGCGCAAAGAGGTCGATGTCACCCCGCTGCGTGGCATGGCAGACCTGGCCATCCACATCACCCGAGCACACGAAGTGCACGGCACGGAACACTTTCCGTCCGGCGCCATCACGCGAAGGCCCCGCCCCCGGGATGTGGTAGCGCCGAAGAAATAGACCATGAGCCGGAACACCCTGGAGCGCCGTTTGGCCCGGTGGGATATGCGGTGCTCCACCTCGGGTGGGGTGGGCTCCGGGATCACATGGCGGAAGATCTCGCGGGCGAGGTGCAGCTGCCCGCACCGCACGGGTGGCGGGCCGCGCCCAGGGCGGTGAAGGTGGGTCCTTGGGGGTCCACCCACAGGCCCCGGGGCGCCCGGGGCCGCACCGCAAACGGAGAGACCGCAGATGCCTGAAGTGACCGCTGAGCACTACCAGCCCGGCACGCCCTGCTGGGTCGATCTGATGGCCCCTGACCAGCAGGCCGCCCTCGACTTCTACCGGGACCTGTTCGGCTGGCAGGGCGAGATCGGCCCGCCGGAGTTCGGCGGGTACGCGATGTGCACCCTGAACGGCAAGGCTGTGGCCGGGATCATGAAGGCCCAGCCGATGAACGACGGGGACCCGACCCCGCCGACGGTGTGGACCACCTATCTGGCCAGCGCCGACGCGGACGCCACCCAGGCCGCGATCACGGCGGCCGGGGGCACCGTGATGTTCCCCGTGATGGACGTCGGCACGGTCGGCCGCATGCTGGTGGCCGTGGACCCGACCGGCGCCGCCTTCGGTGTCTGGCAGCCGGTCGACTTCTACGGTGCCCAATTGGTCAACGAGGCCGGCGCGCTGACCTGGAACGAGCTGCACACCCCGGACATCCCTGCTGCCAAGGCCTTCTACGCGGCGGCCCTTGGCATCGGTTCGGAGCCGATGGAGGGCGTGGAGGAGTACCACGCGATCACCGTGGGCGGCCGTGCCGTCGGCGGCCTGACCGCGATGGGCGAGCAGGCCCCGCCCGGGACGCCGCCGCACTGGCTGACCTATTTCTCCGTGGACGACACCGACAGCACGGTGGACGCGCTGGTCAGGGCGGGTGGCAACGTCCTGGTCCCGCCGTTCGACTTCGTCGCGGGCCGGATGTCGGTCGTGACGGACCCGCAGGGGGCTGTCTTCGCGGTGATCAAGGCCGTACCGATGTAACCCGATGCAACTCGTCCAACGGCATGTGCGGCGATCGCGTTGAGAACGGTCGGGCCCGTGACGTGAGAACGGCCGCACGGACCGGGTGAGTTGTGACGCTCACCTGGGCTCCGTGCGGCCTGTTCCCGTCCCGTCCTGCCCTGCCCTGCCCCGCACCACCCTGCCCCGCACTACCCCGCCCTGCCTGGTCAGACCGCCCCGCCCGCCGGGCGGTCCACCAGGCCGGCCCGCCTCGCAAGGGCCCGGCGGATTCGCATCCGACCCCACCAGCGACCGGCTTCACGTCGGATGGTTGAATCCCATGGGTCGGTCCGTCACAAGCCGACTCTGTTCCCTCGAAAAAGGAGAAACGGAATGGGAGCCGGCGTGCTCATCTTCCCACTGTTCCTTTATATGGCACTGGTCATTCTGCTGTGTGTCAAGGTCGGTGCCCGGACATCCCGGAAAATGGGCTGGCTGTTCTCGGTGGCGCTCATTTTCGGTCCCGTCGCCCTGCTCACCGTCGGTGGCCTCTACGATTCCGGGGTCTGGTAGAGACCCGGGGCGTAACGGGCGGAATGGCCTCTCAGCTAGAGGTCGAAGACGGCGCGCAGCCCGATTTCGACGGCTTCCATGACCCGCTCGTCCACCTGCCCCAGGCTTTCGGTGAAGCGCGCGCTTGACAGGGTGCGGAACTCGCCCAGCACGATGGTGCCGGATGAGGGGGCGTCGACAGGAATGTCGACGAGTGTCCTCTCGCGCACCTGCTGCGGGTAGATCAGTGCGCAGGTAGCCGTCTTGTTCTGTGTATTCAATGCGTCGGACGAGATCACCAGAACATGCGCGGGACCGCCGGCGAAAGACAACTGATAGACGTGCCCACGCTTCATCGGCCCGCCACCCGCGCCCAGCGCTCCAGCGTGGCCTCCTCGCTTTCGGCGGGATCCGCGGCGGTGGTCACGATTCCGGCCTCGGCCCGTACCCGCGCGGATTTCTCCAGCTCCTCGGAGAGCATCTCGCGACGCAGTATCCGGGCCGTGTACGCGGAGGCGTTTCCCTTGGCCTTCACGAAGGCCGCCACTTCGTCGGGAAGGCTCATCGTCATGTTGATCGTCATGCGGTCATCATACTCACTGTCATGCTCGATGGAGGGGCTGTCCTCGCTCGTGCTCCGTCACTCGCCGGTCTCGTCGAAATCGACGCGCACCGTCAGCAGATTCGTCCCCATCGTCCGTACCCCCGTGCTGTTCACGCGCGGAAGCGTGCGCAGTCGGGCGATCGGGTCGTCGTCCGGGAGAAGGTGGGCCGTGCCCGAATGCCAGCGCCCGCCGACCCGCACCCGCACCCTCGGGTCGGCCTTGATGTTCCGTACGTAGTGCGACTTCTCGCCGAACTCCGAGACCAGCCAGAACTCGTTGCCGATACGGCGTCCGCCGAGCGGGGTGACGCGCGGGAGGCCCGAGGTGCGGCCCGTGGTCTCCAGGAGGGTCTGGAAGGGGAGGCGGCGGGTGACGGGGTTGCCGACGCGGCGCTGGAAGGCGGTGGTGGCCTTGAACCTGAACTCCGTGAAGCGGGACATGTTGGTCTTGTGCCTCCTGCGCTCGTGCCGCTGTCGTCGCGTGCTCTTGAATGGTCTCCCAGTGGGCAAGAGGCAGGCGAGACCGGTGGGCGGTGGCGAGTATGCGCGTGGTGACCTGGAACCTGTGGTGGCGGTTCGGGCCCTGGGAGGCGCGGCAGAAGGCGATCCTGTCCGTGCTGCGGGAGCTGCGGCCGGACGTGGTCGGGCTCCAGGAGGTCTGGGAGGGCGAGGGGGAGAACATCGCCGCCTGGATCGCCGACGAACTCGGGCTGTACTGGACCTGGGCCCCCTCCGAGACGCCCGAGCGCTGGCAGCGCCGTATCGGGGGCGAGAAGGTCGAGGTGGGCAACGCGGTGCTGAGCCGCTGGCCCGTCGTCGAGAGCGAGGCGATGCGGCTGCCGGCCCCGGACGAGCTGGACGACGGTCGACTGGCTCTCTACGCGCGGCTCGCCGCCCCCGGCCACCACGTCCCCTTCTTCACGACCCACCTCACCTCGGCGCCCCACGCCTCGGCTGTCCGCTGCCAACAGGTCACCGCACTCGCGGAGTTCGTGGCGAGGCGACGTGACGGCACCGCCTTTCCGCCCGTCATCACCGGCGACTTCAACGCCTGGCCCGACTCCGACGAGATCCGGCTGATGGGCGGCTACAAGACCGCCCCCGCTGTTCCCGGGCAAGTGTTCCTGGACTCCTGGGAGTTGGCCGACCCAGCGGCGCCGTCGGCGACCTGGGACGCGGCGAACCCGTATGTCGCCGCCGGGTTCGGGCCCAGCGCGCGGATCGACTACGTCTTCGTCGGGCCGCCGGGCCGGGGCGGGCTCGGGCACGTACGCAAGGTCGAACGGGCGGGGCACGGGGCAGTCGGGGGCATCTGGCCGTCCGATCACGCGGCGGTGGTGGCGGATCTGGCGTCCGCCTGAGGGGCGACCCGGAGTGGGCCGGAGTGGGCCGGAGCGAGCTGCGAGGGGCGTCTCGCTACAACCATCGGGGCGCCACAGCGGTCACACCGGTGACAGCAGAACTTGCGCGAGGACGTGTGCTTCGCGCTGCCGACATCCTTTCACCGGGGGCCTTTCATGAAATCTCGCCGCGCTCTGGCACGCCCTGCCCTGGCGGTGGCCGCCGCGCTGCTTCCGGCGGCGCTGCTGTCCGGGGCGGTCGCGACGACCACCGCGTACGCCACGGAGTCGCCGAGCCCGTCGGCCTCGACGGCGGGTGAGTCGGCGTCCCCGTCTCCGTCCGGTTCGGCGCCGGAGTCGGAGTCGGCGTCGCCATCGGGGTCCGTGTCACCGTCGGCGAGCGGTTCGCCGACGACGTCCGCATCCCCGTCCCCGACGTCGGGGCCCACCGACCCTGTCGCCTGCACCGGAAAGAAGAGCGACAGAAGCCTGACCGTGACAGCCTCCGGCAACCTCAAGAGAATGCTTCCGGGCGGGAGTTGGCGCGGCATCACACTCAAGGTGGAGAACCGTTCCGACACCGCGCTCAAAGGAGTCGAACCGATCCTCAATGAAATCGGATACCTGGACGGGCCCGACTTCCTTGAAGAGATCATGCCATTCATCAAAGTCCAGCGGCGGGACGTGAAGACCCACGTCTGGGTGGACGTTCCGTTCGTCGAATACGGGACGATCGGCTACCTTCCCGAGGTCGATGTGGCCGCCCACAAGGCCGTGACCCTTGATCTCCGTATGAGCGTTGACGAGAACATCCACATGCCCCCAGCCTTTCCCGGCTCGGATTACGTGAAATACGGTTACATCGGGGGCGGCTCCCTCCAGGCCGACACCAAACGCGCCGACGACGACGGCGTGTGCGTGTATGCCAGTGCGAAGCATTTGTACTTCAACGTCTACAAGTCCGGAACCGATACCGGCGACGGCGGCGGCACCAAGCCGCCGAGCAGCGGTGAGCCCACTCCCCAGACCGGCACCACGGCGCCTGTGAGTCCGTCCCCCGCAACCACCACCCCCACCGGCGACCTCGCCCACACCGGCTCCTCCTCCGCGCTCCCGGTGATCGCCGGTGTGGGCGCCGTGGCCGTGGGCCTCGGCGCCGGTGCCGTGTTCGTCGTACGGCGCCGCAAGTCCGGCACCGAAGCCCCCTGATCCGACGCCTCCTGATCCGACCCTGTCACCGCCCCAGGAAGATCGGGTTCGTGAACGCCGCCAGCGCCCCGGGCAGAGGTGCGAGTACCGCCTCGTGCCGCACCTCCGCCCGGACGTACGCCGCGTACTGAGCCGTCGTACGCCACTCCACGACCCCCGCGCCCGTCACCGGCAACACCCCACTGGTGAACAGGACGCCCTGGTCCGTGACAAAGCGGACCGTGCAGCGCGGGGCGCCGGACACCTCCAGGCGGACCGTCACCGGGGCGTCCTTCGCCACCTTCAACCGGCCCCCGATGTCCGCGTGTTCGCCCTTCGGGCCGGAGGCGGAGAAGGCGAGGGCGACCGATTTCGACTCGGCGACGTACGAGCGGCCCGCCCGCAGCCCCTCCTGGATCGCCTCCCGGGTCAGGTCGTCGGCCAGGACCACCGTCTGCGGGACGCCCACCGGGTCGGGGTCGCGGTGGGCGTCGCTGTTGCCCATCGCGGGGATCCAGTTCCGGCCGCCCGCGCCCTCTCTCACGGACGCCACCAGCATGCCGTCCCAGTCCGCGAGCGCGACCTCGTCCTCGGGTGAGTAGGTGCCGTTCCACACCTCCACCGCGTCCGCCTCCGCGAAGCCGAACTTCCAGTTGCAGCCGACGCAGGTGGCGTGCGGGTGGGCCGGGACCACCAGGCCGCCGGCGCGGCGGATCTGGCGGGCGTACTTGCCGAAGCGGTTGTCACGGGCCCGGTAGCGCCAGTCCACGAAGGTGCCCGGGTCGATGCCGAGCGCGACCACGTGGCCGTTGCGGGTCGTGACCTCCTCGCCCAGCATGATGAGGAGGTCGTCGCCCGCCTCCGGGGCCCAATGGGCGTGTGCGGACTGCGTGTTGTGGTCGGACGAGTTGATGAAGTCCAGGCCCGCCGCCCGCGCCAGGGCCGCGAGTTCCGCCGGGGTGCGGCGGCCGTCCGAGTACCAGGAGTGGAGGTGGCAGTCGCCCCGGTACCAGGCCCGGCCCCGCCCCTTGGCCCGCTCGGGCGGGTAGACCGGGTCGACGACCTCGCCGGGCTCGCCGTAGGTCAGCGTGATGGTGATCTCGTACGCGAGGCCCTGCGGGGAGACCGTGTACGGGCCCAGCGCGATGTGCCAGGTCCCCGCCTTCACCGGGCCGGGGATGTAGCCGGGTGTGGCGTCGTCCGCGCGGACGAAGAACTCGGTGCGCGCCCCGCCCGACCAGCCCCGGAAGCCCTTGCCGCCCAGTTCGGTGCCGCGCTGGTCGAAGACGCCGATGTCGAGCGCGTTGCCCGCGGTACCGGCCGGGACGGACGGACGGTCGTAGCTGTACGCGACCTTCAACTCCCGTACCCCGGAAGGGATGTCCACCGGCAGGTAGACGAAGTCGGGCGAGCCGGTGGGCAGCGTTCCCCGTACCGTCTTCGTCTCCGTGCCGGGGACCGCCTCGCCCGGGGCCGCCTCGGCCGGGGTGCCGTCGGAGAAGGTCACGCTTCCCAACGTAAGCGCGGCGGCGGCTCCCGTCACGAAGAGGGCGCGCCTGCCGAGGCCGGTCTCGTGGTGATCGTCTTCGCACATGCCGCTGCTCCCAGGGTGTCGGGGTGTGACGTGGGTGACGCAGTGGTGCTCCGTCCACTCTCGTACCCGTCGGTGAACTCGCGTACAAGACAGGGGAATCGCCATCTTTCGAGCGCGCGGCGCATACCGGCCGCGCGACAGTGCCGACCGGTCGGTATGGACAGACAAGGCACCGCCCGGTACAGATATGTCCATGCGCCTAGCCGTCACGATCTTCCTCACCGACGAGACGATCACCCCGACCCGACTCGCCCGTGAGCTGGAACAGCGCGGGTTCGCCGGGCTGTATCTGCCCGAGCACACGCACATACCGGTCGAGCGGACCAGCCCGTACCCGGCGGGCGGCGACCTGCCGCCCGAGTACGGCCGTACGCTCGACCCCTTCGTCGCGCTCGGTCAGGCCGCCGCCGTCACCGAGCGGCTCGCCCTCGGCACGGGCATCACGCTCGTCGCCCAGCACGACCCGATCGACCTCGCCAAGCAGATCGCGACCCTGGACCACCTCTCCGGAGGACGCTTCACCCTCGGTCTCGGCTACGGCTGGAACGTCGAGGAGGCCGCCGACCACGGGGTGGAATGGCGTACGCGGCGCGAGCTGACCCGGGACCGGATGGCGCTGATGCGCGCCCTGTGGGCGGACGAACCGACCGCGTACGAGGGCGAGTTCGGGAGTGTGCGGGCCAGCAGCGCGTATCCCAAGCCGGTGCAGAAGGCGCGCGGGCCGGTCGTCGGGCCCCGCACCCTCATCGGTGGCTCGGCCGGGCCGAAACTGTTCGCCCACATCAGCGAGTACGCCGACGGCTGGCTGCCGATCGGCGGGCGCGGGCTGTCCGAGTCGCTGCCCGTGCTGCGGTCGGTGTGGGCGGACGCGGGCCGCGACCCGGCCGCGCTCCAGGTCGTCCCGTACGCCGTTCAGCCCACCCCTGGGAAGCTCGCCCACTACGCGGAGCTGGGCATCGAGGAGTGCGTGGTGCAGCTGCCGCCGGCGGGGGAGGCCGAGGTGCTGGGCCTGCTGGACGGGTACGCGGAGTACGTGTAGCCCGGCGGGTTCCACCCGCGAGGCCGCCAGTGCCGCCCTGTGACGTTCGGCACCCAGAACGGACAGGGCGGTCCTGTATGACCTGATCAAACCGATCGTATGCTCGAAGGATGACGACTCCCGAGACTTCCGGAACCGGCCCCACCGAGCGCCCCGGCGGCGCCACCGGCCCGACCGAGAACTCCATGCGTCGCGCCCTCAAACGCGCCCGGGACGGCGTCGCCCTCGACGTCGGTGAGGCGGCGGTGCTGCTCCAGGCCCGTGGCGAGGCCCTCGACGACCTCACGGCGTCCGCGGCCCGCGTCCGGGACGCCGGCCTGGAGGCCGCGGGCCGCCCCGGCGTCATCACGTACTCGAAGAGCGTTTTCATCCCCCTGACCCGGCTGTGCCGGGACAAGTGCCACTACTGCACCTTCGTGACCGTCCCCGGCAAGCTCCGCCGGGCCGGACACGGCATGTTCATGTCCCCGGACGAGGTTCTCGACATCGCCCGCAAGGGCGCGGCCCTCGGCTGCAAGGAAGCGCTGATCACCCTCGGCGACAAGCCCGAGGACCGCTGGCCGGAGGCGCGCGAGTGGCTCGACGCGCACGGCTACGACGACACGATCGCCTACGTCCGCGCCATCTCGATCCGCATCCTGGAGGAGACGGGCCTGCTGCCCCACCTCAACCCGGGCGTGATGTCCTGGACGGACTTCCAGCGCCTGAAGCCCGTCGCCCCCTCCATGGGCATGATGCTGGAGACGACGGCCACCCGCCTCTGGTCCGAGCCGGGCGGCCCCCACTACGGCTCCCCGGACAAGGAACCCGCCGTACGGCTCAGGGTGTTGGAGGACGCGGGCCGCTCGTCCGTCCCCTTCACCTCGGGCCTTCTGATCGGTATCGGGGAGACGTACGAGGAGCGGGCGGAGTCGCTCTTCGCCCTCCGCAAGATCTCCCGCGCCTATCACTCCGTCCAGGAGCTGATCATCCAGAACTTCCGCGCGAAGCCGGACACCGCGATGCGCGGCATGCCGGACGCGGAACTGGACGAGCTCGTCGCGACGGTGGCGGTGGCCAGGCACATCATGGGCCCGGCGGCCTGCCTCCAGGCCCCGCCCAACCTCGTCGACTCCGAGTACGAGCGGCTGATCGGCGCCGGCATCGACGACTGGGGCGGCGTCTCCCCGCTCACCATCGACCACGTCAACCCGGAACGCCCCTGGCCCCGGATCGAGGAGTTGCGGGAGAAATCGGCCGGAGCCGGCTTCGCGATGCGCGAACGCCTCTGCGTCTACCCGGAGTTCGTGCGGCGCGGCGAGCCCTGGCTCGACCCGCGCCTGCTCCCGCACGTACGGGCACTCGCCGACCCGGAGACGGGCCTCGCCCGCGAGGACGCGGTCGTCGAGGGGCACCCGTGGCAGGAGCCGGAGGAGGTGTTCGTCGCCAGCGGCCGCACCGATCTGCACGCGTCCATCGACACCGAAGGCCGTACGTCCGACCGGCGCGAGGACTTCGACGAGGTGTACGGCGACTGGGGCGCCCTGCGTGAGGCGGCGGCGCCCGGGATGGTGCCGGAGCGCATCGA
Source organism: Streptomyces sp. AK08-02 (assembly GCF_033795085.1). Classification (NCBI taxonomy): domain Bacteria; kingdom Bacillati; phylum Actinomycetota; class Actinomycetes; order Kitasatosporales; family Streptomycetaceae; genus Streptomyces; species Streptomyces sp. AK08-02. Next base: position 93,379 of record NZ_JARAZV010000024.1, read on the forward strand.
CACGGACGTACGGCAGGCGCTGCGCACGGCGGCCGACGACCCGACGAAGCTCACCGACGACGAGGCGCTGGCGTTGTTCCACGCGGACGGTCCGGCGCTGGACGCGCTGTGCCAAGTCGCCGACGACGTACGGAAGTCGGCGGTCGGGGACGACGTCACCTACATCGTCACCCGGAACATCAACTTCACCAACGTCTGCTACACCGGCTGCCGTTTCTGCGCCTTCGCACAGCGCAGGACCGATGCCGACGCGTACACGCTGTCACTGGACCAGGTGGCGGACCGCGCCCAACAGGCTTGGGAACTCGGGGCAGTCGAGGTCTGCATGCAGGGCGGTATCCACCCGGACCTGCCGGGCACCGCCTACTTCGACATCGCGAAGACGGTGAAGGAGCGGGTACCCGGCATGCACGTGCACGCCTTCTCGCCCATGGAGGTGGTCAACGGCGCGACCCGCACCGGGATGTCGATCCGCGAGTGGCTGACGGCCGCGAAGGAAGCCGGCCTCGACACGATCCCCGGCACGGCGGCGGAGATCCTCGACGACGAGGTCCGCTGGGTCCTGACGAAGGGCAAGCTGCCCACGGCGACATGGATCGAGGTGGTGACGACCGCCCACGAACTCGGCATCCGCTCCTCGTCCACGATGATGTACGGGCACGTGGACCAGCCGCGCCACTGGCTCGGCCACTTCCGCACCCTGGCCCGCATCCAGCAACAGACGGGCGGCTTCACGGAGTTCGTCACCCTCCCCTTCATCCACACCAACGCCCCGGTCTACCTCGCGGGCATCGCGCGCCCCGGCCCGACGATGCGCGACAACCGTGCGGTTATCGCCATGGCCCGTCTCCTCCTGCACACCCACATCCCCAACATCCAGACCAGCTGGGTCAAGTTGGGGACCGAGGGCGCGGCGGAGATGCTCCGCTCGGGCGCGAACGACCTGGGCGGCACGCTGATGGAGGAGACGATCTCGCGTATGGCGGGGTCGTCCTACGGCTCCTACAAGTCGGTCAAGGACCTGATCGCGGTGGCGGAGGCGGCCGGGCGGCCGGCGAAGCCCCGGACCACCCTCTACGGGGAGGTCACGGAGGAACGGCAGCGCGCGGCGGCCCTGTCGGACGGACATCTGCCGGAACTGTTGCCCGTGCTGGACTGACGGTGCTGGACTGACGGTGCGGGCGACGGCCTGACGATCGCCGCTTGCCGGTGCTGGAGTCGTGCTCCGGCACCGGCGGTGCCGGCAGCCGCCCGACCGGGACTCAACCACCCGGTGTGTCGCCGACCTTGTCGACGATCCCGGTGCCGAGCAGGGCGCTCTCGTCCGAGCCCAGATAGGCCAGGGACTCCTTGTCGAAGACCCAGGTCTCGTGGTCGTCGCGGTCCTTGAAGCGCAGGCCGATTCCCCGACGGCCGGACAGGTCCCTGGCGTTCTCGACGACCGAGACGCCCGGGATCTTCGCCGCGGCGCGATACAGCGCGGCGTTCACCTCGGGCAGGAGCGTCGCGGTGTCGAGCATGTCGCCGATCAGCTCCAGGGCCTGGCCCCGGTCGGCCGAGTCGCTGTTCCCGGTGTCGGCGTAGATCTTCTTGAGGAGCGCGTCGGGGTCGGTGGGCAGCGCCTCCAGCTCGCGGTACGTGGTCACGTTCGGGTCGGCGCTCAGCGTCATGTCCTCCTGGACGCCCTTCGGGGTGCGGACCCCCGGGAGGTTCGGGCCCGACAGCACCGTGGTGCGGGCCAGTCCGAGGCGCTTGCCGTCGACGGCGGTCCAGTCCACGCGGCGGAAGATCTGGAGGCCGCTGTCCGGCACCTCGGTGATCTCCAGGGAGCCCAGGAACCTTACATAGACGTACTGGTCGTCGCGAACACTCACCGGCGTCTTCGCGGCGGCCACCGTGGCGATGCGGTTCAGGAGGTCGACGGCCCGCCGATCGGGCTCGGGGGGCGAGGACACGACGGCCCCGACGACGACAGCACCGGCGACCAGGACGGCCGTGGCCAGCGGTACGGCGATCATGGCGAACCGGCGACGGGGCCGGGAGCAGGGGCGGGCAGCGGACTCATGCACGCCGGGGGCAGCCGCCGGGGCGCTCCCCGTCTCCCGCGTCTCCCGTATCTCCTGGATTTCCTGGATTTCCTGGGTGAACTCTCGCATCAGATGGTCCCTCAGCAGGTCGTTGCGGTCGCTCGACAGGACCGGTTCCCCCGGACTCGGCAGCAGCTCGGCCAGTGCCTCGCGCTCTGCGCCCTCCAGGCGCTCCACGCGCTGCTCACGCTTCATGCGGTTCATCGGGGGTTCTCCTGTGTCGACCGGGCCGCTTCGGTGCGGCCACCCGGTACCTGTCCGGTACGAGGGGTGAGTCTCGGTTCTTCGACGAGGGCGCCGGACGCTCGCCTCGCCAACTCCGCCTCCGCCAGGCGCCGAAGACGTCCCCTGGCCCGGGCGAGCCGCGAACGTACGGTGCTGGCAGGTACGCCGAGTGCCTCGCCCGCCGCGGCGTAGCTCAGCCCCGACCAGACGCACAGCGCGAACACTTCCCGCTCAGGTCTACGGAGCCGGCCGAGCGCGGTACGGGCGGCGGCGAGCCGTTCGGCGTCGTCCATGCGCCCGACGACACTGTCGGCGAAGTCGGGCACGGTATCGAGGCCCGCCGGGCGTTCGGGCAGCCGGGCAAGCGCGGCGCTGTGCCGACGGGCTGCCCGGCGGGTGTTGCGCAGGACGTTGGTACTGATACCGAAGAGCCAGGACCGCAGCCCATCGCCTCCCTCCACAACATCGAGGGCGGCGTCCCCGGGTCTCAGTTTCTCCCGGAGTCGCCACGCCTCCAGGAAGGTCAGGGACACCACGTCCTCCGCGAGCCCCCGGTCCCCGGTCAGCCGGGCGGCATGGCCGTAAACGGCCCTGGCATGCGCCCCGAACAGTTCGGCGAAGGCCTCGGGATCACGGGCCCGTATCCGGTCACGTAGGGAAAGTTCCACAACCAGCCCTGTCCGCCCGGCACTTCCCGTCCCTGTGACTGCGCTCACACCTGTCTGTCTCTCGGTCTCTCTGTCAGGCGACGACCCGACCCCGCAGGATGATCCGGCTCGGACGGGCGAGCACGGATGCGTCTCGTGTCGGGTCGGTGTCGTAGGCGACGAGATCGGCGGGAGCTCCGTCCACCAGACCGGGCAGGCCGAGCCAGGACCGGGCCGACCACGATGCCGCGCCCAGTGCCTCTTCCGCCGGCAGACCTGCCCGTACGAGCCACTCGACCTCGGAGGCGACGGTGCCGCACGGGAAGCTGTCCGTGCCGGCCAGGACGGTGACACCGGCTTCGTGCGCCGCCCGGACGGTGGGCAGCATGCCCTCCCATCCGGCCAGCCACCAGTCCCGGGCGGCGCTCGGCCCGGCGGCCCGCCGCCGCTCGGCACCGGCGCCGAAGACGCTCAACGTCGGTACCAGCGCGGTCCCTTGGGCCGCCATCCGATCGATCAGGCCGGAGTCCAGATGCATCCCGTGCTCCAGGCTGTCGACCCCGGCCAGCACGGCGTTGCGGCAGCCGTCGGCGGTCTGGCAGTGCGCGGCGACCCGGCCGCCGACGGAGTGCACCGCCTCCACCACGGCGGTGAGAATCTCCAGGGGCAAGGCGGGCGCGTCGTACTTCCAGTCGGCGATGACCTTGCACCAGCCCGAGGACGCCCTGACCTCCTCGACGGCGGCGTCCACCAGGCCGGCCTCGCTCACGTCCCGCCCGAACCCGGGGAAGAACCGGCCGGGCGTGGCCAGCCAACGCCCCGCCGAGCGGACGCGCGGCAACTCCGGATCCTCGTCCACCCAGGCCGGGATACGGGCGGCGGATCCTGGCGTGCGCACGAGCAGCACGCCGGCGTCCCGGTGGTCGGTCAGGTGCCGACGTAGCGTCTCGTCGCTGAACGGGTCCTCGACGCCCTCCGCACCGGGGTGGGTGTGGGCGTCGACGAGCCCGGGCAGCAACCAGCCGCCGTCCACGACGAGTTCGGCATCAGAACCCGCCTCCGGAACGGGCTCGGTCCACAACCGGCCCCGGTCGATCCAGAAGGTCCGCTGCTCCCGCTCGGGCAGTACGACACCTCGTACCTTGAACACCACGGTCGGCTGCCCCTTCCTGGTCAGTAACCTGATCGGAATCTAGCGTCCCGCTGGATGTGCCGGAAGGACGGACGGCTGTCTCCCCGCCGTACCCCGAGGTTGTGGTCCACGCTCCTCGGCCCGTGGGCTGTGAGGATCCGAGGGTGGATCCGGGCACGGGCCCGCACAGTCCCGCACGTCGAGAATGGCGCGTTGTGGAATCGTATTTTCCTTGTGGGAGCGCTCCCATTGGAGCGAGGCAGTCCGGATCGGAGTAGGTAGCCAGGAGGAGAAATGACGCACAGGCAGAGTGGGCCCGTGAACGGGCACCAGGGAGCGCCGAGTCGCAGGAGTGTTCTGGCGACGATGGGGGCCCTGCCGGTTCTCACCGTCGCGGCGTCGGCCGCCGGTGTTTCGAGAGTCGGCGCGGCGACAGCCGCCGCGGTGGTCATCGATCCGGCAGCGCGCCGCCAGACGATCCGGGGCTTCGGAGGCATGAACCACACGGCCTGGATCGGCGACCTCACAACTGCCCAGCGGGACACGGCGTTCGGCACGGGAGAGGGACGGCTCGGACTGTCGCTGCTGCGGATCCCGGTACCCGAGGACCGGGCGGCCTGGAGCCGTGACCTGGCGACGGCGAAACGCGCGGTCGAACTCGGGGCGGCCGTCATCGCGTCGCCGTGGAATCCTCCCGCCTCCATGGTCGAGACCTTCGTCCACGGCAGCCAGACCAACGCCCGGCGCCTCAGGTACGACATGTACGGCGCCTACGCCCAGCATCTCAACGACTTCACCACCTACCTGCGGAACAACGGCGTGAACCTGTACGCCATATCAGTGCAGAACGAGCCTGACTACGCGCAGGACTGGACATGGTGGACCCCTGCGGAAATGACCCGCTTCCTGCGGGAGAACGCCGGCTCGATCGGCACCAGGGTCATCGCGCCGGAGTCGTTCCAGTACCTGAAGAACATGTCGGACCCGATCCTGAACGACTCGGCGGCGCTCGCCAACGTGGACGTGATCGGGGCCCACCTCTACGGCACGCCGTACGCGAACTTCCCCTACCCCCTGTTCAAGCAGAAGGGCGCGGGCAAGGAACTCTGGATGACCGAGGTCTACTACCCGAACAGCACCGACTCGGCGGACCTCTGGCCCCGGGCGCTCGACGTGGGGGAGCACATCCATCACGCCATGGTGGACGCCGAGTTCCAGGCGTACATCTGGTGGTACATCCGGCGCGGCTACGGTCCCATGCGCGAGGACGGCGGGATCAGCAAGCGCGGCGCCTGCATGGCCCAGTTCGCCAGGTTCGTCCGGCCCGGACACGTGCGGATCGAGGCGACGGCGAAACCGGCGTCGGACGTCTACGTCTCGGCGTACCGGGGCAGTGGCTCCGCGGTCGTGGTCGTCGCCGTCAACAAGGGCGCCTCCGCGGTGAGTCAGCAGTTCACGCTGGCGAGCGGCACGCTCGCCAGCGTCTCGTCATGGGTGACCGACGGGAGCAGGAACGTCGCGCCGCAGGGCGCGTCCGGCGTGTCGAACGGCTCCTTCACCGCCACGCTGCCCGCTCGCAGCGTGACGACGTTCGTGACGGGCTGACCGCCCCCGGGGCGGGATGCGGGCGGCAGACCACGACGGGTTGTCAGTGACGGCCTCGGAACTTGCTCAGCAGGCGCTTGGCCTGGCTTCGCCGACGCGGGTCGGCTGCGGCCCGACGCGCCTGCTCGACCGCGCGACGCCCCTGAGGGCTCCTTGCGAACTGCTTGATCCGTTCGATCATGCTCGGCATGCCACACCATCCCTCGATACCAGCCCTCGAACCGGACCTCGAAACCGGCGAGCGCCTCCCACAGGTTTGCTACCCCCTGTGGGCCGACTCAGCCCTCCCGATCGCCGGGCCGAGTCAAGCCCCGTCGAGGAGTCTTCGGCAGGCCCTCCGGCCTCAGTACCCCACCCGGAAGGTGGCGTCCTGCTTCTCCGTGGTCGTCGAGATCGGGTCGATGCGCAGGACGTAGTTCGAGTGACGTATGTACCGCGTCGGGTTGTTGTACGACCGGAAGGAGGCCCAGGTGGAGTCCGCGAGGCCCGCCGTCCGGTAGAACGTCGCATCACCCGCGAAGGTCGACGTGCCGTCGTTCACGTCGAGTTGGAGGGCGTAGTTGTAGTGCCGGAGGTAGCGCGTGGGGTAGTTGACCGACTGGAACGAGACACCGGTGCTGTCCGCCAGACCCGGGACGAGCTTCCACTCCGAGTCGGTGTACAGGTCGAAGGGGTACTCGTCGATGCGGCCCACGTAGTTGGCGTGGCGGACGTAACGGGCCGGATAGTTGTACGACTTGAGGCGGTTCCAGGCCGGTGCGCCCCACTTGGTGAGCAGGTTGTTGTACTCGGTCGTCGTGATCGTCGTGATGCCGCAGTGCTTGGAGTTGACCGGCTGGGTGTAGGTCTTCTGGTCGAGCGCGGTCCAGGTGCCGGAGGCCAGGTCGGAGGTCTGCCAGGCGTAGAAGACGCCGTTGGGGGTGTAGGTGTCGCCCCAGAGGTACCAGGTGTTCGACGACAGCGACTTGAAGACGGTCGGCGCTTCCGTGCCGCCGTGTGCCACGCCCGCGCTGTACTCGGTGAAGCTGCCGGGGTCGAGAGTCGTGGAGCGTGCCGACACCAGCGTCTGGTTCTTCTTGAAGAACAGGTAGTTGTAGCCGCCCACCCCGACCGCCATGTCACCGTCGATGATGTCGTAGCCGGGGTCGAAGAAGACCTGAGGCGCCGACGCCGTGACGAAGTCGCTCGTGTAGTTGACCATGATCACGTTGTGGCCGCTGGAGTTGACCGCCGAGTAGATCACCGCGTACTGGCCCCGGCCCGCGTCCCAGAACGCCTCGGGCGCCCAGCTGTGCGTGGTCATGTCGTGGAGTTTGAGGCGCCGGTAGCCGGTGAAGGTGCGCAGGTCGGCCGAGTCCCAGACATGGATGTACTGGCTGTTGTACGACCAGTCCGTGCCCTTGAGGTCGGTGGCGATGGCGACGAAGGTGCCGTCCTGCTTGCGCATGAGGAACGGGTCGCGCAGTCCGAGGGCGCCCGCGGTCGGGGTCACCACGGGGTTGTTCTGGTTCAGCGGCGTCCAGTTGAGCGAGTCGGTGCTGACAGCCAGGTGAAGGCCGTAGTCGGTGCCCAGGCCGAGGCTCGTCGACTCGGTGAAGTAGCACATCACGTACGCCGAGTCGGCCGCGTGGGCCGTGCCGGCGCCGAGGGTCAGGACGCCGGACGCGGCGAGCGGAGCGGTGGCGGCCATGCCGAGGAAGAGGCGGCGGGACGGCTGGGGTCGTGCGCTCATCTGTGTCTCCAAGCGGGGGTGGGTGCGGGTCCGGGAGGGGAGTGAGCGGCTGCGCGATCGGTGGGGATCGGGCACGTGAAAGGCGCAGCCAGACAGGCGAATTGGCCGAAATTTCGAACTAGGTTCGGAAAGTCGATCAGAAGGTAGATCGCCCCACCCTGCTCGTCAATCACTCTGGCAAGGCTGTGGGGATTCTTTGGGCAACCCTCTGTGCGCGCCGTGAGTCACCTGGGGGTGTTGAAAACGTTCGCTCCTCATGGAGGTTGTGCAATGCCCTCTCGCCCCGCAGGCCGCCGCGCCGGCCGAAAGGCACTCCGCGCAGCCTCGGCCCTGACTCTGGCGGCCACCACCGCACTGACCGCCCTGGTCGCCCTGCCCGCCTCTGCGGGCGCCGCGGAACAGGCGGCCACCTTGACGAGGGGTCCTGGTGGCGTCCCCTTCGTTTACACAGCGGCGCCGGGTCAGACCAACAAGGCGAAAGTCGACGCGACGATGGACGGCGGCATGTCACTCTCGCTCTACTTCACCATCGACGACGTGGTTCCGATCGATGCTCCCGGGGACTCCTGCCGCTACCCCGACCCCGCAGACCGCACCAGAGTCCTCTGCGACCTGTACGCCTATGCCAGCGACGCGGAGTATGTGGCGCTGACCATGAAACTCGGCGACGGCAACGACACCGTCACCGTCAACAGGAACGCCGATCAGGGCATGTACGCAGTCGCGATCGACCTGGGCACCGGAAACGACAGTTCGATCCAGACCGGTGGCAAAGACGGCAACCTGGTCTACGGCGGACCTGGCAACGACAACATCACCGTGCAAGGCAAGGGGCGTGTCTGGGGCCAGGACGGCAACGACACGATCTCTGCCGACGGCGAGGGAAGCCGCGTGGACGGGGGCAAGGGCAACGACCTCGTCCAAGGAGGTGCGGGCCGGCAGATCCTGACCGGGGGCGACGGCAACGACACGGTCCGCGGCGGCGCCGGCAACGACCTGATCTACGGCAGCCCCGGCAACGACATCCTCTACGGGAACAGCGGCAACGACACGATCCAGGGCAACAGCGGCAACGACAAGCTGTACGGCGGTCCTGGCAGGGACACCCTCAGCGGCGGCCCCGGCCGCAACGTCGTCCACCAGGACTGACACCGGAACCGCCGGGTCGATGCTCTCGCTGACCTCCTTTCCGGCCAGGGAGAGCATGCGCGTCGGAGTACGATGATCCGACCCCCGGCGGAGGACCCGGCGGCGGGTTCCGTTGCTGAGGAGATGCGTGACCGTGGCTGCCCGACGGCTTCCCTCATCGGTCTGGGTCACCGGTCTGACCTTGGGCGCGGTCGCCGCCGTCGGTGTGCTGGCGGTGAAGGCCGAACAAGGTCCGCACCCCCACAACGCCGCCGCCGCCAGGCCCCACGCCTCCGCGTCGGCGAAGCCCTCCGCCAAGCCCACCAAGCCCGTCGAGGTGGCCGTGCCGGACGGTTCGGGGACCGGGCGGCGGGTCGTCTACTCGCTCGGGCAGAAGCGGGTCTGGCTGGTCGACGCGAGCGAACAGACCCGTCGTACGTTCGCGGTGTGGCCGGGCTCGGTGAGCCCGGACCCGGGGAAGTACACGGTGGGGCAGCGGGTCGAGGCCCGGACCGGCTCCGACGGCGTCCCGATCGAGCACGTCATGTTCTTCGCCACCGGGTCCGGGCTCTCGATCGCCTTCTCCAACGCCGTCGACGGCGCCTCACCGCAGCCCGCGTCCGGCGTCCAGACGGGCGGCATCCGCATGTCCAAGGCGGACGGCACCGCCCTGTGGGCCTTCGGGGACACGGGCACCGAGGTGACGGTCGTCGAGTAGCCGGCGCCGCTTCCTACGACTCCTCGGCCGCCGCTCGGGGTGTCCCCGACGGCAGGTGCAGCACCAGCAGCACCACGCCGCTCAGCAGGAACACCCGTGTCGCCGCGTCCAGGCCGTTCCAGTCGTCCGACTGCCACATGGCGAACCACTCGCCGCCGATCGCGATGAAACCGGCGCCGAACAGCAGCATCAGCATCAGCAGGCCGTACGTCGAGACGCTCCGCGCCCGTTCCACGTCGCGGCGGACCCACAGCCACGTACCGGCGACGAGGACGAACGCGGCGAGCGTCTCCCACACGATGATCGCCACGTACGCCGCGTCCGCCAGGCCCTTCGACGTGATGGCCCGCCACATCAGGTCGTCGTCCTTGAACGTGGTGTCCATCGCGAGGACATGCCGTACGAACTGCTGGTTGGAGCCGAAGTCGGTGATGTTGCCGAGCGCCACGAGGGCGATGTAGAGCGCGACGGTCGCCGTCAACACGGTCGCGGCGAGGGTGAGCGCGGTGTGTGTGGGGGGAGTGGCACGCGTGGAGTGGGGGGTACCTGTTGTGGTCATGAGGCAACTCTATGGAGTGGCCCGTACGCCGTCTCCATGTCCCCCGCCCCGTTGACCTCCCGTTCACCGAAGGGGAGTTGGGTCAGACTGGTGGACGCGGCAAAAGGCTCACGACGACACGCTCACCACGACACAGGGAGACGTACGGATGGCTCAGGCCCCGCGGCCGTCGATGCGGCAGCTGATCCAGCAGCGCAGACGGGCCGGCTTCGTCGGCCGCAGCGCCGAACGGGCCGCCTTCCGGGCCAACTTCGACCTGCCGCCGGACGACGAACGCCACCACTTCCGCTTCCATGTGCACGGCAACGCCGGCGTCGGAAAGACGTTCCTGGTGAGGGAGTTGGAGCAGCAGGCGAAGGAGCGCGGCGCGCTCACCGCGTACGTCGACGAGGGCGCCGGCAGCGTGCCGGAGGCGCTGGCGGTGATGTGCCGTCAGTTCGCCGCCCAGGGAAGGCGGTTCAAGGAACTGGAGCGGCTCCTCGCGGCCCATCGTGAGCGGCGGCACGAGGCCGAGTCCGCCGTCGCGAGCCTCGAACCGCAGCCCGAGGGTGCCTCGGCCGCCGGTGCCTCGGCCGGCAGTCTGACGGCCGCCCGGATCGGGCTCGTCGGCGCCGGACTCATCCCCGTCGTCGGACCGTTCGCCGGCGCATTCGACGCCGACCGGATCGCCCAGGGCGCCGACCGGGTACGGGCCGGGATCGCCGCCCGGCTGCGCAACCAGGACGACGTACAGCTCGTCCTCGCGCCCGAGCGCGTCCTCACGCCGGTGCTGCTCGCCGAGCTGGACGACATCTGCGCGGCCGTGCCCTGGATCGTCCTGTTCCTCGACACGTACGAGCGCACCGGCCCGTTCCTCGACGGCTGGCTGCACGACATCATGACCACCGACCGTTACGGCGATCTCTCCTTCCCCGCCAACCTCGTCCTCGTCACCGCCGGTCAGCGGCCCTTCGACACGGGACGCTGGGGAGGCTTCGCCGACTTCGTCACCGAGGTGCCCCTCGGGCCGTTCACGGAGGCCGAGGCGCGTGGACTGCTCGCCGACAGGGGCGTGACGGACGAGCCGGTCGTCGAGGAGGTGCTGCGGCTCACCGGCGGGCTGCCGGTGCTGGTGTCGACCCTCGCCGCGGCCCGCCCCGCCGACCCGGACGACATCGGCGACCCGAGCGCGACCGCCGTCGAACGGTTCCTGAAGTGGGAGTCCGACCCGCTGCGCCGGGCCGCCGCCCTCGCCTGCGCACTGCCCCGGCGCCTGGACGCGGACATCTTCCGGGCCGCCCTCCCCGCCCCGGCGCACGCCCGGACCGAGGCCGAACTCGACCTGCTGTTCGCGTGGTTGAGGGAGCTGCCCTTCGTGAGCGACCGGGGTGACCGGGTCCAGTACCACGACGTCGTACGAACACCCATGCTCCGTCTCCAGCGCCGCCGCTCCCCGCGCCGCTGGGCCGAGCAGCACACCTGGCTGGCCGACACCTTCGCCGCCTGGCGAGCCGAGGCCGAAGTGCATCTCCTCGCCGATGAGTTGTGGGCGACGGAGGAGTGGCGGGAGCTGCGGTTCGCGGAGTCGTACCACCTGCTGTGCGCGTCCCCCCGTACCGCGCTGCCCCTTGTCCTGCGGGACGTCGTCGACGCCTGCGACCACGGGGAGGTGGTCGCCCGGCGCCTGGCCCGGGTGCTGGTGGAGGCCGGGGACGACAACGAGGCCTCGACGGTACGAAGTTGGGGACACGACCTCCTCGAAGCGCTCGCGGAGGAGGGGGAGGGCGCCGGTGACGAGGCCGGCGGGGAGGAGGGCGAGGCCGGCGGAGTGCTCCGCGCGCTCGCGCTTCTCCTGGGCCGGGCCGGGCTCGACTCGCGCGGGCAGGCCGTCGCACGCATGCTGCGCGGGCGCGAACTGCGGCTGAGCGGGGCCTACGAGAGGGCCCTCGGCGAGTACGAACAGGCCCTCGCACTCGATCCGGAGCTGGAGCGCGCCTACTACGGCCGGGGTGTCACCCGCGCCGAACAGCGCGACTACGCCGCCGCCATCACCGACCTCGACCGCGCCGACCGGCTCGCCCCCGACACGGCCCGCGTCCTCTTCGTACGCGGCGACTACCACCGCATCCTCGGCCACCACGAGGAAGCGGTCCGTGACCTGGACCGGGCCGTCGCCCTCGGCCCCGACCTGGCCGGCGCCTGGGCCTCCCGAGGTGTCACCCGGCACGGCACCGGCGACACCGAACAGGCCCTCGCCGACCTCGACCGGGCCCTCGAACTGGACCCCGAGCACGTGTGGGCGCTGGTCCGGCGGGCCAGGGTGCACCGCTCGCGAGAGGAACACGACCGTCAGTTCGCCGACCTCGACCGGGCGGTGGCCCTCGGCCCCGAGCTGGCCTGGGTCTGGTGCCAGCGCGGCGACGCGCTCCGGGTCGCCGGCCGCGACACCGAGGCGCTCGCCGACTACGACCGAGCCCTCGAACTCGACCCGGCCTACGCGTCGGCGTACGCCAGCCGGGGCGTCTCCCACAGCCGACTCGGCCGCCACGAAGGGGGGTTGGCCGACCTCGACAGGGCGCTGGCACTGCATCCGGCGTATCCCTGGGCGTTGGTGCAGCGCTCGGTGGTGCACCGGAGAACCGACGGGTACGAGGCGTCGTACGAAGACGCCGACAGGGCCGTTGAGTTGGAGCCGGAGAGCGCGTGGGCCCTGTGGAACCGGGGCGAGGCGCTGCGCTGTCTGGGCCGGTTCGAGGAGGCGCGCGCCGACCTGGACCAGGCGCTCGCACTGTTCCCGGGCAGTGTGTGGGCGGTCGGCTGCCGTGGCGCCGTACTGCACGAACTGCGGCTCTACGGCGAGGCGTTGGCGGATCTGGACCGGGCTGTCGCGCTCGACCCGGACGGGGCCTGGCATCTGATGCGCCGGATCATGACCCTGCTGGCGGTGGGCCGCCCCGAGGATGCCCGTACCGACCTGAACCGCTATCTCGTGATCGGCGACGACCTGGCCTGGGCGCACCACACCCTCGCGCAGATCCACCTCCTGGACGGGCGCCCCGAGGACGCGGCGGCGGCGCTCGCGGAGGCCGCGCGGCTCGGGCTCGTGGAGCCGGCCGGCCTGGAGGAGCTGGCCCGCACCCAGCGCAGGGCGGGGGAGTGGCGGGCCGCACGGGAGACGGCGGACCGGATGCGCGCCCTGCACGAGGCCGGGGGCGTCTTCTGCCTCGCCCTCGCGGTCGCCGGGGAACTGGGTCAGGACGCCGCCCGCCCGGTCTGGCGCGAGGCGGAGCGGCTGGCCTCCGGCTGGGAGCTGACCGAGGGCGCCTCCGACTTCCTGCACGCGGTGATCGCGGCGGGTCTCGGCGACTGGGCGGACCTGGACGAGCATCTCGCCGGCCTGCTCGCGGGAAGGCGGGAGTGGGTGGACGTGGCGTGGCTGGCCGACCTGCTGGGCGAGCTGGCGCGGGCACCGGGCGGTTCGCCGGAGGAGGCGGAACGGCTCGCCGTACGGCTGGCGCGGGTGCGGGAGGCACGGGACGCGATCGGCGGACGGTACGCGCGCTGACGGGCGTAAGGCTCCCGATTGGTGACCAGCTGGGACCACTCATGCCCAGTCGGGCCATGTTCCGCATACCAATCCGGGCCCTGAGCAGACCGTTCCCGGTCGATTACAGTGCTGAGCTGTCAATCGTACGAACGCTGCTGTGAGGGAGGTCCGAGGTGGGCGTGATGACATCCGGTGGAGTGACCGGTGCCGCGTCCGGCGCGATCTGGGGCCGCTCCGAACAGCAGGACTTCCGCAGCCGGGTCCGCGGCACACTGCTCGGCGCGGCTCTCGGCGACGCCCTGGGCGCCCCGCTCGAAGGACTCACCCTCGACTCCATCCACGAGGCGTACGGCGCGGATGGCCTCACCGATCTGGCGTTCGCGTACGGCAGACGCGGTGCGATCACCGACATCACCCAGCTCACCCTCTTCACCCTGGACGGCCTGATCCGCGCCCAGGTGCGCCGCGACACCGGCGCCTGGCACCCGCCGACCGATCTGCACCGCGCCTACCGCCGCTGGGCGGCCACCCAGAGCGACTGGGGGCCCGACGAACGGCGCAAGGAGGACGGCTGGCTGGCCCGCGAGGAGTGGCTGTACGCCCGCCGCGACCCGGCCCTGGCCTGTCTGCTCGGCCTCGGCGACGAGACGATGGGCACCCTGGACGCGCCGAAGAACCCCGGCGAGGGGGGCGTGGAGGCGGCGGCCCGCTCGGGCCCGTTCGGGCTGTTGGTCGGCTGGGAGCCGCAGCTAGTGATGCAGCTGGCGGTGGAGTGCGCCGCGCAGACCCACGGCCACCCGACGGGTTACCTGGCGGCGGGCGCGTACGCCGTGATCGTGCACGGCCTGGCGCGGGGCGAGAGCCTCGACGCGGCGGTGCAGCGGGCGCTGGCCCTGCTCGCGGCCAGACCCGGCCACCAGCAGGTGGCGGAGGCCCTCCAGCGGGCCCTGGGCGCCGTACGCCAGGGCATCCCGTCCCCCGCGCGGGTCACGGACCTGGCCGGCGTCGGCACGGCGGAGGGCCTCCTGTCCGTGGCGGTGTACTGCGCGCTGGTCGGCGAGGACGTCCGCCACGGTCTGTCCCTGTCGGTCAACCACGGCGGCCCCTCGGCCGCGACGGGCGCCCTGACCGGCGGCCTCCTGGGCGCCCTGCACGGCGAGACGGCCCTCCCGCCCGCCTGGCTGGCGGAACTGGAGGGCCGACCGACGATGCTGGTCATCGCCGACGACTTCGCCATGGAGATGACCCAGGGCCCGGCCCTGCACGGCCCGGCAGGATCCTCACCGGGCTGGCTCGCACGATACCCACGGGCGTGAGGAGGCTTTCAGCCCGTGGGCGCTTGAGGACAAGGCCTGTCCAGCCGGTCCTTCTTTCCCGCCCACGCGCCCCCACCGCTTCTGCAGCGCAGGCCGCACCCTCCAGCCCCGGCCCGCATTTCCAGCCCGTCCGGCGTTTGAGGACGAGGCCTGTCCAGCCGGTCCTTCTTTCCCGCCCACCCGCCCCCACCGCGCCTACAGCCCAGGCCGCCCCTCCAGCCCCGGCCCGCACCTCCAGCCCGTCCGGCGTTTGAGGACAAGGCCCGTTCAGGGCCGGAGGGGGGTCTGGGGGCGCAGCCCCCAGGAACGGGATGGGACGGGTAGGGGCGGCGGGGGCGAGAAACCCCCCGGCACCCCTACCCGCACCCTCACTCCCGGACGGGCGCCACCTCCGGAACAGCCACCCGCACCGACGAACTCCCGCTACCGTCCCCGTCCGTGTTCACGGTCTCGATGATCGCCAACCGCTCAGGCGTGTCCTCGGGCCGCAGGAAACCGATCAGGATGTACAGCACCAGCGACACGGCCAACGGGATCGACACCTGGTACTGGAGCGGCACCCCGCCGTCCACGTTCCAGTTGATCGGGTAGTTCACCAGCCAGAAGGCGAGCAGCCCCATCGACCAGCTGCCCAGCGCCGCCGTCGGCCCCGACCGCCGGAACGGCCGCAGCAGCCCCAGCATCATCGGAATCGCCATCGGACCCATCAGACCGGCCACCCACTTGATGACGACCGTGATGAT
Organism: Streptomyces sp. AK08-02; assembly: GCF_033795085.1. Lineage (NCBI taxonomy): Bacteria > Bacillati > Actinomycetota > Actinomycetes > Kitasatosporales > Streptomycetaceae > Streptomyces > Streptomyces sp. AK08-02. Next base: position 108,797 of record NZ_JARAZV010000024.1, read on the forward strand.
GTCCTTGAACGCGGGGGAATTGACCTGCGTCGCCGCGGCCATCGACAGCCCGAGGAAGACGACCGTCGTCACCCGCGCCGCGACCAGCCCGGACGAGTCCGACCAGGCCCGCGCCCGCTTCCAGACCACCGGAGCGACGTCCCGGGTGAAGACGGCGGCGATGGCGTTCGCGTCGGACGAGCACATGGCCATCGTGTGGGAGAAGAAGCCGACGATGACGAGCCCCAACAAGCCGTGTGGCAGGAGCTGTTCGGTCATCAGGGCGTAGGAGTCGGAACCGTCCGGCTTCTGCGACTGGACCAGCAGCGGTGACATCCACATCGGGAAGAACAGCACCACCGGCCAGACCAGCCACAGGACCGCCGACAACCGCGCGGACCGCTCGGCCTCCTTCGGACTGGCCGTGGCCATGTACCGCTGAGCCTGGTTGAGCATGCCGCCGTTGTACTCGAACAGCTTGATGAAGAGGAACGCGAGCAGGAAGACCGTGCCGTACGGACCAACCAGCGGCTTGCCGTGACCCTGCAGTGCGGGCTCGTCCCAGACCCCGAAGAACCCTCCGTGGTCGTCGAGTTTGCTGACGACGGCCACGAACATGGCGATACCGGCGAGGAGTTGGATGACGAACTGCCCCAACTCCGTGAGTGCGTCGGCCCAGAGCCCGCCGATCGTGCAGTAGACGGCGGTGATCGCACCGGTGATGAGGATGCCCTGGTTGAGGGACATGCCGGTGAAGACGGACAACAGGGTGGCGATGGCGGCCCACTTGGCGCCCACGTCCACGATCTTCAGCAGCATCCCGGACCAGGCCAGCGCCTGCTGTGTCTTCAGGTCGTACCGGTTCTTCAGGTACTCCAGCGGGGACGCCACATGCAGCCGGGACCGCAACCTGTTGATGCGCGGCGCGAACAGCTTGGAGCCGATGGCGATACCGAGGGCGATGGGAAAGGACCAGGTGACGAAGGACGTGACGCCGTACGTGTACGCGATACCGGCGTAACCCGTGAACATCACCGCGCTGTATCCGGACATGTGATGGGAGATGCCGGACAGCCACCAGGGCATCTTCCCGCCCGCGGTGAAGAAGTCGCTGACGTTGTCGACCCGTTTGTGGGACCAGACACCGATGGCGACCATCACACCGAAGTACGCGATGAGCACGGTCCAGTCGAGACCGTTCATGTGCTCCCTCCCAGGGGCGTCGAGCAGGTCGAGCGGGGGTGTCGAGCGCCCGCTCATCGTCGATTCGCTGGCATGGCAGCGACAACAGCCCGTATGGTCAAGAGGGAGTAAAGAAGTTCGCCGCACTGACCTCGGTTCATGTCCATGAACTCAGCGCGACCACTGGGAGATTGGCGGAATATCGGCTACCGCATCAGCTCACCCGCGTTCACCAGCAACGACTGTCCGGTGATGGCCCGAGCCCGCTCCGACGCCAGGAACACCACCGCGTCCGCGACATCCCCGTCCGTGGCCAGCTCGGGCAACGCCATCCGCTCCGCGAGCCGCCGCCGCACCTCGGTCTCCGGCACCCCCTCCCCCTGGGCCGTGAACCGCACGTACGCCTCCACCGGCGGGCCCCACATCCACCCCGGCAGCACGGTGTTGACCCGAATCCGATGCGGTCCCAGCTCCCGGGCCAGCGAGTACATCGCGCTCGTCAACGCCCCCTTGGAGGCGGCGTACGCGGCCTGCCGCACCTGCGAGGGCGCGGCCACGGCGGACTGCGTCCCGATGAACACCACGCTCCCGCCCCGCTCCTTCAGCGCCGGCAGACAGGCCCGCGTCATCCGCAGCGTGCCCAGCAGGTTCACGTCGACGACGCCCGCCCAGCTCTCGAAGTCCGCGTCCTCGATCCCCCCGAAGTAGCTGTCCCAGGCGGCGACATGGACGGCCCCGTCGATCCGCCCGAACCGCTCGCACGCCAGCGCGGCCAGCGCCTGACACTGCCCCTCGTCGGTGATGTCGGTCGTCCGGTACGCCGTCCGCGCCCCGTCCGGATCCAGCTCGGCGGCGGTCTTCACGAGGTGCGCCTCGGTACGCGCCCCGAGCACGACGTTCCCCCCGTCCCGCAGGACAGCCGCCACGACCTGACGCCCCAGCCCGGCACCGACACCCGAGACGACCACGGTCTTCCCTGTGAGCAGCGACATCGAAGCCCTCCCCGACTCTGACGGATTATCTGACGGAGCGTCAGAATATGGGCGTCCGAAGGAGGAAGGAAGAGGAGGGGAGGGGATGGAGATGGGGATGGGGATGGCGATGGGGATGGGTGCAGCCGGGAAGGGAGAGGGCACCCGGAGTGTCCACAGTGGTCACCGAAGTTCGTCCGCATAACGGTCCGTGCCCGGGATCGTGGGGATGAACGGCGCGACGAACTGCACCTCACCGAGGCCGGAAGCGGCCACCGCCGTGTCCAGGTCCGCGAAATGCTCCTGCCAGCTCTCGCGGGGATCCTGCCGGAGGAACCACAGCAGGGTCAGCCGGGTCCCCACCCCTTCGACCTGCTTGACGTAGGCCATCCGGTCCAGAGGCAGCGGGGTCGGCGCGAAGACGGTCACCATGGCCGCCGGGGAGCCGGCCAGCCGCTTCGGGAGGTGGTCGTCGCGCAGCCATGCGAGCAACTCCCCGCGCTCGCCGGGGGAGCCGGCGTCGACGACCTGGACGACGAGCCCGGCGTAGGGATGGTCGAGGGCGTGGATGTCGCGGGGGCCCTGGTCGCCGTCGCGGTAGACGGTGGTGAGGTGGTCCTGGAAGGCGGTGAAGACGTGCGTACGGTCCTGGAAGACCCGGTGGTCGCGGTTGAGGCGTTTGTTGATGCCGACGGTCCACCGCATGTGGTCGGCGTAGCGGCCGGCGGTCATCCAGTAGACGGATATGTAGCACCCTGCCGTCACGGGCTGTGCGACGGCGGAGGTCTCGGGATAGCGCAGGAGCTGGAGGTCCCGGGTGGCGACCCAGCGGCGGCCCGCGTACATCCACGGCATGGCCATCGCGCCGGCGATGAAGTGATCGTCTTCGTACCAGCGGTTGTACTGGCGTTCGTGGCCCGGGTGCGGCTCGACCATGGTGATCAGGGCATGTCCGAGGTCGGCTCCGTAGGGGCCGACGGCGGCCAGTTCCGCGTACGTGCGGCTGCGGGTTTCGTCTGTGTGCGTCGCATCCTCTGTCATGAGTCCGGTGTACCTGACTGGGCGTCAGATTAGGAGAGGGATTCCGTTCGACTCCGTCCGGAGTTCGGTTGAGGGCGGCGGGCCCGACCGGGCGTGGCCGGGCATGGCCGAGCCCCCTCGGCCAGGACGGCGGGCCAGTCGAGAGGGCTCTTCCTGTGCTGCTTATGGAGTTGTGAGAAGTGGCGGTGAAGCATCAGATGAGGTCGGACGCTCCCCGGCTGATCTCTGCCACGAACGAGTTCCATGAGTCGGCCGGGAAAGCCAGGGTCGGACCTGCCGGGACCTTGGAGTCCCGGACCGACATCGCCGCGAGAACCGGGGACTTGACCTCGACACACGCGCCGTTGCCCGTGGAGTACGAGGACTTCGTCCAGGTGCTCGTGGCGCCTTGCTGAATTGCCATGTTCGCTCCGCTTTGACCAGGGGTGAGTTGCTGTCGCCGACGGAGGGCCCCTGCGGAGCCCTCGGCACGGTTTGCGCCAACGTTGTTCCTCGATGGCCTGATCGACGCTACTCGCCAACGCCCTTATGCGGACCAACCGTTCACTCGACCGGGTGGCATATACCAGCCGGGTCTTCCACTGGCGTGAGGCGGAGGTGTACTGTGCGGCCCTTGCTTCTCAAGGGCGTCAGCGTGCGTACTCTTTCGCCAAGTCCGCGATGAATTGCCGGGATTGGTCCACGTTCAGGGCCTGTGCCCGCAAGTGTTCGTACATGACGCTGTACTTCTGAACGTCCTGCGCTTTCTCCAGGTAGAGGTCGCTGGTGACGCCCTCGATGTAGACCACGCTGGAATCGGCCGCGTCCGGGAACTCCAGGATCGCGTACTGGCCGTTGAGGCCCGGGTGCGCGCCCATCTCGAAGGGGATGACCTGCACCGTGACGTGCGGCAGCTGCGACTGCTCGACCAGGGACTCCAACTGCTCCCGCATCAGCAGCTTGTTGCCCACGACCCGGCGCAACGCCGCCTCGTCGAGCACCGTCCACAGGCGCAGCGGATTCTCCACGGCGGTGATTCGTTCCTGCCGGCGCAGCCTGACCTGGACCCGGTTGTCGATGTCGCTGGAGGCCGTCTCCGGCAGCGCGCCGGTGATGAGGGCCTCCGCGTACGGGCGGGTCTGCAACAGCCCCGGGATGACCTGGGGGTCGTAGACGCGCAGCGACGCCGCGTCCGTCTCCAGTCCGATGTACACGCTGTACGGGACGTCCCCGAACGCGTGCCACCAGCCCTGCTGGCGGGAGTCCTTGGCCATCTCCATCAGGGAGTCGACCATCCGCTGGTCCTCGACCTCGTACACCCCGCACAGGTCGCGGACATCGCGCTGGCTGATGCTGCGGCGGCCGTTCTCCAGCCTGCTGATCTTCGACTGGGAGACCAGCAGCCGCTCGGCGACCTCTTCGGCCGTCATGCCCTTCTGTTCGCGCAGCCTGCGCAGCTCCTGGCCGAGTCGGCGTCGCCTGACGGTGGGATTGACGTTGGACGCCATGGGACGTGCACCTCCGGCTGCGTGCCTGTACTTGCCACTTTCCGTATCTGCTGTTGAGCAGACTGCCACCAAGGTGCGTGGTACCGCTGGGAAACTGCGGATATGCGGTGCCGAGGCGGGAGATATGCGCGCGGTACACGCCAGTTCGGCGGATTCCGCTTATCCTTCCGGGGCGGTTTCCGGTCGTCTCCGGACCCGCATGTGCCGGACGCCATGTGCCGAATGCCCGCTGTGTGCCTGCCCGTTGCCTGTCGGGTGCCCACTGTGTCCCCGCCGGGTATCTGCCGGGTGCATGCCGGGTGCATGCGCAGGGCGACCGGGCCCGGACATGCGGCCGCGCGGGGCGGTGAGGGCCGTGTCGGAGTCCGTGCGGACATCCTTACGTTTCCTCACCGACCCGCGCGGGCCGACGGCTCCCGAACCGGTCTTGGGGACTGCGGTGCGGCGCTGTTGAGGTCTTGCGTGGTGCGCGTGCGGGTGCCTCGCGGAACGGGTGTTCGCCGTGGGACTGCGGCTCAGTGAGCCACGGCGCGCACCATGGATCCGCGGTGCGGTTGCATCGGAACGCCGCGTGCGGGCTCCGGTGCGGGCCTGGTTCCGGGGGCGGCCTGACGGCCGGCCGGTGCCGGGCTGCGGCGCGGTTGGACCGCGACGCCGTTCTGCACGTCCATGACAGCGTGGGCCACCAGACCGCCCATGGGGTCGTGCCGGATCAGGTCCCGCAGCCGGGAGCGGGACGAACGTCCCTCGTTACCCGGATACAGGTGCTTGCCGAGACCGACCGCATGGGCCAGCGCGGCGAGCGCTGCCGTCCGCGGGTCCGGCGGGACGCCGGTGCGGATGGCGGTGTCCAGTCGGGCTCTGATCTCCCGGCTGATCTCCGTGTCCGTCGCCTGATAGCGAGTTGTCGGCAGCACCCCGCACATCTGTCCCGCCACGGCATGCACCATGCCGCACCGCTCAAGATGCGAGAGGTAGGTCTGACGCAGCCCCAGGCGGGGCCCGCCAATCCAGTTGACCGCGCGTACGGGTGCTCCGCGTCGGCGAAGCAGTTCCAACGCACTGTCGAGTGTTGGATCTCCAGTCGGCCGTGGAACTACCACGGCGATACGATCCCCGTCCGGGGCTATTCGTCCGGCCATCGCCAGCTCCACTAGCTGTGCTCCGGCCAGACCGAGGTCGAGCGACTGCGGCTGTGCGGTGGTACCCGTGGCCGGGTCCAACGCCAGCAGAAGAAGCTCTTCCGGAATTGATCTGCGGCTCCTGCCCATCCATGCCTCCCCGCGTGGATGAATGACAGGGTGACCCCTCTCACATTCATCTGTCGAGAGGGCGTGACCGGTTCGTTGTGGAACCAGTAGGTATGTCGTTCTCGTCTACCGCAGGAGTCAAGGTCGCGCACAGGACACTGGTAGGCGGTTCGGACAGTGTTGTTCGGGCGGCGATTGACGGTCCACGGTTCGGTACACGCACGGTGAGCGTGCGGCGCATCAAGGAGGCATCGGTGGCGGGCGAGTCCCCCGACAGGTCGAAGCAGCGCGAGTCGTCGGAAGAACCGACGTCGGGGAGCGCGGGTCCGGTTCCCGGGGCCAGGGGTGAATCAGGCGCCGGGGCCCGCGACCCACGGCTCGCGGTGGCGCGGGACCGGGAGTCCCCGGCCCGCGGTGGCGTGGACACGGCGACACGGGTGTTCCAGCGCCCACAGGTCCCTGGGGGTGCGGGCGGCTCCGCCGAGGACGCGGATACGGAGGGCACGGCCCCGGAGGCGGCGAGCGAGCCCGAGGCCGCCGCGGAGGCCGCCGGGTCCGGCTCGGCCGGCGGCACCGACGGTACGGGCAGTACCCGGTTGCGTGCGGCGGTGGCCGCGTGGGTCTCCGGCGCGGACGAGGGCGAGGGTGAGGGCGTCGAGGGTGCCGCCGAGGAACCCGGCCCCGATACGGACGCCAACCCCACCCCGGACGCGGAGACTCCGGCCGACGCCCCTGAGGGCGACGAGGAGCCCGCGGAGGGCGCCACCGGCGACGCCGGACCCGAAGAGCCCTCCGAGGCCTCCGGGGAGGCCCCTGAGGCCGGTGCCGGGGCATCCGTCGACACCGTCGGGGCCGCCTCCGGGCCGGAGAGCCCCCAGAAGCCGGAACCGGAACAGAGCCGGAAGCCGCAAACCGACAGCGCGCCCACCCCGAAGGCCGAGCCCGACACCGGGACGGCAGCCGGGACGGGCGGCGCGTCCGCGTCCGCTTCCGAGTCCGAGGCCGACCAGAAGCGGAAGGCGGCAACGGGCAACGGGTCCGAGCCGGAGGCCGAGTCCGGCTCGGCAGCCGGAGCCGCAGCGGGAGCCGAGTCGGGGACCGGGCCCAAGCCCGTAGCCGAGTCCGCACCCAAGTCCGCAGCCGACGTCAGGCCCGGGTCCGTAACCGACGCCGAGTCCGCAGGCGGAGACAGGCCCGAGTCCGTAACCGACGCCGCGCCCAAGTCCGGCACCGCTCCCGAGTCCGGGAGTGCGGCCGATTCGGGGCCCGAGTCCGACGCGGAGGCTGAAGCCGACGCCGATGGCAACTCCGCCCCCGCCCCCGCCCCCGCCCCCGACGACGACGCCGACGCCGACGGCAACTCCGCCCCCGGTGCTGACGCCGACTCCGACTCGGCCCCCGTCACCGGCAAGGCATCCGGCGGCGCGGCCTCCGAGTCCGCCGCCGACAAGCCCCCCGTCGATCAGCCGACCGCTGTTTTCAAGGTTGCCCGGCCGCCCGTCGTGCCGGCGGTTGATCAGCCGACGACGATGCTCAAGCTGGGGGATCTGCCGGCCCGGGCCGGCAAGGGGGCCGGTGAGCCCAAGGCCGACGACGCGGGTGCCGAGGGGAAGGGTGAGTCCGTTGCTGAGCGCACCAGCAAATTCGTAGCCCTCAGGCAGCTGGACGATCCGGCCACCCGAAAGGCGCCGCCCGCCGTGCCGCCCCCCGGTGAGCCGGGCAGGGCGCCGGCCGCGCAGCCGGCCAAGGTGACGCCCGCCGAAGCCACCGCCGTGGTCCCGCAGGTCGGGCCGGAGCGGACGACGCAGCAGCCGTTGCCGCCCTTGCCGCCACTGGATCTGCTCGCCGAGCTGACGAACACGCCGCCGCCCCGGGACACCGCCGTGCGGACGATCGCGCGGCGCGTCAAGATCTGGACACCGGTCGCCATCCTGCTGGCGATCGTCTTTGCAGTCGTACAGGCACTGCGTCCGCTGCCGGCCCCCGAGCTCACCCTGACCGCCAAGGACTCCTACACCTTCGACGGGACGGCCGCCGCGCTGCCGTGGCCGACCGACGGACAGGGCTGGATGGATGTCAACGGCATCGGGACCATGGGGAAGTTCGGCGAGCAGAAGCCGGTCGCCATCGGGTCGGTCGCCAAGGCCATGACCGCGTACCTCGTCCTCAAGGACCACCCGCTGAAGGTCGGCGAGGAGGGCCCGAAGATCAGGATCGACGCGACCGCCGAGAAGGAGGGCGGCTACGACAAGGACGGCAAGGGCGAGTCGACCCTCAACACCGTCAAGACGGGCGACACGCTCACCCTGAAGCAGGCGCTGTCGGCCGTCATGATCCCCTCCGCGAACAACATCGCGCGGCTGCTCGCCCGTTGGGACGACGGGACCGAGGCGGCGTTCATCAAGAAGATGAACGACACGGCCAAGGAACTCGGGATGAAGAACACCACCTACACCGACGCCTCCGGCCTCAAGGAGACCACCGTCTCCACCGCCGAGGACCAGGTGAAGCTGGGCAACAAGCTGGTGAGGATGCCGGCCCTGATGGACATCACCAGGCAGCCCTTCTGGTACGACCCGACGGGCAAGAAGTGGCGGAACTACAACGAGGTCATCCCGGCCAACGGCGGTATCGGCATCAAGACCGGCACCACCAGCGCGGCCGGCGGCAACCTGCTCTTCGCCGCCACCAAGGAGGTCGGCGGGGAGACGGCCATCGTCGTCGGTGCGATCCTCGGCCAGCACACGGCGCCGATCATCGACACCGTCAACAACGTCAGCCGAACGGCCATGATCGCCGCCCGTGAGGCACTGCTCTCGTCGAAGATCCTCAAGAAGGGTGACGTCGTCGGGTACGTCGACGACGGGCTCGGCGGGCAGACACCGGTCGTGCTGTCGAAGGACGTCACGGCGATCGGCTGGGCCGGCCGGAAGGTCGAGCTGTCGTTCGCGGCCGCCGACGACCTGCCGCACTCCGCCAAGGCGGGCACCGCGGTGGGCACCCTCACCGTGGGCGACGGCGCCGGCGGCGCCGTGAAGGTCCCCGTGCAGCTCCAGAAGGACCTGGCCGAGCCCGGCTTCGACAAGAAGCTCACGCGGGTCGGCTGAGCGACAACCGGTACGCGGTACGCGGTACCTGCCCCGCACACAGGAACGCCCGCCCCCGTCGTACGACGGGGGCGGGCGTTCCTGTGTCTCCTCGCCCACTACCTCTTGACGCTTGTCGCAGTCACTACTTGTTCGCGTCCGCTTCCTTCTCGCACTGCAACGCCGTCTCCCGGGACGGCCCGCCGTACGTGGAGCTGATCCGGATGTCACCGGGCTGCTCGACGGTCAGCTTGGTGAACTCGCCCTCGTCCGTCAGACAGCCGTTCTCCGCCCACAGCCACGGCGAGTACGCGATCCGTACGGTCACCGCGCCGGCCTTCGGCATCCGGACGACCATGTTGGCGCCGTCGGCGCTGACCACGGAGGCGGGCCTGTCGACCAGCGGGGTCGCGTTCTTGACCCGGTAGATCTTCCAGTTGGCGTCCTCCCAGACGGGCTGGAGATAGCTCGGCCCGCTGGTCACCAGGGCGTGTTCCAGCTTCGCCGGGCCGTCCGGTTCGCCGTTGACGAGGACGACGAAGCCCACCGCCCACTGGGAGAGCCAGGCCTTGTAGGCCTCGGGGGAGAAGCCGCCCTCGGGCTCCGCGGTGCCGCCGTGGCCCTCGTAGAAGAGCCGGCCCCGCTCGACGTCCGCCTGCCGGTTCCAGCCGCGGGCCATGTTGATGTACGGGGCGAGGATGGCCGCCTCGCGGTGGTCGCGGGCCGGTACGACCTCTACGCGCGTCTCCTCGGCGCCCAGCCGCTTCAGCTCGTTCACGACGCCGTCCGTCTTGACGGCCCACTCGGGCACCGTGGTGTTGGTGACGATGTCGGCGATGGTCTTGCCGGACAGCCAGCTCACGGCTATGGCCATCGCGAGCCCGAGGGCCACCATGCGCCGCCGGGCGGTGAACCAGGGCAGGGGCAGCCGGGGCACGGCGACGGCTGCTCCGGCAAGGATCCCGTGGCCGTCCCCGTCCCGCTCCTCACCGGGCTCGGCACCGGGCTCCGCACCCTGCTGCCGCCGCTCGGTCCGGTACATCATGATGGCGAGCAGCGTCGCCGGGGCCGCGAGCTCCGAGAGCCGCTCGACGTTCGTACCGATCGGGGTCGGGATCAGGTAGCAGAGGACCACGCCGACCGCGTACACCGCGGCGCCCAGACGGAGTGTGCGCCAGGTGCTCGGGGCCGTCAGGACGACGATCGCGCAGAGCACCACGGGCGGCCATATGCGGCTGAACGGCATGGGCTGCTCGCCCTCGAACGGGAACAGCAGGGTCGTGACGCCCACGACGGCCACCGGCGGCACCAGCAGGGCCGCGGCCCGGCCCCAGTCGCGCGACAGGAAGTAGGCGGCGCCGACGACGAGGACGAACAGACCGGCGACGGGGCTGCCGGTGGTGGCCAGAGTCGCGCACACGGCGGCCATGCCGAGGTGCCGTGCGCCGCGCCCGCTCACCACGGCCAGCACGGCCGCCATCCCGAAGGCCGTGCCCAGCACGAACGTCGAGCGCCCCGAGATCACCTGGCACCACAGCGAGAAACCCACCGCCAGGGCCGGCCACAGCGGCTTGCGCACACCCGTCCGGGCCACGAGTTCCGCGCCGAGCAGGGTGGCCGCGACCCCCGACAGCATGGTGGCCGCGACGACCCCGATGGCGGCCATCAGGTACGGGGACATCAGGCTGTAGTTGGCCGCGTGGAGCCCGCCGTACCAGAACAGGTTGTATGCGGAGTCCGGGTACATCTTCGCGAACTCGGCCCACGCCACCTGGGCGGCCAGGTCACCGCCACCGGTCGCGAACACCGCCCACCACACGAAGTACAGCGGCACCGCGAACGCGGTCACCGTCAGTGCCACCCGGTGACGCTCGTGCCACACCTCACGGGCCTGCGTGGGCTTGTCGGCGCGCATGGCAGGTCGGCGTGGGGTCAGCTCGGCAAAGGCCACTGCGACTTCCGTTTCCGTTCGGCTGGGGAGGTCCCTCCGGGGTAGACGCTAATGGCACCCCGGGCGTTGGCTTACAGGGCCCCATGTGACCGGGTGGTGACCGGGGCATGACGGAAAAGAGCACCACCAGCTTCGAACGGTTCCCGTGCGGGCGCGACCGGATAATTCCGGCCGCACCCTTCCGGACACCGATCGGGGCACGTCAACCCACGGACAACGGCCTACGGTCCACCGCCTACGGACTACGGTCTACCGCCCACGGACTATGGTCCACCGCCTACGGAACCGAGCAGGTGCGGGTCAGCCGATGGCCTTCTCCACCGCGCTCACCAGCTCGTCCGTCTCCGGCTCGGTCTGCGGGGAGAAGCGGGCGACGACCTGGCCGTCGCGGCCGACGAGGAACTTCTCGAAGTTCCAGCGGATGTCCCCGGTGTGGCCCTCACCGTCGGCGAAGCCGACCAGACGCTCGTAGAGGGCGTGCCGCGCGTCTCCGTTGACCTCGACCTTCTCGGTCATCGGGAAGGTCACCCCGTACGTCGCCGAGCAGAACTCCGCGATCTCCTCGGAGCTGCCGGGCTCCTGGCCCATGAACTGGTTGCAGGGCACCCCGAGCACGGTGAAGCCCTTCTCGGCGTACCGCGCGTGGAGCTTCTCCAGCCCCGCGTACTGCGGGGTCAGCCCGCACTTGGAGGCGACGTTGACGATGAGGACGGCCTTGCCCGCGTACTGGGCGAGGTCGGCGGAACCGCCCGTGAGGGCGCCGATCTCGACGGCGAGGGGGGAGTCGGGGGCGGGGGAAGTGGCATCTGTGGTCATAAGCGGATGCTAGCTCCGGAAGGTGTCGGGCCCGGCACCCGCACCCGAAGCGGTGACCAAGACCTCACCGGCCGCCGTGCGCGAATACAGCACCGACCGCCCCGCCCGCCGCCGCTCCACCAGCCCCGCGTCGAGCAGCACCCGCAGATGCCGCCCGACCGAGCCGAGGGTCTGCCCGGTCACGGCCGTGAGGTGGGTGGTGCTGTGGGGCGAGTCGAGGAGTACGAGGACCGCGGCCCGGGCCGGTCCGAGGAGTGCCCCGAGAGCGGCGGAGGCGGTGCCACGACGACCGTCCCGGCCCGCCAGCGCGCCCGCGCACGGGTAGATCACCGCGTACCGCTCCGGCTCCTCCCACGACACCCACCCCGCCTTCGGTGTCACGGGGACGAAGACCAGCTCGGCGCCGGAGATCTCGCGGGGCGGGTATTCGTGCGCGTTCACCTGGAGCCGGTCGCCGTCGAGCCAGCGGGTACCGGGGCGCAGGGCGTCCAGTACGGCGGCCCAGCCGTCCTGGCCGACCCGCGAGGTCCGCGCGACCACGTCGGCTTCGAGGACGCGCCGACGCCGGTCCCAGTCCGGGAGTACGGCCTCCTCCCAGATGTGGGTGAGGAGGTCCGCGGCACGTTCGGGGAGGTCGTCCCGGTCGGCGAGGGCGCTCGGGAGCGGGCCGGGGCGGGAGCGGACGAGGTGCTCGCGGGCGAGGGCGGGTGCGACCGCGCGGACACGCGCCACACCCTCCTCGAACGTCTCGCCGTACCGGGGGGTGGGGGTCAGGAAGTCGGCGATCCACTCCCGCCCGAGGCCGATGCGGACGAGAAGCGCGGTGGTGGGGTCCTGCGCGAGACGGTGGCGGTACGCGGGCAGGTGGGCGGCCAGCCAGGCATGCTCGCCGGGGTGCGTGGCCGTCCCGGCGTGCAGCAGTTTGAGGCTCGCGAAGGTCTCGGCGAGGGGCGAGACGACGAACCGGCTGCGGGCGAGGGTGTCGGCGTTCATCTGCCACCAGCCCATGCCCGTACCTCCGCGTTCTCCGCCGATGTTTCGCGTGTACGCGAAACAATAACGAGGGTCGGGCGTCCCTCGCAGACTCCCGGGATGCGCAGCTACTCGGCCCTCTTCCGCACCCGCGAGTTCACCCCGCTCTTCCTCTCCACGGCGCTGAGATCGGCCGCCTCGACGATCGGCGGCCTGGCCCTCGGCACCCTCACCTACCGCGCCACGGGCTCACCCCTGCTCTCCGCCCTGAGCATGTTCGGCCCCCAGCTCGCCCAGGTGGTCGGCGCGACCACCCTCCTCTCGGCCTCCGACCGGCTGCCTCCGCGCGCGACCCTGACCGGCATCGCGCTGGCCTTCGCGTTCGGTACGGCGGCGATGGCGATCCCGGGTCTGTCGATCGGCGCGGTCTTCGCCCTGCTGTTCGTCCTGGGGCTGGTCGCGTCGCTGGGGGCGGGGGTCGGCTGGGGCCTGCTCAACGAGATCCTGGCCAAGGAGGGCTATCTGCTGGGGCGTTCGGTCTTCAACATGTCCAACGGGCTGATGCAGATCGCCGGTTTCGCGACGGGCGGGGTCATGGTGGCCACCCTCTCCCCGCGCACCACACTCCTCACCTCCGCGGCCCTCTACCTGGCGGGCGCACTGGTGACCCGCCTGGGCCTGACCCGCCGCCCGTCCCGCCTCTCCGGCCGCCCGTCCGTCGCCCGGACCTGGCGTACGAACGCCCGCTTGTGGTCCGCCCGGCCGCGCAGGCTCACCTACCTCGGCCTCTGGATCCCCAACGGCCTGGTCGTCGGTGTGGAATCCCTGTACGTGTCCTACGACCCCGGGTCCGCAGGCACCCTCTTCGCCTTCGCCGCCCTGGGCATGCTCATCGGGGACGTGACGATCGGCCGGTTCGTGCCGCCCCGGCGGCGCCGCCAACTGGCAGTACCGCTGCTGCTGTTGCTGGCCGTGCCGAATCTGGCGTTCGCCCTGAACCCCGGGGTGTGGGTGTCGGCGGTGACGGTCTGCGTGGCCTCGGTCGGTTACGGCGCGAGCCTGGTCCAGCAGGAACGCCTGATGTCCCTCACCCCGCCCGAACTCTCCGGCCACGCCCTCGGGTTGCACTCCGCCGGGATGCTCACGATGCAGGGCGTGAGCGCGGCCCTGGCGGGCACGATCGCCCAACTCACCTCTCCGGGAACGGCGATGACGGTGATGGCGGCGGGGTCGGTGTGCGTGACGTTGGCGTTGGTGGGCGCGGGACGGTGGGAGGGGCGCGGCCGGGGCGGACTCCCGCTCAGTCTTTAGGAACGGTCGTTCCTGGAGCTGGGACTGCGGACCATGGTCGCGCGGATGCCCCGGCTGATTGGTGCCACCATCCGGCTCGCGCACCGGGCCGACCCGCGCGCCCCGCGCACGGTGGCGATCGCCGAGTTGGGCGGGGCAGGGTCGCCGAACACGGCACGTTCGAGGGCCTGATGAGGGCCGACGGTGACGGACCGGGGCTTTTCCGGCGGATGTATCTGGTGCAGTCGGACCAGTACCGCCTCGACGGAGAAGGGTGATCCACATCACAAGAGTGTGATGTGAAGAAAGTGAAGGAAGCGCACCTCGGGGGGTGCGCGGGGCTGGCATGCTCATGCGTGGCTACTGAGGGGTAACCGTTCGCGCCCGACTCCCAACCCCCGTGCCCCGTCCCGCACTTCGAGCAACTCGATCCCGAGGACCCCCACGCGTGCACAAGCTCACCAGACATGCCCTGCTGGCGTCGGTCACCGTCGCGGCCCTGCTCACCACAGGCTGCTCCGCGAGCTCGTCGCCGGAGGCCGATGCGGCCGCCGCCGTGACCGAGACTCCCGCCGCCACCTCGACTCCGGACCAACTCGCCGTCGTACAGGCGCCGTTGGGCGGCGCAGCACCCACGGCCGTGGCGACCCAGGACGCCACGAAGGAGGGCAGGGCGGCGCGGAAGTCGTCGCTCAAGGTCGCCTCGTACGACAGGAAGAGCGGGCGGGCGGTCATCACCGCGAAGTCCGTTACCGCACCTGCCGAAGGCACGGCGAAGCCGACCTCCTCCACCCCTTCCACCCCTTCCTCCCCCTCCTCTCCTTCTTCCCCCTCTTCTCCCTCCTCTCCGTCCTCCGATTCCTCCACGGCCTCGCCCTCAGCCTCCGCGTCCAAGTCGACTGCCGCCCCCGCCGCGCCTGTTGCCGTCGGTGACGTCATCGCCAGCGCTCCCGCTCCGGGTGCCCCCGACGGTCTGCTGGCCGAGGTGACGGAGGTCGTCGGCGACGCCGCCGAAGGCGGGACGGAGGTGGTCACCAAGGACGCCGAACTCAGCTCCGTACTCGGCGAGAGCAAGGCCGAGGGTGACGTTCCGGTGGACCCGTCGTCCATCGACGTCGATCCGCTCGTCGAGGGCGTGAAGGTCTCCTGGGCCAAGACCGGCGACCTCACCTTCGGTCCCCAGGGCGCCAGGCTCCCGCTGGGCAGCCTGCGTATCGACGTGGGCGCCGCCATCGCCACGGCGGAGGGCGCCCCCGCCTCGGCGTCGGCCTCCGTGCACGGCTTCGTCCAGCTCGCCCCCGAGGTCGCCTTCTCGTACGACGGTTCCGGCGGCGGGACGGGCTCCGCACCCGGCGGCGCGTTCCTCGGGCTGACCGGTGACTGGGCCTCGAAGTGGTCGCTGAAGGGCCGCGCGGCCGGCACGACCACGACCGACGGCAAGCCCCTGCGCGTGCCCTTCGCGAAGCTGCACGCCGACCCCGTCATCTACGCGGGCCCCATCCCGATCGTCGTCAACCTCGACCTCGTCTGCTACTTCCAGGTCGCCGCCGACGGCAAGGTGACCGTCGACGTCGAGCAGGACCTCAAGGGCGACTTCCGCGTCGGCGGCACCTTCTCCTGGAGCAAGGGCTGGACGCCGGTGAGCGAGTCCGCGATGACCGGGACCCCGCTGGACGTCAAGGTCGCGGCGACCGGTGACGTCAAGGCGTCCCTGGGCGCGGAGGCGTCGATCGGCCTGTACGGCACCGTCGGTGTCAGCGCCGACCTCGCCCCGTACCTCCGGGTGGAGGCGGACGCCTCGGCGGGTGGATCGAGCGACGGCACGGGCTCGGCGAGCGGCAGGTGGGCCCTGTACGGGGGCGTGGACCTGTCGGGCGCCCTGCAGATCCAGCTGACCATATTCGGCACGCCGATCTTCCAGCAGCGGATTCCGCTGGGTGAGCTGCACAAGGAGTGGCCGCTGGCGAAGGGCGAGGCGTCGGCGACCACGCCACCGGCGGTGAAACCGGCCGCCTGACGCGCCCTGCGGGCCAACGACGAGGGGCCCTTCCGTCCAACTGGACGGAAGGGCCCCTTCGGTCGTGTTCTGCGGTTGTCCGGCGATCAGCCCAGTTGCTTCACCGTCGCGTAGCCGCTGGACCTCAGCGTGGTCGGACTCGTGTCGTTGGTGGTAGCGGTGCCCGCGAACAGGAGCAGGGCACCGGCGGAGTTGGTCGCCAGCATGTCGGGGATGCCGTCGCCGGAGATGTCCGGGGTGCCGTACACCAGCGGGTAGGTGTCTGGGAGGATCGTGCCGGAGGCGTACACATCGTCGCCGTCGAGACTCCACCCGGACCTGCCGAGGCTGGTGAGGACCGTGCCGACGCCGTCACTGTCGAGGATTCCCTTGCGCAGCAGGATGTTTCCCGCTGCTGTCCGGTATGTCAGGTCCATCGCCTTGTCGCCGTTGTAGTCGGCGATGGCCACGAAGTCCCGGTCAGCCCATGCCTCGGTGGTCAGCTGGGTGGCGGTGCTGAAGACACCGCCGGTGTAGCCGGAGAGGACCCACAGCTCGGCGCCGCCCACACCGCCCGCGACGAACAGCTCGGGCTGGCCGTCGCCTGTGAGGTCGCCCGCGGACTTGATCTCGGACCAGGTGGACGGCGCGGGCATGTTGGCGGGCAGCCGTACCTCGACGCGATCGTTCACGTTGACGGCGCCGTAGCCGTCACCTGGATAGATGAACAGCCGGTTGTCGGGCGTACGGATCACCCAGTCGGTGACACCGTCGCCGGGCGCGAAGTCGCCGTTGTGGGTGACCAGGGAGTACACGGGGTTCGCGCTGTCGCCGTTCCAGATGTGAGGGGCGGTGCTGGCGTCCCGTAGCAGCCTTCCGTTGTCGTGCTGGCCCCAGGAGCTGACGATCCACGCGGCGTTCTGGTCCGTGGTGTTGATCCAGAGGTTCCCGGCGGCGGTGAGGTGCCCGTAGTCCGGGGAACCGTCGCCGTTGAGGTCGCCGGCGCTGTCGGCTGTCGGGCGCGGGGTGACGTAGAAGGAGTGCTTGTACGGGGTGGGCGAGACATTGCCCGCCGCGTCGACGGCCCTGACATACAGGGTGTTGGGGCCTGCGGACGGGGGCTTCATCCCTGTGTAGTCCTCCGTCGAGGCGATGACGGTGGTGCAGGTGGCGGCGCCCGTACCCTGCTTGGTGCCCGCGCAGGCGTAGTGGTCGTAGGTCGTGTTGTTGATAGAGAACTCGAACTTCACGATGTCGGAGTCGGCGCCCTTGGTGAAGGTGAAGTCCCCGGCGGTGCCGAACTTGACCGTGGACCAGACCTCGCCGTTGGTGTCGTTGTCGTTGTCGGCGGGGAACTGTGCCGAGGTGACCAGGGTGGGCGAGTCGGGGAGGTCGGTGTCGTAGGTGAAACGGCACCAGGTCGTGCCGCCGGTGGGCGCGGTGGGGCCGCTGACCTTCGGGTCCCAGGCGCGCACCCGCCACTCGTACGACTTGCCGTTGGCCAGCGTGTACTTGTCGGAGGACAACCTGACCGAGGCGGTCTCGCCGTCGTCGGCCGAGTCGTACAGGCTTGTGGGGGTGCCACCTCCGATGGGCCTGATCTGGAACTCCAGCCTGGACAGGTCGCTGTCGGGGTCGGTGGCCCTGGCGCTGATCGTCGGAATGGTCCTGCCCAGTTTGATGTAGGGCGACGAACTGGTGTCGCAGGAGCCGGGGCTCATGGTGACGGAGGTCGGGGTGCCCGGCTTGCGGTTGTAGGTGACATCGATCGCAGGGGAGCCCGTGCCCTCGGCCCTGAACCTCTTCCAGGAGTACGTGTCCGTCTCCTGGCTCGACGCCGAGGTGGTCGGGGCGGAGGCGGCGGTCGAGGCCACCAGGCCCACGTTGAAGGTGACCCAGCCGTTGTCCGCGGCCTCCTGGAGCAGTGAGGTGACGGTGAAGTTGACGGTGGTGTCGGGGCAGGAGCTGTTGGACTTCCAGCCGTAGGCGAACGACTTGGAGGTGATCTTCCGGACCCAGGCGGGCTGCTTGTTCCACGTCGTGGCAGGGGAGAAGTTGCCGGTCCGCCACACCTGCATCGTGCGCTTGCTGCACGACCAGGAGTGCGTCTCCAGGATCGACATGGTGGCGCTGGAGACGTCCGCGTCCTTGATGCTCTTCTTGAGCATCAGCCGGAAGAACGAGCGAGAGGTGCCCCAGGTGTCCTTCTCGAAGCCGACCCGGGCCTCCTTGGTGTCCTGGTTGTAGTTGGCGCCGTCGTAGAAGTTGGAGCTCGGGTATTTCTTGTACACGCTCGTCCAACTGACCCTGGTCCCGGTGGTGGAGGGGTCCAGGAACAGTGGGTACACCGGCGCCTTGGCGCCGGTCCGGTCGAGGTAGTCGCGCGGCGGCGAGATGGTCAGGACACTGCTGACCCGGTTCAGGGAAGCACCCGCGGTGGTGGCGCGTCCGCCGTCGCCGGGGCCGTTGACGGCTGGCAGCGCGAGGGTCTCGTTTGCGGTTGAGGCGGCCGGGAGTGCGTAGGCGGCGGGGTCGATGTCCGATCCGGTGAGCCGGGAGTCGGCGTCGTCTGTGGCTCCCTCCGAACCGCCCTCGCCGCCGTCGGGGTCGGCCCCGGCGGAACTGTCCGCCTCCGGGGTCCAGGGCTCGACGCTCTCGCTGTCCTCGTTGGTGCCGGTGGTCGCGTCCGGGTCGGTGGCAGGGGTGTCCGTGTCGTGCGTGCCGGCCGAGTCCCACATGAACGGCGTGGGGGAGACGCTGACCTCGTTGCCGTCCTTGTCCTCACCGAGCATGACGTCGGTGGACGGGTCGAGGGAGAAGGTGAGGGTGGGTGAGGTGAACCGGTAGCGCGGCGGGTCGGCGACCAGCGCGGCGGCTGCCTCGGGGGTGTGGATGACCAGGACGTGGGTGTAGCCCGTGTCTCGGGCGGTGAGCATCAGGTCGACGTCGGGCAGCACGCCCTCGTACAGCGCACGGTTGTCCTCGACGACCGGATCGGGCAGCGCGCCGGGCCACTCGGCCTGGATCTCGTGGCCGTCGACGGTCATGGTCAGGAGCGGGGTCCAGACATCGGTGTCCTCTGCGGCCGTTACCGCGCCGGCCGCGTTCTCTCCGGTGGCGCGGTAGACGGCCGTGTTGGCTGTGGACGTCTCGTTACGGACGGTCGACTCGTCGGAGAGACTCGCGCCGCTCGCCTCTGATCCACCTGAGGCAGGGGTGTGGTCCGCGTCCCCCGAGGCGAAGGTGACGGGGTGTGGGCTGTTGACGGTAGACCAGCCGTCCTTCCCCTCCCGCAGCGAGGTGTCGACCGGCGCCCACTTCCCCTGAGCGTTCTTCGCCCGCACCGGCGAGGCGGAGGCCGTGTAGGTGAAGGAGCCGTTGGGATTGGCGAACGTCTGGGAGAACTCGTCGGTCAGCGCGGCTACTTCGACCTTCTTACCCGTCTTACGGGCCTTCCGCTGGGCCGCGTCCTCGGCGCTGGCCTCGCTCGTCGCGGCCTTGGCCTTCGCGCCCGCCCCGGGCGACGCCTTCGTGGCGGGTCCGTCGTCGCTCAGGGCCAGGACGGTGGCACCGCCGGCCAGCAGGGCGAGCACGACAGCGGCGGCTATACCGCGTCGAACTCCCTTGTTGCCAGGGGGTATTGGTTCACCGGTGGCTGCTTCGCCGGATACGGCGGCAGCACTTTCGTGGTCGCTCAAGGAACCCTTCTCCAACACGCTGGGCCGCGGCGCGGCGGGACCGCTGCGGCAATGCTCTTCGGGTTGTCCTCGGGCCCGGCTTGTCCCATCGTGCGAACGCGCGACCCCCCGTTTTGGACGGTTGGAGTATGTGCAAGCCGACCCTGCGAGATCAACACCCTTGTGGAGTCGCGGTGCAGGAGGAGTGTGAGCAGCCAACCGGTATAGCGATTCTTTGCCGTTCTTTGCCCGACTTTGGCTTGTGGCATACCTAACACAGACTTATCTGGCCTTGACGTGAATCTTCACGAGGAGCGAATTTCATCCAGTCATTGATCACCACTTGCCATTACTCCGAACGTTTCCGTCGACATCGGTCCGGACGTTATTGATGGTTTGTGGCACGGGGTTTACGGGGAAAGGGTCGGTCGGCCATGAGTGGGGGCTTGTCGTGGTGCGGCAAAGGACGGCTGACGGAGAGATCAACACGTGATCGGCTGTTCCGCCGAAGAGCGCGGCTCGGAGTTGTCGCCGCCCTGTTTCTCGCCCTCAACGTCACCTCGTTGCAGGGCGCTGTCGCGTTCGGCCCCGACAACGATGCCCGTACGACGGTCGAGTTGGACGACCTGCAGGAGACGGACGCCGTCCCGCTCGACGAGGACAAGACCGACAAGGTCGAGAACCTCGAGAAGCCCGTCCTGCAGGAGCTGACCGAATACCTCCCGGCGGCCGTCGCGGAGGTCCCCGCAGCCGTCGACCTGCCCGCGGCGGTCACCGACGTCACCGCGGGCGGCACCCCCAAGCAGGTGGCCGCCTCCACTGACGGCACGGTGACCGTCGGCGTCACCGCCCCCGATGGTGCGACGCAGACACAGGCCGACTCCCTCGAAGGCGCCTGGAACGTCACGGTGAAGCCCGAGACCGACGCGGTGGCCGCCGGTGCGCAGGGCCTGATGCTCCAGGTCGACGCCCCCGACGCCGCCACCGGCAACGCGGTCGTCCAGATCGACGCGACCCGCTTCGCCGAGACGTACAGCGCGCAGTGGCTGGACCGGCTGTCGTTCGCCCTGATGCCCGCCTGCTACGCGACCACTCCGGAGCTGGAGGAGTGCTCGACCGGCATCCCCGTGACCACGGAGGTCCAGCGCACCACCGACGAGGTGACCGTCTCGGTCGACGCGGGCGGCGACGACTCCGGCTCGGAGGCGGACCCTGGCGAAGACGGCGCGACCGACGAGACCTCCGACTCCACCGACAAGACGAAGGACATCCAGGAGACGCTTCTCAACGTGACGCTCGACACCGCCGATCTGGCAGCGGTGTCCACGGCCACGTCCACGAGTGCCTCCACCGCCGCGAGCGCCGACAAGGGCTCGGTCGACTCCGCGGTGTGGCGTGGCGAGAGCCGGACCGGCGTACAGAAGGTGGCCGACTCCAACGCGGGCGGCCTGTTGGTCGGCACCTCCTACGGTGCCGGCGCGGGCGGCGACTTCGCCGCGACCCCGCTGGCCTCGTCCGGCACCTGGTCGCAGGGCGGCTCCTCCGGCGCGTTCACGTACGCGTACACGATGGCGGGCCCGCAGGTCCCCTCGGGTCCGTCCCCGAACGTGACGCTGAGCTACAACTCGCAGTCCTCGGACGGCCGTACGTCCGCCACGAACAACCAGGTCTCCTGGATCGGTGAGGGCTGGGACTACAACCCGGGTGCGATCACGCGCACGTTCGTGGGCTGCGCGGCCGACACCTCCGGCGCGAACAACAAGGACCACTTCACGGGTGACCAGTGCTGGGGCTCGTACAACGCGGTCCTGACGCTGAACGGCACCACCACGGAGCTGGTGAAGAGCGACGCCACCGGTGAATGGAAGACCTCGCGCGGTGACAACACCCGTGTGGAGCTGCTGACTTCAGCCGACTACACGCGTATCACCGGCATCCCCGCCTCCAACAACGGCGACAACAACGGGGAGTTCTGGCGGGTCACCACCAGCGACGGCACCCAGTACTACTTCGGCATGAACCGCTTGCCGGGCTGGACCTCCGGCAAGGAGGAGACCGAGTCGGTCCTGAAGGTGCCGGTCGCGGGCAACCACCCCGGCGACAACGGCGTCGCCGCCGACCCCTGTTACGCGGCCAAGTTCGAGGACTCCTTCTGCGACCAGGGCTGGCGCTTCCAGCTCGACTACGTCGTCGACCTCAACGGCAACGCCATGTCGCTGTGGTGGGACAAGGAGACCAACGCCTACGCCAAGAACAACAAGGAAGCCAAGGCGGTCGCCTACGACCGGGCCGGCTACCTGACCCGCATCGACTACGGGCAGCACAAGGACACCCTCTACTCCTCCGAGCCGTTGGGCCGCATGAACTTCACGGACCAGCAACGCTGCTTCGTGAAGGACGGCATCTGGACCTGGAACTGCTCCGACACCAACTTCGACTCCAAGCAGTCCGACCTCACCCGGCCCTGGTTCGACACCCCGGCCGACCTCGCCTGCAAGGCGGGCGAGAAGTGTGCGACGTACGCCCCCACGTTCTGGTCCCGCAAGCGCCTGGCCACGATCACCGCGTGCACCCAGCGCGAGCAGGGCGTGAAGCTCACCGAGTACAACGACAAGAACGACTCGGGCTCCCGCAACGCCTGCGGCATCGACGACGAGACGTACGGCACCACCGCCCTCTCGAAGGTCGACTCCTGGAACCTCGAACAGTCGTTCCCTTGGGATTTGACCGGTGAGTACACGGCCCTCTGGTTGGAGTCGATCACCCGTACCGGTTATGCGGTCGACGGTTCGACCGCGCGCCTGCAGCCGGTGATCTTCGGCCGCAACAAACTGTCCCTGCCCAACCGCGTCAAGAAGGCCACCGGCGACACCGACCCCCTCTTCGGCCGACTGCGCATCCAGGATGTCGTCTCCGAGTACGGCGGACGCACCCACGTCACGTACATGGCGCCGGAGGATGCCTGCCTCGCGGGCAAGAACTTCCCGGAGGTCGACAAGAACACGCTGCGCTGCTACCCGGCTTACTGGCACGCGGACGGCGAGCTGACCGACAAGCGGATCTCCTGGTTCCACAAGTATGTAGTCGACTCGATCACCGAGTATCCGCAACTGGCGGACGCGACGGACATCACGACGTCGTACAAGTACGAGACGAACACGTCCGACAAGACTGTCGGCGCCCTCTGGGCGAAGAGCCAGGGGGAGTTCTCCCGTCCGAAGACCCGCACCTGGGACGACTGGCGCGGCTACCCGGTCGTCACGACCATCTCCGGCGTCCCGTCGGCCCCGGACGGCAGCATCGCCTCCAAGGAGGTCACCCGCTACTTCCGGGGCATGAGCGACGACGTCCTGGACGACAGCACACCGGAGAACGCGAACGACGACGTCAAGCGCGACTTCCAGGTGAAGGACGTCACGGGTGTTGCGAACATCGCACCCGACCGCAAGGCGTACGCCGGGATGGTCGCGGAGTCGCTGACCTACCCGGACCACGCCGCGGACTCCTCCAGCGGCTGGATATCCCGTACGGTCAACTACCCTGACGCGCCTGTGCGGTTGGCGACCCGCGACCGGACGGACGGCCCGGACGTGGTGTCCGAGCGGGTGACGCTGGGCAAGGTCATAACGGTCACCAAGTCCTCGGGCACCCGGCCGGGCGACTCTGCGCAGCTGCGCACGGTGAAGACGGAGACCGACTACGACTCGTACGGCCTGCCGTCCGAGGTGCGGGAGTTCGGCGACACCGCCGCGACGAAGACGACCGACGACTCGTGCACCCGCACGTCGTACACGCACAACAACTCCGGTGCCACGGACAGCGTCTATCTGGTCGGCCTGGTCAAGCAGACGATCACGACGACCGGCACGACCACCTGCTCGACGGCCCTGACGTCGGCGACGGCCAAGACGCTGGTCAGCGGCTCGCGTGTCTACTACGACGGCTCCACGGATCTGGACGGCACGCCCACCAAGGGACAGACGACGCGTACGGAGCTGCCCACGGGGACGGGTACGGGCTGGGAGTCCACCAACCCCGAATCGCGGACGACGTACGACGCCTTCGGCCGGGTCACCAAGGTCGTCGACCCGACCGGACTGACGAACCTCACGACCTACACGCCACCCTCCGGCCAGGTCTACGAGATCAAGACGGTCCAGGGCACCAAGATCGACAGCAGCGGGGCGGAAGCCGGCCTCGTCACGACCACCAAGGTGGAGCCCGGCCGCGGCGCGACCCTGACCTCGACCGACGCCAACAACCGTGTCACGTCGTACACGTACGACCCGCTGGGCCGCACCACGGCCGCCTGGGGCCCGACCCAGCCCGCCACGGACGACCCCGACGCGAAGTACACGTACAACACGCTCGAGGGCAAACCGGTGTCCGTGGTCACCGAGTCGCTGCAGGACAACCCGAGCAGCACGAAGGACAACGACGGGGTGTACAGCAAGTCCACCGCGATCTACGACGGTCTGGGCCGTGAACGGCAGTCGCAGACCCCAGCGGTGGGCGGCGGCAAGCTGATCACCGACACCTTCCACAACGCGGCCGGCCAGGTCAGTTTCACCCGCAACGCCTACTACATGGCGGACGACCCGGGCACCGGACTGGTCGTCCCCGTGTCCGAGTCGCTCGTTCCCAACGCGACGACCTACACGTACGACGGTCTGGGTCGTGTCCTGACGGTCACCCCGGTTCACCACTCGTTCGCCCAGACGGGTCTCCCGGCCCCGGACGGCAACTCGACGGTGGCGACGACGGACCGCCGCACCCGCTACCAGTACGGCCTGGACTACACGATCGTCCGTCAGCCGAAGGGCACGCCCGGCTCCCGGGTGTGGACGGACACGCTGGGCCGCACGGTCCAGCAGGACACGTACAGCGACACGGCGTTGACCGAGGCCGGTGCGATCAGTACGAAGTACGAGTACGACGCGCGCGGGGACATGAGCAGGTCGACGGACGCGGTCGGTCACTTCCGCACGTGGCAGTACGACGCTCTGGGCCGGGTCACCGACACCACGGACCCGGACACGGGCGCCACGCACACGGAGTACGACGCGTACGGCCGGGTGGACTGGGCGACCGACGCCCTGGGAGGGAAGCTCGCCTACAGCTATGAGCGCTACAACCGGGTGAGCGAGGTCAAGTTCACCGCGGCGGGCTCGCCGGCGGGCAGTACGGGTACGAAGGTCCAGTCGTACGGGTACGACTCGGTGCCGGGCGGCAAGGGGCAGCTGGCGTATGCCACCCGCTACGACGGGGGCGAGAGCCAGGCGTACAAGACGTCGATCGCCGGGTACACGGCGGACTACCAGCCGATGTCGATGACCTTGACCATGCCCGACGGCACGACCACGGGGACGACCGCGGACGGCTTCAAGAGCATCTACACGTACGACTACACGTACGACGACGACGGTCAGCTGGAGAGGTACACCACCCCCGAGGTGGGCGGGCTGAGCGCCGAGACCGTGATCAACCGGTACAACGAGGCAGGTCTGCCGACCACGGTCTCCGGGCGGGACTGGTACGTCGCCGAGACGTCCTACTCGCCGTACGGGCAGGTGATGCGCTCGACCGTCGGCGAGGTCGGCAAGCGGGTGTGGCAGGACAACTCCTTCGACGAGTCGACCGGTGAACTGCTCACCAGCAAGCTCCAGAGAGAGAACACGACCGACACGGGTGTCGCGGCCGTCACGGGCAGCAAGGTGAGCGAGCGCGGCTACGCCTACGATCCGTCGGGCAACATCCTGTCGGTGTCGGACAAGATCGGCTCGGGTGCCGCGACCTACACCGACCGGCAGTGCTTCACCTACGACACGCTGGGCCAGCTGAAGACCGCGTGGACGACGCCGAGCGGCGGCGCGTGCACGGCCTCCGGCAAGTCGACGGCCGAGCCGGTGTACGCGGACGGCAAGGTCAACGTCTCGTCCAACAACGACGGTTACTGGCAGTCGTACACGTACGACGTGCTGGGCAACCGGGAGTCGAAGACGGCCTACAAGGCGGACCCGACGTTCACCACGGCCGGGGCGCGGGTGACCACGAGCGACGTGGCCACCGCCTACCACCACGGCACGAGCGACGTCACGACGGAGAAGAACGACCAGCCGCACACGCTGACCTCGTTCGACGCCACGACGTACACGGCGGCTGGCGCCGAGGTCAAGACCGGCTCGACGCAGAAGTATGACGCGGCGGGCAGGCTCACCAACCGCTCCACCGGCGGTGACACGTCCCAGGGTCTGACCTGGACGTGGGACGGCCAGGTCGAGACGGTGACGGGCTTCGGCCCGGACGGTTCCGGTCCCTGGCTGGGCACCTCCGACATGTGCATGGACCTCGGGGGCGGCAACCCCGTGGCCGGCACCGCCATCCAGATCTACGTATGCAACGCGTCCAAGGCACAGAACTTTCGCCTGAGAGGCGTCGACGCCGACAACAACGGCACCGTCGACAGCACGACCGTCGGGCAGTTCGTCGTCGCGGGCGCCTGTGCTCAGCCGACGAGCGCGGCGGCGGGCGCGGCGGTCCAGGTCCAGCCCTGCAACAAGGCCACGGCGACCCAGCAGTGGGAGGTCCTGGACACGGGCCTGCTCAAGCTCAAGGGCACCAGCCTGTGCATGAACGCCCCGTCGACCGCGAACGGTACGGATCTGGTCCTGGCGGCCTGTGCGGCGTCGGCGACGGGTCAGGTGTTCAAGCCGGCGTCGAAGACGATGTATGTGTACGACGGTCTGGGCAACCGGGTGTTGGAGCGTTCGGCGGCGGGTGCGGTGTTGCATCTGCCGGACACGACGGTCTCCCTGACGGCCTCGGGCAAGTTCCGCTCGGCGGAGCGGACTTACGGTCACGGCGGTGCTCCGACGGTGTCGCGTTACCGGCAGGCGTCCTCGACCTCTGGCGGCGCGGACGAGCACCTCTTCGCGGGTGCGGTGGACCACAACGGGACGCCGCTGGCGGAGGTGCGGCTGGACAGCGGGCAGGTCCGCATCACGAAGAAGGATCCGTGGGGTGAGGACCGCACGGGGTACACGTCGGCGCGTTCGCGTACGGCGTTCGCGACCGGTGATGACGACCGGGGGGCGGGTCTGGTTCATCTGGGGGCGCGGGAGTACGAACCGGCGACGGGCCGTTTCGTCTCGGCGGACCCGGTCCTGGACCAGAGCGACGCGCTCCAGGCGAACGGCTACTCCTATGCCAACAACAACCCGGTCACGCACTCGGACCCGAGCGGTCTCACCTCGTCGGCGTCGAGTTTCGATGCGTCGATCGCGGCGCTGGACGCGCAGATCGCGGAGTTCCAGCGGACGTTGTCGGTGTCGATCGGCGATGTGATCCTCAGCGTCGGCTGGGCGGTGTTCAAGGAGTTCATCGGCTGGAACGACGTGGTCGGCTGCTTCTCCCAGGGCGACCTGTGGGCCTGCGGCAGCCTGCTGATGGACGCGATTCCGTGGACGAGCGTCTTCTCCAAGGGCAAGAAGATGTTCAAGGCGTTCAAGGCGACGATGGGCGCCGTGAAGGCCTGGAAGGCGGCCAAGGCCGCCGCGGAGATAGGCCTGAAGGCGGCGAAGGCGGCGAAGGCCGCACTGATCAGGGCGAAGAAGGCGGCGGAGGCCGCGGCGGCGGAAGCCAAACGCAAGGCAAGGGAAGCGGCCAAGGCGGCGGCGGAGGCCGCGAAGAAGAAGGCCCACACAGGTTCGAAGGGCGCAAGAGGCAACGCCCCGCAGGTCAAGGCCCGCAAGACGGCCCAGGAGAAGGGGTCTTCGGGCGGGGGCCGGGCGGAGAACAAGTCCGGCGGGAAGCGGGGGGACTCGGGGCGGGACGACGCCGACTCGGGTGGCGGATCCGATGGCGGGTCCGGCGATGGCGCGAGCTGCACGATCAACAGCTTCACCCCGGAGACCCGGGTCCTGATGGCCGACGGTTCGACGAAGGCGATCAAGGACGTCAAGGTCGGCGACAAGGTGATGGCCACCGACCCGGAAACGGGCCAGACCGAGGCTGAGGAAGTCACCGCCGAGATCAAGGGCGAGGGCCTCAAGCACCTGGTCAAGGTGACCATCGACACCGACGGAAAGAAGGGCTCGAAGACCGCCGAGGTCACGGCGACGGAAGGCCACCCGTTCTGGGTGCCGGAACTCGGTGAGTGGCTTGAGGCAACGGACCTTCAGCCGGGCCAGTGGCTGCAGACCGGAGCCGGCACGCTGGTCCAGGTCACCGCCATCGAGCGTTGGACGGCGCAGGGCGCCACGGTCCACAACCTGACCGTCAGCAGCCTGCACACCTACTACGTGCTGGCAGAGGCCACCCCGGTACTGGTTCACAACTGCGGTGGATCGCAACCCGGACACTCCGAACTCTGCAGGTGCAACCCGGAGAAGCCTCGTAGTGAGGTTGTCCTGGACGCGGACTCGTTCGAACAGGCCAGAAACCAGGCCCTAGACATCGTGGGGCCCATCGACACCGGTTCGTGGCAGCGTCGGCAGGGGACGATGGAGTCCGCGGTCGACACCTTCGGTAGGGATACCGGGTTCACCGCGGCCAGCGGTGGGGAATACAGGTCATTCCGCCTGGATACCGACGACAGGATCGGCCCGCACATCAATGTGATGACGGGTAAGGGTGCGGCGGTTCGAAAATGGGCGATAAGATTCCCTGGCGGGAGTATTTCGACGTGGTTGAGGCGGAATGTATGACCGACGGTAGTTCTTATGGGAGTCATCCGGAATACCTTCCGGACTTCATGAATGACCCCCGTGACGATGACGGCCGACAGGTGATGAAGCTGGATCTCGCCGAGAACCGTGCACTGGCGGCAGCGACGCTGAGCCGATTTCCGGCTGCTACCGGTGACGTGATCGACTTCGAGTCTACTCCGTTCGAAGACCGCCTCTGGTGGGACGATGAGGAGCACTGGACGAGGATGGCGGCGGAGCTGCTCTCCTCGTACGTGCAGCGGGGTGAGCGGATCGCCGTCATCTGGGGCAACTATCTGATGCCGGCCGTGACCATGCCTGCGGATGTTGCGGTGCGACACGCGCGGGACATCCTGGACGCCGGGCCGCACTTTTGGATCCACCCGCTCGGCGGTTCGGTGCTCATCGAATGCCTAATGGATGGACAAGTGACGGTTGTGAATATTCCGTCAAACTAAGTGCAATCGGCGAGAACGCACCACCGAGGAATCGGCGGTGCGTTCTCGCCGGTCTCCGATCGCGGCGCTGGACGCGAAGACCGCCGACTTCCAGCGCACCCTGCCGACGTCGAGGCGTGTGCGGTGCCCGGTGAGGCGGATCGGGTGTGCGCATCCACCGAGTCGGTCTATCTGCCGTGTGAGGGGTGCGAGTTGGCCGGTGGCAGCGAGTTTCTCCAGCCCGCCCGTCTGAACCGGCCGAACATCGCCGACCGACCCACCGTCGGGCGAGCCGCCGACGCTCGTGCCGAGTGTTGAGGCTCAACTGGCACCGCCGGGAGCAAGTTGTGGGCGCGAGCCCTTGCACGTCGCACAGCAAGTTGTCGCATACGACCGTCCTGCGGCATCGTACGCACAGGGGCTGACCAGGGGGCCGTCCCTCATGTTCGTCTCGCCGGTCTCACCGAGGGCGGTGGTCGGCGTTGCCTCCGTCGGGGAGCGAAGCTCCCGGCCGCCCGTCGGGGGCCGACTTCCCCCGCTCAGGCCCCGCGCCGCCAGACTGGGCGACGCACCAGCCCGGCCGTACACTGCCTCTCCCGCTCGGGCCCGATCCTGCCGAAAGAAGCCGCCCTTGCGCCACCTCGGCAGGTTGCCGCTGGTTTGCGGGCGGCGCCGTGGCGTCAGGGCGAAGGGGGAAGTGCGGGGGTGTGCGACGTTGGAGTGGCTGCGGTCGCGGCGACGGCACAGACCTGCACTACGAAGTCGCGCTCTTGCACCCCGTGCCATATATCATCGGCGATATGAACAGCGGGCGGTACTCGATCGAGATCGAGCCGGAGGTGCGGCTGTGGCTGGAGAACATTCCCGCCCATCACTACAAGCAGGCCGAACGCGTCGCCGACCTGCTCGCCGAGCAGCCCGCCACGCTCGACGAACCGCACTCCCGCCACCTGGGCGGCAAGCTCCGCGAGTTGCGCTTCCGTCTGGGTGATGCCCATCAGCGGATCACCTACTGGCTGGCGCCCGGCCGACGTGTCGTTCTGCTCACCGTGTTCCGCAAGACCAAGATGCGCGAGCAGGCTGAAGTGGACCGCGCCCACGCCGCACAGCGATTGTGTGAGGCAGAGCATGAAGCCGCCGCCGAGCACGACCTCTACAGCCGCAACCTCAAGGAGAACCGATGAACCACAGTGAATGGAGGACCCGTCGCCACCGCCAGTTGCTGGGCGAGCACCTGGACGCTGACCCCGAGTACGACCGGTTCTACGAAGAGGCCGGCCTGGCCATGACGTTGGGCAAGGCCGTCTACGACCGGCGTAAGCAACTCGGGCTGAGCGAGGCCGAACTCGCCGAGCGCATGCACGTCGAGGTCGATGACATCGAAGGCATCGAGACGGCCACCGAGCTGCCGCCCATCGCGGTCATCATGCGCCTGGCCCGCGCACTGGACCTCACAGTGGACGTGCACCTCGCCGGCGGAGACGAGCCCACCGTCACCATCGTCGCCTCAGCGGCCTGAGGCGGGGAGGAACCATGCAGGACCCGCTTTCCGCGCTCGCCCGTGAGCTCGGGCAACTCGTCCACGACCGGCGCATCGAGCTCGGGCTGTCCCAGGCCGAGCTGGCCGAGCGGTGCGGGATGAAGCAGCCGCAGATCTCCCGATTCGAAGGCGGTGGGACCGTACCCACGCTTCCCCTCCTGCGCCGCCTGGCTCGGGCTCTCGGCGCCGACCTGACCATCAGCCTCACCCCGCACGACGAAGCCGCTTGACACGCATTCGAAATTCCTGGAATTCCCCAGGCGGTGTAGGCCACTGACGGCAGTAGTGACGGCAACACCAGCAGACTCCAGCGCACGAGCACGAATGAGGTGTCCACTGATTTCATGGACAAGCTCAGCCTTTTGTGAGGTGGGGATGCAAGCCATGGCCTGAGCTACGTTTCCAGACCGACAAATCTCGGAACAGAGCATTTCTTCTCTTCCAACGTGTTCTCACTCTTGAGGTTCGACTGATGGGTAATCCCCGGACGTATGTGTACAAACTCCTGAAGACGTCTTGGGGCGTTCGAATCTCGATCACTGCGCAAGCCGAATTCCAAGAGGGAGCAGAGGGGGAGCGGGTAGATCCCTCCGGGCCTGTCTGGATCTCTCTCGGTGAGGCCATTGTGAAGCTTCCTGAAGAATTTAAACGAAAGCTGAGTGACGGGATTTCCGCGTCAGCCCCGGGGATTTCGCGGAGCGTTGGTGGACGCCCAGTCACCGTGCGGGTCGAAGAGCTCGGTTTCGTGGAAACAGATTTCCAGGTCGATGGAATTTCCGTTGCGATGTGTCGTTGGTCCGAAGAAGAATTCGGGCTGCCGCGTCGCAGGATCGACGAATCGTTCGACCGGGCTACGAATCGGTACGTTTTCGATTGGCTCTGAGGTTCACAGTCGTGGCTCGGCCCCGTGCGGACGACGTTCAGGCGCGCTGGGGTGTGCGCATTCCGGCGCGCACCTCGGCAGCCAGGGCGTGCACAGTCGGATCGGGTCGCCGTACTGATTGCCGAGGCGCCCTCGGCCCGCTCGCATCCCGGGTGCGGCACCCCCGGCACAGCCCACCCGGCAAAGCCTCCGGCCGCCCCGGCACCCCGCAGTCGGTGCACTCCACCAGCAGGGTGCGCCGGGGACCAGGAGCCGCAGCAGCCGGCGGTACGACGACCCGCTCGGGCGGCATCTTGTCGAGCAGCCGCCTCCGGACGAACCCCCGGGGTGAGTGCACGGGGTCCGGCAGCCCGGCGACGAGAGCGCCGGTGAGTAGCTCAGGCGTCGCACCCCGGGCCAGCCAGTCGGCGGCCAGTTCTTCCAGGGCCGCGCAGTCGGCGGCGGACAGAGCGAGACGGGGCTCCCGGAGGCCGAGCCGGGCGAGGGTGTCGTACGCGGTGGAGGGACCCCGATCCCGGTCGGGGCGTGGGGAGTTGGCGGTCCGGGCTGGTGCGGCGCCGGACTCTTCCGGGTCTTCGTCGGCTGCCGGGGCCTCCTGAAGGCCGGTCTCCCGGACCTCGGCGGCTCCCGGCATCACTGCGGGCGCCTCGCGCGTCACGTCACCCTGGAGGAAAGTGGCCCACCATTCGTTGTCACGTGCGGTCCGGGACCAGTACGTGTTGACGACCCACCGAGTGCCGCTCACTCCGTCACCGGACGGAACGCTTCGGCGTACCCGGCGCAGATGCCCGGCGACGCCGAGTTCGTTGAGCGTGGTGCGCACGGCCGCCTGGCCGTAGAGGGGCTGCGCCTTGGCGATGGTCTTGGCATCCATGGCCGCGTTCTCGCAGAGCCGGTCGAGGAGGCTCGCGATGTAGGCGGCGCGGACCGGAAGGTGGCCGAAGTCGCCCTTGCGGGGCGGCGACTGGTCCGGGGCACAGCGCTTGCCGTAACCGGGACTGGCCATGGGGTGGGGATGGGGAGGGGCTGCGGGGGCAGCCAGGGCAGCGATAAAGTCGTCGTACGCCATGAGATCTCCTGTGAGGATCTTGTCGGTCAGACCCCGGCGGGTGTTGTCGCACCCGACCGGGGTTGTTTGTTGCCGCGAACGCTAGACGGTCACCACGGCGCGTCGCAAGCCGGTCACGAAAAGTCATATCCGCTGGTATGGAGGGCAGTTGAGGCGCGTGCACGGCCAGCGCCAAGACCGGGGGAGGGTGGGAGGGTGGGTTCAACTTCCCGCCCATTCAATACAAAAGGGGCTCGAATCTCGGCGCCTGGAGCTCGGGGCTCAGTCTTCGCCGGATTGCGGGTGCGAGGGTGTGACGAGAGCGGCGGGGACATCGGCCGGGACGCCAGGACTCGGGCCCTGAACTCCGAGCCCCGGGGCTTTCCCCGGTCGGCTCAACCTTCTCCCCGAGCCCTACGTGCAACCAGCCCCGAGACTCCGCCGCCAGTGCCGCGTCCCCATCGTGCGGGAAGACGCTGCGCGGGACCTCCTCTGTCTCTGTGAAAGTGCCCCCATGCCGATCGATCGCATCGACTTCGCCGACCTGCCCGACGATGTCCAGGGCTCCGTAATCGCCCGCACAGGCCCGCTCCTGAGCACTGCGACCATGCCGTCAGGCTTCAACTCCGCCATCTCCGCGCGGCTGACGACCGAGCACGGTGAGGTGTACGTCAAGGGGTTGCCTGCGGATCACCCGCGAGCGTGGACGCAGCAGCGAGAGGCGGCCGTGGGCCCGTACGTGAGCGGCATCTCGCCACGCGTGCGGTGGCACCTCAGGGCCGGCGGATGGGACCTCGTCGCCTTCGACGCACTCGACGGCCGCCACGCCGACTACGCGCCCGGCTCGGAGGATCTCCCGCTCGTCGCCGCGACTCTGGAACGGCTGTCGGGGCTGCGCGCGCCGGACGGTGTGGAGCTGAAGGAGGCGGGACACCGGCTGCGTGAGCACGCACCTGACGCAGATCTCGTGTACTTCAGCGGAGACGCCCTGTGTCACACCGACCCAAACCCCGCCAACGTCATGGTCGGTCAGGGACGGGCGTGGCTTGTCGACTGGGCATGGGCCACCCGAGGAGCCGAGTGGCTGGATGCCGGGTACTGGGTCGTCTGGCTGATCGCCGAGGGCGGCCACACACCCGGGAGCGCCGAGCAATGGGCTTCACGTGTCCCTGCCTTCCGTGAGGCTCCCGAGGCAGGGCTGAACGCGTTCGCTCTGGCCAACGAAAGCGTCTGGACCGAGATCGCCGAGGA
Organism: Streptomyces sp. AK08-02; assembly: GCF_033795085.1. Taxonomy (NCBI): domain Bacteria; kingdom Bacillati; phylum Actinomycetota; class Actinomycetes; order Kitasatosporales; family Streptomycetaceae; genus Streptomyces; species Streptomyces sp. AK08-02. Next base: position 142,359 of record NZ_JARAZV010000024.1, read on the forward strand.
GTCGCCCAACCCCTGGACCCAGAGCATCCACTCGGCTGCCAAGGAATGGGCCGCTCATCGTGCACGGACGGCCTGACTGCGTGTGCCTGGGCACCCCGTTCCATCGCGAATGTGGCCGGGAGACCGTTCGGCCATTGACCACGACGACGACACGGGAACCCGGGGCCTGAACTCTGTACCCGCAGAGTCCTCAGTCAGCCCAGGTTCTCCCCGAGCGCCGCACGCAACCAGTCCAGCGTCCCCGTCGCCAACACCGCGTCGGCGAGTTCGTTGGCCGACTTGGTGGTGAGCCGCCCCCGGCTGTTGTCGATCCAGCGCTGGGCGTTCTCGTAGCCCTGGGCCTTGTACTCGATGCCCTGGATCATGCACTCCAGCTTGTCGGCGTCCCGGGCGCAGATCGCCTCGGCGGACTCCTTCTCCTCGTACTCGGCGACGAGTTCCCGTACGGCCGAGGCGAGGATCTCCGGCATGCCGCTGACCTGGTCAGCGGTGACGGCCTGTGGGTCGGCGCCGGTGGCGTACTTCTTGCCGAGGTGGTTCACGTCGCCGGTCCGGGTCTCCTGGCAGTCGTGCCAAACCGCGAGGTAGGCGGCCCGCGCGGGGTCGGCACCTTCGAGCTTCGCGATGATCGACGCGAGGAGAGCGGTGCGCCAGGAGTGCTCGGCCACCGACTCGGGGTCGCGTACGCCGGCCATCCACCAGCCGGTGCGCTTTGTCTGCTTCAGCGTCCCCGCTTCGTACAGGAAGCGCGCCACCGCGGACAGGTCCTCAGCCTCAGCCACCGTTGGGCTCCTTTCACGCCTCGGCGAGGCGGATCGCGTCACGTACCGGATGCTCCGCAACTCCGGTTATCCAACAGCACGGGCAGCCGGTCGCGTAGGAGTCGGCCTGCTGCACCGGACCGCAACAGGTCGGTACAGACGCACGTCCCCGTCGACGGGTGCGGTCCCGTCGTTCGTGGCGGATGACGCAGGAGCCTGGACATCCGCATGGCTACGGTGAGATGCATGAAGCTCTCGCCGCTCGTTGCCCGGGAACGTTTTGTCGCGTCGCCTGTCGCCCGGCTGGTGACGGCCGACCCCCAGGGAGTGCCCCACGCGGTACCCGTGACCTTCGTCGTCGTGAACGACATCTTGTACTTCGCGGTCGATCACAAACCCAAAAGCACGTGGAACCTACGGCGGTTGCGCAACATCCGTGAGAATCCGTCGGTGACGGTACTGGCCGACCACTATGACGAGGACTGGTCGCAGTTGTGGTGGGCTCGCGCCGACGGTCGCGGGGAAGTCCTGGAGGACGGCGAGGAGCGCCTCCACGCGGTGGTGTCGCTGTGCGACAAGTACGACCGGCAAGGCCAGTACAAGGACTCCCCTCCTCAGGGCCCCGTGGTCGCCGTTCGGGTGGAGAAGTGGAGCGGCTGGGCTTTCGCATAGCCCTGCCGAGACAGCCCGAGCCGAGGTGACGTACATGCCGGTTCGGCAGGCCGGGCCGCATGGCGGGGTGAACGACCTGCTGTGGGATGACGTGAAGTGCTTCTTCGACCCAGACCTGCTGGGGTCCCTGCCAGACGTGCGTGTTCCGAGTGCCTCGGTGGAGGACTGGCAGGCAGTCCTCGATCTCGTCGCGGAGAAGGGCTGGAAGTGCCAGTACTCCGAAGGGGAAGCAGTGCTTCCGGTGCCCCGTGCGGAGACTGTGCTGTCCCGACCGGCGGACGCCGAGTGCCCGGTCCTGAGGGTGTGGCCGACTGCCGACGTGCTGGCGATCTTCCGTTTCCATGCCGACGACGAAGTCGAATTCGATGTCGACTTGCGGGAGTTGCAGGGGCAGGAGCGTCTCGACGTGTTCTGCGGGTTCCTTCGGGAGATCGGTCGACGGTTGGAGAAGCCGGTGTTGATGGATCCGGAAGGCGACCAGGGCCATCCGGTGCTCGGGTTCGATGTCGAGGCCGATCGAGTCCTTGTCGTCGCAGCGCCGGTGAGCAGGTAATTGCAGCCGACGGCTGGATTGCCATCGTCCGGACGACCGCCCGGGCGCCCTGGGGGTGTACGAGGGGTGGCTCAACGGCCGGGCGCGATACTAGCGCTGGCGATAGTATTCCGGCCGATACTATTCCTGATGCAACCATTGCGCTGGCGGCCGCGCACGATCCGTCCCGCTGGTGGCGGCCTTGCGCAACGGAGTTACCTGTTCAGGGCTCCAGGCGTCGCACGGCCCCGAAGAACTGCTGAGCGCCTGGCCCGGACGGTCCTGGCTCAGCCGGTCGAGCTTCGGCAGATGCTCCCCAGCCGGTCCAGGCCCGGCAGACCCGGCCGGGGCCCGCTCACCCCCATCCGCCCCTACCGGAACCACTCCACCGAGATGTGCCCGGCCCCGGACAGCGCCCCGAGGAAGTCACCCGCGTCGAAGGCCGCCCCTGCCGACGCCACCCCCACAGCCTGCGTACGCCCCGTCAGTACTCGCCGCACCGCCTCCACCGCCAGCGGCGCGCTCACCGCGTAGATGTCCCGCCCGCTCGCCACCGCCCGCCGCTCCACGCCACCGGACCGTACGACGGCATCGACCACGAACGTCTGCGCGGACCGCCCGTCCTCGTCGACCGCTACCGGCGCCGGGGTGTCCGGCGCGGCCAGGTCCCTGGCCGCCTCCGCCGCCATGTACGTGCGCACCTCGGGTACGTCCAGATGGCTCGGGACGGTGACCACGTCGGCCATGGAGAACTCGCCGATCACCTCCCGGGTCCCCATCGGCTCCGGGAAGGGCCACTTCAGGGTCGGCAGCGCGTCGTCGTGGTACTCCAGTGCGCCCCCGCTGTAGCGGACCCGGCGGCCGTCCCGGCGCTCCCGGGACACCGCCCCCGCGACACGCGTGCCGGCGGTCGGGTGCCAGCTGCTCAGGCCGTACGCGATGTGGGCCTCGTCGGCCGAGGTCCAGTCGCCCATCGCCGCGGTGACCAGCAGGTCGCTGAGGCCGCCGAAGAAGGCCATCGCCGGGACCACCAGCGTGTTCGCCGCACGCGCACGCTCCCCGAAGTGCGTGAACGTGTCGAGGTTGGCCTCGATCTCCGCCGCCACGTCCACATACGGGATCCCGGCCCGCAGTGCCGCCTCGATCACCGGTGCCGCCGTCGCGGCGAACGGCCCCGCGGCGTTGATCACCGCCGACGCTCCGGTCAGCGCCCGGTCGAGTGCGCCCGGGTCGTCGACCGAGGCCGGCCGGACCTCCAGCCCCGGGCGGGACGACGAGGCCAACTCCCGCAACCGCTCCGGGTCCCGCCCGGAGAGGACCGGGGTGAACCCCTGCTCCAGCAGCTCCGCCACCACGAAGCGCCCGGTGTGCCCGTACGCGCCGTACACCACAACCGCCTGCCCGGACACCGCTGCCGATCCCATGACTTCTCCCCGTCGTGTTCGCATGACCACCATCCTGACGACGTCGATCGCCCCACACGAGTGTCCGGAACGACATGCCCCGTACAATTCCGGACATGAGCATGAGCCCGGGTACCAGGACCGTCGCCCTCGCCCTCACCGACGGCATGCTCCACTTCGAACTGGCCGTCGCGTACGAGGTGTTCGGCTCCGACCTCTCCGGTCTCCCCGGTCTGGCCTTCCCCTGGTACGACCTCACCGTCTGCGGCCCCGCCCCCGTCCACGTCGGACGTTTCCTCATGGAACCCGACGCCGGCCTCGACCAACTCCCGTACGCGGACACGGTGATCGTCCCCGGCTGGGCCGACGTCGACATCGCCCCACCCGCCGAACTCGTCGACGCCGTACGCGCGGCCCACGAGGCGGGAGCCCGCGTCGCCTCGCTCTGCACCGGCGCGTTCGTGCTGGCCGCCGCCGGACTGCTGGACGGGCGGCGCGCGACCACGCACTGGGCGCACACCGATGTCCTGGCCGCCCGGCATCCCCTCGTCGAGGTCGACCCGGACGTGCTGTACGTCGACAACGGCAGCAGCGTGCTCACCTCCGCCGGCAAGGCGGCCTCGATGGACCTGTGCCTGCACCTCGTACGGCTCGACCACGGCTCGGCGATCGCCAACACCGTCGCCCGCCGCCTCGTCGTACCGCCGCACCGGGCGGGCGGCCAGGCGCAGTTCGTCACCGCGCCGGTGCCCGAGCAGGACGACCATCCGCTCGCCGAGCTGTTGCCCTGGGCGATCGAACGGCTCGACCGACCGCTGACCGTGGAGGACCTGGCCCGCCGGGCCAACATGAGCTCGCGCCACCTGGGCCGCCATTTCCGGACCGTCACCGGCACCACCCCGCTGCAGTGGCTGCTGACCCAGCGGATCCGGCGTGCCCAGGAGCTGCTGGAGGCCACCGGCGACAGTGTCGACGCCATCGCGGAGGCCGTCGGCATGGGCACCGCCACGACCCTGCGCCGCCACTTCAACCGCACGATCGGTGTGCCCCCGGACGCGTATCGCCGTACGTTCCGCAGCACACGATCCGGCACCGGCTGACGGACGGCCGGTGTGCGCGATGTCTTGACGTGTCCCTGTCGTCATGCGTGTATGGGAGCGCTCCCACATTTCCGCTGTTGCTGAAGTTTCTTGGCGCTCACTCCCTGGAGTCGCAGTGAGAACAAAGAGAAGCACCACGAGAAGCACCACGCGAAAGAGCCCCCTGACCGTCCTGCTGACCGCCCTGGCCACCGTCCTCGGCCTCCTGGCGCTCGCCCCGACCCCCGCCCAGGCGCAGGCCGAGCCGCCCCGCGCCCTGGCCACCGGCCTCCACATCTCGAACGGCCGTCTCCTCGAAGGCAACGGCAACGACTTCGTGATGAGGGGGGTCAACCACGCCCACACCTGGTACCCGACCCAGACCCAATCCCTCAGGGACGTCAAGGCGTTGGGCGCCAACACCGTCCGCGTCGTCCTCGCCGACGGGCACCGCTGGACCAAGAACACCGCCGACGACGTGGCCGCCGTCGTCGCGCAGTGCAAGGCGAACCGCCTGATCTGCGTACTGGAGGTGCACGACACCACCGGCTACGGCGAGGACGCCGCCGCCGGGACACTCGACCAGGCCGCCGACTACTGGATCGGCCTCAAGAGCGTGCTCGCCGGTCAAGAGGACTACGTCATCATCAACATCGGCAACGAGCCCTGGGGCAACACCGATCCGGCCGGCTGGACCGCCCCGACGATCGCGGCCGTACAGAAGCTGCGCGCCGCCGGCTTCCAGCACACGATCATGGTCGACGCGCCCAACTGGGGTCAGGACTGGCAGGGCGTCATGCGCGCCAACGCCCAGTCCGTGTACAACGCCGACACCACCGGCAACCTGATCTTCTCCATCCACATGTACAGCGTCTTCGACACGGCGGCGGAGATCACCGACTACCTGAACGCCTTCGTCACGGCCAAACTCCCCATCCTGATCGGCGAGTTCGGAGGTCCCGCCGACCAGTGGGGCGACCCCGACGAGGACACCATGATGGCGACCGCCCAGCAGTTGAAGCTGGGCTACCTGGCCTGGTCGTGGAGCGGCAACACGGACCCGATCCTCGACCTGTCGATCGGCTTCGACCCCAAGCAGCTCAGCACCTGGGGCCAGCGCATCTTCAACGGCGCCAACGGCATCGCCCAGACCTCCAAGGAAGCCACGGTCTACGGCGGCGGCACGGGCACCGACACCCAGGCCCCGACCGCCCCCGGCACCCCGGCGGCGTCCGGAACCACGGCCACCTCGACCACCCTGACCTGGGCCGCGTCGACTGACAACGTTGGCGTCGCCGGTTACGACGTCGTCCGCGTGAGCGGCGGTACGGAGACCACGGCCGCCGCCTCCACCACCAGCACCGTCACGGTCACCGGCCTCACCGCGGCCACGGCGTACACCTTCGCCGTGTACGCACGGGACGCGGCCGGCAACCGGTCGACCCGCTCGGCCACGGTGAACGTCACCACGTCCCCGGGCGGCGGCACCCCCGGAGTCAGCTGCTCCGTCGCCTACCGGGTCGTCGGCGAGTGGCAGGGCGGTTTCCAGGGCGACATCACCCTGCGCAACACGGGCACCACCGCCCTGACCAACTGGACGCTGGGCTTCAGCTTCGCGGGCGGCCAGACCATCAACAACATGTGGGGCGGTACGCCCACCCAGACCGGCGCCAACGTGAGCGTCGTACCCGCCTCCTACACGGCCACGATCCCGGCCGCCGGCTCGGTCTCGGTCGGCTTCATCGGGGCGAAGGGAGCGACGAACCCGGCGCCTACGTCGTTCACGCTCAACGGGACTTCCTGCACGACCACTTGATACGACGCACCAGTCGCCGAAGGGCGGCGTTCCGCAACCGGAACGCCGCCCTCTGGTCTGCTGGTTGCCGGGTCCGTCAGCCCTGGTGGGGTGTGCCGTGGACGACGAGCTCGGTCATGTCCAGGTAACTGCAGCCCGAGGGGCCGGAGTCCTGGGCGCAGTCCACGCCGTTGTCGACGGCCTGGTTGCCCAGCATCGTGACGCGGACGTACCGGACGTTCTGCGCGGTACCCGTGTTGAGGGGCACGGCGTTCTCCCGGCCGGTGTCGGCGGGACCGAAGTGACCCTCGGCGGCGGTGGCCCAGGTCGTGCCGTCGGTGGACGTCTCGATCCGGTAGTCGCCGAGGGACGCCGTCAGGTCGTCCCCGCAGCCGGACGTCGGGTCGACGCGCAGCTCGCTGATGTCCACGCCCTGGGGCAGCCGTACGGTGTTGTGGACCGGGTCGACCCCGGTGCCGTTGGTGCCGCCGTTGGCCTCCGAACCCCAGACGTTGGCCGACATGTCGATCAGACCGGCCGGTCCGCAGCCGAAGTCGCTGTAGTCGACGCCGCTGAACTCCGCGACCTCGGCGCCACCGGAGGAGGCCGACCAGTCGCGGCGCACCGCCCAGTCTGCGGCGCCGGCGGTGACGGTGAGCGTACGGACCTGCGGTTCGTAACCGTTGCCGCTCGCGTAGACCTTCCGGTAGGTGCCCTCGGGCACGTTCCGGATCGCGTACGTGCCGTCCGCCGCGCTCACGGCGGAGAGGTCGGCGCCGGGGAAGCCGGAGGAGTGGCCGCTGATGCTGACCGTGACGCCGCCGACCGGCGCACCGGACGAGTCGTCGGTCACCTTGCCGGTGAGCGTGACCACCGGGGTGTTCGGGCCGGGCGGCACGGAGAAGTCCTCGTCGGGCCGTACGTCGTCACCCGTGAGAGCGGCGGCGAACCAGCCCATGCCCCGGTGGGCGAAGACCTTCCAGATCCGGTCGTGCGCGCGTCCGCCGTTGACCACGGTGTCGGCCTGCAGGATGGCGTTGCGCTGGTCGAGGAAGCTCGGGCTCACGGGTGACAGTTCCATCGCCCGGGTGACGAGCGACTCGGTGAGCCGGCTGCCGAGGACGTTGCGCAGGTCCCAGAGCGTCTCGCCCCAGATCTCGCCGTCGGCGTGCACCTCCGGGCCACGGCGGGAGATCTTCCCGTAGTCGCCGTAGGTGTAACCGCCCGCGCCCGCCTGGGTCGTTCCGTGGCAGGCGGCCGACGTGGCGCCGACCGGGCAGTCGATCGACTGGGTGCGCGCCGGCAGTTCGTCGCTCCAGCCCGGCGCGTCGAGGTTCACGTCGCCGTCGACGCGCCGGTTGTCCTTCAGCAGGCCCTCGCTGTTGAGGAAATCGAGGGCGTACCAGTCGCTCCACGCCTCGCCCATGGCGTTCGACTGCTCGCTGTTGAGGGCGGGGACCCCGTCGGCGTCGGTGATCAGCCGGTGGGACAGGCCGTGGGTGTACTCGTGGTAGACGGTGGCGGCGTCGTCGCCGAAGTTGGCCTGCAGCACGTTGGCGCCCGGTATGGCACCGGTCAGGTACATCTGCATCGTGGGCGCCTGGCCGTCCGGCGGCGTGCCCATGTTGGCGTTGTTCAGGTGGTCGTCGTCGGGCAGCCCGTCCTTGATGGCCGCGCCGTCGTCGGTCTGCGCCTGTACGGCGTCGCCGTCCCGGCTGTCGAAGTTGCCCGCGGCCCGGGTGAAGCCGATCGGACCGGCTTCCAGGTGGTCGTGGAAGGTGCCGAGGAAGTAGTAGACCTGCGCGGCGTTCTGCTCGCGGTTGGTCTGCCATGAGTTCGGCGTCTTCTGGTTCCACGAGCAGGGCAGCGGGGTGCCGCAGCCGTCACCGGTGAAGGGCTTGAACGGGAAGGAGAACGTCCCGTCGGCCGCCGGGGTGACCTCCTCGCCCGGGTCCACCTTGTTGTTGTCGTTGACGTCGCTGAAGACGTGCGCCACCGACCCGTCGAGGGTCTGTGCACCCTCGGGGAGCCAGCCCCGGGCGGTCAGATGACGGGTGTGCTGCTTGCCGCCGGACCGGGCACCCGGGTACTGGTCCCAGACCAGCACCTTGCCGGTCTGCCGGAGCGGGCCCGCGGAGGACAGGGCCGTGGCCTTCTCCGTGGACTGTCCGGCGGCCGAGCTCGCGGACTGCCCGGACTGCTTGGACGGGCCGGACGTCAGGTCGGAGGACAGGTTCTGCCGGTACAGGACCCGGCCGGTGCCCGCGTCGACCACGTGCAGCCACATGCCCTCGCCGCCCGGTGTGGTGACCGTCCGCCACGCGCGTCGGGCCGTGCCGTCCGGCGCCGTGAACACCACCTGCTTGGCGGTGTCCGAGCTCGCGGTGCCGGCGCTTGTGCCGCCCGCGATGTCGCGAACCGCGTTACGCCGAGCCTGAGTTCCGGTGATCTTGGCGGGAGCCAGCGCGGCCGGCAGCTTCGGCACCGGGGCGCCGAGCACGCTGATCAGCCGTCCGTCGCGGGCGACGTTCGCCTTGACACCGTTGCCGAACACCGGGACACCGTCGACCGACTGGACGAACGACAGATGACGGATCCCGGCGACATCGGTGTACTGCTTGCGCAGGGTCAGACCCTGGACCTGAGCGGCGGAGAGCCCGAACACATCGGGATGCGCGCGCAGATACTTCCGGGCGATGTCCTCCGGGGCGCTGCCACTGGCTGACGTCAGGTACCCGTCGAGCCGGGCCACCTGACGCGCGGTACCGGTGTCAGGGTCCAGTTCGAGCACACCCTGCGCACCGAGCTGCTTGCGCAACTGCCGTACGCCGGACCGCTGTTCGGCCTTCGTGAGCCGGGCGTCGCTTCGTGCCAGGGACTGCTGCGAGGGTATGAGCGGCGGAGCGTCGCCCGACGGGGAGCCCGCCGGTGCGCCCGAGTCGGCCGCGGGGCGGCCCGCCGGATCGCCCGGGGCCGCGCTCGCGCCACCGGGAAGCAGAGCGACGGCCAGCGAGAGGCCGGCCGTCGCGGTGAATATGGTCGCGCGGGTTCTGCGCGAGAAGGCGGCTTTCGCCATGCTTTGCCTCGTGGGGGGTGAGGTCCAACGACCGCGTGGAGCGGCCGAGTTGTGAGCTTCCAGCCTTTCAGGAGGCGTTGCACACCAGGAACCCTGAATGTTCAATGTTCACAGGAGCCTCACAAGTCCCAAGGGCATCAGCTGTCAGCGTGACCCGGGCCTCCCGGACAAAGGCCGCCGAAGGCACGCTCCGCCCGCGCCGGCACGGTTCCGCGACCTGGGGTGTGAGGGTGGCGCAACTCAACTACCCACGGTCTCTTACAGGTTGGAAACCGGACGCGACGGCCGGAGGACTAGCGTCGCGACATGAGGGTGTGGACGCCATTTCGGCCGCTGTTCGAGGTGCTCGGCAGGCTTGGCAGGTTGGGCGGGCCTGGCGGCGGTTCCGTCGGCGGGCCGGAACCCCGCCACCGCGGCCGGACGCCCTCCGCCCGCCGAACGGCCACCGGTCGCCGCCCGCTGCCCGGCTGGCGCAGCATCCGGGGCCGGGTCGCGGTGGTCATCACCGTCCCGATCTGCCTACTGCTGACCGTGGCCGGCCTGGCCGTGTACGGCCGCGCGGAGGCACTCGGTGACGCCCGGACGACCCGTACCGAGGTCGGCCTCAGCCTGCGGGTCCAGGCGCTGGTGCATCAGCTGCAACGCGAACGCGGCCTGACGAACGGCCTGTTGGGCGGCGAGAAGAGCTACCGCACACAGCTCACCGCCACTCGTGAGCGCGTCGACACGGCGCTGCGCTCGATGCGCCCCGAACGCGAGGTGCAGGACGTCATCCAGCGAAACCTGCGTCGCCTCGCCGCCGTCCGTGCCGCCACCGACCGGGCAGCCGCGGGCAAGGCCACCGCCGACCGCACAGCCACCCTGACCTTCTACACCACCGCCGTGGACGCCCTCAACGACGTCGACCCGGTGGCGGACACCGCGTCGAGCGCCGACCGGCAACTGCGCGACGGACTCTCGGCGTTGCGTGAACTGGCCGCAGCCAAGGAGTCCGTCGCCCTCGAACGCGGCCTCCTCAACGGCGTGTTCGCCGAGGGAGCCTTCCACGGCCGCGAGTACCTCACCTTCACGGAGGTGCGCGCGACCCGCGTCGCCGCCCTCGCCCGGTTCCGGGAGGTCGCGTCGGCACCCCAACTCGCCGAGCTGAAGCGTGCGTTCGCGACGAAGGACGCCGTGCGCGCCACCACCTACGAGGCCCGGGCGGAGGGCGCCCCCGACGGCTCCGCGCTACGCGTCGACGCCGGCGCCTGGTGGGACGTGATGACCGTGCTCGTGGACGATCTGTACGACGTCCAGCAGACGGTCGGTGACGACGTACGGGACCGGGCCGACAGCCTCAGTCACGACGCCGAACTCGCCCTCGCCGCCTACCTCCTCGCGGGCACGCTCATGGCCACCCTCGTCGCGGGCCTGGCCGCCTTCGCCTCACGTTCCCTCACCCGTCCTCTCGGCGCCCTCGCCGAGGCGGCCCACGACGTGGCCCGGCACCGTCTGCCCGCGACGGTCGCCCGGATCCAGCAGTCACCGCAGGACCAGGTGGAGTTCCCGGAGGCGCGACCACTGGGCGGCGCGGCCGAGATCGCCGAAGTCGCCGAGTCCCTGCGCCTGGTGGAACACACGGCCCTCCAACTGGCCGCCCAGCAGGCCGTCCTGCGCCGCAACACGACCGAGTCGCTCGCCAACCTGGGCCGCCGCAACCAGAACCTCGTACGCCGGCAACTCGGCCTCATCACCCGCTTGGAACGGCAGGAGATCGACCCGGACGCCCTCGCCGAGCTCTTCGAACTCGACCACCTCGCCACCCGGATGCGGCGCAACGCCGAAAGCCTGCTCGTCCTGGCCGGACAGAATCCGCCCCGGCCCACGGCGGCACCCGCCGACGGCCTGGAGGTCGTCCAGTCGGCCGTCGCCGAGGTGGAGCAGTACCGGAGGGTCCTGATCGCGGCCGTGGAACCGGTGCGCGTACGCGGCCACGCCGTCGCCGATGTCGCGCATCTCCTCGCCGAACTCATCGAGAACGGGCTGACGTTCTCGCCGCCGACCGAGCGGGTCGAGGTGCACGGCTGGTACGACACCGAGGACGACACGTACAGCTTCGCCGTCGTCGATCACGGCGTCGGCATGTCCGTGGACGACAAGGAACGCGCGGCCCGACGTCTCGCAGGCGGCGGCGAGGACGCCTTCCTCGCCGCACCCACCCGCTTCCTCGGCCACCTCGTCGTCGGCCGGCTCGCCCACCGCCTCGGCGACGGCGCGAAGGTGCACCTCTTCGACACCCCGGGCGGCGGCCTGTCCGCACTCGTCGTCCTGCCCGGCCGCCTGCTCGCCCCCGCACAGACCACACCCTCACCGACCGCCCCCGCACGGTCCCCGCGAATCCTCCCGGCCGCGCCCGTCGCACGTCCCGCGGTCTCCGCCCTGCTCAACGGCTTCCGGGCAGGTGTCGCCCGCGCCGAGGCCCGCAACACACCCCGAAGCACCCAAGGAGCGTCATCGTGACCACCGCCGTCCAGAGTTTCGGCTGGCTCGTCTCGGAGTTCGTCCGCACCGCCGACGGCGTCACCGACGCGGTCGCCGTCTCCTCCGACGGCCTCCTCATGGCGGCCTCCGACAACCTCGGCCGGGACCGCGCCGACCACCTCGCCGCAGTCGTCTCCGGCATCACCAGCCTCGCCCAGAACGCGGCGACGACACACGGCTTCCGCGGCATGAAGCTCGTCATGATCGAAATGCTCGGCGGCTTCCTCATGGTCGGCCGCATCCGCGACGGCAGCTGCCTGGGCGTCCTCGCGGCCGAGGGCTGCGACGTGGGCCTGGTCGGCTACGAGATGGCCGTACTCGCCGACCGCGCGGGCGAACTCCTCACCCCGCAACTCGTCCGCCAACTCCACGCCGCACCACTGGCGGCGGGCTAGGAGCCAGGCCGGGCTCCGGCTGATGCTGCCCTGCGTCGGACCGTCCGCTCACGCATGGCACACGCGCTGTGGCTGCCGAGCGGCGCCTGGTCAGACCTGCCCGAGGTCGATCTCCACCGGGAAAGGGGCCACTATCTTGAGGACGCCGTGAACACGTCGCCGTCCCGGTAGGTCCTCGTCGCGGGGTCGAGAACGTAGGTGTACACGAGGGGAACGCCTGCCACGGCCTGCTCGATCCGCCAGTAGAAGCCGATGCCTGCCCTGGCGTACTGGTCGACCTTCACGATCCGGTCGGTGGTCTCCGAACCGGGCGACACCACCTCCGCGACCAGCAGCACGTGCTCGGGGCGGGTCGGGGTGATGTCGATGGTGTCGGCCTGGTACAGGACGACGTCGGGGCGGCGATTGGTGAGCGGGACGTCCTGAAGCCGGACGTCGAAGCCGGTGTCGGCGTTCCACTCCGGGCCGGCGGCGGCATCCAGGGCGTTCGCCAGAATCCGGGCCAGACGGCTGTGCCTCTTGGCCACACCCGGACTCACGACGACCATCCCGCCCACGATCTCGATACCGGCGCACTGCTCCTCGGACCAGGACTCGTACTCTGCCGCCGTGATCTGCTCATGCATCCACGCGGGGGCCACCATCTCGGCCGTCATGAAGCACCTCCCGGACGCTGTTCCGCGGGCCCGATCCCACTGGACTCAGCGTATTGTCCGCCGTCCGTCCGGCCTGCTGATCCCGCTCACACTCCTCCCGTCGGCCAGCACCTGACCAGCAGTCGCAGAGGCTCATGCAAACGGCCCCGGACGAGGAGTCCGAGGCCGAACAGGAGCCCTACCTGGGGAAGGAACCCCAGGTGAGAGCGGTAATGCGCTGTGCCCTCGGCAGGATTCGAACCTGCGACACCGGCTTTAGGAGAGCCGTGCTCTATCCCCTGAGCTACGAAGGCGGGGGCTTGTGGAAAACCTTGTAGAAAATCCAGACCGCAGATCTTCAGCGAGGGACACAAACCCGCTGGTCAGACTCGGTACGGCGTCCTTCGCACTGTCGTCTGCGCGAACAACTCGGTGTACCAGTACCTGACCAGGGACAGCGTAGCGGATGTGTCCGGGCAAGGGTTATCGAGATTGGGGAGAGCGCGCCAGGTGATGCGCAAGGACGTCCCTGACCTGCGGTTTCTTCTGTTCGAAGCGAGTAGCTTGCGGGTCCTGAGGGGCTGGAGGGGCAGGGTGGTTGGACCGTTCCGTTCCCTGTGTCAGCTTGTGGGTGACCTTGGTGCTGCCGCGGCGCGGGCTGGCATGACAGCTGCTCCTGCGGGATGCATGGGTGGACGGTCGGTCGAGGGCACGGCTGTGCAATGCTCCGCGCGCTCGGAGGGGCGTTCGGCGAGTTCGCTGTGACTGATCCGAGCGACGTGTATCTGTGCTGTCGAGCGGTCTGAAGCCGGAAGGAAATCAGGAAGACCGGCGGCTGGACGACACTTGTGTCGGTTTCTGTGTTGGGCCAGGAAATGTATCTGCTCTGATTTGTGCCGCCCTCCGTATTTCGAGGGAACGGATACGGCGCTCTGGGGGTTCGCCGAACGCGGCTCCCGCATATTCCGCGCTTTGGGGATCAGAATTCCTGCCTGTCCCGCGAATCTGTCGTATTTCGGCAGGGCGAGGAAGGGTGCTCTGGGTGCAGGCGGGAATCCAAATCCGAGAACCTGCGCTGTCCTTGTTCCGAGTCGTCTTGGGAGCACCAGTACCGGCTTCGCCATGTGGGTCCGTGCGGTAAGGGGGACAGGCCGGAGTTCTGTGAGTGAAAGAAGAACCCGTACTGACTGCTGGTGGCTGCGTCTGGTCGGTCGGCATGCCCCGTCAGAAAAGAACGAATCTGGCTCGGCTGAGGGCCGTGCCCGGTGTTGGTCGGCGGTGCTGGCCCAGGAGGAGATATGGCTGAGCGTTCCCTGCCCGTGGGTACGGGCGGGGAACGCTCGGTGCGGTGTGCCGCTATGTTTCGGCCGGGAGAAGAGGCGGTTGTGGCTGCGGGTTTACGCGGCTTCCCGTTGTACGGTCGCCGCCTGTGCGTTCTTTGACCTTTCCTGGAAGATGCGGCGGCTGGTGGCGTTCTGGGAGATGACGAAGCCGAGTGCGAACACCTTCTGCCGATCGAGTCCGTAGGAGATCATTCGCTCGTTCCACAGGCTTTTGTCGAACTGGTTGTGTACGGACTCGGAGTCGCTGCGGTAGGGATAGAGCTGCTGGTGGGCGAGGGTTGCCTCGGGTATTTGCTGGAGGTGTTCGGCACGGTGGAAGCCGCGTTCGGTGTCGCTTTTGAGTCTGCGGCCGGTGTCCGGGTCGGTGCCAGGGCCCCGGCGTTTGCCCGGGTCGTCCGGTTTGATCATGTGATGCCGTAGAGGCTGAGGACGAGGGTGCGTTCGGTGTGGGCCCGGCGGCCGGCG
>NZ_JARAZV010000025.1:0-149285 GCF_033795085.1 Streptomyces sp. AK08-02
CGAGGGCGTGGCTTCTTCTTCCCCATGCTCTCCATGATGGACATCCTCCCGGGGCAGAACCCCTGATCTCGGATGTCCGTCAAAGCGGATCAAGCCCAGTCCGCCGAGCGCCCCGGTGGCTCTGAACGGTTTCTCTGGGGTCTGGCACGAGTTCCATCAGAGCCCACCTGGCCTTCCTCGCCCACCGCAGATCCTTGCGTCCCAGCGAGGAATACCGCACCCCCACCGACTCAGAGTGGAGGATTTCCTCGGCCACTTCGAGCGGCGAAAGGTCGCCACCGGGCTCTGCGGACGCGCTTTCTCGACCCCTTGTATTCATGAGCACGCTTGTCTGCGATGTTCTATGCACTGGCCAGACCCTGACCAGCGCTTTCGCATCGAGGAGATCCGCGACAACCTCATCGCGCGCATCTCCGAAGCCGAACGCGAAGGCTGGCTCGGAGAGGTCGAGGGCCTGCAAGCCAGCCTGGCCCGGGCAAACGACAAGATCGCTCAAATAGACCGGAGTTACCTCGACGGCGCCACCGTCGACCTCGGCTTTCCTGCCGTCCGAAACGAGGAACGTTGAGCAACGACGCAGATCACGATCAGCCGATTCGGGACCTCAGCACCTGGACAGTCGACCGCCTGGAAGCCTTCACGACCACACAACAGGGCCATGAGCTGGAGCGAATCAGAGTCGTCGCCCAATCCCACGCCTACCGATCCGACGAGCCACAGGACGTCCGTCTGCGCTGGGCCAAGCTGTCCTTGAACGCCAACGAACGTCTCCCCGGCGACACCCCATGGAGTCACGACCGGAAGACCCGCCAGAACTTCGCGCTACGCACCTGGATCATCGATCATCTTGGCCCTGGCACCGATTCAGACTGGGATCCCGAAGCCCGCGCCGCCGACACACTCGCAGCGCTCGCCCTCGACCCTGGTCAGGTCACAGCGCTGTCCACGAACTGGCGCGACCTCCCGATCGAGCAGATCGGCGAACTTCGCCGCTACAAGAACAAGACAGCCCACCTGGACCGGCTTTTGGACTACTTGCCGCCGGGACCTGACAAGGACCAGCTCATCACATGGACTGAAGTACGCGAGCACCTGCCCTGAGCCATCGTCCCGATGAGGATCGCGGCATCCGATCGCGAAGTTCAGAGAACAGATCACCGTGCGCATGAATCACTACTCGGTACCGGTACGGCTGATCGGCCGCCAGGTCCGCGTCCTGCTGCACGCCTCCAGGAACTCACCGAGTTGGACATGGCAGCACACCGGAGCGACGTCAACGCTCTGCTGCTGCGCACGAGCGAACTCGTGCGGGCCAAGGTCGCGGGCTGCAAGAAGGACCGGAGGGGAGCCAATCTCATCGGTGCCAGCCTCAAAGCCGCCAACTTACAGGGCGCCAACCTCCGCGGGGCCTACCTCATAGCTGCCGACCTTAAGGGCGCCGACCTGAGGACGGCCGATCTGATAGGTGCCGACCTGCGAGACGCAGACCTGAGCGGCGCAGACCTCACCGACAGTATTTTCCTTACCCAGTCCCAGCTCAACGCGGCCAAGGGCGACACCACCACGAAGCTGCCACCGGCCCTTACCCGCCCCACACACTGGTAGTCCTGCGGCCGGGCACTGCAGGACAGTCACTCGAGTCGACGGGCCCAGTGGGGCCAAAAAACTCGTTCAGATCACGCTCCGAAGATCACCACCTGGGGCCAAAGAACTCGTTCCCGCGGGGCCAACAGACTCGTTCAAAGCCACCCCGGTCTTCGCCACGCTGGACCTGGGACGAGACCGATGCTCCCCGCGTTCGGGAGCGGCGAGCCGAGCGATTTCGTACCGCTACTCCGTACCGTTGAAGACAGGCAGGGTAAGTCCGTGACCCAGACCGACGTCGACGACGCCGCATTGGAGCGCGTCATGGCTCTGGCTCACGTCCGGACCAAGAAGGAGGCGGTCAATCCGGCTCTGAACTTCTACGTCGAGCAGCGGGAGCGTACGGCGCGCACAAGCCGTCACTTCAAGCGTGCGCGTGAGTGGGGCGCCGTCGGGGATGCCGAGCGTCTGCACCGAGCGGAGAAGGACAGCCGGTGATCTACCTGCGCGACACGTCCGGTCTGGTCCGGCGCCAGAGAGCAAGCACTGTCTCGGCAGTGGACCTCGTCATCGCCGCTCCGGCCGCCCACCACGGCAGGGTTGTCCTCCACGACGAGGCGGGCTACGGCACCAATGCCCGGCACGCGCACGACGTGACCGAGCACAACATCAACGACGTCGTCTGACGTGCTTCTGCCGCCCGCGGGTGGTGGTTGGCGGGACCAGAACGTCGAACATCACCTGGGACGAGTCAGGTGCCGGGCCGACTCGTAGTGCTCCCAGGTGTGTGGTCAGCCGGGATGCTGCGAGCCTGCTTCGCGGCGCGCAGAAGGGCCTGGGCCACCTGCTCGGCGTCATCGGCGGACAGCAGGACCTCCTGTGTCCAGAGGATCGACAGCCTGACAGTGCCGTCGAGCAGGTGCACGGCAACATCGACTTCGGTCCCGGTACCCGACACGTCTCGGACGGTGTCCAGCCCAGAGTCACTGGAGAACGCGCTCAAGTGGCCCTCCCCGCGCTGGAATCGATGGAGACCATGCTCCAAAGGGGCGCTGTGTACTGCTCCGGCCGACTGTTGATGAGCAGTCTGCGCAGGTCATCGCGCTGTGAGCCGTTGAGGTTCAGGGCCTCGGTGAGGTGGCGGAACGTCGTGTGAGTGACTCCGCGGCTTCGGGCTTCCGCCTCGAACTCGGCGAGCTGGATCAGCACCGATTCGGCGTTGAGCTTCGCCGGCCGTTGGTCCTTCAGCCGGTGGGCCTTGTTGCGCTCGTAGTCGATCTCGGAGAAGCCGCAGATCTCGCGGCTCAGCGCCTCCACCTGGTCCAGGGTGGTGGTCGACATGATGGCGCGGGCCAACTCGTTGCGGCTCAACGCCTCGTCCAGGTCGACCTCGTGGACGGTCGGACTCTCGTCGGTGAGCCGGATGGGAAGTCCGGCGTCTCGGACCTCGCACGTGCCGCGTACGCCTCGGGACGCTGCCGTGAGCATGCCCGTCGCCTCTGAGGGGTGCCATTCCAGGACCGGGCCGATCAGATCGGCGTCCTCAGCAGTGAAGGTGTGGATGAGCGGGCCGAGCGCGCCTTGCAGGTCCTTGTGCGACAGTTCCCCGTCGAGGCCGGGGCCTGCGACCAACAGGCGTACGGGGGCGTTTACTTGGCCGCATGCTGCCAGTGTCAGGGAGTCGGCGAGTGGGCTCTTCAGCGTCGGTTCGTCTCCTCTGGCCAACACGTCGCCACCGACGTCCAGGAGATCGATGGAGGTCGGCTGCAAGTAGGTGACCAACTCTTCGAGTTGGCGCGTGACGCCCTCGGCGCCCTGTCCCGGGTCGATCAGGGCGAAGACGTGGGGGAGCTCTGCCGCCAGTCGAGGGAGCGTGGATCCCGCCGGGGCGTTCGGGCGGGCTTCTGCCGGCACTTTCCGGACGGAGGGGGTGAGCGGTTCGAGGCCGGTGAAGTCGGCGGGTCCTCGGGGGCCCGGAACCGGGTCGACCAGCAGTCGGTCCCACGCGTACGTGAGGATCACTGACCGCTCGCTGTCGGCGCCGTACAAAGCGGTGTCAAGCATCGCGGCGGCGACTGCGTCGCCCCCTCCTCCTGCTGCGACGATCAACCGCGTCATGAGCCCAAGGGTACGGGGCGGCTTGCCGGCCGATCACCCTATAGTGGCTAGAGGCTATAGCCACTTGGATGAAGGAGGGGATGGAGACATGCCTCAGATTGAGGAGGCGCAGCCGAAGTATCTGCAGATCGCGCACTTCATCCGTGATCAGATTCTTCGGGGTGACCTTCGACCGGGCGACGAGGTTCCCTCGGAGCGACAACTGGCGGCGGCGTGGAAGGTGTCCAGGCCGACGGCGGCGCGGTCGTTGGAGGCGCTGAGCCATCAGGGGCTCGTCGAGAAGAGGCAGGGGTCTGGCACGTACGTCCGCAGTCTGGAAGTGAACCGGCGGGCACGTGAGTTGTACGGGCGGGCCCGGCAGACCGGGAAGATCTACACCCCTGGTGAGTACGCGGTGATCACATCGGCCGGGTGGCTGGATGCTCCGGATCACGTTGCTGAGGCGTTGGGCCTGGTGAAGGACCGTCGGGCCGTGCATCGGCGGCGTGTGACCAATAACCAGGATGGGCCCATCACGCTGTCCACCTCGTGGTTCGCGCCGGACGTCGGGCACAGGGCGCCCAAGCTTCTGGAACCGGAACGGATCCAGGAGGGCACCCTGATGTACGTCGAGAACATGACGGGGCGGCAGGGAAGTTACGCCGAGGACCGCATGTGTGCCCGGCAGGCAACCGGCGAGGAGGTGGCAGACCTGCGACTTGAGCCGAGTACGGCGGTCTTGATCGTGCATCACGTCGTGTTCGACCTCCAGGACCGGCCGTTGGAGTTCGCCGAGGCCACCTACCCGCCGAATCGTTGGGCGTTCGAGCAGGGGTATCCGCTCACCTGATGGGGTGTTGTGTTGACGAATCACTTGCCCGTCACAAGTGGCTAATGCCACTATCCAGTAAGTGGCTAAGGCCACTTGACCGGAAGGGGCACGGGTGATGAGTCGGCGGACGGACCGGGGAGCGCGTTTACCTTGTCGAAGTCGCCAGGGACGCGACTGGAAGCGTGTCAGTCCGCGTACGTCCCCGGTGTCTGCCGCTGCTGCCGCCATCATCCGTGCCACATCGAAGCGGTGCTGCCTCGACTGCGTCGGCAGCGCCAGCGGCAAGGAGTGAGCGCGGATGGCATACAGGATCGACCGCTACCCCTCTGAGGACTCACCGCGGCTCGGTGCGATGACCTTGCATCCGACTCCGGAGTCCGTCCCCCGGGCCCGACGCTGGTTCCGGAAGTTCATTGCCCCGTACAACCCTGCCTGCTCGGTCGAGGACTGCGCGCTGATGATCTCGGAACTGGTCACCAACGCCATCTGCTACGGACAGGCTGATGAACCCTGGGTCGTGCGGGTGGAGTGGTTCCGGGAGGAGAGCTCGCTGCGGGTCGAGGTGCACAACCCGGGCTTCCCCGCGAACGTGCGGCTCCGGCACCCCGACGCCAACGACGCGCATGGACGCGGCCTGCTTCTCGTCGATTCGATCGCGGAGGCGTGGCACGCCGGGCTCAGCCCCTTCGGCGGAACGTTGGTCTCCTTCGTGGTCGCCGATGCCTGGCCGTCGTGACGAGGGGAATGCCGTTCGTCGGTCGCGCCCCGAGGTATCTGTCGGCACGACGGCGGGCGAGGAACCCGCCCGCCACCGCGCCGGCCTTTCCCTCTTCCTCTCCATCCGGGCGGGCCCGCCTCCGGCTGATCAGCCCGCGGAGACAGTTGCCGAGTCAGCCGAGCCACTTGCAGGAAACGCGGGTCTGTCGCCGTAGACGGCTACGGACGTCGAACGACGAGCACGCCGCATGCCGCACGTCGCACAGCCGGATCGGGCGGATGCGCCTGGCTGTCCGCGTCCTCCCCCACGAGCCTCCGCGCACCCTCACACCACCGCGCCCGAATCCCGCGCCCGCCCGCGTCGCTCCAGCGGACCGCGCGCCCCGCCGCCCTCACCGCGCCCGGGGCGCATGGGCGGCGCCGGGCGGTTGCCCTCGAGCTGCACGGCGATCGGCACGGCGGTGAACACCGTCGATGCCGTACCGATCACCACGCCGGCGAGCAGCGCCACGGAGAAGTCCGCGAGCGAGTCACCGCCCAGCACGGCCAGGGCCGCCAGGATGAACAGCGCGCCCATACCGGTGTTCACCGTGCGCGGCAGCGTCTGGACGACGGCCTTGTTCGCGGTGGTTTCCAGGTCCGCCGCCGGATCGCGGCGACGCGCCTCGCGCACCCGGTCGAAGACGACGACGGTGTCATTGACGGAGTACCCGATGACCGTGAGCAGGGCCGCCAGGAAGACGCTGTCGACGGGCTTGCCGAGCCAGGCGAACAGGCCCACCACAAGCAGTACGTCGTGCACCATGGCCGACACCGCCGCGGCGGCGAACGTCCACCGGAACCGCACGCTGAGGTAGATCAGCTGGGTCGCGACGGCGATGCCGAGCGCGATGAGCGCGTGCCGGCGCAGCTCGTCGCCGAGGCTCGGGCCGATCAGCTCGTCCCGCTCGACGGTGACCTCGCCGCCCACCTTCGCCAGCGCCGTTCTGATCGTGTGCTGCTGGTCGTTGCTCAGCTCACCGGTGCGTACCGAGATGTCCCCGTCCCCCGACTCCTGCACCACCGCGCGCGGGAACCCGGCGTCCGTGACCGCCGTACGTGCCGCGTCCACGTCCACGGGCCTGCTGGTGCTGTACTCCACCAGGCGCCCGCCGGTGAACTCCAGGCCGCGCAGGCCGATTCCGGCGACGGCAACCACGATCAGCAGTGCGCTGAAGCCGAGTTGGCGGCGCCGGTGGTGCACCAGGCGGGGTTTGCGGCGCGCGAGCCAGGCACGTACCCGGCCGTCGGAGGTGATCCCGGTCAGGCCGGGCCGGTCGCGCACGAAGCGGCGCCGGATCGCGAAGTCGGCGAGGACCCGGGTGATCACCAGGGCCGAGATCATGGAGACGAGGACACCGATGGAGAGCGTGACGCCGAAGCCCTTGACGGGTCCGGTGGCGAAGAAGAAGAGCAGCCCGGCCGCGAGCAGAGTGGTCACGTTCGAGTCGACGACCGCGCTCCATGCCTTGCTGAAGCCGATGCTCAGCGACTTGTCCAGGTGGGCCGAGGCCGACTTCGGGGCGCGGGCTCCCAGGTACTCCTCGCGGGCACGTTCGAAGACCAGTACGTTCGCGTCCACCGCCATGCCGATCGCCAGGACGAAACCGGCGAGTCCGGGCAGGGTCAGGGTCGCGCCCAGAGCGACCAGTACGGCGTACGAGATCAGCCCGTACAGCGCGAGCGCGATGGTGGCCAGGGCGCCGAGGAGCCGGTAGACGACGAGGATGAACAGCCCTGTCAGCGCGAGCCCGATGATCGCGGCCTGGGTGCTGGCGGCGATGGCGTCGGCACCGAGCGTGGGGCCGACGGTGCGCTGCTCCACGACCGCTACGGGCACCGGCAGCGCACCGCCCTTGACGAGCGCGGCCAGATCGCGGGCCTCCTCCCGGTCGAAGCCGCCGGTGATCTGCGTGGAGCCACCGGAGATGCCGACCTGGCACGCCACATCCGCGTTGACGCCGGGCGCCGAGATGACCTTGCCGTCCAGGACGATGGCGACGCGCCGCTCGGGGGCGCCCTGCGGGGCACAGGCCGCCGCCCCGGTGACGCGTGCCCAGTCCTTGCCCGCCTGTCCGCGGAAGGCGAGGTCGACCATCCAGCCCGACACCGCCCGCTGGTCGAACACCGCCTCGGCGTCCTTGACGCCCTCGCCGGTGAGGACGGTGGGCCCGAGCTTGAGGAACGCCCCCTTCTGGTCGGGGTCGGGCAGGGTGCGCGAGCCGTCCCTGGCCGGCTTCCCCTTGGTCGCGTCCTGCTGGTACGTCGCGCCCTGCACGGCGTGGACGGTCAACTGCGCGGTGCGGCCGATGACTTCGGCGGCCTCGCGCGGGTCCTGTACGCCGGGCAGCTCGACGAAGATCCGGTTCTGTCCGGACCGGTACAGGCTCGGCTCGGACATGCCGAGCGCGTCGACCCGCTGGCGGAGCACCTCCAGGGCCCGCTGGGTCGATTCGGCATCGGCCCTGACCTGGGGTGAGTCCCGGGTCTCCAGGACGATCTGGGTGCCGCCGCGCAGGTCGAGGCCGAGACGGGCGGAATGGGTGAGAGCGAAGAAGAGCGAGGCGGCGATCACACCTAGGGCGACGATCGCCCGCCACATGGGCGCGCGGGACATGAGTTCTCCACGAGGGCAGGCAGACGGAGTCGACGTCTGCCCGGTGCGCGGAGGCGAACGGTCAGGCGTCGATACGGACTTCGGTGCTCCGTAGGGACGGCGGGCCGCGCGGGCGATACGCGTGGACGCCCCGGCTCGCTCCTGCGGTCGCGTCCGCCACGGCCACGGCGGGTCCACCGACAGCGCGGTGCGGGGCCGCGTCCCCGGTGCCGGGACTCAGGAAAGGGTGGAACGGGTGCGGCACCGCGTCGGCGTGGCCAAGCACGGAGCGCGCCACGGTGACGGGCCGCTGCGCGTCGGGGGCCGCGGACACCTTCGCGGTCGCCGTCACGGCCGTGCCCGTCGAGGACGGGCGGGACGCCGGCACCGACTTGGCCGACACCGGCAGGAGGAAGGTCAGGACCGCGAGCAGCGCGGAGAGCACGACGGCGGCCGGGCGCGTCGGGTGTGCGCGGTGCTGCTGCACGCCTCTTGCCCCCCGGTCAAGTCGTCGTACGGAATCAGCAGTTGAGCACTGTGAGCCGACGGCTCGGCTCGTCCGGCCGTCAGTGACACGAACGCCGTCGGGCGCCCGGAGGTTCCCGACCCACTGCGGGAACGTCGCTGCCGACGGGACGCGCACCACAATGAGGAGGCTGTTGAGAGCGAGAAGCAACTGGCCGTCACCGACGGGAATCTCTCCCGGCATCTGAAGGTGCTGGAGGAGTAGTTGTCGACTCCAGGCTGACCGCGCCGGTGACCGAGCCCGGCCGGGCGCAGTAGGTGGCGTCCATGGTGAAGGGCAGCGGGACGCGGCGCATGCGTCCAGGTGCCGCGTCCCGCCGGGATACGTCTGGTGTCGCCCTGCGGTCACGGGTGGGATGCCGGCGCTTTTCCCGCTCGCGGGCGGGCGGCAGGAGGGTGTCGCCCGAGGGCGCCGGCATCCCGGCCGGGTCAGCTCGTCAGCCGGAAGGTGGCGTCGTTGCGCTCCGTGGCCGTGGTGATCGTCGCGAGCTTGAGCTGGAAGGCGTAGTGGCGGATGTAGCGGTCGGGGTGGTTGTAGGACTGGAAGGAGGACCAGGTGGTGTCGGCGAGTCCGGCGACCTGGCGGAAGGTGGCGTCCTCGGCGAAGGCGGTGGTGCGGTCGTTGTAGACGAGCTGGAAGTCGGCTCCGTCGCTGCGCAGGTAGTAGCCGGGGAAGTTGACCGACTCGAAGGAGACGGTGCCGGTGCCGGCGAGGCCGGGGCGCGGCCGGAATCTGGCGTCGTCGTTGGTGACGTTCTGGTCGATGCGTACGTCGAAGTTGGTGTGCCGGACGTAGCGGTCCTGGTAGTTGAAGGACTGCAGGCGCTGGGCCGGGACGTTGGCCCAGCGGGCCTGGATGCGGGCGTCCTCGGCGGCCGTGAGGTTCAGGATCGAGCCGTGGCGCTTCTTGGTGCCGCCCATGGAGTAGGTGCCCGACGTCGGGAGGTGGTAGGTGCCGATGGCGGACGGGTTGGTCGTCGAGACCGGCATGTATCCCTTGCCGGCGGCGTACTGGTCGAGGTAGAGGGTCCATTCGTTGCGGTCGCGGAACTTCATCCACATCGGGCCCTCGACCTGGGAGCCGGTCAGGCCGATGCCGGAGAGGTTGCCGATGGTGGTCCAGGTGCCGAGGATCGAGTTGCTGCCTTCGAGCGTGATCTGGCCGTCGCCGGAGGCCCGTACGTAGCGGTAGTCACCTGTGCCGGACGGGACCTCGACGATCTGGGTGTCGATGATGCCCTGGGTGCCGGGGCGGTCGATGTAGACCTGCGGGGTCGTGATGGTGTGGAAGTCGGACGTGCGGGCGTAGTAGATGCGGTGCTTCAGCACGCCGTTGAGGGTGGCGTTGGTCGCCCAGTACATGACGTAGTCGTTGGTGGCCGGGTCCCAGATCGCTTCCGGGGCCCAGGCGTTGCGTCCGTCGGGGATGGCGCCGGCGACATTGAGCAGCCACGGCTGGGACCAGGTGACCAGGTCACTCGACTCCCACACCACGAGGTTGCGGCTGCCGTTGGAGGTGGAGTCCGACCACGACTGCCCGCAGCCTATGCACAGATCGGTCGCGATGATCCAGTACTTGCTCCCGTCGGGAGAGCGGACCAAGGCGGGGTCGCGCACACCTCGGGTGCCCACGGTGGACCGCAGCGTCATCCCGCCGCCGTTGAGGTCGGACCAGTTCAGGCCGTCCGCGCTGTACGAGAAGTACATCTGCTGACCGGTCGATCCCTCCCCGATGAAGTGCGTCATCAGGTACCCCGGATCGGCGGCGGCGGCCCGCTGGGGTGTGGTCACGACCTGGGCGGTGAAGAGCAGGCAGGCGGCGACGAACATCGCTGCCAGCCGGGAGAGAACCGCGGGCATATGCGTTCCTGTTCTTAGAGCGGTGCCGTGATCAGGTGCAGGTGAGCGGAGGGTGAGGCCCGGCGTCCGTGCCGTTGAGGAGGTACCGCCTCCGTGGGGGTGGACGTCGCGTGCTGCGTGGTCGGCGACCGGGGCGTCGCGGTTTTCGCGTGGGCGCGGCAGCGACCGGAAGCCCGCGATGACGGGCCGGGTGACAAGCTGACGGAGAGAGCCGAGAGAGCCGACAGGGCTGTCACGGGAGTGCGACGGCGACGGGCGCGCGACAGGGCTGCCCCTTCTGGCAGCCATGGTTCGAGAAATCGAACGCCGTTCGCAAGTTCGTGCAGAAGATAAATGTCAGCTGAGAGTTCGTCAATGGAACTGGCCGGTACGGTCTCCGATCCCCCGGACCTGACCGATCGCCGCGGTGGAATCCTCGGCGCTCCACCCACTTGAACTGCACAGACCTCCCGGCACGACTTGGGCCGCTCGCGGGAATTCCGGCTGCACAGCCATTGACACGGCACCTGTGCCGGGCTCAGGATCACGTCTGCAAACCCGCGAATGAAACGATTCAAAATCTCGGAAGCAGCCATTCCGCCCGTTCTCACCCCTGGGCTGCCACCGCGTTGGCCGCCTTCTCTCCGCTCTCCGCACATCTCCTAGGAGTCCCGCGATGCACGATGTAACGCGCCGGTCTGCTCTGCGCTCGGCCATAGCTGTGGCCCTCGCCCCCACGCTGGGTTCCTTGATCCTGCCGGGGCTCGCGCCGACGGCGTCCGCGGCGGTCTCGTGGACCGCGAAGTGGATCTGGGCGCCTTCCAGTTCGACGAACCAGTGGGTGGCGTTCCGTAGATCGTTCACGTTGGGCTCGGCGCCCTCGCGGGCCGTGACGCAGATCGCGGCGGACTCGAAGTACTGGCTGTGGGTCAACGGCGCCCTCGTGGTCTTCGAGGGCGGCCTCAAGCGCGGCCCGAACCGCACGGACACCTACTACGACGAGATCGACCTGGCCCCGTACCTGACCAGCGGCACCAACACGGTGGCACTGCTGGTCACGTACTTCGGCAAGCAGGGCTTCTCGCACAGCAGCAGCGGCAAGGGCGGTCTGCTGTTCCAGTCCGACATCACGACGGGTTCCACGACCACCCGGCTGGTCAGCGACACCGGCTGGAAGCACACCGTCCACGCGGGCTACTCGAACAACACCAGCGGTACCCAGGTCAACTTCCGGCTGCCGGAATCGAACGTCTACTACGACGCCCGCAACGCCACCGCCATGGCCGACTGGCAGTCCTCCGGCTTCGACGACAGCGCCTGGAGCGCACCCACCGACTTCGGCGCCGCCGGGGCCGCTCCCTGGAACGGCCTCGTCGAACGGCCGGTCCCGCAGATCCGCTACTCCGGCCTGAAGTCCTACACCAACGCCGCCTCGCTCCCGGCCACCGGCCAGGGTTCCACGGCGATCTCGGCCGCCCTGCCGTCCAACATCCAGGTCACGCCGTATCTGAAGGTCGACGCCCCGGCCGGCGCGGTGATCGGGATCCAGACCGACCACTACGACGACGGCAAGGGCCTGGTCGGCATCGACCAGAAGACCATTTTCAACGTCCGCGCCACCTACGTCTGCACCGGCGGGGTCCAGGAGTTCGAGGCGCTGGCGTGGATGAGCGGTACCGCCGTGCGGTACACCATTCCGACGGGCGTGACGATCGTCGATCTCAAGTACCGGGAGTCGGGGTACGACACGGACTTCGCCGGGTCGTTCACCAGCAGCGACGCCCTCTTCGACACCGTGTGGACCAAGGCCGCCCGCACCATGTACGTCAACATGCGCGACAACTACATGGACTGCCCGACCCGCGAGCGCGCCCAGTGGTGGGGGGACGTGGTCAACCAGTTGAAGGAAGGGTTCTACACCTTCGACACCAACTCCCACGCCCTCGGCAAGAAGGCCATCTCGCAACTGGCCTCCTGGCAGAAGGACACCGGGGCGCTCTACTCCCCGATGCCCTCGACGATCTGGACCGCCGAACTGCCCAACCAGATGCTCGCCTCGGTGTGGTCGTTCTGGACGTTCCACCTCTACACCGGCGACACGAGCACCGTCACCGGCGCCTATCCGGCGGTGAAGAAGTACCTGGACCTGTGGGGCCTGGGCAGCGACGGCCTGGTCAACCACCGCGCCGGGGACTGGGACTGGCAGGACTGGGGCAGCAACATCGACACCCGCGTCCTGAACAACTGCTGGTACTACCTGGCCCTGGACACCGCCGCCAAGCTCGCCGCCCTCAGCGGCAACACCGGCGACGTCGCCGGCTGGCAGGCCCAGCGCGACAGCATCAAGGCCAACTTCGACACCCTGCTGTGGAACTCCACCAAGAACGAGTACCGCTCTCCCTCCTACACCGGAGACACCGACGACCGGGCAAACGCCCTCGCCGTCGTCGCGGGCCTGGCCGCCCCCGCCCACTACCCGGCGATCACCAGCGTGCTGCGCACCCACCTCAACGCCAGCCCCTACATGGAGTTCTACGTCCTGGAGGCGCTGTACCTCATGGGTGCGGCCACGGTCGCCGAGGAGCGGATGCGCAACCGCTACGCCGCCCAGGTCGCCGACCCCGCCTGCCACACCCTGTGGGAGGTGTGGGTCAAGTCGGAAGGCACCGACAACCACGCCTGGAACGGCGCCCCGCTGTACGCCCTGTCCGCCTACGCCGCCGGGGTGCGCCCCACCGCGGCGGGCTGGACGACGTACGAGGTCATCCCGCAGACCGGCACCCTCACGAAGATCAATACGGTGACGCCGACCGTCCAGGGTGACATCCGCTTCGCCGTCACCCGCGACGGAACCCAGGCGACCCTCACGCTCACCTCGCCGAGCGGCACGACCGCCCGCGTCGGCGTGCCCACCTACGGCGGCTCCCAGCCCGTCATCAAGGCGAACGGCACCACCGTCTTCACCGGCGGCTCCTCCACCGGCGGCGTCAGCGGCCTGACGTATGACGGCAAGGACTCCTCGTACGTCTACTTCAAGGTTCAGCCGGGCACCTGGACGTTCACGGCGACGGGCACCGGCCGCCTCGACAACCTCGCCCTGAACCGGACGGTCACCAGCAACAACAGCCTGGAGAACAGCAGTTGGGGCAAGAACCGGCTCACCGACGGCAAGCTCACCAGCGTGAGCGGCGCCCGGGGATACACCAGCAACGAGTTCACCGCTGCCGACGTCAGCGCGAACCCCGTGTGGGTGGAGATCGACCTCGGCGCCGACACCGATCTCGACGCCGTACGCCTCTTCCCCCGCACCGACACCCAGGCGGCCGGGGGCGGGACCGCGAACTTCCCCGTCGACTTCACGATTCAGACCCGTCCCGACGGATCCAGCACCTACACCACCGCCCGCACCGTCACCGGCCAGGCCAACCCGCAGGGGCTGGTGCAGACGTACGGCTTCAAGACCACCACAGCCCGTTACGTCCGCCTCCAGGCCACCAGACTCGGCACCCCCGCCTCCGACGAGTCCACCAAGTTCCGCCTGCAGCTCGCCGAACTCACCGTCCCCACCGCCGCGACCACCGTCACGGCCAACTACACGCTGGAGAACGGCGACTGGGGCAAGACCCGGCTCCTGGAGGGCACCACCACCAGCGTCACCGGCGCCAAGGGCTTCACCAGCATCGACTTCCCTGCCGCCGACGTCAGCGCCACCCCCGTATGGATCGAGGTCGACCTCGGCGCCGACCGGACCATCGGCTCCGTCACCCTCCACCCCCGCACCGACGCCGGCGCAACCGGCGGCGGGACGGCGAACTTCCCCGTCGACTTCACCCTCCAGACCCGTCCCGACGGATCCAGCACCTACACCACCGCCCGCACCGTCACCGGCCAGGCCAACCCCAGCGGAGCCGCCCAGACCTACACCCTCACCTCCGTCACCGGCCGCCACCTCCGCCTGACGGCGACCAGACTCGGCACCCCGGCCTCCGACGAGAGCGCCAAGTTCCGCCTGCAACTGGCCGAGATCGGCATCAAGTAACACGCCACAGTCACGGTGGCCCGCCCGCCCCGGCACACACCCACGTGCCGGGGCGGGCGGCCCCGACGAACAGCACACCGACCACGTCCTGACCGAGCTCGGCCGCTCCTGCCGTGCCCAGGCGTCCCGGTCGACCTACTGCTCGTCGTCGCCTGGCGTCGACTGTGGTCCGGCCACACGGAAGCGGCCGCGTGATGCTGGTTCGTCATCGCACTCGCCGCATCCCTCGGTGAAGCACCTGCGCCATCCGATGGTCGGAACGATGGACCTCACTTCGAGAACCTCGTCATCCCCGGCGCTTGTGGCCGGCGACTCATCGCTTACACGGCCGAGCCCGGCTCGCCGTCGGAGGCTGCGCTGCGGCTCCTCGGCAGCGCGACGGCTCCGGTGGTGACGGTGGAGCCGATGTGGAGGCGGGTCGGTACAGCCGCCGGTCGACAGGAAAGTCCGCGCCGGGGCATGACAGGAAGAGCGCGATGCCCGACCGGCAGTTGATCTGCCTCCCCAAGATCCGACCGGACCTCGGTCAGTCGATGCCTTCGACGATGCGGAAGTCGCGCTCGACGCCGTCGGAGAGGGCGGCCAGCGCCTCCTGATAGGCCGCGCTCTCGTGCGCCGCGACGGCCTGCTCGAAGCTGTCGAACTCGATCAGGACGGTGCGTTCGGCGATTCCGGCGCCATGCGCCACGACTCGACCGCCACGGACGAGGACCCGGCCGCCCCCGGCCTTGACGGCCGCAGCGGCCAGCTTGTTGTAGGCAGCCAGCTTCTCGGGGTCCGAAATGGTGCGGTAGGCGCTGACCCAGTAGCCCTTGGGCATGGAACCTCCAGTGTTGGGACGAGTGCGTCTGACTTACGGGTGGGTCTCGGACGAGCGTCGGCGGGCGAGAGCGAGGCTTGTCAGCGTAGTGATCGCCATGGCGCCGATGCCGACCAGTGCCGACTGGTGCGGACGGCCTCGATCCGCGCCCACGACGGCGGCCGGCCATCGCGCTCGGCGCGAGGCCGGAACCTGCCGCGCCAGTCGACCAGGAGGTACGTGGTGGCACCGCTGTTGACCGTGGCTGGCCGCCCTCACGGGTGCGCGGTGGGCGCGGGCGTGACCGGCGGTCGGGCCGTAGAGCGCGCAACGCCTGCACAGGCCGGACCCGTATCGCCTCCGTCCGGCTCCAGTGCCTTCGGCTTGTCGCCCTCGGTCATCTCGGCGACGAGGTCGGCCGTCCGCAGGGCCGGATCAGTTCGTCGACCGCGTGTTTTTCATCGTCGACCCGGCCCGTGCCGAGGGTCCGGCAGGTTGGTGATCTCACCGGCGGACAGGTGTGTCCCGGGAGGCCGGGCAGGACCGTTGTGGTGGGTGCTCATCAGGTGCGTTCCCATCCGCGCCGGGGTGTGCGGGAGCCCAGTTGCGCGTCCCGGCTGCGATAGACGATGTAGGGGCGGGTGAGATAGCCGAGGGGTGCGGTGAGCATGTGCACCAGCCGGGTGAACGGCCAGATGCCGAAAAGGAGGAGGGCGCTGAGTGCGTGCAGGCGGAACAGCAGTGGCGCGCCGGCCATCAGCGCGGGGTCGGGGTGCAGGTAGAAGACCGACCGGAACCACGGCGAGATGGTGGTGCGGTAGTCGTAGCCCCCGCCGATGATGTTGCCGGCCACGGTGGCGGACAGCCCCAGCGCCAGGGGCAGGGTGAGCAGGACGTACATGAGCTTGTCGTTGCGGGTGGTGGCGCTGAACACCGATCCGACCGTACGCCGCCGGTAGACGAGGATCGCGAGCCCGGCCAGGGTGCTCACCCCGGCTACGGTCCCCAGCAGCGTGGCCATGATGTGGTAGCTGTGCTCGCTGACGCCGATGGCCTCGGTCCAGCCCTTCGGGATCACCAGTCCGCCGATGTGGCCGACCACCACCGCCAGGACCCCGAAGTGGAACAGCGGGCTGCCGATGCGCAGCAGCCTGCTCTCGTACAGCTGGCTGGACCGGGTGGTCCAGCCGAACTTGTCGTAGCGGTAGCGCCAGACGTGGCCGACGACGAACAGGGTCAGCGCGATGTACGGCAGGACGACCCACAGCACAACGTCGAGCGCGTTCGCGTCCGGGGTCATGACCTGCCTCCCGTCGGGGCGGGCATGAACTCCGGGGGTGCGAACGGCGCGAGCCCGACCTGTTCCTCGGGCGGCCCCTGGGCGGCGAGCTTGGCGACGGCCTCGCGCTCGTCACCGGCCAGCGGGGGCAGGGTCGCCGATACGGAGTCCAGGACGTCGGCCCACGCGGAGCGCGCGTCGCGCAGTGCCAGGCGCAGCAGTTCCAGGCCGGCCCGGTGCTCGGTGAGGAGGCGCCGGCCTGCTTCGGGGTCGCTGGTGGCGGCGAACTCCAGGACGACACAGAGGTGGTCGGGCAGTTCCTCGTCGGTCAGCCGCAGCCCGGCCGCCGCGTAGGTCTGCTTGAGGCGCAGCAGCGCGGCGCCGCGATTGCGGGTGTCGCCGTGGGCGTAGTACGTCAGGAAGAGGCAGTTGCGTTTGCGGTGGTCGAAGGTGGCGACGTAGTCCGCAGCCAGTTCTGTGGCGGGCGTGCGGTCGAGGTGCCCGAGGAATCGGCGCAGCGGTTCGGCGACCCGGTCGGGCAGCGTGTCGGTGACCGCCCGTACGAGCCGCGCCTGTTCGAGGAGCCGCTCGTCGGGATAGCCGAGGAGGAGGGACTGGACCTGCCAGGCGGCGGGGTTTCGGGCAGCGGGGCCGCGTTTGCCGGCGGGGGTCATGGGCGCGGCTCGCTCTCGTCGTCTGCGGAGGTGTGGGGGAACAGGCCCTGGGGGCGGCCGTTGCCGTCCCAGTTGAGGAGGTTGAGCCGGGTGGACTTGTCGCCGGGGGCCGCGGGCGTGTCCACGGCGTCGGCGGTCTGGCGGTCGCGCTGCAGGTGGAAGTTCTCCACGGCGATCGGGGCCGGAGCGTCGCCGGACGCCTCGCCGAAGGGACCGGAGCCTCCCATGCCGGGGCCGTCCTCGAAGTCGAGGCTGCACTCGGTGGCCAACTCCTCCAGGCTGTGCGCCTGTTCGGCGTGCGCGGGCGGGATGACGTATCTGTCCTCGTACTTGGCCAGCGCCAGGAGGCGGAACATGTCGTACATCTGCTCCTCGGTCATCCCCACGGCGGCGGGGATGCTCGCGTCGGGTTCGCGGCCGAGGTTGATGTCGCGCATGTAGCTGCGCATGGCGGCCAGTCGCCGCAGTACGGCGTCGACGGGGGCCGGGTCACCGGCGGTGAAGAGTTGGGCGAGGTAGTCGACGGGGATGCGCAGGGCGTCGATCGCGGCGAACAGGTTGCCCCGGTCCTCGGCGTCGTAGCCGGTGTCGCGAACCACGTCCACCACCGGGGACAGCGGCGGGATGTACCAGACCATGGGCAGGGTGCGGTACTCCGGGTGCAGCGGCAGGGCGACCTTGTACGTGTTGATCAGGGCGTGGACGGGGGAGCGACGGGCGGCATCGATCCAGTCCCGAGGGATGCCCGACCGCTCCGCGTCGGCGGCCACCTGCGGGTCGTCGGGGTCGAGGAAGACCTTCCGCTGCGCCTCGTACAGGTCGGTGTCGTCGGGGGTGGAGGCGGCTTCGAGGACCTGGTCGGGATCGTAGAGGACCAGGCCGATGTAGCGGAGCCGGCCGACGCAGGTCTCGGCGCAGACGGTGGGCTGGCCGACCTCGATGCGCGGGAAGCAGAAGGTGCACTTCTCGGCCTTGCCGGTGCGGTGGTTGAAGTAGATCTTCTTGTACGGGCAGCCGGAGACGCACATCCGCCAGCCCCGGCAGCGGTCCTGGTCGACCAGCACGATGCCGTCCTCCGAGCGCTTGTAGATCGCGCCGGAGGGGCAGGAGGCGATGCAGGACGGGTTGAGGCAGTGCTCGCAGATCCGCGGCAGATAGAACATGAAGGTCTGCTCGAACTCGAACTTGACCTTCTCGGCGATCCCGGCGAGCAGGACGTCCTTGTCGCCGTGGTCGGCCGAACCGCCCAGGTTGTCGTCCCAGTTGGCCGACCAGGTGATCTTCATGTCCTTGCCGGTGATCAGGGACTTGGGCCGGGCGACCGGGGTGTGTTCCTGGAGCGGCGCGTTGGTGAGCGTCTCGTAGTCGTAGGTCCAGGGCTGGTAGTAGTCGTCGAGCGAGGGCAGCGTGGGGTTGGAGAAGATGTTGATCAGCTTCTTGAACCGGCCGCCGCCCTTCAGTTTGAGATTCCCGCGCTTGTTGAGGTCCCAGCCGCCGCGCCACTTCTCCTGGTCCTCGTAGCGGCGCGGGTAGCCCTGACCGGGGCGGGTCTCGACGTTGTTGAACCACACGTACTCGACGCCGGGGCGGTTGGTCCACGCCTGTTTGCAGGTGACCGAGCAGGTGTGGCAGCCGATGCACTTGTCGAGGTTCATCACCATCGCCATCTGGGCCATCACGCGTCGGCCGGGCGGTGTGGTCGAGGACTGCGCGGCCATCAGTACGTCACCTCCTGGTCGGTGCGGCGGCGGATGACGGTGACCTCGTCGCGCTGATTGCCGGTCGGGCCCAGGTAGTTGAAGGCGTACGTCAACTGGGCGTAGCCGCCGATGAGATGGCTCGGCTTGACGAGGAGCCGGGTCAGCGAGTTGTGGACGCCGCCGCGCCGCCCGTTGGTCTCGGTGCGGGGGACGTCGATGAGCCGGTCCTGCGCGTGGTGCATGTAGACGGTGCCTTCCGGCATGCGGTGCGAGACGACCGCGCGGGCGGCGACGACGCCGTTGCGGTTGACCGCCTCGATCCAGTCGTTGTCGTGCACGCCGATCTTCGCCGCGTCCTCCTTGCTCATCCAGATCGTCGGGCCGCCCCGGGAGAGCGAGAGCATGAAGAGGTTGTCCTGGTACTCGGAGTGGATGGACCACTTGTTGTGCGGGGTCAAGTAGCGGACGGTGATGCCGAGTTCGCCCTGGTCGCCCACCTCGGGTTCGTCGAAGAGGGCGTGCATGTTCAGCGGTGGCCGGTAGACGGGCATCCACTCGCCGAGTTCGGCGATCCAGTCGTGGTCGATGAAGAAGTGCTGACGGCCCGTCAGGGTGTGCCAGGGCTTGAGCCGTTCGACGTTGATGGTGAACGGCGAGTAGCGGCGCCCGCCGGACTCCGTCCCCGACCACTCCGGCGACGTGATGACCGGGACGGGGCCCGCCTGGGTGTCGGCGAAGGTGACCCGCTTGCCCTCGGTCTCGGCGGCCAGGTCGGCCAGCCTGACGCCGGTACGGGCCTCCAGGGTGCGGAAACCCTGGGTGGCCAGGTGTCCGTTGGTGGTTCCGGAGAGGGCCAGGATCGCTTCGCAGACCTGTACGTCCCTGGCGATCGAAGGGCGGCCGTCGGCAGGACCGCCGCGTACGGTGCCGTTCTTGTGCCGCAGGTACTCCAGCTCCTGCCGTACGTCGAAGGTGACGCCCTTGGTGGTGGCGCCCAGGGTGTCCAGGAGCGGGCCGAGGGCGGTCATCCGGTCGGCGACGGCCGGATAGTCGCGCTCGATCACCACCAGCCTGGGCATGGTCCGGCCCGGGACCGGCTCGCACTCGCCTGCCTTCCAGTCCCGGACGCGGCCGTGCGGGGTGGCCATCGCGTCGGGGGTGTCGTGCAGCAACGGCGCCGCCACCACGTCCTTCACGGTGCCCAGCCGCCCTTCGGCGAGACGGCTGAACGCTGCCGCGATCGTGTTGAAGGCGTCCCAGTCGGTGCGGGTCTGCCACGGCGGCGGGATGGCCGGGTTGAAGGAGTTCACGAACGGGTGCATGTCCGTGGTGTTCAGGTCGTGCTTCTCGTACCAGGTCGCGGCCGGAAGGACGATGTCGGAGTAGACGGTGGTGCTGGTCATCCGGAAGTCCAGGGTGAGCAGCAGGTCGAGCTTGCCCACCGGTGCCTCGTCCCGCCACACCACGTCGCGCGGGCGGGCGTCGGGCGGTGCCTCGGTGGCGCGTACGGCGGAGTCGGTGCCGAGCAGGTGCTTGAGGAAGTACTCGTTGCCCTTGGCGGAGGAGCCGAGCAGGTTGGCCCGCCAGATGGTCAGTACCCGGGGGAAGTTCTCCGGCGCGTCCGGGTCCTCGCCCGCGAACTTCAGCTGCCCGGACTCGAGTTGGTCGACGACGTACTCCGGAACCTCCTGCCCGGCGGCTTCGGCGTCCGTCGCGAGGGTGAGCGGGTTGCGGTCGAAGGTCGGGTAGGACGGCATCCAGCCCATCCGGGCCGAGGCGGCGATGACATCGGCGGTGCTCTTGCCGGCGAAGGTTCCGCCCGCGCCCGCGGCGGCGAGGGTGTCGGCGCTGAAGGGGTCGTAGCGGAACTGGTCGGTGTGCAGGTACCAGTACGCGGTCTGGATCATCTGCCGGGCGGGGCGGTGCCAGTCGGCGGCCGTCGCGATGGCCGAGTAGCCGGTGATCGGGCGGACCTTCTCCTGACCCACGTAGTGGGCCCAGCCGCCGCCGTTGACGCCCTGGCAGCCGGTCAGTGTCGTCAGGGTGAGGAAGGAGCGGTAGATGGTGTCGGAGTGGAACCAGTGGTTGGTCCCCGCTCCCATGATGATCATGGAGCGGCCTCTGGACTCCTCGGCGTTGGTGGCGAACTCGCGCGCTATCCGGGCCGCCGTCTCACCGGCCACCCCGGTGATGGCCGCCTGCCAGGCCGGGGTGTAGGGCTGGTCGGGATCGTCGTAACCGGTCGGCCAGCTTCCCGGCAGCCCGTCGCGGGCCACGCCGTACTGGGCGAGGAGCAGGTCGAACACCGTGGTCACCAACCGGCCGGCGACCCGGCGTACGGGGACACCGCGCCGCAGCTGTCCGGCGGTGCCGTCCGGGGTGTCGAACCGGGTCAGCTCGACCGTCACGGCGTCCTCGCCGCCGTCACCACCGGCCGCCGTCAGCAGCGGGTCCGTGTCGCCGAGGTCGAGGTTCCACTTCCCGGCGCCGGACTCGCCGTAACGGTGGCCGAGCGAACCGTTCGGGACGACCGGCTCGCCGGTGGCGGCGTCGAGCAGGACGGTCCTGAACTCGGCGTTCTCCGCCTCGGCCGCCGTGCCGCCCAGGTCGGCGGCGGTCAGGAACTTCCCGGGTGCGTAGGCCAACTCCGGCCCGGTGCCGCGCTGTTCGAGGGTGACGAGGAAGGGGAGGTCGGTGTACCGCTTGACGTAGTCGGTGAAGTAGCCGACCTGGCGGTCGACGAAGAACTCCTTGAGGATCACGTGCCCCATGGACATGGCCAGCGCGCCGTCGGTGCCAGGTGCGGCGGGCAGCCACTCGTCGGCGAACTTGACGTTGTCGGCGTAGTCCGGGGCGACTGCGATGACCTTCTGCCCCCGGTAGCGGGCCTCCGCCATCCAGTGCGCGTCCGGGGTACGGGTCACCGGCAGGTTCGAGCCCCACATGATCAGATAGCCGGCGTCCCACCAGTCACCGGACTCCGGTACGTCCGTCTGGTCCCCGAAGACCTGCGGGGAGGCGACCGGCAGGTCGGCGTACCAGTCGTAGAACGACAGCATCACCCCGCCGAGCAGCGAGTAGAAGCGGGCACCGGCGGCATGGGAGACCATCGACATCGCCGGGATCGGCGAGAACCCGGCCAACCGGTCGGGCCCGTACTCCTTGATGGTGTGGACGTGTGCGGCGGCGATCATCTCGCTCGCCTCGTCCCAGCTCGCCCTCACCAGACCGCCCTTGCCGCGCGCGGACTTGTAGCGCCGGGACCGTTCCGGGTCGGAGACGACGTCCGCCCACGCCAGCACCGGGTCGCCGAGGCGGGCCCTGGCTTCCCGGTACATCTCCAGGAGCACTCCGCGTACATAGGGGTAGCGGACGCGGGTGGGCGAGTAGGTGTACCAGGAGAACGCGGCCCCACGCGGGCAGCCGCGCGGCTCGTACTCCGGGCTGTCCGGGCCGACCGTGGGGTAGTCGGTCTGCTGGGACTCCCAGGTGATGATCCCGTCCTTGACGTACACCTTCCAGGAGCAGGAGCCCGTGCAGTTCACCCCGTGGGTGGAGCGGACCACCTTGTCGTGGCTCCAGCGGTCCCGGTAGAAGTCGTCGGCCTTGCGGCCACCGATCTGGTACAGGGTGCGGTGGTCGGCGGAGACCTCGGCCCGGGTGAAGAACCGGCGGGTGCCGACCAGTGCGTTCGTCAACTCACCATCCAGGCCGGCCGGTTCGCGTGCCGGCGGGTCGGTTCGTGGGGTTCGTGGGGTTCGTGGGCTCACGATGCCGCCTTCCCGGGCGTCAGCGGCCCGTCCTGTTGTGACCCGGAGTGCTGATCGATATCGACACCGGCTTCTGTGGCGAACCCCGTTGTGGCGAACCCCGTGCTCATCGTTCCGACGCGGGAGCGGACCGCGTCCATGGCCTCCCAGTCCTCGGTGCTCAGCCCGGCCAGTGCGGCGGGGAACACACCGTCCTGTTCCTTGAGGATGTGGTCGCGCAGCAGATCCAGGGCGTCCAGGAGCCGCCGGGGCCAGACGGGGTCGGCCGGGACGCCCGCGGCAGCCTCGTCGAGGACGGCCTCGACGAGCCGGTGTTCGGCCCGAAGCGCCGCCATGCCGTCGGGAAACTCCGCCGCCAGCGGCGGGAAGAGACCCTGCTCCTCCACCGCCGTGTGCGGCACGAGAACGGCGGAGACGCGGCGCGCGATCCACGCCATCCGGGGCACGTCCGCGTCGCGGTGCGCGGTACGGACGTCCCCGATGAGATTGACGACCAGGTCGTGTTCACGGGT
Organism: Streptomyces sp. AK08-02; assembly: GCF_033795085.1. NCBI lineage: Bacteria > Bacillati > Actinomycetota > Actinomycetes > Kitasatosporales > Streptomycetaceae > Streptomyces > Streptomyces sp. AK08-02. The sequence goes on from NZ_JARAZV010000025.1 coordinate 23,003, forward strand.
CAGTTCGGCGATCTGGGGTAGTGCCTGGCAGCCGCAGTACTCACACATGGGGACTCGTCTCAGGCCGGGGCGGGTGCCGTCGGGGTGCGGTGGGCGCCGCGGGTGACGGCCTTGTGGACGGTGGTCGCGGTGAACGCCAGGGCGGTGGCGGCGATCAGGGCGAGCAGGGCCAGCCCGAGCGCGTAGCTGCCGTAGGCGCCGTACAGGGAACCCATCAGCAGAGGTGGGACGAAGCCGCCCAGCCCGCCGGCCGCGCCGACGACGCCGGTGACGGCGCCGACCTTGCCGGCCGGGGCGAGCAGGGCGACGAGAGCGAAGGTGGCACCGCTGCCCGCACCGAGCGCGGCGGCGATCGCCAGGAACGCGATGGTGCCCAGCGGGGCCAGCGGCGGGGCGAAGGACTGGACGGCCGCGCTCACGGCGACCACGGCGAGCGCCACGACCAGTACGCGGGTGGGACGCAGCCGGTCGGACAACCAGCCGCCGACCGGCCGCATCACCACCGCCAGCAGGACGAACCCGGCCATCCGGTTCGCCGCGTCGGCCTGCGCCAGGCCGTACCCGGACTTGAGGTAGGTGGGCAGATAGACGGAGAAGGCCACGTAGCCGCCGAACGCGACCGCGTACAGCGCGGATGCCTGCCAGGTGACACCGAGCCGGACGGTGGCGGCGAGCCGGCCCCTCGTGGTCCCGGCCGGCACAGCCCTGCCCGGAGCGTCGCGCAGCACGAACGCGGCCAGCGCCGCATAGCCGGCCAGCACGATCGCGGTCACCACGAACGGGGTGGCCAGACCGTGCGTCTTCACCAGGTTCACCGTGGTCAGGGCGCTGATGGCGGTGCCGCCCATCCCGGCACCGAAGACACCGATCGCGAGCCCCCGGCGCTCGGGCGGGAACCAGGCGCTCACGAACGGCACCCCCACCGCGAACGCGGTGCCGCCGATACCGAGGAAGAACCCGCCCACCAGCAGCTGGTTCAGGGAGGAGTGTCCGGCCAGCCCCAGGTACAGGACGGGGACGATGGTGGCCGCGGAGACCAGCGGGAACATCACCCGGCCGCCGAACCGGTCCGTCAGCGCACCCACCGGTATGCGACCCAGCGAGCCCACCACCACCGGCACGGCGACCAGCAACGCCTGCTGGAACGCGCTCAGTTGCAGGCTGTCCTTGAACCGTGGGCCGAGCGGGCTCAGCAGCGCCCAGGCCCAGAAGTTCACCGCGAACCCGACCGTGGCAAGCGCCAGCATCAGCCACCGTCGGCCGGCCGACGGCGCCGCCAGGACCTGCGGGTTCGTGGCGGGGCCGGAGGACCCGGGCGAGTCGACGGTTTCCTGCGGGTTCTCCGCCCGGTCGCCCGTCGGTGACCTGCCTGTTGAGGACTTGCCTGTCGGGGTCTCCGGCTTCGCAGGGCGGGGCATCGTAGGCATGCTTTCCTCGGCTCCTCAAAAGTGCCGTCGGACGGTCGCGTCCCGTGTTTCGTGGCCGTGGTGGCCCGAACACGGCGTCCCCGCAAGGATTGCCAGGGGCCGGCTCCCAGGGCAGGGGCCGTTGGTCCTCGACTCCCGAGCCGACCGGGGTACATGTGCCGGGCGGTGTCCGGGTCCGCCGGAGCGCGTCGGCGCGGACAAGGCGCCATCGTGAGACCTCTCATCGCGCGGTAGAACGGAACCGCTGGCCGCGGGGGAGGCACCAGGCGGCACGGCCCCTGGATTTCCCCACCAATTGGCGGCAACCTCCGACGACAGTCGAACGGGGCCCATCGGCCCCTTGTCCGGGCCGTTGGGCTCTGCTCCGGTGTGTGCGGTGTGTGCGACCGTCGCTGCGGGTTACTCGTACCGCCGTGATCGGAAAGCGGGGTCGGCCATGGGCATGAAGGTGAGGTGGTGGCGGTGGCGGTGGGAATGCCCCTGGCCGGAGCCCTGGGCTCGGTGCGTGTCGGAAGCGTGCTGCTCCAGCAGCGCGAGGAGCGGCACCGTACCTCCGCCGTACGGACCGAGGACGCCGGCGATCCGGGGCCCGGCACGTAGCCCGGTCTTGTGGCCGCTCTCGCCGCAGGGCTCGCCGGATCCGGCACCGCCCGCGCGGAGAGCCGGTCCACCCGGGCCGTCGGGCGCCCGTAACAGGGCCCGGACCGTGACCGGTCCCCACCCCATGACTGACGAGTGACAAGGCGAAGGAAGTGATCGGCCATGCCGGAACCGACGAGGAACGCCGGAGACATCGGACGGCGGGTGGCGGCGCGGCGCGAGGAGCTGGGGCTCACCAGGGAGCAGGTGGCCGAACGGGCGGGCACGGCTCCGGATTACCTGCGGTACGTGGAGGAGCGGCCGACCGTGTCCCCGGGCACCGGCTTCCTGATTCGGCTGGCCGGCGCGCTGGAGACCACTGTGGCCCAACTGCTCGGCGGTGGTGTCGACTTGCCGCCCGGCGTCGGGCGGGCGGCCTATCATCCCGAGCTGACTGAGCTGGATCCCGGGGAGTGCTGGGCCCGGCTGTCCACGCACGGCGTCGGACGCGTCTCGGTGTCCACGCCCGACGGCCCGGCCATCGTCCCGGTCAACTACACGGTCGTGGACGGCGCGGTCGCCTTCAGCACCGCGCGCGGCACCACGCCCGCCCTCGCCGCCGGAGCCGAGGCCGCCTTCGAGGTGGACCACATCGACGAGGCGCTGAGCGAGGGCTGGAGCGTCCTCGTCGTCGGCCGTGCCGAATGGGTCACCGACCCCGCCGCCACCCGGCACCTCGTCGGCGCGGCCCACTCGGCACCGTGGGCGGGCGGCGACCGCGAACTGTGGGTGCGCATCACCCCGGAGCGGGTCACCGGACGCCGGATCACCGCTCGCTGACCCGTTGCGGGTGGGTGCGCGGGGCCCGGGCGGCCGGGTCAGTCGTGCGGGATCACGGCGACCGGGGCGGCGGCGTGATGCAGGACCGCGTGGGCGACGGGGCCGAGGTGGGTGCCGAGACGGGATTCGCGGATCCGGCGTCCCACCACGAGGAGGGCCGCGCCGACCGAGGCGCTGATCAGTTCGTCGGCCGCACGTCCTTCGGTGACGCTCTCGGTGACGGCGACCTCGGGGAACTTCTCGCACCAGGGGCGCAGCGCGGCTGCCACGGCGCGCTCCTGCTCCGCCCGTAGCTCCGGGCCGCTCACCGGGACGACCCTGTCCGCCGCCGCGAAGTCCGGCGGACGGCCGAAGGTGTTGATCACGCGCAGCGAGGATCCCCGGCGCGCGGCGGCGTCGAAGGCGAACTCGATCAGTTCGTCGCAGGGCCGGCCGGTGTCGAGGCCGAGTACGAGATCGCGGTACGGGATCCCGGGTATCTCGTCCGGGGAGATGCCGTCCGGTGCCGAGAAGTGCTCGTCGGCGGTACTGTCGCCCGCCCTGACCAACACCACGGGACGGGGCGCCCTGGCGACGACCCGCTGCGACACCGACCCCATCAGGAACCCCGTGACCCCGCCGAGTCCACGGGAGCCGAGGACCAGCAGCTCGGCCTGCTCGGCCGCCTTGAGGAGGGCTGAGACCGGCGAGTCGGCCAGTGCCTGGCCGATGACCCGCAGACCTGGGTGCGCGGCGCGCACGCTGTCCGCCACCTGTTCCGGCAGGTCCTCGGCCACGGCCCGTTCGGACATGTCCGCGGGCACGGTCGGGGCCGGACGCGGATGCCACTCCCAGGCATGTACCAGGCACAGCGCGACGCCCCGGCGCGTGGCTTCCCGGGCCGCCCAGTGCGCGGCTGCCAGGCTTTCGGGAGAGACGTCGATCCCCGCGGTGACATGTCGAAGCATGATCCGTACCTCCAGCGTTGCTGCCCTTGGGTCGCTCTTCCGCCACTGAGCGTGGTACCGGGGCAAGCGCGGGGACAGAGGCCGGGCAGTCCCTTCCGATGGGCCCTTCGGCCCTGATGCCGCCGCGCCCCCGCACGGCGCGGCGGGCTCGGATTGGCCCGGTCGGCCCTGGTGCGTGCGGTTCGCACGGGTGACGATCGTCATCACAGTCGGCATGTGGTCCGTGGGCCCACGGTCCGTGGCCCGTGGTCCACCAGCGAACGAGGGGTCGTCATGGCCGAGGCGCGTACCTTCACGGAACAGAACCCGATCCGGGTCTTCCTGCTGGACGACCACGAGGTCGTACGACGCGGTCTCACCGACCTGCTGGACTCCGAGCCGGACATCTCGGTGGTCGGCGACGCGGACAGCGTCGAGCACGCGCTGGTGCGCGGGCCGGCGCTGCGACCGGACGTGGCCGTTCTCGACGTGCGCCTGCCGGACGGTGACGGGATCGGTGTCTGCCGTGAGCTGCGCAGCCGGATGCCGGAGCTGGCCTGTCTGATGCTGACGTCCTTCGACGAGGAGGAAGCGCTGCTCGACGCGATCATGGCCGGGGCGGCGGGCTACGTCCTCAAGCAGATCAGGGGGTCCGACCTGGTCGCGGCGGTCCGCACGGTCGCGTCCGGCCAGTCGATGCTGGATCCGGCGACGACCGCCCGCCTGATGCGTTCCCTGCGGGCGGACCCCACCGAGCAACCGGCACCCGCACCCGAGCTCGCCGGTCTGTCACCGCGCGAGCGGGACATCCTCGCGTTGATCGGGGACGGGCTCACCAACCGTGAGATCGGCAAGAAGCTCTACCTGTCCGAGAAGACGGTGAAGAACCACATCTCCCGGCTGCTGGCCAAGCTCGGCGTCCAGCGCCGTGTCCAGGCGGCGGTCCTGGCCAGCCATCTCGAACAGCACGCCTCCACGGACAGCCCGACGCGATGAGTCCGCGCTGTCCTGCCTCGCCCCGCCTCGTCGTCCGGTCCTGCGGGGCCGGGCCTTCCGTGGTCAGCCTCCGGCCGTGGCACCGTCCACGCTCACGGGAACCCGCCACACCAGCCGGGTGCCGCCGCCCTCCGGCCGTTCGCCGACTGTCAGGGTTCCGCCGAGGGTGACGGCCCGCTCCTTGATGTTCTTCAGCCCGCTGCGTCCGACGTCCCCCGGCACCCCGCAGCCGTCGTCCGTCACCGTGAGCGTCAACTCGCCCCTGGCGCACTGGAGCCGGACGTCCACCGCCTGTGCTCCGGAGTGCCGGGCAGCGTTGCTGAGGGCCTCGCCGAGCACGGCGACCGCGTGGTCGGCGATGTCGCCGGGGACATCGGTCTCGACGAGTCCCTCGATGCGCAGTGCGGGCGGGAATCCGAGTGACGTGGCCGAGGCACTCACCGCCTCGGCCATCCGGCCGCGCAAGCCGTCGCTCTCCCGCCCGACCCCGCTGTGGGTGCGCAGTCCGAAGATCGTGGACCGAATGATCTTGATGGTGTCGTCGAGGTCGTCGACGGTTCGCGTCAGCCGCTTCATGCCCTCGGGATGCTCCATGAAGCGCTGGGTGCTCTGCAGGGTCATGCCGGCCGCGAAGAGCCGCTGGATGGCGAGGTCATGGAGGTCGCGTGCGATGCGGTCACGGTCCTGGAGCAGCGTGACCTGTTCCGCGTCCCGCCGCCGTTCGGCCAGTTCCAGGGCGAGCGCCGCCTGGTCGGCGAACCCGAGCAGCGGCCCGGTGTCCACGTCACCGAACGGCGTTCCTGCCGGTACACGCCCCAGCAGCAGCACGCCCCGCGTCTTGCCGCCGGCGCCGAGCGGCACCGCGACCACGGGTCCGAGCCCGGCCCACTGGGCTTCGTCCTCGCCCGTGCGTGCGTCGTGCTCGATGCCGGCGCTGACCACCGGCTGGGCCGCGCCGAGTGCCGCTCCGACGAAACCGTCCCGCGTGGACAGCACCAGACCGCTGCGCTCCTCTCGACCCAGGCCGACCGCCAGGGCCGGCCGCAGTGTCTCCTCGCCCGGTACATGTTCCGCGATCAGTCCCATGTCGGCGGATACGATCTTCCGGGCCTCGTCGACGATCAGTTCCAGGACGTCCGCGCTCGGCGCACCGGTCAGGAGCATGCTGGTGACCTTGCCGCTGGCCCGCTGCCAGCGTTCGCGCAGCATGGTCTCCTCGTACAGCCGGGCGTTCTCGATGGCCACGCCGGCGGCCACCGCCAGCGTCGACAGGACGGACTCGTCCTCCACGTCGAACTCCCGGGCGCTGCGTTTCTCGGTGAGGTAGAGGTTCCCGAAGACCTCGTCGCGCACCCGGATCGGTACGCCGAGGAAGGAGTGCATCGGTGGGTGGTGCGCCGGGAAGCCGTACGACGCGGGATGTTCCGACAGCTCCGGCAGCCGCAGTGGCGACGGGTGCCGGATCAGCTCTCCGAGGAGCCCGTGCCCGCTGGGCAGCGCTCCGATCTCCGACCGCCCTTCCTCGTCGATGCCGACGGTCAGGAACTCGGACAGCTTCTGGTCACCGCCGATCACGCCCAGCGCCCCGTACTCGGCGTCCACCAGCACGACCGCGGCCTCGACGATGCTGCGCAGCACCTGTGGCAGGTCGAGCTCCCGCCCGACGGAGAGGACGGCCTCCAGCAGGCTGTGCAGGCGGTCCCGGGTCCCGCGCACCGCGTCGATGCGCACCTGCAGCTCGCCCAGCAGCTCGTCGAGCCGCAGCTTGGGCACATGCTCCTCGGTACCGCCGCGTCGATCCTCGCTCATGACTTCCTCCGACCGGCACAGGAGACAGGGCGGCTCGAACCGGTTGCCCTGTCTTCACGGTACTGTCCGGGGGGCCTCGACACGGCCGCCGGACGGGCCGAGGTCAGGTTGGCATCTCGGCGGCGCGGACCGTTCCTTCAAGCACAGCGCCGGTTCCAGCACGCCGTCACGCGGTGCTTCACGGGTGCCGCACCGACGTGGCCCGTGGGCGTCGAGGTCAAGTGGGACGACCGCGGCTCCTCCCGTAGGCAGCCAGCACTCTGGTCAGCATGACGGTGCGCCTTTCTCCCGGAGTTGGTCATGGCGAGGGCGATCTCCGCCTCGCTCGCGCCGCGGGTCGGCCCGGCGAGCCGGAAGTGGTGCTTCGGCCTGCCGGACCATGAGGTCGGTTTCGGAGATCAATCCGACGGCCTCCGTGGTCATCACGGATCCGACCTTGTCGTGCCTCATGTCTGTTCCTCCTCGGCCCCTGTGCCTGTTTCTCCTCAGCGCAGTCGGCGCGGATACGGGTCTTGAGCCGTGCGCGGCAGCAGGCGGACTCGTGCGTCGAGCACCGTGACCGCGTCAGGCGTCGTGAGGACGGGGTTGAAGTCCGCCTCGGCGAGTTGCGGAAGGTCGACCGCGATGCGGGACAGGCGCAGCAGCAGCTGTTCCAGACCCTGGAGGTCGACGGGTCCGCTGCCGTGTGCGCCGAACAGGAGCGGTGCGCAGCGCGGCGAGGTGATCAGGTCGTGGACGTCGTGGTCGGTGAGCGGGGCGAGGCGGGCGGCCTGGTCGGCCAGGACCTCGGTCGCGGTGCCGCCGAGTCCGAACAGCACGAGCGGTCCGAAGACCTCGTCCTGCACGACCCCCGCGAACAGCTCGGTGCCGCGTGCCGCCAGCGGCTGGACGACCACCCCGGTCAGCAGGCCGGCGAACCGTGTCTCGAAGTCCCTGAAGGCGGAACGCACTTGGGCGTCACCTTCGAGATCGAGGTGCACGGCATGCTGTTCGCTCTTGTGCAGCTGGCCGGGCCAGTGGGCCTTCATGACCACCCGGCCGTCGGGGCCCCGCAGCCGTTCGGCCGCGATGACGGCGTCGTCCTCCGTCTCCGCCCAGGACCACGGGAGCTGGGGAATGCCGTAGCAGGTGAGGAGTTCGGCGCAGGTGCGCGGATCGAGCCAGCCGCCGTCCGGGTGGGCGGCGAGATAGGTCTCGGCGACCGTGCGGGCCCGGGCCGTGTCGACCTCGGCGACCTCAGGGAGTTCCGGCACGGTGCCCGCGGGTCGGCTCAGCCAGGCCGCCCGGCGGGAGGCGTGCGCCAACGCCCGCGCCGCCGAGCCCGGTTCGGCGTACGACGGGATGGTGCCGCCGTCCCGCGTCGGCAGGAGCCGGACCGGCAGGTCCTGCTCCAGGCGTACGACGGTGACCGGAAGGGCGCGGTGTGCGGGACCGTTGGTGAGGGCCCGCACCAGGTCGTCGCCGGTCGCGGCGGCGACGGCCGTGGGGACGAGGGCCATGAGGACGGCGTCGATACCCGGGTACCGCATGATCACGTCCACGCAGTCGCCGAGCTGCTCCTCCGTGACGGCAGCGGTGGCGTCGACGAGATTGCCGACGGTGGAACCGTCGGGCAGTACGGCATACAGGCTCTCGACCACCGAGGATGTGAGCGGTGGAAGCGACAACCCCGCCTCCACGCAGGCGTCCGCGGCCATGACCCCCGCGCCGCCCGCGTTGGTGACGATGGCCACGCGGCTGCCCGTCGGGAGCGGCTGAGAGTGCAACAGGGCGGCGGTTTCGAGGAGTTCGCCCACCGAGCGGGTCGCGGTGATCCCCGCCTGGGTGAACAGGGCCTGCCGGGTCATGGTCGGGGTGGCGGCGGCCGAGGTGTGCGACGCGGCGGCGCGGCGCCCGGCGTCGGTACGGCCCGCGTCGACCGTCAGCACGGGCATACGGCGGGTCACGCGCCGTGCGGTACGGGAGAACGCGCGCGGGTTGCCGAAGGACTCCAGGTGCAGCAGGGCGAGTTCGGTGCGGCCGTCGCTCTCCCACCACTGGAGCATGTCGTTTCCGCTGACGTCGTACTTGTCGCCGAGCGAGGCGAACGACGACACGCCGATGCCCAGCCGGGACAGCCCGTCCAGCAGGGCGATGCCGACGCCGCCGGACTGCACGGCGACGCCCGCCGTGCCGCGGCGCGGATGATCCGCCGCGAAGGTGGCGTCGAGGGAGAGCGCCGGGTCGGTGTTGGAGATGCCGAGGGAGTTGGGTCCGACGAGCCGCATGCCGTACGTACGGCACGTGGCCATGAGGGCTTCCGCCTGCCGGCTGTCGAGGCCCGCCGAGACGACGAGCAGCGCCCGTACTCCGGCCTTGCCGCACTCCTCCGCGGTGTCGGGGAGAGCCGCCGCGGGCACCGCGAGGACCGCGAGATCCGGCACCATGGGCAGCGCGCTGACCGAGGGGTGGGACGGCACGCCGAGGATCGATGTGGCACAGGGGTTCACCGCGAAGAGCCGCCGGGTGAAGCCGCCCTTGTGCAGATGGTGCAGGAGGGCTCGCCCCACCGATCCGGGCCTGCGCCCGGCGCCTACCACGGCCACCGCCTTCGGCCGCAGGAGCGGCTCCAGACTGGCCACGTCGGCTGTCCGGCCACGGGCCTCGACGGCGGAGAGACAGCCGTCGTCGTTCTCGTCCAGCTCGATGGCGCAGCGTACCTCCGGACCATCGAAACGGCGTGCGGTGCGCAGGCCCAGCTCGGCGAAGAGCCGAAGCACTTCGTGGTTCTCCGAGAGCGCGTCCGCCGTGAACGTGGTGATGCCGTCCGCACGGGCGGCGGAGACCAGGTGCTCGACGAGGAGCGTGCCGACGCCGTGGTGGTGCAGCCTGTCGGCCACGGCGATGGACATCTCGGCCGAGGCCGCGTCGTCGCCGGCCTCGTACTCGGCCAGGCCGATCACCTGCCCCTGCGACTCGGCCATCAGTGTCCGGTGTCCGGGGTGCGGCGGCGCACAGGCCCGGTCGGCGGCCGGCGCGGCGGAAAGCCGGCTCGCCGCGAAGAACCGCAGGCGCAGATTCTCCGCGGACATGTCCTCGTAGAGCCTCTGCAACTGCTCGTGATCGCCTGGCCGCACAGGACGTATGCACACCGTGGTGCCGTCCGCGAGCAGGGCATGGACCGTGGGTCGGCTGAGCGTGTCATCCGTCATCGTGGGTCTCTCCTCCAGGCTTTTGGCCACTTCGAGCATCCAGCGGATCGGGCGGAGATCCCATGGGCTGTCCGGGGGCGCGGTGGGGGCCGGTCGGCCCTGATGCCTGGTCCGACACGCGCGACGGGCCCAGGCCGGCACCCGGCGGCCACCGAGGGTGCGGACATGGGCCCTGGCGGGGTGGCGCCGCGGCCTGCGCTTCGGCGGCCTCAGCCGTCGGCCGCCGGTGCCGTGAGGTCGAGGAGCCGGTTGGCGCAGCCCCACTCGTTGTCGTAACGGCCGAAGACCCTGACCAGGGTTCCGTTCACCCGGGTCAGGTCCAGGTCCAGTCGGTGACCTCGGGCAGGTCGGTGCCGTGCTCGCGGATCCAGGCGTGGTGGCGGGTGCGGGCGTCGGCCATCGACTGCCGTACGGCGGCGGCGCGGACGCCGAGGCCGGGGACGCGGTCGATGACGTCCATGACCAGCCGGTAGCGGTCGAGGTCGTTGCGGACGACCATGTCGAACGGGGTGGTCGTGGTGCCCATCTCCTTGTAGCCGCGGACGTGCAGGTTGGCGTGGCCCGTACGTCGGTAGGAGAGGCGGTGGATCAGCCAGGGGTAGCCGTGGTAGGCGAAGATCACCGGTTTGTCCGTCGTGAACAGGCCGTCGTACTCGAAGTCGCCCATTCCGTGCGGGTGTTCCTCGCGCGGTTGCAGCCGGGCCAGGTCGACGACGTTGACGACCCGGACGGCGAGTTCCGGCAGGTGGTTCCTGAGCAACTGCGCGGCGGCCAGGATCTCCAGGGTGGGCACGTCGCCGGCGCAGCCCAGCACGACGTCCGGTTCCCGCTCGCTGTTCGATGTGCCCGCCCAGTCCCAGATCCCGGCGCCGCGGGCGCAGTGGGCGCGGGCCTGGTCCATGGACAGCCAGTCGAAGCAGGGCTGCTTGCCCGCCACGATCACGTTGACGTAGTCGCGGCTGCGCAGGGCGTGGTCCGCCACGGACAGCAGGGTGTTGGCGTCCGGCGGCAGATAGACCCGTACGACCTCGGGGCTCTTGCTGAGGACGTGGTCGATGAACCCGGGGTCCTGGTGCGAGAAGCCGTTGTGGTCCTGGCGCCAGACGTGCGAGGTGAGCAGGTAGTTGAGGGAGGCGATGGGTGCCCGCCACGGCAACTCCCTCGATGTCTTCAGCCACTTGATGTGCTGGTTGACCATCGAGTCGACGATGTGGACGAACGCCTCGTAGCAGGAGAACAGTCCGTGCCGTCCGGTGAGCAGATAGCCCTCCAGCCAGCCCTGGCAGAGGTGTTCGGAGAGGATTTCCATGACCCGGCCGTGGCGGTCCAGGTGCTCGTCCACCTGGAGGGTCTGGGCCTGCCAGGCTTTGCCGCTGGCGTTGAAGACGGCGCCGAGCCGGTTGGACGCGGTCTCGTCGGGGCCCACCAGACGGAAGTCGCGCCGCTGCGACGTGTCCCGCATGACCTGTTCGATGAGGTCGCCGAGGACCCGGGTGGGCTCGTGCAGGGTGGCGCCCGGCTTGTCGACGGGGACGGCGAAGCGGTCGAGGGACGGCATCGGCAGGTCGCGTACGAGCAGGCCGCCGTTGGCGTGCGGGGTGGCGCCCAGCCGGCGGGTTCCCTCGGGGACGCAGGCGAGGACGTCGGCGGTGGGCCGCCCGTCGGCGCCGAACAGCTCCTCGGGGCGGTACGAGCGCAGCCAGGTCTCCAACTGCCGTAGGTGGTCCGGGTTTTCGCGTACGCCGGACAGGGGGACCTGATGGGAGCGCCAGGTGCCCTCGACCGGGAGTCCGTCGACCTCGGCGGGGCCCGTCCAGCCCTTCGGCGTACGCAGCACGATCATGGGCCAGTACACGCGCTCGGCCGTGCCGTTCTCGCGTGCCGTGCGCTGCGTGCGGGCGATACGGTCCAGGGCCTGGTCGAAGGCGTCGGCCATGGCGCGGTGGACCTGGTGCGGGTCGTCGCTGGTGACGTGGATCGGCTCGTGGCCGTAGCCGCGCAGCAGCTGGTCGAGTTCGGACTCCGGGAGGCGGGAGAGCACGGTCGGGTTGGCGATCTTGTAGCCGTTGAGGTGCAGGATCGGCAGGACCGCGCCGTCGTGCACCGGGTCGAGGAACTTGTTGGAGTGCCAGGACGCGGCGAGCGGCCCGGTCTCCGCCTCGCCGTCACCGATCACACAGGCGACCAGCAGGTCCGGGTTGTCGAAGGCGGCGCCGTACGCGTGCGCGAGCGAGTAGCCGAGCTCGCCGCCCTCGTGGATCGAGCCGGGTGTCTCCGGCGCGACATGGCTGGGCACACCGCCGGGGAACGAGAACTGCCGGAAGAGCCGGTCCATGCCCGCCGCGTCGCGTGAGACGTCCGGGTAGGTCTCGCTGTAGCTGCCCTCCAGCCAGGAACCCGCGAGCACGGCCGGCCCACCGTGACCCGGCCCCCACACGCACAGCGCGTCGAGCCCTCGCGCCTTGATCACCCGGTTGAGGTGCGTGTACACGAGGTTGAGGCCGGGCGAGGTGCCCCAGTGGCCGAGCAGCCGCGGCTTGATGTGCTCGGGCCTCAGGGGCTCGGCGAGCAACGGGTTGGCCAACAGGTAGATCTGGCCCACCGCCAGGTAGTTGGCGGCCCGCCAGTGGGCGTCCAGGGTACGCAGTTCCTCGTCGGTCAATACGGTGCTGTTCTGCTGTTCGGCCTTGGGCACGGTGACTCCGTAAGTCGTCGAGGCGAGTCGGGCTCTGGTAGGAGGCGCGAACGGAGGGCGCCCGCTCGTCGTGGTGTTCGAAGGGCCCCGCTTTCGAACGCGGCTCGGAGCACGTGTACCCGCCTGTGGCACTTCAGCGGCAGGCCGCACGATTCGGTCTCCCTGGCCGCCCTCCCCACTGCCTCAAGGCGTGAGAGGTGCCCCCATGGCGGCGGCGCGGTCCTCGGCCGGCGGTCGAGGCCCACGGTGACGCTGCGGGACATGGTCTCGACCTCCGGAACCGGGATCGCACGACCTCAGGGCTCTTGTCGAGAACCTGGTCGACGAAGTCGGGGTCCTGGTGCGGGAAGCCGCCGTGCCCCGGCGCTCGGCCGGCTCATCCCCGCTCGGGCACGATGACGACCGGGCAGGCGGAGTGGTGCAGCACTCCGTGGGTCACCCGGCCCAGCTGGAGCCCGTGGTGCCCGGGTCGGCGCCTGGCTCCGATGATCAGGAGGTCGGCGTCCCGCGAGGCGTCCACGAGCACGGTCCGGGTGTGGCCTTCGACCGTGCGGCGGTGTGCCGCGACGTCGGCGGGGGCGTCCTGGAGCGCCGTTTCCAGGGTCTCCACCGCCTGCCGCTCGTGCAGTCGGGCGGGTTCTCCGGTGAGGAGAGGATGGTCGGTGCTCTCGTGCGCCGGCCACCGCCAGGCCCGTACAGCGTCCAGCGGCACCCCGCGTCGCCGCGCTTCCTCGAAGGCGAAGCGCACGGCCGCCGAGCCCGCCGGTTTCTCTCCGACGCCCACGACGACGCGGCCGTGTGTCGCGGTCCGGGCCTGGTTGTCGTGGTTGCCGCGTATCACGATCATCGGGCACTGCGCGTGCCCGGCCACGGCGAGGCTCACGGAGCCCAGCAGCGCCTCGGCGAGGCCGCTGCGGCCACGGCTGCCTGTCACCAGCAGCGTGGCGCTGCGGCTCTCCCGCACCAGGGCGTACTCGGGTTCCTCGGGCAGTACGTCGGTGGAGACCTTCAGGTCGGGCCGGCGCCGGCGGGCGCGCCGGGCGGCGGTCTCCACGATGTCCTCGGCCAGCACCTGCTCGGACGGCTTGCCGACGTCCTGGGCGAGCGAGGTGCCCTCGTACCGCTCCCACAGCGACGCGTACACCACCCGCAGCGGCAGCCCGTGCAGTACGGCTTCGTCGGCCGCCCAGTCGACGGCCCGCAGGCTGGGCTCGGAGCCGTCGACTCCGACGACGACCGGGAGGTCCATCGTGCTCACCTTCCCGTACCGAGGTCGAAGACGATCCGGGCCCTGACCTCGCCGCGCAGCACGTCGGCGATGGACTCGTTTACGGCGGCCAGCGGCCGGGTCTCGCAGATGACCCTGGTGCGGCCGGCCGCGTGCAGCTGGAAGACCTCGGCGAGGTCCTGCCGGGTGCCGACGATCGACCCGATCACCGAGGTGCCGTTCAGCACGGTGTCGAAGACCGGGACCTGGATCGTGCCGTGCGCGGGCAGCGCCACCGCGACGAGCTTCCCGCCGCGCCGCAGGCCCGAGTTGACGGCCGTGAACGCGGCCTCGTTCACGGCCAGCGCTATCGCGGCATGTGCTCCGCCGTGCTGCCTGAGAACCTGGCCGACGTCGTCCTTGCGGGCGTCGATGACGAGGTCCGCGCCGAGTTCGGCTGCCAGTTCGAGTTTCTCGTCGGTGACGTCGATCGCGGCGACGGTCGCTCCGGCGATCTTCGCGTACTGCACCGCCAGGTGGCCGAGCCCGCCGATCCCGGAGATCGCGACGAGCTGCGCGGGCCGCACACCGGCGACCTTGATCGCCTTGTACGTGGTCACCCCGGCGCAGGCCAGCGGGGCGGCGTCCACGGCGTTCACACCATCGGGCACCGGCTGGGCGAAGTCCGCCCAGGCCAGCATCTTCTCGGCGTGCCCGCCGTCGCAGCCGTAGCCGGTGTTGATCTGCCGCTCGCACAGCGTCTCCCAGCCGGTCAGGCAGTGCTCGCACCGGCCGCAGGCCCAGCCGAGCCACGGTACGGCCACCCGCTGCCCGACGGACAGGTGGGTGACGCCGTCACCGAGCTTCTCGACGAGTCCGACGCCCTCGTGGCCGGGGACGAAGGGCGGGGCCGGCCTGACCGGCCAGTCGCCGTGGGCGGCGTGGATGTCGGTGTGGCACAGCCCGGACGCCTCGACGCGCACGCGGACCTGGCCGGGGCCGGGCTCGGGGTCGGGACGGTCCTCGATGACCAGGGGTTCGCCGAAGGCTCGGACGACCGCTGCCTTCATGATTGCTGCTCCTTGGGATGGGTGTTGGGGTGTTGTGGGTGGTGGGTCAGCCGTGGGAGACGACGGCGACCGGGGCGCTGGAGTGGTGCAGGACGGCGTGGGTGACGGAGCCGATGCGGGCGCCGAGCGGGCCGCGGCGGGGGCGACGGCCTACGACGAGCAGGGAAGCCTTGTGGGAGGCGTCGACGAGGTGGTTGGCGGGGCTGCCGTAGGGGCACTCCTCGGTGACGTCGGTCGCCGGGAACTTCTCGGTCCACGGGCGCAGGACCTCGGTGAGGGCGGTGGATTCGCGTACCGCCAGGGATCCGTGCAGTTCGAGGTCGATGGACAGGCCGTGGGCGTAGTGGGCCGGCGGGTTCCAGCCGTGCACGACGCGCAGGGAGGTGCCGCGGCGGGCGGCGGCGGCGAACGCGAAGCCGATCAGTTCGTCGTCGGGGTGCTCGATGTCGAGGCCGAGGACGACGGGCCGGAACGGAGTCGCCGCGGACGGAGAGCCGACCGGATCCATGTCGTGTTCGTCTGCGGCCTGTTCTCCGGCGCGGACGAACACGACCGGCCGGTCGGCATGTGCCAGGACGGACAGCCCGACCGAGCCGACCATGAACCCGCCGATCCCGCCCGGTGCGCGGGTGCCGAGAACGAGCAGTTCCGCGTCCTTGATGGCGCCGACCAGTACGTCGGCGGGCCGGCCGGAGAGCTGTTCGCCGGTCACGTCGAGGCCGGGATGGCGCAGCCGGAGCCCTTCGCTCGTCTCGCGGGGGATCCTCTCGGTCCGGTAGTGCTGCGTCTCGGCGCCGAGCAGCGGTGCCTGCGCCATGGGCGGCGGCACCGGCTCCCAGACCTGGACCAGCCTCAGTGGCAGGCCGAGCAGCTGCGCCTCGCGCGCGGCCCATTCGGCCGCGGCCCGGCTCTCGGCTGAACCGTCGAGGCCGACGGTGACGGTGCGGGGCATGATGCCCACCTCTCGGATCGGGGGTCCTGGGTGGGAGCCTCGTCCTCGGGCGGGTCGCCCGGCAGGGGCCGCAGGTCCCTGCCGGGGACCGAACGGCCCTGACACGTGTTCGGTGTGGCGGGCCCACCGACGAGCCCGCCGCCCTCCGGTCCGCCCGTCCGCGCTCATGCCCCCGATGGACTCGGTCACCCAGGTCGGATCACCGGAGAACAGCGCGTCGTACTCGGGGGTGCGCAGGAACCGTACGATCCGCAGCTTGATCACGAAGTCGTCGATCAGTTCCTGGGCGCGGCTCTCGTCGATCAGCCCTGCCTCCAGGTCCCGCTGGAGGCAGACGTCCAGGAAGGTGGAGGTGCGGCCCAGCGACATCGCGGCGCCGTCACAGCTCGCTCCTCCACCGAATGGGCCGTCTCACGTACTCATGGAACAGCCGAGGCGCCGGCGCCGCAGCATGCCGGAAGTCCCCTGCTCGGAGCCGAGTGGCCCGGCCGATGGACCGGGTGGCCCATGGGCTGCCGCCGGGCGCCGGGCGCACGCTGGTCATGACAGCCCACGTCCATCGGGAGGCACGCCATGATCACCGCCCCCACGTCCAGCATGTCGCGCGCGCTGCCTGCCGAGCACCGACTGCGGCTCATGCGCTTCGCCCACGAGGTCTCCTTCCCGCAAGGGACGCGCCTGTTCGAGGAGGGCAGCCGGGCCGACCGGTTCTGGATCATCCGCACGGGCACGGTCCAGCTCGACATGCATGTGCCGGGCCGCCGAGCGGCAGTCATCGAGACCCTCCGGCACAACGAACTCGTCGGTGTGTCCTGGCTGTTCAGCCCGCACGCCTGGCACCTGGGCGCCGAAGCGACGACCCCGGTGCGGGCGTACGAGTTCGACGCCGCAGCCGTCCGCCTGATGTGCCAGGAAGACCCGGCCATCGGCAGCACCGTCGCCCAGTGGGTCGGTGACGTGCTCGCCCACCGTCTCCGCTCCGCCCGGACCCGACTGCTGGACCTGTACGCCCCGTACGGCGCCGATGGCCGGGTCTGAGCGCGCAGGGCTCAGCCGTCTCAGGCCGTGGGCGTCAGGTTCGCCGATTCGACTGCGCGGCGGTGTTCGGTGTCGATGCGCGGCGGTGTCCGCCTGCGGAGCGCGGCGGGGTGATGAGGCGGGCTTCGCCGATGGTGCGGAGGAAGCTTTGGGTGGTGCCGAGGAGCTCGGCGGCCCGGCCCATGGTGTAGGCGGGGTAGTCGTCGTCGAGTCGGCCGTAGGAGTCGTCTGCTGTCATCGCACCTCGCGTGGAACGCGTGGAGGGGCCCTGGTGCCATTGGCACCAGGGCCCCGAAGGAACTGCTACACCATCTGCCGGCCCTGGTAATGCGCCGGCCTTCTGTTTCCGCAGACCCGACCGGAATGCTGTCGGGGATGCTGGGATCGCGGTTGCTCGACCGGAGACCACCTTGCTTTCGATGTCCTGCGGTACCCGGACTCAAGACGTCCGCCCGGGCGATCCTGATGGCGCTCGGCCCCTCCGTTCTTCCCTCTGGGATCAATCACTTACCTACTGAGCGGGTACTGCGTACTGCTGGTGATGCGAACTGCTGGTAGTGCGTACTGCTTTCGGCAGCCAGCCCCGTCGCCCGTCCTGCGTCTGCTCTGGCTTGGAACCCCACCGCCGAACCTCCCGGTGCGCGCGTCCGCAGCCGACGCCTTCACCGAGGTACTACTCACCGACTTCACTGCTGAGTACCGCGAACCGCACTTACGCGTACCGCTCACGGCGGCCCCTGATCACTGCGGGCCACCCGGTCCGGTCGTCAGCCCCGTCGCCCGTCCTGCAACAACCCCGGCTTCGGAACTCCACCACCGCACCGTCCTGCAACTGCACTACTGCTGCCCGCCAGTTCGTGTCTGCCGGGCCCTGCTGTCTCTCTCGGCTACGAGAGAAACCATAACCAGGCCAATCACCGAATGTCTACTCCGGCCAACATAGATTTTCGTGCGTTCGACAGCGAGGTAATCCCCCTCGAACAGCGGCAGAGCAGAACAGGGCAGAACAGGGCAGGGCAGGACCAGGATCGGTTCGAGGCGGGTGGGGCCGAGTACTGATGCCGCTACTCACCCTGCGTGTTCTGCCGTACGCCACTCTGAGAGGCGTGATGTCACGGACGTGTCGAGCGTCGCGTCCCTTGTCGCGTCGCGATGGCGGCGGACCCGGCGGAGGACTTCGTCGGCGCCCCAGACGATGAGCGGGAACGGTGCGACGACCGCGAGCTGAGCGGGGCTGAGGGCCGCCGTGCCGAAGATGTGCTGGAGGGGCGGCGCGTACACGACCGCCGCGGTGAAGGCCAGCTCGAAGGCGATGCCCCACAGGAGCAGGCGGTTGGTCCAGACGCCGACGGTGAACAGGGAGGCGCGGTCGGTGCGGGCGGCGAACGCGGTGCCGATCTGGCAGGCGACGATGCCGACGAACGTGATGGTCGTCGCTTCCAGGTACGCCTGGTGCAGAGGGGTACCGCTGCCTGTGGGGTCTCCTGGACTCCAGCCGGCGTGCCAGAGGGTGAAGAGGTAGCCGCCCATGACCAGGGCCGCGGAGATGGTGCCCAGGAACGCCCAGGCGCGGAAGAGGAGGGCCCGGTCGATGACTCCCGTCCCGCGTGATCGAGGCGGGCGGGACATGAGTCCGGGTTCGGCGGGTTCGCGTCCGAGTGCGAGCGCGGGGAGTGTCTCGGTGCCGAGGTCGATCGCGAGGATCTGCAGGACGGTCAGCGGCAGCGGGATGTGACCGCCGGAGAGTGCGAAGACGAGGAAGGGGACGACCTCGGGCACCGCGTGGGCGAAGATGTAGAGCACGAACTTGCGGACGTTGTCGAAGACGCGTCGCCCCGCGTCGACCGCGGAGACGATGGTGGCGAAGTTGTCGTCGGTGAGCACCATCGTGGCTGCTTCACGGGCCACGTCCGTTCCCGATTTACCCATGGCGACACCGATGTCGGCGTGGCGCAGGGCGGGAGCGTCGTTGACGCCGTCTCCGGTCATCGCGACCACCTCGCCCCGCGCTCGCAGGGCTTCGCAGATGCGCAGTTTGGCCTCTGGTGAGGTGCGGGCGAAGACGATCTCCTGGCGTCGCGAGAGCAGTTCGTCGAGGTCGTTGTCGCTCATCCGGTCCAGTACGTCGCCTGCGAGGACCGGGCTGCCGACCTGGCCGATGCCGACCTGGCGGGCTATCTCCGCGGCGGTGAGTCCGTAGTCGCCGGTGATGACGTGGATACGGATTCCGGCCAGGTGCGCGTCCCTGACGGCTTCGGCGACGCCGTCACGTGCGGGGTCCGCCATGGCGATCAGGCCGATCAGGGTCAGGTCGGATTCCGCCGCCGACCGCTCTGCCGGTGCCTGCTGCCCGTCGGCCAGGACATGGCGGGCGATGGCGAGGACCCGTAGTCCCGAGGCCGCGTAGCCGTCGATGGTGGTACTCAGCTCTCCGCGCAGGGCGTCGTCCAGTTCGACGCTCTTGCCCTGCGGGTCGAGGAGGTGGGTGCAGCAGGGCAGGACGGCTTCGGGGGCGCCGTTGGTGTGGATCGTGGTGGCGCCCACTCCGTCGTTCACGGTGGACATGCGCTTCAGGTGGGCGTCGAAGGGGAAGATCGTGCGGCGGGCGGCCTTGCGCCGGGCGGGTACGACGGCGACGCCGAGGTCCTCGGCCAGGCGGAGGATCGCCAGTTCGGTGGGATCGCCGCTGCCCTGAGGCTGCGCCGGTGTGGGGGCCTCCGCGGTGGTGCAGGCGGCGGCGCTCGCCGCCAGGAGGCCCGCCCGCGGCTCGTTGACGGCCTGGTCCGCGTCCGTCTCGCCGCCCGCCAGCCACAGCCGGGTGACACGCATCCTGTTCTCGGTGAGGGTGCCGGTCTTGTCCGTGCAGATCACGGTCGTCGATCCCAGGGTCTCGACTCCCGAAAGGCGTTTGACGACGGCTCCGCCGGCCGCGAGTTCCCGTACTCCCGCGGCGAGGGCCAGGGTGATGGTCGGCAGCAGCCCTTCGGGGACGTTGGCGACGATCAGTCCGATGGAGAAGCCGATGGCCGCGCTCCAGCCCAGCCCGGCGGCGACTCCGATGGGCAGGAAGGCCGCGCCGATCGCGACGGCGACGACGGCGATGATCCAGGTGGCCCGCCGCACCTGCTTCTCCAGGGGACTGCGTTCGGTGTGCACGCGCTGGGACAACGCGGCGATGCGGCCCAGCTCGGTGTGCATACCCGTCCGGGTCACGACCCCTTCCGCCTCGCCGCCGATGCAGGTGGTGCCGCTGAAGACCAGTTCGTGTGCCTCCAGCAGGGAGCCGGTCGGGTCGGACGGCTCGGGCGAGCGGGTCACCGGAAGCGATTCGCCGGTGAGTGAGGACAGGTCCAGCGTGAGGGTGCCCTCGATGATCCGCGCGTCGGCGCAGACCCGGTCGCCCTCGGAGACGACGAGGATGTCGCCGGGCACGAGGTCCCTGGCCGCGATCTCGCACCGCACCCCGTCGCGTACGACCCTGGCGGTGGGCGGCAGGAACGCGGCCAACGCCTCCACGGCCCGCTCGGCCTGCATCTCCTGGACGAAGGCGAATCCGGCGTTCAGGAGGATCACGGCCACAACGGCGACCGAGAGCGCCGGTGTTCCTCCGGCCCATGCCAGGACCGCCGCGAGGGCCAGCAGGACGGCCAGGGGCTGGGTGAACTGGGAGAGCAGCTCGCCCGGCCAGCGCCTGCCGCCGGACCGGGTCAGCACGTTCGGGCCGTAGACCAGTTGTCTGCGGGTCGCCTCCCGGCTGGTGAGGCCCGAGGGGGAGGTGCGCAGGTCACGGAAGAGTTCCGCCGGCTGCCGCCGCTCGTCGGCCTCCTCCGCGTTGTCCGCCTGCCCTGCGTTGTCAGGCTCATCGGGCGGGTGGGCTTCTCGCTCATCGGTGTGTGATGACCGGGTCATGAAGGGCCCTTCCCGGAAGGAACATGCGTCAGATGGTGCGGATGCGCCTCGAAGCCATTGCCTTCAGGGCCAACGCGCCACGAGTGGTCGGCCGTTGACAGAGCCGGCTTGCGCGACGGACAGCTTCACGCTACGCACCCTCGCCGAAACCACGGCCGGCCATGCGGCCCTACCTCCAGGGCCGCATGGCCCTTTCGACTCCGGCTGCTCGCCGCGGGGCCGGCTCCCCGCCACCACGGACCGAACTGAACCGCCCCGTCCGCCCGCCTTGCACGTGAGCGGAAGCGAGGGGCGACCGCGGCTGCTGCCGAACTCACTCGTGGCCTGCTCTCCGGAACGCCTGAAACGAAGGTGCTGTGCCTTGGCGGTGGACCTCGTCATCGCCGCTGCAGCGGCTCACCACGGCCTGGTTGTCCTCCACGACGACGCCGACTACGGCACTGTCGCCCGGCACGCATCCGACCTGACCGAGCACTACATCCACGACATCGTCTGAGGTGTTTCACCGCCCGACAGGTTGTGGAGTTGTCCTCACTGTCAGGCGAAGGTGGGGAACGGGACTGACGAGCTCGGCTGAGGAGACGTCACCGGTCGAGATCCGCGTACTCCGTCTCGGGCACGCCGATGTCCGAGAAGATGGCCCACGCCTGTCGCCTCATCAGTTCGGCGGCGGCGCCGTCGGTCTTCCGGTGGGCGCGGGCGAGTGCCAGGAGGGTGCGGGCCTCGCCGAGTCGGTGGCTGGTCTCGCGGTGTACGGCTAGGGCCTCCCGGCCGAGCAACCCGCACAACCGAAGGGGATCCGCGTGACCGAAGTGGAGTTGGTGGCCACCGCGTTGGCCACGGGGGCGGCGGCCGGACTCACCGACACCTCACGAGGAGTCGTCCACGACCTCCACGCTGTGCTGAAGGAGGCGGTCCGCCGACGGTTGTCCGGTGGCGGCGACGGCGTACGGGGAGGCTACGGCGTACGGGTGCTTCACGCGTACGAGACGGACCCCGATGTGTGGCGGACCCGGCTGCTCCAGGTGCTGGCCTCCGGGCTGGAGATGGACGAGGAGATCCTCGGGGCGGCCCGCGCAGTGCTCCGCGCGGAAAGGAGGAAAGGGCACATCACCGCGGTCGTCGGTTGATGAGGCACACGTACGACATCGCGTGTGGGCGGCGCGGGAACCGACCGCGGTTGCGACTCCACATGGAGATCTACGCGGGCCAGGGAGCCGACGGGCTCGCGCACCGTCGGCGGGGGAGGGCCGGGAGCGGCCCGGCCGACCGGCCGACCCCTCCGGTTCGCCGTCCTCCACGAGCCCGGTGAAGCCCGCTCGTACTAAAACGGCAACAGAGGAGGAGCCCGCCGAGGAGTCGGACGAGGGGGTCGAGGTGGTACCCGAGACGGACGCCCCGGCCGCCGAGAGCTCGCCCGCCAAGCTGTCGGCGGCCGCTCACCGGACCGGCACCGAGGTCCCCCTCGACCTCTCCGACCGGCGGATTCCCGTGTTCGCACTGGGTGTGGGGCTGGCCCTGGTGGGCCTCGGCATCGGCTTCCTCGGGGTGCGGACGCGCCGCCGCTGAGCGGCTCGCGACGGCCCGGGTCCCCCTTGAGTCGGACCTCCGGCGTCCGTCTCAGGACCCTTGTCCACGCGGACTTACTCGGTATACATACTCAGTATGTCCATCCGCCACGGGCTTCTCGCCCTCCTCGAACACGGCCCGCGCTACGGCTCACAGCTCCGTACGGAGTTCGAGTCCCGCACCGGCTCCACCTGGCCGCTCAACGTGGGTCAGGTCTACACGACGCTCAGCCGTCTCGAACGTGACGGCATGGTCGTGCAGGACGGCGAGGACGAGGCCGGCCACCCGCTCTACGCGATCACCGACAGCGGTCGCGTCGAACTGCGCAGCTGGTTCGAGAACCCCGTCGACCGCACCAGCCCGGCCCGTGACGAGCTGGCCATCAAGCTGGCCATGGCCGTCGGGGTGCCCGGGGTCGACATCCGTGACGTCATCCAGTCCCAGCGCCGGCACACCGTGAAGGCCATGCAGGACTACACCCGGCTGAAGGCGCAGGCCCTCACCGCCGTGGAGACGAACGGGGCCCGGGAGCGGGACGACATCGCCTGGCTCCTCGTCCTGGAGCAGCTGATCTTCCAGACCGAGGCCGAGGCGCGCTGGCTCGACCACTGCGAGTCCCGGCTGATCCGTCTCTCGTCGACCGCCCCGGCGGCGGGGCCGGAGCCCGCCTCGCCGGGGGCGGCAGCGGGAGCGGCAGGGACGGGGGCGCGGGCGGGGGCCGGGGCAGAGGGGGCCGCACGCCACCGCCCGTGATGTCCGCCCTTCACGACCGGCCCTGAGTACCCGGACGACCGGATCCACCGGGCCGACCGAGTCCACCGGCTCCACCCGACCCACCCGTAGCACCTGACCACTCCGAACCACCCGACCAAGCCCATACCGTACGCACGGCGCCGCAACGACCGTCCGTCGCACCGACGTCCGGCCGCTCGTCGGCGTACGCCCGAGGGGGAACCATGTCCACACAACAGCAGCAGCCCGTGCTGAGTCTGCAGAACCTGACCCGCGTCCACGGCTCCGGCGCCACCGAGGTGCACGCCCTGCGCGGCATCGACCTCGACGTCCACCCCGGTGAACTCGTCGCCGTCATGGGCCCGTCGGGCTCCGGCAAGTCCACCCTGCTCACCATCGCCGGCGGCCTCGACAACCCCACCTCCGGGCAGGTCTTCGTCGAGGGCACCGACGTCACCACCCTCGGCATCAAGGGGCTCGCAGCCCTGCGCCGCCGCAGCATCGGCTACGTCTTCCAGGACTACAACCTCATCCCGGCCCTCACCGCCGCCGAGAACGTGGCCCTGCCCCGCGAACTGGACGGCATATCGGCCCGCAAGGCCCGCACCGAGGCCCTCGCCGCCCTCGCCGAGATGGACCTCGGCCAACTCGCCGACCGGTTCCCCGACGAGATGTCCGGCGGCCAGCAGCAGCGCGTGGCCATCGCCCGTGCCCTCGTCGGCGACCGCCGGCTCGTCCTCGCCGACGAGCCCACCGGCGCCCTCGACTCCGAGACCGGCGAGTCCGTGCTGGCCCTGCTGCGCTCCCGCTGCGACGCCGGAGCCGCCGGCGTCATGGTCACCCACGAGCCGCGGTTCGCCGCCTGGGCCGACCGGGTCGTCTTCCTGCGGGACGGCGCCGTCGTCGACCAGACCATACGCAGCGACGCCGACTCGCTCCTGACCGGCCGGGCGGCCCACCAGTGACGACCTGGTTCCACTCCTGGCGGGCCGCGGTCCGCATCGCCCGCCGTGACGCCTGGCGCTCCAAGGGCCGCAGCTTCCTCGTCCTCGCCATGATCGCGCTGCCGATCCTGGGCGTGAGCGCCCTGGACCTGACCCTGCGCAGCGCCGAACTCACCCCCGAGCAGCGGATGGAGCGCACCCTGGGTGCCGCCGACGCGCGCTTCTCCGACGCCCGGACGGCCGGCGTGGCCATCCTGCAGGACCCCGTCGGCGAGCAGCACACCCCGGCCGGGGACTACGACTCGCCGGGCAAGTCCTGGCCCGACGGCCCGACCGATGTCACCAGGACCATCCCGGCCGGTTCGACGGTGCTGACCGAGAGCAGTGGCACCGCCAAGCTGACCACCAGGCACGGTCTGCTCCAGGCCGAGGTCCGTGAGCTGGCCGCCGCCGATCCCGTCGCCCGGGGCATCATGCGACTGCAGGAGGGCCGCTTCCCCGAGAAGAACGACGAGATCGCCGCGACCACCCGGTTCCTGGAGAGCAGCGGGCTGTCCGTCGGCTCCACCCTCACCGCCCGCGGCTTCGACCGCACCTATGTGATCAGCGGCTCGTACGAGCTGCCCAGCGACCTCACGACACAGCAGGTCAACGCCCTGCCGGGGGCCTTCCTCGCGCCGTACGCCAAGGCGGTCGAGAAGGCCGGACTGCCGAAGCCCGACGTCTCCACCACCTACCTGGTGAAGAAGTCCGGTGGTTTCACGTGGAACACGGTCCAGGCGATCAACGTCAAGGGTGTCGTGGTCACCTCGCGCGCCGTGGCCCTCGACCCGCCCGCCGACTCCGACGTGCCGCTCTACCAGAAGGAAGGCTGGGCGAACTACGAGAGCAGCGGGGGCGCCGACGCCGCCGCGCTCGCCGCCGTGGGCACGGTCGTCGGCCTGGCGATGCTGGAGATCTGCCTGCTCGCCGGTCCCGCCTTCGCCGTCGGCGCCCGTCGTTCCCGCCGTCAGCTCGGCCTGGTCGGCGCCAACGGCGGTGCCCGCAGCCACATCCGGGCCATCGTGCTGAGCGGCGGCCTGGTCATCGGCGTCGCGGCGGCCCTGGTCGGCACGGTCCTCGCCCTGATCCTGACCTTCGCCCTCAGGCCGCTCCTCGAGGACTACATGGGGCAGCGGTTCGGCGGCTTCACCGTCAAGCCGCTGGAACTGCTCGCCATCGCCGCGCTCGCCGTTCTCACCGGCCTGCTCTCCGCGATCATCCCGGCCGTCACCGCCTCCCGGCAGACCGTCCTGGCCTCCCTCACCGGCCGTCGCGGCGTGCGCCGCAGCAACCGCGTGCTGCCGCTGATCGGCTTCGGCGCTGTCCTGCTCGGCGCGGCCATCGCCCTGTACGGCTCGGTCGTCTCCGACCAGTTCATCCTGGTCGCGGGTGGCTCGGCCATCGCCGAGCTGGGTGTGGTCGCCATGACGCCCGCCCTCGTCGGCCTGTTCGGCCGGGCCAGCCGCTGGCTGCCGCTCTCGCCGCGCCTCGCCCTGCGGGACGCCGTCCGCAACCGGGGCCGTACGGCACCCGCAGTCGCCGCCGTCCTGGCCGCCGTCGCGGGCACCGTCGCCGTCTCGACGTACGCCGCGAGCCAGGACGCCCAGAGTCAGGCCGAGTACCGGGCCAGCCTGCCGTACGGGGCCGGCGCCGTGCTCGTCACCGAGGAGGGAGGCCGGGACGTCCCCGCGGTCCGCGACGCCGTGCAGCGGACGCTGCCCGTCGACGTCCGCGCCGACGTGTTCCGGATCGCCGTCGGCAAGCCCGGCTGCGCCCCGTACGGCGAGGGCGAGGGCTGTGGCCGCTTCGAGGTCGTCACCCCGCCGGCCAACGAGTGCCCGCTGTGGGTCAGCACCCCCGACGGCTCCGACCCGGCGGAGAAGTACACCAAGGAGCAGCGGCGCGCGCTCGCCAAGGACTGGCGCTGCCTCTCGCGCGACGGCAACGGCATCTACGTCGATGGCGGTCTCCTCATCGCCGACGCCCCGCTCCTGAAGGTCCTCGGCATCGACGACCCGGGCGCGGCCAAGGCCCTCGCCGACGGAAAGCTCCTCAGCTTCCACAAGCCCCAGGTCGACAGGAACGGCACCGTCGGCATCAAGCTGATCACCGACCTGAAGGCCGCCGACCGCGCCGCCGAGCAGAACAAGCCGGTCCCGGGCGAGCTGAAGTCCTTCCCCGCCTACCAGGTGCCCGGCTCGCCCGACTCCTACGGAGTGCAGAGCGTGCTCAGCCCCGCCGCCGCCAAGGCCGCCGGACTGACCACCGTCCCCCTCGGCGCCTTCTTCAGCACCGACCGGATGCCCAGCACCGAGCAGCGGCAGAAGCTCGACGCCGAGATCGCCAAGCTCGGCAGCAACGTCGAGCTGACCGTGGAGCAGGGCTGGGTCGACGAGAACGGGCTCGTCCTGCTCGCGCTGACCGTCTTCGCAGGCCTGGTCACCATCGGTGCGGCCGGCATCGCCACCGGTCTCGCCCAGGCCGACGCGGAGGCCGATCTCAAGACGCTCGCAGCGGTCGGCGCCCCGCCCCGGGTGCGCCGCATGCTCAGCGGCTTCCAATGCGGTGTGGTCGCCGCGATGGGTGTGGTCCTCGGCTCGGCTGCCGGTGTCCTGCCCGCGGTCGGGCTGCGGCTCACCGAGGAGCGCGAGCAGACGCGCTTCTACCAGGACGCTCTCGACAATGGCTGGGTCGGCGCCGGTGACGCCCCGCCGTACGTGCCGATCGTCGTCCCCTGGGAGACACTCGCCGCCCTCCTGGTGGCCGTGCCCCTCGGCGCCGCCCTGCTGGCCGCGCTGGTGACCCGCTCGCGCGGGGCGCTGGCCCGCCGCGCCGCGCACTGAGCCTCCGTTGCCGGACCGTGCCCCTGGACGAGGGTGGATCGCCCTCGTCCAGGGGCACACCGTGTGGGAAAGCATGCGTGCGAGAGAACGGCGGCATGGAGATGCCGAGGAACGACAGGTCGCAGGAGAGCCCCCAGGTCCTCGTCCTGGGCCAGGACGGGATGGCGCTCGGCGGCACTGACCAGGGATCACCTTCCGTCCCGGCCGTACTCCTTGGCCGGTCTGCACGCTGTCACGAACCAGGTAGGCCGACAGGGCACGCCACGTGGTGACGGCGAGGCAGTCCCCGTCCGGAGGGATGCTGCCCGAAGCCGGCCGGCACTTCCGGGCATCTCTGCCTGCGCTTGGGGAGGTAGATGACTTCTGGCCTGGCCATATGTGCTCCCGCACGGCGGTCGGGGAAGCGGAATCGCACCGCTGTTGACCGTGGTTGGCTGCTCTCAAGGGCACGCTATGGGCGTCGGTTCTTCGTGGTGCGACCGATGCGCTCATCTTCTGGGTGGGCGCGACGGTCGTCGACACGGCCTCCACCAGGCAGAGACCGCCGATCCATGGATAAACCTTCCTCTCCCGCTCCTCTGTGCGCGCTCCTACGGTCGGTGCTGCGGGCGGCTCACCGGCCCGCCGTACCGAAGGATGCTGGTGCGATGATCAGGCGGCCGATCTCGGCTGCGGAGTACGAGCGGAAGAATTGTCGGGGGTCGGGCCACCTCGACACGGCACGCGAGCATGTCACCGTCTCCGTCGACCCCAACGTCCGCCCCCGTTCGCACCGCCCGCCGCCCGCCGCCCGCCGCCCGCCGCCCGCCGCGAACGCCTACCTCACTGGTGCTCCCTCGCTGACGTCCTCCGCTTCAGCGAGGACGACCTCGCCCTGCCCCTGCCCGGCGTCGGCCCCGAGGAAGCCTGCGACATCCGGCATGCCGCCGGTGCACGCCTGGTCGTGATCACACTTGGCGAACGCGGCGCTCTCGCCTCCCTGAACGGCGTACGCGTCACCGTCCTGACCCCGGCCGTGGACGTCGTCGACACTGTCGGCGCCGGAGATCTGGTGCGGGCCGAGCGTGCGAAGCGTCACAAGGATGAACCCGCGCACCACACTGAGGAGGCCGCCGAGAGCTAGTGGTGCGGTTGTGGTGCGGCACCAGCCCGCTGGTCTAGACAACAAAGAACCCCCGGGTCTATGACCTGGGGGTTTCGCATGGAGCGGGTGACGAGAATCGAACTCGCACTCTCAGCTTGGGAAGCTGATGTTCTACCACTAAACTACACCCGCATTCGGGGCCGATCATGAGGTCAGCCCTTGAGCGCTCGCCAACTGTACCTCATCTGCGCGGCACCGAGCCCGGGTGTTTCCGGGCCGGTGAGGGGCGCTGCGGTGGTGCACGGCAGTGCCCCTCCGGTCGCCCATCGCCAGCCGGCGCACCCTCGGCGATGAGGCCTCAGCCGCTGCTGCCGCCCGCGCTCCCGCCGTCCCCCGTCCCCTCGACCCGAACCGCCTGTCCCGCCGCCCTCGCCACCAGTACCGTCCCCGTGACCGTCGCTCCCGCGTAAAGCGACCCCAGCGCGGCGACCAGGGTGACCTTCCAGGCATCCATGTCGGCGAGTTTGTCGATCAGGTCGCCCAGCATCACCAGTACGACCCCCAGTAGCGTGGTCGCGATCAGGAACACCCCGAACACGACGATCATGTTGCTCGTGTTGGTGACGCGGTCGACGGCCGTCTGGGCGTCGGTCGCTCGGTTTCTCATCTCCGTGTGGTTGGCCTCGATGGTGCGTCCCATGTCCGACAGCGCGCTGTCGATCCTCTGGCGCTCACTCTCGACCTCGGTGCGGAGGTCCTTGACGTTGCGGAAGTAGGACAGCCCGCCGTCCTCCGTGTGCTGGCCCGCCCCGAAAAGCGTGCTCAGATGCTCGAACCCCACGTTCGCCACGGGATTTTCCGGCACCCGCTCGATTTCGAAGAACTGTAGATAGGCGATCGCGTCGCCTTTTCGCATCGTGATGTTCTTCGGGCCGACATTCGCCACGATGAAGTAGAGCCGCTCGTCGGCCTTGATGTGCCAGTCGCCGTTCTCCGTGTCGAACTCCCGGCCGTAACCGGGGTGGACGGTCGAACCGTGCAGAATCAGCAGCCCTTTGGCCGCCAGGCCGAATCTGTCGCCGATCGTCGCGGTGATGTCGAAATCGAACGAGAATTTCTCTATCGTGGAGATCAGTGCCGTGTCACCCGGTGCCAGCGTGAACTCGGGCATCACGTTGGCGCCCTTGATGGCCGTGTATTTGGCATCCCCGGGGTTGTCGGGAATCACCAGCAAGTCGTCGCCGAGGCGGACCGAGTAGCCCGCCCCGAGCAGCTGTTCGGGCTTCCAGGACGTCGATCGGAAGATGCGTTCCGAGCTCTGCAGCTCGCTGAGCAGTTCCTGTTGGGAGAGGAGGCAACCGGGGCGCTGGGGGCGCCGACCACTTTCAGCAACCATTCCCTGGCCTTCCCTTACGGTGCGCAGTGGGCCCAATCGCGCCCACCTTACGGTGAACTCGCCTATTGTGGAAGGATTTTGGAGCGCTCTGTGCGACGGCTCGGGTTGGGGTGAGCCGCGGGAGCGGACTGTTCCGGGGGGCGACAGTGCTGAAGGGAGGCGGGTGGGTCAGGTGCGCGGCTACGATCGAGGCGTTACCCCTACCTCGGCAGAGACTCGAGAGAGGCTCGACTGCGGTGGGGGCGAAGGTTCGCAGTCCGCCCCAGACAGACCCGATGAGGCCAAGAGGAAAATGACGAGCAGGTCAAAAAATGCCCCATGGGCCAATGACTTGATTCGCGAGGATCCTATGTTCGGCAAAGATCTCTTCGCAGATGAATCTCACTTCGACTTGCGTTTCGTAGAAGATTACGAAAAGATTACGGAAATTGTCCGGGCGCTTCGTGTCCTGGGCATGCGAGTCGTGTTGACGAGTGGCTCTTTCGATATCATCCACGAGGGTCATTCGATGTATCTGGAGGCTGCCCGGAAGTACGGTGAATTTCTCATCGTCGGCCTCGACAGCGATGAGAAGATCAGGCAGCGCAAGGGCCCCAACCGGCCCGCCGTGCCCGAGATGGAACGGCTGCGCATGGTGACCCATCAGCGTGGTGTCGGCCTCGTCACCCTGAAGCAGGTCAACCACCCTCGCTGGGGTCTCATCGACGCCGTCCGCCCCGATGTGCTCGTCGCCACCGCCGATACCTACACGGCCGAGGAGATCGTCGAGCTGGAGGCGAAGTACTGCGTCCGCGTCGAGGTGCTGGACCGGATGGCGACCGTCAGCACCTCCGCCCGGCTGCGCCGCCTCCAACTGGGGCTCACCGAAGAGAAGGACGCCTAGAGAGGACGACGGTCACAGAGGACGACGGTCAGAGAGAGCGCACTGTGAGAGAAGCGGGCTGTGTTGTGAAGCAGACCATCCTGTACCTGCCTGTCGTGCACGCCGGCTACGAGGCCTTTCTCCAGCGGCATGCCGACTCCGACGAGATCCTGGTCCTCGGGCGGCGGTTCAGGGACGTCTTTCCCAAACTCGCCAAGGAGATCCGTGCCCTGAGCCCGGAGCGCGCGGTGGAGCACGCCCGTCTGATCGTTCCGGACACGCGTGTGCTGCTGGTCGAACCGGACGAACTGGCCGACGTCGTACGGGCCGACGTCGTCGTCCTGCCGGACGAGGAGATCATGCACCGGCTCACCGAACTGCCGGACTTCCCTGGCAAGGCAACCCAGCTTCGGTTCGAGACGACGTTCCTGCGCTGGGACCGAGAGTGGAGCCGCGCGACCAAGCCCGTCCGGTTCGACTACCGGATCTCACGGGCGAGTCTGGACCGGCGCTTCATGGTTCGGAGCGAGCGCGAATCGCGCCGCAGCTCGGACTGGTGGCGGCAGGTCGGCGCGGTGGCCGTACGCGAGGGCGAGATCCTCAAGGTCGCCCACAACCACCACCACCCGACCGAGTACGCGCCCTACATCGACGGCGATCCGCGCAACGACTTCAGCAGAGGGCTGCGGCCGGACCTGTCCACCGCCATCCATGCCGAGGCGTCCCTGGTCGCCGCGGCTGCCCGCGACGGGCTCGGCCTGGCGGGGGCGGACCTCTACGTCAGTACGTTCCCCTGTCCCGCCTGTGCCCGGCTCGTGGTCGAGGCCGGATTCCAGCGGTGCTTCTTCGCCGGGCCCTACTCGATGCTGGACGGCGACGAGATCCTTCGCTCGGGAGGTGTCGAGCTCGTCTGGGTCGACATGGCCCCGGACGCGGACGATGCCCCCGTCGCCCCCGCCCACTCCGGCAACGCGACCGACTCTGCCGGCTCTTCTAGCGACCCGGCGCCGAAGTGAACCTCATCCGGACCGGGACGAACTCTTCATCGGCCCCCACCTCGCCCTGGCCCGTGAGCACGTGCACATGCAGGTGCCTTATGGTCCCGCCCGTGTACCGGCAGTCGCCGTTGCGGACGCCCAGGCCGTAGTGGTCCAGGCCGTACCTGTCCTTCGCGGACGCCAGGACGTCCCACAAGTCCGCGCGGGCCTCGGTGGAGAGGTCCAGCAGATCGGTGACGTGCTCCTTCGGGATGAGCAGCAGATGCACCCGCGTCCCGGCGTAAGGGAACTCGTTGGGCGTGACCATCCAGTGCGCGGTTTCCCAGAGGATCTGCTGCTTCTCGTGCTCACGGAGGACGTCCGGGCAGAAGAGGCAGATGCCGGCGTTGTCCAGCCGCTCCATCTCCGCGCGCTGTTCCTCCGTACGGCAGTTGCCGAAGTAGTACAGGCTCACGCGGGCACCCTTTCGTAGCGCAGGAACGAGTGGGCCAAAGCCGAGCTGTCCCCGCTGGCTCCCGCGCCCGTACCTCCGCCCGTGTTCGCCCCCGCCTCGACATCGACGCGCGACGTCTGGGCGAAGCCCTCCAGCCAGCCGGCGGGCATCCGGGAGTCACCCTCCACCCGCGTGCGCACCCGCGTCAGATAGACCCTGTCCACGGCGTGCAGCGCCTGCTGGTAGACGGTGGCTCCGCCGATCACGAAGACCTCGTCCTGTCCGGACGCCCGCTCCAGCGCCTCGGCCTCGGCCAGCGCCGACTCGACCGAGGACTTCCACCGCACGTTCTCCGAGTCGGCGTGGGCAGTCGTGCTCACCACCACGCTGGTGCGGCCGGGCAGAGGGCGCCCGAGGCGGGCGACGATCGACTCGTGGGTGAGGCGGCCCAGCACCACGGCATGCCCACGCGTGACGTCCCTGAAGTACCGCAGGTCTCCCGGCAGATGCCACGGCAGATCCCCGTCACGGCCGATGACGTCGTTCTCCGAGGCCGCGACGATCAACGACCTTTTCACGGTCACGTCGCGACCGGAATCGATCCGATGGCGGCATGCGGCTCGTAGTCGGCCAAGTCGAAGTGTTCGCCGCGGAATTCGTGGATGTCCTTCACCTGGCGTCCGCTCTCGTTGAGGGTGACCGTCGGCAATCGCCGCAATTCCCGATCCATCATGACCTTCACGCTGTCGACCTGGTCCGCGTAGACATGGGCGTCGGAAAGGGTGTGGTAGTAGCGCGCGGCCGGGATTCCCGTGAGGTGTTCGAGCATCAGCAAAAGGGCCGCGTACTGAATCATGTTGGACGGGACGCCGACGGGAACGTCCCCTGAACGCTGGAACATGTGCAGGTGGAGACGGCCGCCGATGACCCTCACGTGGACCCAGCCGTGACAGGGGGAAATGGTGGTCTTCGGGACCTTTCCCGTTCCGCGGGTCTGGTACTGCGGAATCCACGGACTGACGAAGTGGGTGCGATCGTTGGGGAGTTCGGTCAATTGCTCCACCAGGTGCTTGAACT
The DNA here is from genome assembly GCF_033795085.1 of Streptomyces sp. AK08-02. NCBI lineage: Bacteria > Bacillati > Actinomycetota > Actinomycetes > Kitasatosporales > Streptomycetaceae > Streptomyces > Streptomyces sp. AK08-02. The sequence continues at coordinate 55,622 of NZ_JARAZV010000025.1, forward strand.
GGTCGAAGCCGTTTCCCTCCACGGTGGGGAAGTCGTGGAACGCCCCTCCGTAGGATCCGGGGCCCAGACCGCCCGGCGGGAGTCCGCGGCGCGACGTCTTTCCCTCACTCGCCCAGGGTCCCCACCAGTCGCAGCCGAACTCGGCGAGTTCGTCGAGCGTGGTCGCCCCGTTGATGAACGCGCAGAGTTCCCCGATGGGTTTGCGCCAGAACCTGGCCATGCTGCGCTCGGTGATGACCGGGAAACCATTGGCCAGATCGAAGCTCATGGTCTGCTGCATGAGGGTCAGAGCATCCGGCCCTTGTCGCGTGGGCGTCGCGGCGCCGTGCTCCAGGATGGCACCCAGGATCGTACGATATTGCGAATCAGGTGCACGATCTGCGTACGCGGCGTACTCCACGAAATTCCCTCTCCTTGCGCGCTGCTCAAAATATCGCTGCTTCATATTTCGCTACTTCACATACTGCCGCCTTGGCAAACAACTACACGAGATCCTTGATGCTCACGCTCAGCGCGGACGCGATCTCCTGGAGTTGGGTCAGGCTCAGGTTGTTCAACCTGTCGCTGCTCTGTTCCCACTGCCTGAGCTGTTCGGGAGTGAACGCGTTCGGAATCCTCGTGGATTCCGCCACCTGCCGATGGGTCATGTTCCGCGCCTCGCGCAGTTCCCTGATGTGCGTGCCCACGCGGGGTTGTTCGAGTTCCGCCAGGGCGATCCTGCGCTGCAGCAGTTTCGGCTGCAGATCGAGGATCTCCTGTTCGAGCCGCTCCGTGAGGCAGGTGAGCGTGTCGTAACGCACCAGGGTGAGCGGGCCGGGAATTCCGGTCACCATGCGACTGATCCTGGTGTCCATGTGTGCGACCACCAGAATCGGGACGATGGCCTCCTGGGCGAAGACGAGTTCCTGTCCCGCACCCGTACTCGGATGATGCGCGAGATAGATCAGGAGGTCGGAGTTGATGACTCGCCGGCGGTCCGTCCGGAACACCTCCACATCCGGCACGGTGGTGTGGTGGACCGGGTCGGTCACTTTCCTGGGCTCGTACAGCCGGACATTGTTGCCGGCGCAGGTGGTGGCCACGGCGTCGGAGATCTCGAACAGGTATTTCCGCTGGTCGTCGTCGAGTCCAGTCAGGGCGGAAGCGAGGTAGGCGTCGAGGCGGCACTGGGTGGCCTGGGAATGCTGCGAGTTGGGCTCCTCGGCAACCGGATGCAGGGGGTTGGGAAGGGCCATCGCTACGATTCCGTCCTGCCGTCCAGGTGACATTCGCGGCCCAGACTACGCCCAGACGACGCCCGGACCCCTCTGCGACCCCACCGCCACCGGGGCTGCGAGGGGCGGAAGTCGGGGCGTACGGTGTCGGTGCGGGAGAGGGTCCAGCGGGTTGGAGCGCCGTCCGCAGGGTCAACTCCCGAATACCGTAATGTGGCATTTGTCACGAGGTAAGTAGCAGTTCAGGCGCGGTTCTTGGGGAAGGGACTCTTGGACTTGATGGAACGTACCGTCGTCCGTTGTGCCGAGGGGCACGTGTTCACCACCGTTTCGCTTCCGATGCAGCAAGCCGAGCGGCTCGGCCCTGGCCGGCTCATCCGGTGCCCCCGGTGCGCCAGGCTTCGCAGCGTGGTCCCGGTGGCTCCGGAGAAGCATATGGAGAACCAGCGGTAGACAGTCGTGAGCAGTGGTGGACAGCCGTGAGCAGCGGTTGGTACTGCGTATCCTCGGGACGTGCTTCTCTCCGACATTGACGTGCGTCCCGAGTGCGGGCCCACTGCCCGCCGTTCCTCCCTCCACCTCCAGCCCACCCAGGTGTGAGGGCGGCGGCATGAGTGACATCAGGGAGAACCTGACCTACGAGGCGTTCGGCGTCGCCGTTCGCGAACTCGCGCAGACCATCGCCGACGACGGGTACGAGCCCGATGTCGTGCTCAGCATCGCGCGAGGTGGGGTGTTCGTCGCCGGTGGGCTGGCGTACGCGCTCGACTGCAAGAACATCCATCTGGTCAACGTCGAGTTCTACACCGGCGTCGGGACCACGCTTCCCATGCCCGTCATGCTCGCGCCCGTCCCGAACGCCATCGACTTCTCCGACAAGAAGGTCCTCATCACCGACGACGTCGCCGACACCGGCAAGACGCTCAAGTTGGTGCGGGACTTCTGCCTCGGAGCTGTCGCGGAGGTGCGTTCCGCGGTGATCTACGAGAAGGCGCAGTCCCTCGTGAAGTGCGAGTACGTGTGGAAGCGGACCGACGACTGGATCAACTTTCCCTGGTCTGTTCTGCCTCCGGTCCACAGGTCGGGCCAGGCTCCGAAGGAGAACCGGGAAGCGGTCTGACGTGAGGCGCCGGCCCGGTCGGGGTGGGGGCGTCGCGGGGTGGGGGCTGTAAGGGGACGGTTTTCAGGGGGAAGGTCATGGGTTCCGCGCCGAACGCGTGCCGGCGCAGGCCCTCCGGGTCGGTGACGACGATTCGGGATCTCGACGGGGAGTCGGCGAGGAATCCCCGTGCCTGCAGTTCTCTCACTCGCCGGCCGGCGGCCTCCCGGCCCGTGCCCAGCCAGTCGCCGAGGTTCTCCTGCGTCACCTCCCTGATCTCGACGCCGAGGGGGGTGTTCACGCCCTCCGCCTCGGCCAGGCTGAGGAGTAGACGACCGAGTCTGAGGCGGGCCGGAGCGCTCGCTATGACGATCCGGTGGTGGTCCGACTCCTTCAGCCGTGTGCATACGGTCATGGAGAGCTTCCGCAGGATTCCCGGATGCTCCAGGAGCAGCCCCTCGAACACCTCGCGTCCGTACCAGCGGATGTAGGTGCGGGTCAGTGCCGTCACGGTCGCGTTCCGGGGGCCGTGGTCCAGGAGGCCCATCTCGCCGATGAGTTCGCCGTCCCGGCGGGAGGCCAGATAGGTCGTGCGTTCGTTCTCGCCGTGCCAGAGCACGCGGCACCTGCCGTTGATGATCACGGCGGCCCGGTCGGCCTCGTCGCTCTGCCGGAAGATCGTGTCCCCGGGCTCGAACGGCTTCCGGGGGACCCTGCCCACCCGCTCCATGGCCTCGCGCTCGTCGACGGCGAGCGTCTCCCAGAAAGTCTTGTGTCTCACCCGGGGACCTTCTCCAACTCGTGTCGCTTAGTGAGGCAGTTGCATCTTTTTGTTCAGCTTGGGGTTGCTTCTATGTGTTCTCTAAGCACATGAGCAGACAGGTGTGACAGATGTCCGGAGAGCATGGGTCGCCCTACGGTCAGGCGCAGGACGTCCGCGGTGGACAGAACCAGGTGAACATCCAGTCGGGTGGCGCGACCACCATCGGGCCGGGCGCGGTCGTGGCCGGCGGGGACGTCACCATCGTCCAGAAGATCCAGAAGATCCAGCGGTGGGCTTTCGCGAACCCCCTGTTCGCCGGCGGCCTGGCGGTCGTCGTCCTGTCCGGCACGATCTGGACCGGGATCTCCCTCGGCGCCGGTGACGCGGTCGACCGGTCGGTGGTCGACGAGGCCGGGCTCGACGGCGCCCGGCACACGGTCGAGCAGATCAGGGTGGCCGAACGGATCGGGGACGCGGCCTCCTGGTGCTATCTCACGCAGCCCGGTGACGGTACCTGCGAGACCGGCATGAGCGCGGCGTTCGCCGCGAAGTCGGCGTCGTACCGGGAGCGGGTGGACGAGGTCGGGGTCGGCGAGACGGAGAAGACCGACTCCGGCGTCCAGACCGTGCTCAGCTGGGACGGCAGGGAACAGGGCACGGTGCGGTTGGTCCGGTCCGGTGGGCGCTGGCAGCTGAACTCCTCCGACTACGGCCTGCTGAAGGTCTGCGACGCCGGGGTGTTCCTCTCGCTGGTGGACGCGAGGAGCCAACAACTCAAGTGCGGGATGTTCCAGATCCCGACGTCCTAGGCCCCGGTCCGGTCTCGTAAGCCTCCAGCCCCGTCTCGTAGGGCCCCTGCCCGTGGCGTACTTCCCGCAGAAAGTGATGAGTGATGTCCGTCGTGTCCGCTCGCTCCAGGCCCGGCCCGTCCCAGCACGCCCCTTTGCTCTTCGTCGACATCCAGGGGTTCAGTTCCCGCAGTGACCGTGAACAGCTCCGCAGCCGCGAGGGTCTCTACGGCGAGTTGCGGTCGGCGTTCACCGACGAGTTGTGGCGGCTGAGTCCCCATGAGGACCGGGGGGACGGTGTGTTCGTCGTCGTGCCGCCGGAACTGCCCGTGCAGGAACTGTTCACCGAGGTGCTGCCCCGGCTGGAACACGGGCTGGGCGCCCGGCGTCGCAGTGACCCGTTGCTGCGGCTGAGGATCGCCGTGCACGCCGGTGCGGTGCACCGCGACGGGCACGGTTTCGCGGGGAACGCGGTCAACCACGTCTTCCGGCTCTGTGACGGTGAGCCGTTGCGGCGGGCCATCGGTGAGGCCGCGAGCGACACGGCGGTCCTGGTGTCCGAGGTGATCCACGACGCGGTGGTGCGGGCGGGTCTGCCGGGTGTGGAGCCCACGACGTTCCACGCCGTCACGTTCCGGGTCAAGGAGACCCACGCCAGGGCCTGGCTGCATGTGGCCGGGGACAACGCCTGCGCGATGCGGATCGCCGGAGAGCAGGCCGCCCGGCAGGACGAGGGGCGGGAGGAGGGGCGGGACGAGCCCCGGCGCGGCGGGGTTTCCGTCAGCGCGGGCCACGACGTGCGCATGGACGGCGCGGTCGTGGCGGGCGGTGATGTCCATCTGGGTGCGCCGCCCGTACCTCGGTCACGTTCGCGCTGGTGGCGCGGCGCGCGGTGACGGCAACCGAGGAAGCAGGACGAAGGCAGCAGGACACAGAAAGCAGCAGGACGCAGGAAGAGCGGGAGGGAAAGACGATGACGCATCAACTCAAGGCCGTCCTACGCCGGACAGCGGCCGCCGTCGCGGTCGTGGGGCTCCTCGGGTGGGGCACCGCCGCGTGCGCCACGGGGCCGACCGCCAAGGGGGAGGTCTGCGACGAGTACGACAGCCTGGGCGGACGCCTCGGGATCGGGGCGGTGTACGGCAACCCGGTGTTCTCCGCCGCGGGTGACCTCGCGGACGTGGCCGACCGCTACGAGGGACCGGAGGACCTCTCCTCCGACGCGGGACGGCTGGACAGCATCTCGGACGCCGACGAGACCTCCACGGAGGAGCTGAGCGAGGCGACGGAGAGCATCGCCGAGCTCTGCGGCCATCCGCTCGGGATCGGCACCACCGATCTGTCCACGTCTCCGTGAGCGGACCCGGCACGAAGGACCGATCAGCGGGCCGACGGCCCGACAACCCAGTGGTCGAGTGACGAGAACAGAGGAAGTCGGATGAGCGTGGAAAAGGTGTTGATGGGGGCGGGCACGGCCCTGTTCGCGGTCATGGCCGTCCTGATGAAGGTGGGGACGACCAGCATGGGTCTGTTCATCACGTACGGCGTGCTCGCGATGGCCGGTGCCGGTGCCGCGGCGGCCGGCAAGAAGATGCGCGACCAGAGTCGCAGCCGGTGAACGGGACGTCGTCCGGCGCCTCGGACGGGATTCCCGGGGTGCTGCTGGGCGTTCTGGGCCTGGTGGCCTTCGTGGTCCTCGCCGTGCTGTGGGGGAAGGCCAAGGACTACACCAGGGCGAAGGCGAAGCAGCATGTGTTCGCCCGGCGGGATCACCGTGACGGGCAGGAACTGGTCGCCGAGGAACTGCGGTTCAGCCTCACGGCGGAGCCGCGGGAGATCCGGGAGGCGTTTCTGTCGTCCGTACGACTCGCCCCGAACTGCCCCAAGGTCCTGGCCGACGCGTACGTCCTGGAGGCGACGGACGACGAGGTGCTCGTCGCGTTCGGCAGCGCTCTGGGCGGCCACACCTTCACCGCCGGCCTTGCTGTGCAGAGGTCCGGATCGTCGGCGGGGCACGGGCGGGTGGACGCGGTGTGGTCCGTCCTCACCTGGACGTTGTCGGACGGGGTCGTGAGCGGGGTGAGCGTGCTGCGCCGGCTCCGGGAGGACGTCGAGGCCGCTCTCCGGGACGTCGATCCCGGTCTGCGGATCGTCGCCCGGCAGCGGTCCGAGCCGGCCGTCAGGGACTGAAGGAAGTACCGAGGGAAGTCCGGGGAAAAGTACCGGGGGCCTCTGGGAAGGGGCCCCCGGGAAGGTCAGAACGTGCCCAGCTTCACGATCGACAGCAGGGCGATCAGTTGGATCGCCGACGCGCCCAGGGCCTTCGGCCAGGGGAGGTCGTGGGAGCGGCGGACCATGATGGTCAGCAGGACGCCTGCCGCGATCCAGGTCGCCCAGCCGAGGATCTGTACGACGGGGGCGTCGCCGCCCGCGAACATCGCGACGAGCAGGCGGGGGGCGTCCGTGATGGACATGATCAGCATGGAGAGGCCGACCGTGGGCTGCCAGGCGCCGTCGCCGCCGAGCTGACGGGCCAGGGTGTGGGTGACCACGCCCAGGACGAAGGCGCTCAGGACCATCGCCACGCCCGTCGTCAGCACGATCGGGATCGCGTTGCTGAGCGTCGCGTTTATCGTGCTCTCGCGGGTGTCGTCGAACCCGAAGACGGCGATCAGGCCGTACAGGAACGTGACGACGAGGGCCGGCGCCCACACCTGGTAGTCGCGCATCTGGAGGAACGTGCGGTCGGGGGCGGTGACGATGCCCCGGAGCAGTTCCTTCCAGCGCAGGCGAGGACCGCTCGGCGGGGCCGCGGCGGAGCCGGCGCGATAGGTGTCGCCCTGGTTGTACGGGTCGTCGCCGGTGCTGAACGCCTGTGTGTGACCAGGGTTGTTGGCCGCGTACGGGTCCACGGGAGCGTTCGGGTACCCCTGCTGGGGCCCGTGTCCGTGTCCCTGGCCGCCGTCGCCGAAGTACTCCGGCTCGCCGTGTCTGCCCTGGCCGCCGTGCCCGCCGTAGCCGCCGTTGTCGGCGGTCGCCTGCGGGGGCCACTGCCGTCCGGCGCCGCCCGAGCTGCCGTACGACGGCTGTCCGCCACCGTACGGCTGCTGCTGGGGCGCGGAGGGGTAGCCGTACGACGGGCCGCCCTGTGGGGGCTGCTGGCCGTACGGCTGCTGCCGCGGTTGTTGTTGCGGTCGCGCTTGCGGGGGGCGGTTGTCCCGGCCGCCGCGTCCGATCCTGAATCCAGCCACGTCATCGAACGTACCTGGTCCCGGAGAGTGACGGGTGGGGCCCGGGGTTCCGGACCCCGCTTTGCTGCCGACCTGTGACATCCCCTAAGGGGGCCCGCACCCTTCCCCTAGGGAAAGGATCCCGTTTCTCTCCGTTACGGGAGCATCCCGTCGATCAGGCCGTCCGGCACCGCCGTGACCCCGGCCGTCGTGATCCCCGACGCCGAGCCGAGCAGCCGCAGGGAGCCCGAGAGGCTGTAGACGTACAGGTCGGCCCTGCCGTCGCGGTTGCCGTCGCGCAGGCTCACCTTCATGCCGAAGCCGTCGCCGTCGGTGACGTCGCCCGGGACGCCGGCCGAGTTGCGGGCGAAGAACTGCGAGCCCGCGGTCGTGAGGCCGCCGGCGCGGCCGTACAGGACGTGGACCGCACCGGCGTAGGGCTTGGTGCCGATCCTCTCGCCGTCCGCGCCGATCGCGAGGTCGCGGTAGCCGTCACCGTTGATGTCGCCGGCGGCGATGCTGTCGCCGAAGTAGTCGTACGTCTCGGCGGTGTCGGCGACGCCCGCCGTGTTCTGGGTGAAGCGGGCCGACCTGGCGGGGCCCGCTGCCGCGCCGTACCAAACGCTCACCTCGCCGCGGGACTTGGAGAACAGCGGGGTGCCGATGGCGATGTCGCCCTTGCCGTCCTTGTCGAAGTCGGCGATGACACCGTCGCCGCCGCGCTCGGCCTCGCCGCCGTTGCCGTTCACGCGCTCCAGGCGGAGTGTGCGGCCGGGGGCCAGTGTGCGACCGCCCTTGATGAACCAGGCGTCGGAGGCTATGTAGTTCTCGCCGATGACGTCGCCGATGACGACGAGGTCGGTCTTGTTGTCGCCGGTCACGTTGCCCGAGATCAGGGCGGTGGTGTTGAAGGAGCCCCCGTTCTTGTCCAGGGCCGTCACCGAACCGGCCACGCCCGAGCGGGAGATGGGGCCCCGGTAGACGTACGCCTTGCCGTCCGCGACGACGGCCAGGTCCTTCTTGCCGTCCCCGTTGAAGTCGCCGGCCGCGAGGTCCGAGCCCATCCGGGCGTACCGGGTGTTCGCCCTGGCCGGGATGTCGGTGCCGCCGGACAGGCCCGTCCGGCTGCCCCAGAGGACGGTGACCGTACCCTGCTCGGCCCGGCCGGCCACGCCCTCGTGGGTGGCGGCGACGGCGAGGTCGCCGTACCCGTCGGCGTTGAAGTCGGCGGCGGTCCGGACGTTGCCGAACTCGTCGTACGCCTCGTCGGAACCGGGTACACCGGCGCTGTTCTGGCTGACGTACTGCACCTTGGTGCCCGGCCCGGTCGCCGTACCGAAGGTGACCTTGACGGCGCCACCCGGGAACTCGTACTCGGCGCCGTAGGAGTACTCGGCGTAGTCGCGGTAGCCGTCGCCGTTGAAGTCGTCGGCGAACTTGGCGGCGGCGGCCGTCGCGGGTGTGCTGAGGGCCAGCGGCGCCAGGCCGGTGGCGAGGAGGGCGGCCGTGACGGCCGCGGTGGTGGTGCGTCTGTGCATGGGTGTACTCCCCGTTGTGGGCAGGTGTCCGGCGTCGCGGGTGGGCGCGGAGGTCGGCCCGCTGGTACGACACGACGCGCGGACAGTAGACCGGTGATCTTGGTCAATGGTTGTACGGCAGCGGAGGGTTTCCTGCTCTGAGTCCGAGGTCGAGTCCGAGTGTGAGTCGCTACAGGAACTCCGAGGTGGAGAACGTCACCGACGGCTTCGCCGCCACCAGGCCGGTCTTCCCGCTGGTCTTCGCCCCGGGGTAGACGGCCACCTCGTCCCATGTCTCGCCCCGGTACGTCCGTACCGCCAGGTCGGCCCGGCCGTCGCCGTCGAAGTCCCCGACCGTCAGGACCCTGGTAGTGCCCCGGGTGGGTGGCGCGACGGTCACCATGCCGGCCGTCGAGAGTCCGGTCGCCGCCGTCGGGGCCCGGAACACCCTCAACCGGGAGCCGCTGGAGACGAGTTCGTCGCGGCCGTCGCCGTCGAAGTCGCCGGTGTGGAGCATCGAGCCGGGGGAGGCGAGGGTGCCGGGGGTCGCGTCGGGCAGGTCGTAGCACAGTGACGTTTCGCCCATCGCGCCCACCGCCGCGTCCAGGTCGCGCCCCTTGCCGAAGCGGCCGAGGGCGACGTCGATGCCCTCGGGCAGCACCGCCCCGGTGCGGGTCGGGCCGTCGGGGCCGCCGAGGACGACCGCCGACTTCGCGGTGCCGTCCGCCGTACGGACGATCAGGTCGTCGTAGCCGTCGTGGTTCACGTCGGCCGCCGGGCCCGTGGGGACGTTGCCGGGGGCGGCGATCGGCGCACCGGCCTTCTTCGGGGCGCCTTTGCGGGTGAACGGGCCGCGCAGATAGCTGAGTTGTACGTCGGAGGCGTGGACGACGAGATCCTGGGCGCCGTCGCCGTCGAAGTCGCCGCACACCGGCTGGTCGGGCCAGTCGTTGCCGGCGCGTGCCTGGGCCGGGATCACGAGGGTGACGGCGCGGCCGGTGAGGCCGTCGGGGGAGCCGAAGAGGAGTTGCAGAGGCACCGGGGGCTGCCCCTGGCCGTCGTAGGGCGGGTCGGTCGACACGACCAGGTCGGTGAAGCCGTCGCCGTCGAGGTCGCAGGTCGCCTCCGCGTCGAACACCGCGGGCAACTGCCCCTTCGTGCGCGCTGCCTGCCGGGCCGGGCTCAGCAACTGGCGTGCTCCCGGGACGAGTCCGACCGGGGAGCCGTAGACGATGCCGATTCCGGCGTCGTCGGTGTGGAGCTGGTCCTTGACGAGGTCGCCCAGGACCAGGTCGCGGTGGCCGTCACCGTTGAAGTCGTCGGCCACCTTGCTGCCGTCGCCCTGCGGTATGGGGCGTTGGGCGGGGGCCTTGGCGACCTTGACGGGGGTCGGGGTGGCGGCTCCGCCGTCATCGGCGAGGGGGCCGCAGGCGGTGAGCGCGAGCAGGGTGCAGAGGGCCGCCAACCCGGTGGTGCCCGTCGTACCCCGACCGTCTCTCAGCAACCGCACCCTGCACCTCGTCCGGACCATTGACCCCATCGGCAACGACTGACTAATGATGCACGCAATGATGCACGTGTTCGAGATGCGAAGACACCCCCGTGCCGGTGCGGAGCACGACCCGCACGGCACCGGGGTGGGGGTGGAGTACGGCGGTCAGTCCGTCAGCTCCGCGCCCATGAACGCCCTTGCGCCCAGGCCCAGTTGGGGGACGGTGAGCGTCCGGGAGCCCGTGCCCGTCGGACCGGCCGAGGTGCCGGGGAGGAGGTGGAGGCGGCCTCCCTCGTTGGCGGTGGCGATCAGCTCGGCGCGGCCGTCGCCGTTGAAGTCGCGCAGGAGGAGTGAGGCGCCGAGCCAGCCGTTCTCGGGCGAGACGTTCGGCAGGCCGGGGGTGGTGCGGTCGTACTGGCGGGCGTTCCTGCCCGTCAGGCCGGTGGAGCCGCCGCGCAGGACGGTGATCGAGCCGTTGGCCCAGCCGTTGGCGTCGATCGACTCGGAGGGGGCGCCGACGGCCAGGTCCGGGTAGCCGTCGCCGTTGGTGTCGGCGGCCGACACGTCGTACCCGAAGAGGTCGTTGTCCTCCACGCTGCCGGGGACGCCCGGGGTGTTCTGGGTGAGGGCGAGGAGCCTGCCGGAGGGGCCGGTGGCTGTGCCGGGCAGGACGCGGACCGTGCCGCCCCGGCCCGAGCGGGAGACGCCGATCGCGAGGTCGCCGTAGCCGTTGCGGTCGAAGTCGGCGATCACGGCGCTGGAGCCGCTGAGGTCGGGGGAGGCGGGCAGGGTGCGCTTCCAGGGCTTGGCGGGGCCGTTGCGGCCACCCTTGTAGAACCAGACGCGGTTGCTGCTGGTGTCCAGGTCGTAGCCGATGAGCGCGAAGTCGGCGGTGCCGTCCTTGGTGACCTTGCCCGCCACCACCAACTCGGACTTGATGTTCTCGCCGTCCCACGGGTCGAGGTTGGTGGCCTTGCCGCGCCCGCCGGCCTTGGTGAACGGGCCGCGCAGGAACCAGACGAAGTCGCCGTCGACGGAGACGATGTCCAGCTGGCCGTCGGCGTCGAAGTCGCCGATCGCGGCGTCCAGGCCGAAGGGCTCCGCCTTGCTGCCGGGGGACGCGTAGATGCTGCCCTTGGTCAGGCCCGATCGGGAGCCCCACAGAACGGTGAGCGTGCCGTGGCGGTCGGCGTGCAGTTCGCCGGGGGAGCCGGCGACGACGTCGGCGTAACCGTCCTTGTTCAGGTCGGCCGAGGTGACCTTCGCGCCGAAGCCGTCGTTCGCCTCGGCGCCGCCATCGATGCCGGGGCTGTTCTGCGTGATCACCGAGCGCCTGGCGGGGTTCAGCCCGGTCGCCGAGCCCCAGATGACGACGACGGCGCCCGCGTTCCGCTTGCCGGCCACGGTCGCGGTCCGGTCGCCGAGCAGGAGGTCGCGGTAGCCGTCGCCGTTGAAGTCGTCCACGTGCTTGGCGGGCGCGGCCGACGCCGGGGCGCCGAGGGTCAGCGGACTGAGAGTGGCGGCCAGGAGGGCCGTGGCCAGGAGGGTGGCACGGGAGCGCAAGGGGTCTCCAGGAGTGTGGTGATCGCCGGGGCGATGAGGAGACCCACGACAGCGGGCAATGGTTGTACGGGAGTTCGATGAAACCGAGCGATGAAACCGAGTGGGGCCGACGCCACCGGCGTCGGCCCCACTCCAACAACCTTGCTCTCCGGCCTACTTCACGGGCTCAGGCTCGGGTGCGCTCTCCGACTCCGACTCGCCTGCCGGGGGCTCGTCCTCGTCCGTGACCGGGGTCTTCACGGACTCCAGGAGCAGCTGGGCGACGTCGACGACCGTGATGGACTCCTTCGCCTTGCCGTCGTTCTTCTTGCCGTTGACCGAGTCGGTCAGCATGACCAGGCAGAACGGGCAGGCCGTGGACACGATGTCGGGGTTGAGGGAGAGGGCCTCGTCGACGCGCTCGTTGTTGATGCGCTTGCCGATCCGCTCCTCCATCCACATCCGCGCGCCGCCGGCGCCGCAGCAGAAGCCGCGTTCCTTGTGGCGGTGCATCTCCTGCTGGCGCAGGCCCGGGACGGCCGACATGATCTCGCGCGGGGGCGTGTAGATCTTGTTGTGGCGGCCCAGGTAGCAGGGGTCGTGGTAGGTGATGAGGCCCTCGACCGGGGTGACGGGGAGCAGCTTGCCGTCGTCGATGAGGTGCTGGAGCAGCTGGGTGTGGTGGATGACCTCGTAGTCGCCGCCGAGCTGCGGGTACTCGTTGCCGATGGTGTTGAGGCAGTGCGGGCAGGTCGCGACGATCTTCTTCGCCGACTTCGGCTTGGCGGACTCCGGGACCACCTTGCCGTCGTCGTCCAGCTCCTCGCCGAACGCCATGTTCAGCGCCATGACGTTCTCCATGCCGAGCTCCTGGAACAGGGGCTCGTTGCCGAGGCGGCGCGCGGAGTCGCCGGTGCACTTCTCGTCGCCGCCCATGATCGCGAACTTGACGCCCGCGATGTGGAGGAGTTCGGCGAACGCCTTGGTGGTTTTCTTCGCGCGGTCCTCCAGGGCACCGGCGCAGCCGACCCAGTAGAGGTACTCGACCTCGGTCAGGTCCTCGATGCCCTGGCCGACGACCGGCACCTCGAAGTCGAGCTCCTTGAGCCACTCCAGGCGCTGCTTCTTCGCCAGGCCCCAGGGGTTGCCCTTCTTCTCCAGGTTCTTGAGCATCGTGCCCGCCTCGGACGGGAAGGCGCTCTCGATCATCACCTGGTAGCGGCGCATGTCGACGATGTGGTCCACGTGCTCGATGTCCACCGGGCACTGCTCGACACAGGCGCCGCAGGTGGTGCAGGACCACAGGACGTCGGGGTCGATGACGCCGTTCTCTTCGAGGGTGCCGATGAGGGGGCGTTCGGCCTCGGCGAGGGCGGCGGCGGGTACGTCCTTCAGCTGTTCCTCGCTGCCCTTCTCCTCGCCCTCCGCCGTCTTGCCGCCGCCCGCCAGGAGGTAGGGCGCCTTGGCGTGGGCGTGGTCGCGCAGCGACATCATCAGCAGCTTGGGGGAGAGGGGCTTGCCGGTGTTCCAGGCCGGGCACTGCGACTGGCAGCGACCGCACTCCGTACAGGTGGAGAAGTCGAGCAGGCCCTTCCAGGAGAACTGTTCGACCTGGCTGACGCCGAAGACGTCGTCCTCGCCGGGGTCGGTGAAGTCGATCGGCTTGCCGCCGGACGTCATCGGCTGGAGGGCTCCGAGAGCCGTGCCGCCGGTCGCCTCGCGCTTGAACCAGATGTTCGGGAAGGCGAGGAAGCGGTGCCAGGCGACACCCATGTTGGTGTTGAGCGAGACGACGATCATCCAGACGAAGGACGTCCCGATCTTGATCATCGCGGTGAGGTAGATCAGGTTCTGGAGGGTGCCGACGCTCAGGCCCTTGAAGGCCAGGACCAGCGGGTACGAGGCGAAGTAGCCGGCCTCGTAGTGCTCGACGTGGTGGATCGCGCCCTCAAGGCCGCGCAGCACGTAGATCGCGAGGCCGATGGTGAGGATGACGTACTCGACGAAGTACGCCTGGCCCGCCTTGGAGCCCGCGAAGCGGGACTTGCGGCCGGGGCGCGAGGGGAGGCTCAGGAGGCGGATCACGATCAGCACGGCGATGCCGAGGATCGTCATCACGCCGATGAACTCGATGTACATCTCGAACGGCAGGAAGCCGCCGATGACCGGCAGCGTCCAGTCGGCCGAGAAGAGCTGGCCGAAGGCCTGGGCGAGGGTCGGCGGCAGGGTCAGGAAGCCGACCGCCACGAACCAGTGCGCGAAGCCGACGATGCCCCACCGGTTCATCCGGGTGTGGCCGAGGAACTCCTTCACCAGCGTCACGCTGCGCTGGTAGGGGTTGTCCGTCCGAAGGCCGGCCGGCACCGGCTGGCCGAGTTTGAAGTACCGGACGAACTGACCGATGGCGCGTGCGAGCAGCGCGACGCCGATCACGGTCAGGACGAGCGACACGATGATCGCGGCGAGTTGCATGGAGGGGCTCCTCAGGCCTGCGCACGTAATGACTGATGGAGAAGACTGACGGAGGGTATTACTAAGCGGTAACTTAGCTAGTCTGTCAGAGACTACCCAACATCTTGGCCCGCACTGTAGTCAGCGGCGGAGTGATCTGGGTCGCTGAGGCTTACCTGAATCGTAGATCGAAGCCGATCGGATCAGACGATGTTAAGTCGTGTTATTCGTACAGAATTGTTACGTTTGCGCCTACCGTGAACCCGTGCTCTACGGGATCCTCGCCGCCATCGCCGCCCTGTTCCTCGCCGCCGTCCTCGCCGCCCTCCTGCGGACACTCGCCCTGCGCCTCGGCGTCCTCGACCGGCGCCGGGCGCGCCCCCTGCCACTGCTCGGCGGACTCGCGGTCGTGCTCGCGACGGGGCTGGTCGCCGGGGCGGGGGAGTGGACCGGGTTCGCCCCCCTGGGGGACGGCGTCGGTGAGCTGCTCGTCGCCGGCGCGGGTGTGGGCGCGCTCGGGCTGGTGGCCGACGTGCGGCGGGTCAAGGCGCGGTTCCTGGTCGTCGGTACGGCCGTCGCCGCCGGGTTCGTGGTGCCGTACGGGGAGTTGGGGTTCGGGGTCGGGCTGCTCGCGCTCGGCTGGATCGTGTTCGTCACCCTCGCCTTCCGGGCCCTCGACCACGCCGACGGGCTGCTCGGGACGGTCGGGGTGCTGACCGCCTTCGGGGTGGGGGCGTGCGCCGCCGTCGAGGTGCTCGACGGGCTCGCCGTGCTGCTGAGCGTCCTCGCCGCGGCGCTCACCGGGTTCCTGATGCACAACTGGCATCCCGCGCGGATCGCCCTGGGCGCGTGCGGGTCCCTGTTCACCGGGTTCGTGCTGGCCTCGGCCGCCGTGGTCGTGCGGACCGGGCACGAACTGGCGTCCAGCGCCGGGGTGTTGTTCGCGCTCACCGCCGTCGCCGGCGCCGACGTGGTGCTCGTGGCCGTGTCGCGGCGGATGGCCGGACGGCCCCTGTCGCGCGGGGGTCCGGACCATCTCGCGCACCGGCTGCGGCGGTTGGGGCTCACCGCGCGCGGGGCGGCCGTACTGCTCGGCGCGGGTGCCTTCGGGGCGGTGCTGACGGGGGTGCTCGCGCACGGCGGGTGGGCCGGGGAATCGGGGCTGTGGTGGGTGGCGGGGGTGGCCGGGACGGTCGTACTGGGGCTGCTGAGAGTCCCTGTTTACGGGCTCCGGCGGCCTCCGGCCGCACAGTCGGCGCAGGTCAGAGCGGAATTGCGCGTAAGGAACGGATAAGAGTTGAGTGGGGTCGACTCAGCTCTGTTGACCGCGCGGCGGGAGTGATGCACACTTGAGCCTGTTCCGCTCAAGTCATGGCTCGGTCGTGGCTTGCGTCATAGCTTTACGTCATTGCTGCTGGAGGAATTGACATGGCACGTGCGGTCGGCATCGACCTGGGCACGACTAACTCCGTCGTCAGCGTTCTGGAGGGCGGCGAGCCCACCGTCATCACCAACGCCGAGGGTGCCAGGACCACGCCGTCCGTCGTCGCCTTCGCGAAGAACGGTGAGGTGCTGGTCGGCGAGGTCGCCAAGCGCCAGGCGGTCACCAACGTCGACAGGACCATCCGGTCGGTCAAGCGCCACATGGGCACCGACTGGAAGATCGAGCTCGACGGGAAGAACTTCAACCCGCAGCAGATGAGCGCGTTCATCCTGCAGAAGCTGAAGCGCGACGCCGAGGCCTACCTGGGCGAGAAGGTCACGGACGCGGTCATCACCGTCCCGGCCTACTTCAACGACTCCGAGCGCCAGGCGACGAAGGAGGCCGGCGAGATCGCGGGCCTCAACGTCCTGCGCATCGTGAACGAGCCGACGGCCGCCGCTCTCGCGTACGGCCTCGACAAGGACGACCAGACGATCCTCGTCTTCGACCTCGGTGGCGGCACCTTCGACGTGTCCCTCCTGGAGATCGGTGACGGCGTCGTCGAGGTGAAGGCCACCAACGGTGACAACCACCTCGGTGGTGACGACTGGGACCAGCGCGTCATGGACTACCTGGTCCAGCAGTTCCGCGCCGGCCACGGCGTGGACCTGGGCAAGGACAAGATGGCCCTCCAGCGCCTCCGCGAGGCCGCCGAGAAGGCCAAGATCGAGCTGTCCTCGTCCACCGAGACCTCGATCAACCTGCCCTACATCACGGCGTCCGCCGAGGGCCCGCTGCACCTGGACGAGAAGCTCACCCGCGCCCAGTTCCAGCAGCTGACGGCCGACCTGCTGGAGCGCTGCAAGACGCCGTTCCACAACGTCATCAAGGACGCGGGGATCAACCTCTCCGAGATCGACCACGTCGTTCTCGTCGGTGGCTCCACCCGTATGCCCGCCGTCGCCGAGCTCGTCAAGGAGCTGACCGGCGGTCAGGACGCCAACAAGGGCGTGAACCCGGACGAGGTCGTCGCCATCGGCGCCGCGCTCCAGGCCGGTGTCCTCAAGGGCGAGGTCAAGGACGTCCTGCTCCTCGACGTCACCCCGCTGTCCCTCGGTATCGAGACCAAGGGAGGGATCATGACGAAGCTCATCGAGCGCAACACCACGATCCCGACCAAGCGTTCCGAGATCTTCACGACGGCCGAGGACAACCAGCCGTCCGTCCAGATCCAGGTCTACCAGGGCGAGCGCGAGATCGCGGCGTACAACAAGAAGCTCGGGATGTTCGAGCTGACGGGCCTGCCGCCGGCCCCGCGCGGTGTGCCGCAGATCGAGGTCGCCTTCGACATCGACGCCAACGGCATCATGCACGTCACGGCCAAGGACCTCGGCACCGGCAAGGAACAGAAGATGACCGTCACCGGTGGCTCCTCGCTGCCGAAGGACGAGGTCGACCGGATGCGCCAGGAGGCCGAGCAGTACGCGGACGAGGACCACCGTCGCCGCGAGGCCGCCGAGACCCGCAACCAGGGCGAGCAGCTCGTCTACCAGACGGAGAAGTTCCTCAAGGACAACGAGGACAAGGTCCCCGGCGACATCAAGACCGAGGTCGAGGCCTCGATCGAGGAGCTGAAGGCCGCGCTCAAGGGCGAGGACGTCGCCGAGATCCGCACCTCCACGGAGAAGGTCGCCGCCGTCTCGCAGAAGCTGGGCCAGGCGATGTACGCCGACGCCCAGTCCGCGCAGGCCGCCGGTGACGACGCTCCCGGCGCCGAGGCCCCGAAGGCCGACGACGACGTGGTGGACGCCGAGATCGTCGACGACGAGCAGCGTGACCGTAAGGACGGTGCCGCGTGACGGAGGAGACTCCGGGCTTCGACGAGAAGCCCGACGTCCCTTCCGGCGCCACCCCCGACGACGCCGAGCCGAAGACCGCCCCCACTTCGGAGGGGGCGGCCTCGGCCGGGGACGCAGCAGCAGCACAGGTCGCCGGTCTGACGGCACAGCTGGACCAGGTTCGTACGGCGCTCGGTGAGCGCACCGCGGACCTCCAGCGGCTCCAGGCCGAATATCAGAACTACCGCCGCCGGGTCGAGCGGGACCGGATCGCGGTCAAGGAGGTCGCTGTCGCGAGTCTCCTGACCGAACTCCTGCCCGTGCTCGACAACATCGCCCGCGCGAGGGACCACGGTGAACTGGTCGGCGGGTTCAAGTCCGTCGCCGAGTCGCTGGAGTCCGTCGCCGCGAAGATGGGCCTGCAGCAGTTCGGCAAGGAGGGCGAGCCCTTCGACCCGACGATCCACGAGGCCCTGATGCACTCGTACGCGCCGGACGTCACGGAGACGACCTGCGTGGCGATCCTGCAGCCGGGCTACCGGTTCGGCGAGCGCAACCTGCGTCCCGCGCGGGTCGCGGTGGCCGAGCCCCAGCCCGGGGCGACGCCGGCCGGCAGCTCGGAGTCGGCCGACACGGTGGACGGCAAGGAGAGCGGTGGCCCGGAAGAGGGCTGACGTGAGCATTGAGGTGGGGACTTCCGGAAAGGAGGGACGTCGAGGATGAGCACCAAGGACTTCATCGAGAAGGACTTCTACAAGGTCCTCGGCGTCCCCAAGGACGCCACCGAGGCCGAGATCAAGAAGGCGTACCGGAAACTCGCCCGCGAGTTCCACCCGGACGCCAACAAGGGCAACGCCAAGGCGGAGGAGCGCTTCAAGGAGATCTCCGAGGCGAACGACGTCCTCGGCGACCCCAAGAAGCGCAAGGAGTACGACGAGGCCCGCGCCCTCTTCGGCAACGGCGGTTTCCGTCCGGGGCCGGGCGCGGGCGGCGGCTCCTTCAACTTCGACCTGGGTGACCTCTTCGGCGGCGGCGCCCAGGGCGGGGCCGGGTCCGGCTCCGGCGCGGGCGGCTTCGGCGGAGGCATCGGAGACGTGTTCGGCGGCCTCTTCAACCGGGGCGGCGGCGGGACCACCCGTACGCAGCCCAGGCGCGGCCAGGACATCGACACCGAGGTCACGCTGAGCTTCACGGAGGCGGTGGACGGCGCGACGGTCCCGCTGCGCATGACGTCCCAGTCACCGTGCAAGGCCTGCTCGGGCACCGGCGACAAGAACGGCACACCGCGCGTGTGTCCGACCTGCGTGGGCACCGGCCAGGTGGCACGCGGCTCGGGCGGCGGGTTCTCGCTCACCGACCCCTGCCCGGACTGCAAGGGCCGGGGCCTGATCGCGGAGCACGCCTGTCTGGTGTGCAGCGGCTCGGGGCGCGCCAAGTCCTCGCGGACGATGCAGGTGCGCATCCCGGCCGGGGTGTCGGACAACCAGCGCATCCGGCTGCGCGGCAAGGGAGCGCCGGGCGAGCGGGGCGGCCCGGCCGGTGACCTGTACGTCACCGTCCATGTCGACAGCCACCCGGTCTTCGGCCGCAAGGAAGACAACCTGACGGTGACGGTGCCGGTGACGTTCGTCGAGGCGGCACTCGGCGGCGAGGTCAGGGTCCCGACCCTGGGCGGCCCGCCGGTCACCCTGAAGCTGCCCCCGGGCACGCCCAACGGGCGCACGATGCGCGCGCGGGGCAAGGGCGCGGTCCGCAAGGACGGCACCCGGGGAGACCTGCTGGTCACCGTCGAGGTGAGTGTGCCGACGGAACTGACGGGGAAGGCTCGTGACGCACTGGAGGCGTATCGCGAGGCGACCGTGGACGAGGATCCGCGGGCGGAGCTGTTCGAGGCGGCGAAGGGAGCCTGACCGAGATGGACGGTCGTCGACGCAATCCGTATGAACTGACGCAGGAGACCCCGGTCTACGTCATCTCGGTGGCGGCCCAGCTGTCCGGCCTGCACCCGCAGACCCTGCGCCAGTACGACCGCCTGGGCCTGGTCTCCCCCGACCGCACCGCCGGCCGGGGCCGCCGCTACTCGGCCCGCGACATCGAACTGCTCCGCACGGTGCAGGCACTGTCGCAGGACGAGGGCATCAACCTGGCCGGCATCAAGCGCATCATCGAGCTGGAGAACCAGGTCGCCGCGCTGCAGTCGCGGGTGGCGGAGATGGAGTCCGCACTGGACGGCGCCGCCGCGGCGATGCAGCAACGGGAGGCGGCGGTTCACGCTTCCTACCGGCGGGATCTGGTTCCGTACCAGGAGGTCCAGCAGACCAGCGCGTTGGTGGTCTGGCGGCCGAAGCGGCAGCAGTCCGACTAGACGCGCACGCTGATGCGACAGGAAAGGGGCCCGGAGGAATCTCCGGGCCCCTTTCCTGTTCTGCGAACCCTCGGGACCCTTTACTCGGCCTGAGGGGCCGGAGCCGCCGAGGTGTCGCCGGAGGCGGGTTGGGTGCCGTCACGATAGGTGAACTGCCGACGGGCGGACGGATCCGATTCCCGCCCGAGCGGGTCGACGCTGGTCACCCAGTACACGTAGATCCTGTTGGCCGGGCTCAGCACGGCCGTGGTGTCGGTGCAGGTGTACCCGTTCCGGGGTCCGACGTAAAAGAGCGTCGGGGCACAGGGCACCACCCGGGAGTCGACGGTGACGTAGCTGCTTGTCGCCTCGTCGAAGAGCTGCTCCTCGCGGTGCACCCGGAACTCCGTCGGCGCGTACGGCGACATCCACCAGGTCAGGGGGATGCCGCTGCCGTCCTCCGGCCAGTGCTCCACGAGGGGGAGGTTCGGTACGGCCAGTTCCCGGGTGTGCGGGAGGACGGCCGAGACCGAGGTGTTTCCGTATGCGTCGGTTGCCGTGACCTGGTAATAGGAGGTCTCGCCGAACGGTGCGGAGACGTCCGTCCAGTTGTGTGCGAAATTCGTCTGCCAGGTGAGCTCACCCGTGGACGGGGCGGAACGGGACAGTGTGAACTTGATCCCGACCTCAGGGGCGTCCCAGTGCAGCACGACGCCGTCCAGATGCGAGTCGTACACCACCACGGGCTTCGGTACGGCCGGCGGGGTCCGGTCGGCGGAGCTGACCATCACGTCGGTGCTGCCGACCGATTCGTTGCCGACCTTGTCGACGGCCCGCACCTCGAAGTACGTGGTTCTGCCCAGGGGAGGTATGCCCATGGTGAACGAGGTTCCCGCGAGTTCGGTGTCGCCGCTGACCCTGGTCCAGGCAGTGGAGTTCGGGGGTCGCTGGTAGACGCGGTAGCCGGACAGGTCCATCTCCGCGTTCTTCGCCCAGGCGATCTTGACGGTGTCCGCCGACGCGCTGTAGGAGGCATTGGCCCCGGTGGGCGGGAGCGGCTTGACGTTGTCGACGCTCGCCAGGGTCCGGGGAGCGTACGTGAACTTCACGTTGGCGTTGCCTGTGAAGTTGGCGTAGTCGACGCGGAGGGTGTGCCTGCCCTTGGGGACAGTGAGATTGACGGTCTTGTTCCGGGTCGTCGTGACGTTCTTCCAGAGGTTGACCTTCACCTTGCCGTCGACGTAGACGCGGATGCCGTCCTGGGCGGCTGCGGCGAAAGCGAAGGGGCCGCCGGAGCCGAAGTCCCGTGTCACGGTCCAGCGGACGCCGAAGTAGTTCTTCGGGAGGCCGGTAGCGGGGGCCTTCGCTCCCCAGTTCTCGGCGATGGTGGTGTCACAGTCAGTCTTCTTCGGGGTACCGGAGAAGGTGGTGTTCGCGAAGAACTGGCGCTTGTAGACAGGGGAGTCGCAGGTGGTCGCGGCGGAGGCGGCCGTAGCCGCGGTGCTGAGCAGCGCACCGGCGGTGGCGAGCACGATGGTGGTCGCGAAGGCGGCTGTGGCTGTCGTGCGTCTGGCTGGGTTCATGCGGTCCTCCGGTCTTGATCGGCAACCGCAGTAGGGACGGTTGCCGATCAAGACTGGCGAGGACCTGACTTGGTTGTACGACCGGTGTGTGGTTCGAAAGGTCGGAGCGGGGCGCGTGGGGCGAGTAGGGGCGTGTGGACGCTGCCCGGCTCAGCCCACCTTGAACAGGATCGTGGCCGCCGCGCCCGTCCGGTCCATGTAGTAGTCCACCGCACGTACCTCGAAGGTGTACGTGCCGGAAGCCGGGGGTGTCCAGGTGATGGTCGCGTCCGGGGTTCTCGTGTAGCCGCTGTCGCCGGTGAACCTGTACTCGTAGCCCCAGATCAGGCGGTCCGGGTCCGGAGTCAGGGTCATGGTGAGGGGAGTGTTCGAACCGCCGTGCGCCACGCAGTCGTTGGCCGTGCACTCCGTGTACGGGGCGGACAGGGTCATCGTCGGCGGAGCGGGCGCGGTGGCGGTGGCCGGGGTTCCCCGGGTCACCGTGACGATCCCCGTGGGGGTCGACTCGTCGCCGTGCTGGTCGAGGGCGACCAGGTAGTACGAGGCGCGGCCGAGTGGGGCCGCGGTGTCGGCGTAGCGGACGAACGTCAGCCCGTTCCGGCTGTACCGCGTCCAGTGGTCGTCGCCCTCGCTGATCCGCGTCCAGGCGTCGTTCGTACCCGTACGGCGGTAGACCCGGTAGTCGGAGGGGGCGTTGTCCGTCGGGTAGTCCCAGTCGAGTTCGGTGTCGCTGTCGTGGAGCGTGCCCGACAGGTTCGTCGGCACCGCCGATTCACCGGGCGCGGGGCGGGTCGCGGTCACCGTCTCCGACACCGGGGAGATGTTCCCGTACGCGTCGACCGCCTGGATCGTGTAGGTGACCGGGACGCCGGGCTCCGCCACCTCGTCGTTGAAGGAGGTGGCGAGGGCGATGTCCGGGCCGTCGGGGTCGGCCTGGCCCGCGGTGGACGTCCACACCTCGTAGCGCTCCACGTCGGCCGAGGAGGCCTGCCAGCGGACCGCGTTGCCCGCTGTCGTGCCCTGTGCCGTCAGGCCCGTGACCTGGTCGGGCGCGGTCGTGTCCGGCACCCCGGGGTCGACGGTCGCGGACGGGACGGACTCGTTGTCGTACTTGTCGACGGCCGTGACCCGGTAGTACGCGCGCTGCTTGACGTCGCCCGTGTTGTCGTAGATGAAGGTGTCGCCGATCGCCCAGTTGATCCGGGCGTACGGGCCCTGCGGCGCGCTCGCCCGGTAGAGGCTGTAGGAGAACGCGTCGGCGACGGGGTTCCAGTCGAGGCGGAGGTTGGACGCCGTCACGGTCACCCTGACCCCGGTGACCTGGGCCGGCGCGGTCTTGTCGACGGTCGTCGCGGTGAGGTCGGCGCTGCCGGCGGACTGGTTGCCGGCCTTGTCGTACGCGCGTATCTCGTAGGCGTATGTCGCACCCGTGTTGGGGACTGCCGAGTCCGTGTACGTGGTGGCGGTGGCGCTGGCCGTCGCGAGGGGCGTGCCGAACGGGCTTCCGCTCAGGCTGCGGTAGATCCGGTACCCCGCGAGGTCCATCTCCTTGTTCTTCGCCCAGGTGAGCCTGGCCTTGCCCGTCGTGTTGTCGTACGTGAGCGCCGTGCCCGTCGGGGTGAGCGGCTCGACCTTGTCGACCGTTGCCGAAGTGCGGGGTGTGTAGGCGAAGTTGACGTTCGCGTTGCCGGTGAAGTTGGCGTGGTCGACGCGGATCGTGTGCTTGCCGGCGGGGATGGTGAGGTCGACGGTCTTCTTCTGGGTCGTCGTGACGTTCTTCCAGAGGTTGACCTTGGCCTTGCCGTCGAGGTACACGCGGATGCCGTCCTGCGCGGCGGCCGTGAAGGTGAACGGCCCCCCGGAGCCGAAGTCCCGTGTCACGGTCCAGCGGACGCCGAAGTTGTCCTTGGGGAGGCCGGTGGCCGGGGCGCCTGCGCCCCAGTTCTCGGCGATGGTGGTGTCGCAGTCCGTTTTCTTCGGGGTGCCGGAGAAGGTGGTGTTCGCGAAGAACTGCCGCTTGTAGGTGGGGGACGCGCACGTCACCGTGGCCGCCGAGGCCGGGACGGTGGCGACCGTGGTGAGCAGTCCGCCGGCGGTGGCGAGCACCACGGCGGTCGCGGCGCCGGCCCTCACGGGGCCCGCGGCCGTCGTACGTCTGGCTGAGATCATTCGGTCCTTCGCATCCATTCCCGCTAGATCCTCGACGGCGGAATCCGGCCGTCGGTGATCAGGACCCGTAAGGAACACGCTCGGTTGTAGGGATCTTGGCCAGGACTCGGCAAAGGCCTTCACCCATGCGAACCGGGCACTGGATGGAGGGTGTGCGAAGGCTTTCTGTGCGGGCTTGCGCCACTTCTTCACGAGGCGACGGAGTGTGATGTTGCCCTCCGGATGAGTAGTTCCGCTTGACGCCTGCGGGGTCCCCCGAGTTGTCTTTTCAGACACATGGGCCGCACTGCTGCGTCCACGTCCCAAAAGCACCTGAAGTGAGCGCCCGAATGTTTCGTCTGTCTGGTCCGGTTGGTCCGATTCACATGAGTCGCATTGGTCGAGTGGCTCGTTTGCGTCGTTCCGCCATAGCCGTGGCCGCCTCGGCGGTCACGGTCTCCCTCGCCGCCGGCTGCGGCGCCCTCGACACCAGTGGGGACGCCGGTGAGTCGACCCCGGCCAAGGGCAACGACATCACGGTGGGGCTGCTGCTTCCGGAGACGGCCAACACTCGGTACGACAAGTTCGACTACCCGATCATCAAGAACAAGGTCGCGTCGCTCACCAACGGTGAGGGCCGGGTCGAGTACGCCAACGCGGGCGCGGACGCCGGCAAGCAGGCCCAGCAGTTGCAGAAGATGATCGACGGCAAGGTCGACGTCCTGCTCCTCGACGCGGTGGACGCGCACGCCATCGCCGGCGAGGTGAAGAAGGCCAAGGACGCCGGGATTCCGGTCATCGCGTACGACCGACTGGCCGAGGGTCCCATCGACGCGTACATCTCCTTCGACAACGAACTCGTCGGCGAGGTGCAGGGACGTTCCCTCCTGGAGGCGCTCGGCAGTGACGCCAAGGTGACGAAGAAGATCGTCATGATGAACGGGTCGGTGACCGACCCGAACGCCGCGCAGTTCAAGGCGGGCGCCCTCTCCGAGCTGAACGGCAAGGTGACGATCGCGCAGTCCTTCGACACCAAGGACTGGAAGCCGGAGAACGCCCAGGCGAACATGACGAAGGCGATCGGCGCCATCGGCAAGGACAACATCGCCGCCGTCTACTCCGCCAACGACGGTATGGCGGGCGGCATCATCCAGGCCCTGGAGGCCGCGGGCGTCACCAAGCTGCCGCCGATCACCGGGCAGGACGCCGAACTGGCCGCCGTGCAGCGGATCATCGACGGCGAGCAGTACATGAGCGTCTACAAGTCGTACCCACAGGAGGCCGAGACGGCCGCCGAGATGGCCGTCGCCCGAATCCAGGGCCGCGACATCCAGTTCGACGCCCTCACCCGGGACAAGGTCGACAGCCCCACGAACAAGGACATCCCCGCTCAGCTGGTGAGCGTCGTCGCGCTGACGAAGAACAACATCAAGAGCACGGTCGTCGAGGACGGCATCTACAAGATCTCCGACATCTGCACGGCGAAGCTCGACGACGACTGCGCGGCCCTCGGGCTGAAGTAGCCGCCCGTACCGCCCGCGCCGCCTGATCTCCCGTACCCCGGGGCACCGACCTGCCCCGGGGTACGCGCGTCCCGTACGGGACGTTTCAGGCCACCCGCGTGAACTCCACCGTCACCTCCGGCGGCCCCCCGGCCACTCCCCGGTACACGCCCTTGTGCGGTGTCACGTCGTCGTAGTCGCGCCCCCGGCCGACCACCACGTGGGACTCGTCGGCGCGGGTCCGGTTCGTCGGGTCGTAGCCGCACCAGTCGCCCGCCCAGTACTCCACCCAGGCGTGGGACTGGCCCTCCACCGGGCGGTGCAGTTCGGCCTCCCGTTCGGGGTGGAGGTAGCCGGAGACATAGCGGGTGGGCAGGCCCAGGCCCCGCAGCAGCGCGATCGTCACATGGGCGATGTCCTGGCAGACGCCCGCGCCCTGCTCCCACGCCTCCGCCGCCGACGTGTTCACGCCCGTCGTGCCGGGCAGGTACGACACCCGGTCCGCGACCAGCGCCGACACCGCCGTCGCCGTCTCGTGCGGGTCGAGACCCACGGCGACCTCCCGCGCCCGCGCCACCAGCTCGGCCGGCACCGTCGTCCGTACCGTCGCCGTCGCGTACTCCAGCAGACGGGAGCTGGCCGTCCGGTCGGTGATCTCCGCCCAGCTCGGCGCGGGGTCCAGGGGGCCCGGGGGCGCCGTCTCCACCAGGCTCTGGGCGGTGATCGTCAGGTCGGCGTGCGGATCCATCAGGTCGAAACCGGTGACCTGCGTGCCCCAGTAGTCCCAGTACGACCAGGTCGGCGTCGTCGGGTTCACGGTGACCCGGGCGTCCAGCGTCGTCTGGCCGGGGAGCGTCAGCGGGGTCATCCGGACCTCGTTGTGCGAGGAGACCGCGGCCTGCGCGTACGCGACCCGGGTGACGTGCCGGATACGGAGCCGGCGGGTCATCGGCGCGTTCGCGGGCATGATGCTGGTCCCGCCGCCCGTTCCGCCGCCTGTCCCGCTTCCCGTGTCATTGCTGCTGCTCATGCTCATACTGCTCGCGCTCCTTCCTGGGCCCACTCCACGGGCCCCTGGTACGGGAAGAACCTCTCCGCGACCGCCTCCGCCGACGCCATACAGGCAGTCTGCAAGTCCTGCAGCAGCACCGGGAGTTGGTCCTCCATGGCCTGCGAGTCCAGATACTCGAGCCGGGTCCGCAACCGGCCGATCGGGCGGCGGGCCGGGTCCTGACGCGGACGGCCGAGCGCCGCGAGGCACTCCTCCGCCGTGGTGAGGGCGTGCAGCGCCGAGCGCGGGAAGTCCCGGTCCAGGAGCAGGAATTCGGCCACTCTCGGGGTGTCGCCGAAACCGCTGTACACCCGCGCGTACGCCTCGTCCGCGCCGCTCGCGCTCAGCAGCGTCGGCCAGTCGGGCGCGTGGGCGGCGTCCAACACCCGTACCGACAGCAGCCGTACGGTCATGTCCACCCGCTCCAGGCTGCGCCCCAGGACGACGAAACGCCAGCTGTCGTCCCGGCTCATGGTGGAGTCCGCGAGACCGAAGAAGAGCGCGGATCTGCGCCGGACCAGCTCCAAGTAGGCGTACGGGCCCGTGCGTCGGGCCGCGATGCGCTGGTCGGCGAGCGCGTGCCAGGTGGAGTTGAGGCACTCCCACATCTCCGAGGAGACGGCCTCCCGGGCGCTTCGCGCGTTGAGCCGGGCCGCCCCGAGCGCGCCCTCGATCGCGCACGTCGAGCGGGCGTCGAAGGCGAGCTGGTCCAACACCTGCTGCATGTCAACGGGTTGGCCGCCCGCGTCGACGCCCAGGATCGCGTACAGGGAGCGGCAGGCCGCGTCCTCGTCGCGCCAGGGGTCCTCAAGGAGGCGGTGCAGATAGGCGTCCAGGATGCGGCTCGTGGCGTCGGCCCGCTCGACGTAACGGCCCGTCCACGTCAGGGCCTCGGCTATCCGGGAGAGGATCACGTCGTTCACTGCTGCTGCGCCCCTTCCTGTACGAGGGTGAGGTTGCCGTCGGGTCCGTGCTGGCGCGGGGCGACCTCGGGCGGTGCGCCGGCCGGCGGTACGGGGTCCGGGGTGCCGGTGGGTCCCTCGGCGAGCACCCAGGTGTCCTTGGAGCCGCCGCCCTGGCTGGAGTTGACGATCAGGTTGCCCTCCTGGAGGGCGACGCGGGTCAGTCCGCCCGGCAGGACCCAGACGTCGGTGCCGTCGTTCACGGCGAACGGGCGCAGGTCGATGTGGCGCGGCGCCATCCGCTCGCCGGCCAGGGTGGGGGAGGTGGAGAGGGCGACGGGCCGTTGCGCGATCCAGCCGCGCGGATCGGCGGCCACCGCCGCCCGGCACCGCTCCAGGGTCTCCCGGTCGGCCTTGGGCCCGATGACGATGCCCTGGCCGCCGGCGCCGTCGACCGGCTTGATGACCAGCTGGTCGATCTGGTCGAGCACGGCGTCCAACTGGCCCGGCTCGTCCGGGCGGAACGACTCCACGTTCGGAAGAATCGGTTCCTCAGAGAGGTAGTACCGGATCAGATCGGGTACGTAGGTGTACAGCAGCTTGTCGTCCGCGATGCCGTTGCCGACCGCGTTGGCGAGGGTGACGGTGCCCGCCTGGGCGGCGCTCAGGATGCCGGGGCAGCCGATCACCGAGTCGGGCCGGAAATGGAGCGGGTCGAGGAAGTCGTCGTCCAGCCGTCGGTATACGACATGGACGGGTACCTCACCGCGCGTGGTCCGCATCCACACCCGGTTCTTACGGCACACCAGATCGTGCCCCTCGACCAGCTGCACGCCCATCAGCCGGGCCAGCAGCGCGTGTTCGAAGTAGGCGGCGTTGGAGGGGCCCGGGGTGAGGACGACCACCCGGGGATCGACGGCCCCGTCCGGCGCGGCGGCCCGCAGCGCGGCGAGCAGGCGCTGCGCGTAGCCGTCGACGGGGACGACGTGCTGCTCGGCGAAGAGGGACGGGAAGACGCGGGTCATCGCCCGCCGGTTCTCGATGACGTACGACACCCCGGACGGCACCCGGACGTTGTCCTCCAGGACCCGGAAGTCCCCGGCCTCGTCCCGGACGAGATCGATGCCGGCGACGTGGATGCGTACCCCGCCGGGTGGCTCGATGCCCTGGGCGGCCCGGTGGAAGTGCGGCGAGCTGAGCAGCAGCCGCCACGGCACGACACCGTCCTCGAAGGCCTGGCAGCGACCGTAGGCATCGGCCAGATAGGCCTCCAGGGCCCGCACCCGCTGGGCGACCCCGCGCTGGATGAGGTCCCACTCCAGCGCGTCGAGGATCCTCGGCACGAGGTCCAGCGGCCAAGGTCTTTCCTCACCCGCGAAGGCGTAGGTGACCCCGCGGTCGGTGAACGCCCGGGCCATCTGGTCGGCCCGGAAGCGCAGTTCGGTCGGTTCGATGGGTTGGAGCGCCGCCAGCACCGGCTCGTAGGCGGCCCTGACCTCACCCGGCCGCACAAACATCTCGTCCCACGCGTCGGCCAACGCGTATGCGTCAAATATGTCCGCCATGGCCTGAAGGTAGGGGCGGGACGTAACCGGACGATCTCCGTGTGGTTTCCGGGAGCTTGCGCGACGGGAGGGTCCCCCAGGAGTGTCGTCAGCTCTACGCCGAGGCCGTTCGCCAGCGCGTGCAGCGTGGGTAGGCGCGCCGAGTGCTTCCGGCGCTGTTCGAGCTGACGGATCACGTCGACGGATACGCCGGATCGCTCGGCCAGTTCCTCTTGCGTCAGAGACGCCAGCCGGCGCAGGCGGCGGAGAGCCCGCCCCAGGTCTTCGTCTGCCACGCCGCCACGGTACGCCGCCGGGGCATTCCGAGGGCGTGGCCACGGACTGAACGGCCCGACAGACGAACCAGGTCCCCGGGACGGGACGGCCACTCAACCCACCACCGCTCCACACACTGCCGGCTACCCCAGAGGCGTTCCATTGGTGACCTCACCCGAAGCGGCATCCACGCTCATCGTTTCTGCGTCGCCGCCGTCCGGAATCACACGCACCAGCCATACCGCTCGCCATTCGCCCCGAACCCTGTATGCCTTCTTCGTCACCACGCCTACCCTGGCGGTCGTCAGCTTGATCTTCTCGCGTGCTTTGGTCTCTGCCTGGGCCTTGCTCACAGTCTCGGCAGGCAGGTCCTCCAGAACGTCAGGACCCGAGTTGACCACGAGCTGTGAAACCCGGCCCGCTGTGTTCAGCTGCACGTCCAGCGCCCGGGGCATCAGCACCCCGTCCTTTGCCCAACGCCAGGACGTCATCCACCCGAACTCGCCCATGGATGTCGTCTGTCGGTGCTGCGCCTCCGCCACCCATGGGTAGTGCGCGTTCGCGTAGGCCGTCGCAATTCGCTCTGCCTCAGCCTTGCTGTGAGGTTTCGTAGCGTCCCCCACCGCGAACGACACCGGCCCGGGTTCGCTGGACACCTCCAACTGGACTGACAGGTAGTCAGCATCCGGCCATACGAGCATGGCCGTGAGCGGCTCCTTGAAGGTGACCTGAAGCGATCCCGGCGCACCGTCCACGCCCGCCGACACCTGAACCGCAGAGATCGTGTAGCGGTTCCCGAACGCTTCCCGGATCGCAGATTCGGCCGTTGTTCGTTCGTCCGCTGCCGCTGTCCGCAGGCCCGTGCCGTCCACCACCTGGGGCTGGACGAACAGGCCGAAGACGAGTGCGGTCACCAGTGCGGTCCCTGCGGCGATCAAGCCGGTGTGGCGTGCGCCGGCCGTCAGGGAGACCCCCTTGGTCCTGCCCGCCGCCCACCCGCAGGCCACACCGAGAACCGTGCCGAGCGAGTTCATCTGGACGTCGCCACTGTCACAGGCGCCGCCCATCGCAGCGACAAGTGACTGCCCCACCTCGATCAGCATCGACCCCAGGACGCCCGCTGCCACCACCGGCGTTGCACGGCGTGTCGCCAGTACGCCGAAGAAGCCCAGCGGAACGAACAGGACAGCGTTCAAGACGCCCTGCTCGGTGACCATGGGTTCCCACAGATCCTTGTTGATCGTGCACCAGCCGTTCGCCCCGCCCGAGCGGGTCGGGAAGAACACTGTGGCGCCGAGTACGAGGACCACACTCGCGCCGGTTAGACCCCACCACGGCCCGGAGGCGCCCTTGGCGCGGGCGTAGAAGGCGGTGGCCACTCCCACGGCCACACCGGCCAGCGTGAGTGCGATGAGGAACGTCAGACGGTCATGGAGAACTGCTTGAAGCATCGCGGAGAATTCCTGTTCACTATGCGAGTGCGCCCCCGGATGATGCAGATCCGGGGGCGCACAGTGTTGCGAAGGCCCGCTCAGGTCACTGGCAGTGCGAGATGGGCGTCTGGTACGCCGACCCGCCCGAGACGGACATCACGCCCACGGTGGTCTCGCACCAGAAGTCGTAGTCGAGGGTGTCCCAGTTGTACGACTTGGAGTTGCCGGAGGCGATGGAGTAGTACGGGGACCACTTATAGCTTCCGCCGTAGATGTAGCCGAGCTTTGCCGAAATCGTCGACCCGCCCGTCTTGGTGTACCTGGTGACGATCCGGGTGTGCGAGGCATCCGGGTGGCCCTTGCTGTGGAAGATCGCGCCGTTGGACAGCGAGGTGCACGACTGCGACGGATTCCCCGGCGTGGGGTAGCCGGAGGACGGGCATCCCGCCTCCTGGACGACAGCGGTTGCCGCCGATACGGGCATCGCCGTACCCGCGATGGCTGCGACGGCGAACGCGCTGGTCGCTAATGCCTTACCTATGACGTTCTTCACGAGATCTCCTTCGGATTGCTGTGAAGTCAACAAAGCGCCTTCAACAATGCCCACAGGAGTAACTCCCCACCACCGTCAGCTTGTTGCAGGTACACGGGCGGAGGAGGGGTGAAAGTAGGACATAGTGAGGGGATTGGGGGCGCCCGAAGGACCCGGCCTTGTTGCGGACCGCGTCCGGGCCGCGCATAGTTGCGCTGCAAAGTGCTGGAACCAGATGTGGGATGGGGCGATGGCCGGGCACGGGACGGACGAGCATCCACACGGTGCTGACCGACTGTGCGAGGCCGGGGATCGCGTGTATTCCCGGGCCGTACGGCGGGGTCGTGTGCCGCGCCGTGATGCCGAGCCGGTGCCGTGCCTCGTCGAACTCGCCCTGCTGCATCCCGATCCCGACGACATGGCCTGGCTGGTGCCGACCTCCCCGCAGGAGGTCATGACCCGGCTGCTGCGCGGCGTCTACGACGAGGTCAGCGCGAGCCAGCGGCGCGTGGGCTCCGCCGTCGCCGCCTTCGAGTCGTACGCCCGTCTCGGCGGCCAGATCCAGTCCGCCGGCTCCGTGGAGGGCACCGCCCTGCGGGTTCTGGACGGGCTCGCTCGTATCCAGGCCGCGATGGACGAGGCGACGGAAGCCTGCACGACCGAGGTGCTGACCGTGCAGCCCGGTGGTATCCGGCGCGAGTACGAACTCTCGGAGGGCCTGCACCGGGCCCTCGCGCTCCGCGAGCGCGGAGTTCGGATGCGGGACCTCTACAACCATGTGGCCCGGCATGGTCAGGGCCTGCTCAACTACCTCGAACTGATGGGCGGCACGGTCGAGGCCCGCACCCTCGACGAGGTGATCGAGCGGCTGATCGTCTTCGACCGGACAGTGGCGTTCATCCCCGCGAACGCCGAGCGGACGGTCGCGCTGGAGATCCGGCATCCGGCGCTGGTGCAGTACCTGGTGACCGTCTTCGAGCGCCTGTGGCGCTTCGCCGTGCCGCTGACGGCGCCGCTCCCCGACACGGGGATCGAGGGCATCTCGCACCGGGAGCGGTCCATCGCCGCGCTGCTCGCGGAGGGCCACCAGGACGCGGTGGTCGCCGAACGCCTGGGCATCAGTGTCCGGACCTGCCGGGCACACATCGCACGGCTCTCGGAGACGCTGGGGGCGGTGAGCCGGACGCAGTTGGGGGTACGGATCGCACAGGCGGGGCTGGACGGGCCGGCGGCTACGGCGGACTCGGCCGTGATCAGCTTTCCGGCGCAGACGACTGCTCCGGGTCCGGTGCCTGTTGAGGATCCGGCTGCTGCTCCAAAATCCCCGACTGCCCGATGAGGTAGCCGAGTTGGGCTCGGCTCTCGCTGCCGAGGGTGGTGGCGAGTTTCGCTATGTGGACTCGGGCTGTACGGACGTTCATGCCGAGGCGCGTGGCGATGATGGCGTCCGTGTGGCCTTCGATGAGGAGGGCGGCAATCGCCCGCTGGCGGGGGGTGATGCCGTTGGCGCTCAGTCGCTGGACGGCTTCGGGGTACATAGGCGTCGCCAGGCGCCAGAGGCGGTCGAAAGTCGTGACGAAGAAGGAGATCAGAGCGGGGTGGCGGACCTCGGCGGCGAGCGTACGGTCCTTACTCGCGAGGATGAAGGCGACCGCGCGGTCGATGACGAGGAGTCGGTCGGTGACCTCGTCGAGCGTACGGGCCTCGGCGTCGCCGTCCAGCCTTTCGTAGCGGGTGATGACCACGGGCGAGTGGCGGACCGTGTGCTGATAGAGCGTGCGGATGCGGCCGCCGCGGTCGAGGAGAGCCTGGTCCCGTCCGAGGGAGGCCAAGCTCTTGGTGGGGCGACCGATGTGAGGCTGGATGGCGAGGAGTTCGGAGGCGACGTCGGACATGGCCTGCCCTATGGCGGCGTTGATCTGATCGAAACCGGTCAGCAGCGTGATGCCAGGGGTGTCCGTCATGGCCCCGTCGGGCTCGTCGAGGGCCAGTAACGGTGCGAATGCCTCTGCCAGCCGCGCCTCGCGCCGCCGCTTATGGGCGATGTCCTCGGCGCTCTCGCGCAGCAGCCGGGGAAGGGCCAGGGCTGGGGTCAGCGGGCGCAGCCTGCGTATGTCCTCCAGGTCCGGTTGCAGGAGCCCGAAGGTGATCAGACATGGCGCGGCATCGGCCGCGATGGCCGTTACGTGGCCCTCGCGCAGTGCACGGGCGTAGAGGGTCATGCCCGCGTCACAGAGCTCTGCGGCCCCGTGCGGGTGCTTTTCGGTCACCGTGTGAATCTCTTTCGTCCTCAGTTTCCCTGGTCCAGAATCCCCGACTGCGCGATCAGGAACCCGAGCTGAGCGCGGCTGCCGCTGCCCAGGGCGGTGGCCAGCTTGGCGATGTGGGCGCGGCAGGTGCGTACGTTCATCCCGAGGCGGCGGGCGATGGCCTCGTCGACGTGGCCTTCGATCAGGAGCTTGGCGATGGAGTGCTGGATGTCGGTGAGGCCGTCCGGAGCGGTTTCATAGGGGGCGCCGGCGTTCAGCGGTACCGCCCGTCCCCACATGAACTCGAAGACCTTGATC
Organism: Streptomyces sp. AK08-02; assembly: GCF_033795085.1. Classification (NCBI taxonomy): domain Bacteria; kingdom Bacillati; phylum Actinomycetota; class Actinomycetes; order Kitasatosporales; family Streptomycetaceae; genus Streptomyces; species Streptomyces sp. AK08-02. The sequence continues at coordinate 88,861 of NZ_JARAZV010000025.1, forward strand.
AGGTAGCGGACGAGCCCCGGGTGCCGTAGTTCCAGGGCGACCTGTTGGTCGTCGCGGGTCGGGATGAAGGCGACGGTCTCGTCGCAGATGATGAGCCGTTCTACCAGTTCGTCGATGGTGCGGTACTCCACCTTGGCGTTGGTGAAGCGGTCCACGTAGGCCAGTCGTGCCGGGCTGTAACGGGCTGTGTGCTGGTAGAGGGTGCGGATGCGGACCCCGCGGTCGGTCAGCGGTCGGTCGCGTTCCAATCCGTGCAAGAGGCTGCGTTCAGAGAGCTGGTTTCCTGGTTGGACCGTGAGCATCTCTGTCTGGCACTGCGCCGTGGCCAGGTCGAGCGCCCCATTGATCCGCTTGTTGCCCTCCAGCACACTGATGGAGTGCGTGCTCTCGGTCGCCTGGGTGGTCAGCGACATGAACGGCTCGAAAGCTTCGCTCAGTTCGATCGACCGCCGTCGGCGTTCTGTGATCTCGCGCTCGATCGGGTTGAGCCACTGGACCAGGGCGACCGCCGGCGGCACGGGGCGCAACCATGTTGGGTCGTCCGGGTCAGGTTGAAGCAGGTCGAATTCCACAAGGCAAGGGGCCGACTCCACGTCCGCACGGGAGATGCGGCCGGTACGCAGTGCATTCGTGTAAAGGCGGCCACCCTCCTCGCACAACTCGGTCACCGCATGGGGATGTGTCGCTTTAGTCCCATTCATCACCAAATCTCCACCCCCCAGGGTCCTGAACGTGCAGGAACATGATGCATCGATTGTGTGGCCATGACGTGCCCGAATAAGCCATCGTCTTACCCAACGGGGGAAGAGGAGACCTTCAAGTGAGGACGAAGCCGACTATGCGTAACAAAATGCTTCGCTCGGTGCTTGTCGCCGCCTTCTCCACCGTTTTGGCCTTCGGAGTATTTTTGGGCCACTCTGACGGGAAGCGCGACAACAGGGCTGACAGCTCCTGGCCGGATGCGGCCGTGTCCGTGCTCGCAGATGACAGCACATGGCCGCTGCCTCCGAAAGGTGGCTTTGGCGGGGAGCTGACGTGAGCATCCCACCCGACGACCGTTCCTTCCGTCGCGAAATGGCCACCGCCTACCGCTCCGGCTGGCACTTCATCGACCTGGTCACCGCCATCCCCCACAGCGGTGACTCGCTGATGGTGACCGTGTTCGGAGAGCCGGTCGTCGTGACGCGGGACGACGAAGAGGACGTGAAGGCGTACCGGTGTCTGCGGCGGCCTCGGGGGGCGCCGCAGCCCGTACGGTGTGCCATTCGGTACGGAATGATCTTTGTGAACCTGGATCAGCGTGACCACCAGCTGGACCAACCCGACATCCCGGAGGTCCCCGACTTCCAGGACGTGCAGACCATCTCAGCCACCCCCCGCAGTGCCTGACGCGATTCCCCCGTCGCAGTAGATCGCTCAGGTGCTTCCCCCCAGTAGCGGCGTCACCGTGACCTGAACACGGTGACGCCGCTGCTGTTTCTGGCGAAAAATCATGGTTTGAAGGCTTCCTGGTGTGGGTGGGGTACCCGCCCGCTTGGCTGGAAGTGGCCGTAACCCGACTCCGTCTCCGCCGCCCGTCCGTCATTGAGGACGGGCGGTTTTTGGCATGTCCGGTCCTCCCGGGCGCCTCCCTTTCACCTTGAGTGGAATAGACTCAACTTTATGTACGCTTGCTGTGTCAGTCACGATGTGGAAGGGAGACAGCGACCGTGGACGCCGAGCTGACCAACAGGAGCCGGGACGCGATCAACGCGGCCACCAGCAGGGCGGTGTCCGGGGGGCACCCGGACCTGACCCCCGCGCACCTGCTGCTGGCGCTGCTCGCGGGGGAGGACAACGAGAACATCGTCGACCTGCTGGCCGCGACCGACGCCGACCAGGCGGCCGTGCGCTCCGGCGCCGAGCGCGTCCTCGCGAGCCTGCCCAGCGTGACCGGTTCGACCGTCGCGCCTCCGCAGCCGAACAGGGAACTTCTTTCGGTCATCGCCGATGCGGCCGAACGGGCGAAGGAGCTCGGCGACGAGTACCTCTCCACCGAGCATCTCCTCATCGGCATCGCGGCGAAGGGCGGCCCCGCCGGGGACGTACTCTCCGAGCAGGGCGCCGGCGCGAAAAAGCTGCTGGACGCGTTCCAGAAGAGCAGGGGAGGTCGTCGCGTGACCACAGCCGACCCCGAGGGTCAGTACAAGGCGCTGGAGAAGTTCGGTACGGACTTCACGGCCGCCGCCCGGGAGGGCAAGCTCGACCCGGTCATCGGCCGTGACCAGGAGATCCGCCGGGTCGTGCAGGTGCTGTCGCGCCGTACGAAGAACAACCCGGTCCTCATCGGCGAGCCCGGCGTCGGCAAGACGGCCGTCGTCGAGGGCCTCGCCCAGCGCATCGTGAAGGGCGACGTCCCGGAGTCCCTGAAGAACAAGCGGCTGGTGTCGCTGGACCTGGGCGCGATGGTCGCCGGGGCGAAGTACCGGGGTGAGTTCGAGGAGCGCCTGAAGACGGTCCTGGCGGAGATCAAGAACTCCGACGGCCAGATCATCACGTTCATCGACGAACTCCACACGGTTGTCGGAGCGGGCGCCGGCGGCGACTCCGCGATGGACGCCGGCAACATGCTGAAGCCGATGCTGGCGCGCGGTGAGCTGCGGATGGTCGGTGCGACGACGCTCGACGAGTACCGCGAGCGCATCGAGAAGGACCCCGCCCTGGAGCGCCGCTTCCAGCAGGTCCTTGTCGCGGAGCCGAGCGTCGAGGACACCATCGCGATCCTGCGCGGGCTCAAGGGCCGGTACGAGGCCCACCACAAGGTCGTCATCGCCGACAGCGCCCTGGTGGCCGCGGCGACTCTCTCCGACCGCTACATCACCTCCCGTTTCCTCCCGGACAAGGCGATCGACCTGGTCGACGAGGCGGCGTCCCGGCTTCGGATGGAGATCGACAGCTCGCCTCTCGAGATCGACGAACTCCAGCGCGCCGTCGACCGGTTGAAGATGGAGGAACTCGCGCTGGAGAGGGAGACCGACCCCGCCTCGCGCGAGCGACTGGAACGGCTGCGCCGCGATCTCGCCGACAAGGAGGAGGAGTTGCGCGGTCTGACGGCCCGTTGGGAGAAGGAGAAGCAGTCCCTCAACCGGGTCGGCGAGCTGAAGGAGAAGCTCGACGAACTGCGCGGCCAGGCCGAACGGGCCCAGCGCGACGGCGACTTCGACTCCGCCTCCAAGCTGCTCTACGGCGAGATCCCCACCCTGGAACGGGACTTGGAGGCAGCTTCCGAGGCAGAGGTGGAGGCCTCCAGGGACACCATGGTCAAGGAGGAGGTCGGCCCCGACGACATCGCGGACGTGGTCGGCGCCTGGACCGGCATCCCGGCCGGCCGTCTCCTGGAGGGCGAGACCCAGAAACTCCTGCGCATGGAGGAGGAGTTGGGCCGCCGGCTCATCGGCCAGTCGGAGGCGGTCCAGGCCGTCTCGGACGCCGTACGGCGGACCCGCGCGGGCATCGCCGACCCGGACCGTCCGACCGGCTCCTTCCTCTTCCTGGGCCCGACGGGCGTCGGCAAGACGGAGCTGGCGAAGGCGCTGGCCGACTTCCTCTTCGACGACGAGCGGGCCATGATCCGCATCGACATGTCGGAGTACGGCGAGAAGCACAGCGTCGCCCGCCTCGTCGGAGCCCCGCCCGGCTACGTCGGCTACGAGGAGGGCGGCCAGCTCACGGAGGCGGTGCGGCGCCGCCCGTACAGCGTGGTGCTCCTGGACGAGGTCGAGAAGGCCCACCCGGAGGTCTTCGACGTCCTCCTCCAGGTCCTGGACGACGGCCGCCTCACGGACGGCCAGGGCCGCACCGTCGACTTCCGCAACACGATCCTCGTCCTGACGTCGAACCTGGGCAGCCAGTTCCTGGTCGATCCGCTGACCTCTGAGGAGGAGAAGAAGCAGCAGGTGCTGGAAGTGGTCAGGGTCTCCTTCAAGCCGGAGTTCCTGAACCGACTGGACGACCTGGTCGTCTTCTCCGCCCTGAACGGACAGGAACTGGAGCGCATCGCGGGCCTCCAGATCGACCGCCTCGCGCGTCGCCTGGCCGAGCGCCGCCTCACCCTCGACGTCACCCCGGCCGCCCTGGCCTGGCTCGCCGCCGAGGGCAACGACCCGGCGTACGGCGCCCGCCCGCTGCGCCGCCTCATCCAGACGGCGATCGGCGACCGCCTCGCCAAGGAGATCCTGGCGGGCGAGGTCAAGGACGGCGACACGGTCCGGGTGGACGCGTTCGGGGAGGGTCTGATCGTGGGTCCGGTCACGGGTCCGGTCGCGGGTCCGGCGAGTGAAAAAACGCTCTGAGCGGAATTCTGAGCCGAATTACGCCAACCATCGGTGAACCGTCAGGGGCGGGGGTTGCCAGGCCCCGCCCCGCATGGGAGAGGATGGCGGAATCCGTACGAAGGGAAATTCACGGTGACCATCGACCCGTCCTCGATTCCGAACTTCGGGGGCCAGCCCGATCCGCAGTCCCAAGGACCGGCGGGCCCCGTCGTTCCGGATCAGGACCTTGTGAAGCAGCTCCTCGAACAGATGGAGCTGAAGTACGTCGTCGACGACGAGGGCGACCTCGCTGCGCCGTGGGAGCAGTTCCGTACGTACTTCATGTTCCGCGGTGAGGGTGACCAGCAGGTCTTCTCGGTGCGGACGTTCTACGACCGGCCCCACCCGATCGAGGGGAAGCCCGCGCTTCTCGAGTCGATCGACGACTGGAACCGCCGGACCCTGTGGCCCAAGGTGTACAGCCACACGCACGACGACGGCACCGTTCGCCTGATCGGCGAGGCGCAGATGCTGATCGGCACGGGCGTCAGCCTGGAGCACTTCGTCTCGTCGACCGTGAGCTGGGTGCGGGCCGCGATCGAGTTCGACAAGTGGCTCGTCGAGCAGCTCGGCCTTGAGGACGAGACCGACGGGGTGGAGCAGGCGGAGAAGCCCGAGGACGACGAGGCGTAGTCCTGCCTGGCGGCGTCTGCCTGTACGCACGTCTCTGCCTGTAGGTACGTCTGTCCGTTCGTACGCGCGTCTGTACGTCCGGATGCGGAGGAGCCCGGCCGGGAAGGCCGGGCTCTCGCCGTTTCCGGACGCTTCGCGTGCTCCGCGGGGGCGGGAAAGCGCCAAGATCCCCGACTCCCTCTGCGTGACTGGCTCATGACACTACGGTGCTCCCGTACGCAGGTACGGCACAGGGAGTGGCACACAGTGATCAGGCCCTGAATCCACGTACGTCAGGAACTGCTTCACCGAGCGGACCGCCGTGACCAGGTTCGGGGTGGATGTGACCCGGGCGACGCCGCGTTCGCGCACGCATTTTTCCTGGTCGGTTGCCATCTTGCTCAGCGCCCTATACGCCCAGTTTTCTTGAGCCGGGTCACCGCCTCCTCCAGTACCGACGTCCGCTTGCAGAACGCGAACCGTACGAAGGGGGCGCCCTCCTCGCGGTGGTCGTAGAAGACCGCGTTGGGGATCGCGACCACGCCGGCCCGTTCCGGCAGGGCGCGGCAGAAGGCGAAGCCGTCCGTCTCGCCGAGGGGGCGGATGTCGGTGGTGATGAAGTACGTGCCCGAGGGGTTGAAGACCTTGAAGCCCGCCTCCGTGAGCCCCGCCGACAGCAGGTCCCGCTTGAGCCGCATGTCCTCGCGGAACGCCTCGAAGTAGGTGTCGGGCAATGACAGGGCTTCCGCCACCGCGTACTGGAAGGGGCCCGAAGCCACGTATGTCAGGAACTGCTTCGCCGAGCGGACCGCCGTGACCAGGTCCGGTGTGGATGTGACCCAGCCCACTTTCCAACCGGTGAACGAAAACGTCTTCCCGGCGCTCCCGATAGAGACCGTCCGTTCGCGCATCCCCGGGAAGGAGGCCAGCGGCAGATGGCCGGCGTCGTCGAAGACCAGGTGCTCGTACACCTCGTCGGTGACCACCAGCAGGTCGCGTTCCACGGCGAGTCGCGCGATCTCGGTCAGTTCCTCGCGGGTCAGGACCGTGCCCGTCGGGTTGTGCGGGGTGTTGATCAGGAGGAGACGGGTGCGGGGCGTCACCGCCGCCCGCAGCTCGTCCAGGTCCAGGCGGAACGAGCCCTCGTGGGGGCGCAGCGTGACCGGTACGCGCTTGCCGCCCGCCATCGCGATGCAGGCCGCGTAGGAGTCGTAGTAGGGCTCCAGGGCGACGACCTCGTCACCGGGCTCCACCAGGGCCAGCAGGGTCGCCGCGATGGCCTCCGTCGCGCCCGCCGTCACCAGGACCTCGCGGTCGGGGTCGTAGGAGAGGGCGTACCGGCGCTGCTGGTGCGCGGCGATCGCCGTACGCAGCTCGGGGACGCCCGGGCCCGGCGGGTACTGGTTGCCGCGGCCGTCGCGCAGCGCCCGTACGGCCGCCTCGCGGATCTCCTCGGGGCCGTCGGTGTCCGGGAAACCCTGGCCCAGGTTGATCGAGCCGGTGGCGACGGCGAGCGCCGACATCTCGGCGAAGATCGTCGTCCCGAACTCGGCGAGCCGGCGATTGAGGAAGGGGCGTGCGCTGCTGGTCATGGTCGTCATCCTGCGCCGAAGCTCTGGACTTCCTCAACTCTGCTTTGGCAGGTGAGACACGCGGGCATCCCCACGTCACGCAAGACGACGAGGCGCCCACGGGGGGCCGCCTCCGGGGGAACGAAAGGAGGGTGACGTCATGGCCGTAGCCTTCATCGCCCTTGTCATTGTGGTGGTCCTGTTCATCGTGGTGGCCCTGGTGTCCGCGGTGGTCCGGGGTGCGCGGGGGAGCGGGCGGTCGCTCGGCTCGGGGCACAGCCGGCGGAGGAACGGGAGCGGGGGAAGCGACAGCTGGTGGGCCGGGGGAGCGGCGGGCTCCAGCACTTTCGGTGACTCCGGGAGCAGTTCGTCGTGCGGTTCGAGCTCGTCCTGCGGAGGAAGCTCGTCGTGCGGCGGTGGATCGTCCTGCGGGGGTGGCGGGGGCGGATGCGGTGGAGGCAGCTGACACGGGGCAGCTGAGCTCCGCAAGGGGAACCGGATCCGACCGCAGGGTGAACGCCCGCCGGGACGACGTGTACGCACGTCGTCCCGGCGGGCGTTCGTACAAGGGGCTCAAGGCCCGTCCGTCGCACGCCCGGGCGTACGCCGCAGTTGAACAGTTGAACTGTGAAGCCCCCTGAGGGATGGAAACCCCACGAAGTTGGGTAAAAACGCTGTGGCGGCGCCACCGTTCATGATTCCCTCTAGACCACCAACACAGCCTTTGGACGTCCATGGATCTCCCCGGACATCCATGGAATTCAATGGATGTCACCGGATTTTCCTCTGATGACTGGGCTGACCGGGCCGATCTCACGGTGTCGACGACAGGTGTCGACCGGTGCGCGCCCGACCCGCACCTCGTTCCACACACCTCGTTCCACACACCTCTTGTTCCCCCACACCTCCCTTTGCGTGCTAGCGGAGCCGACCCATGCTCACGACCCTGAACACCACCTACAGCGACACGCGCGCGGCCGACCTCGCCTGGGCCCTGGGCCGGGAGCCGTTGCCCGCCCTCGCCACCCTCGACATCGAGCTGTCGGACGCGAAACTCCAGTTGAGACTCCTCGGCGCCTCCCACCAGGTGCTCCTGGAGGAGCGACAGGGCAGTTGTTCGGAGACGGTCGCGTGCATCCCGGGATCCCGTACCCCCCTCCCGCTCGGCGTGGCCAAACGGGTCGACGACTGGGAGTACGAGTTCGCGGCGAGAGTCGAGATCCTGTCGCCGGGGTCGTTCGCCGGGCGCGCCCAGGAGCTGCTGGCCCTGGTCGCCGACCATCCGCACGGCCTCGCCGGCGTCTTCCCCGGCAGCCCGCACGCCTTCACGGCGATGCTGGCCCAGCGGCACGAGGGCCAGGTGCACTGGCGCACCTGGCACGCCTATCCGCAGGACGGGCAGCTGGTCGCGACCAGGACACGGGTGGGGGTGCGGGTGGCGGCGGCCCGTTGAGCGGCGGGGGTGGGTGGCCGTGGCCGTGGCGGTGGCGGATCCGGGGCCTCACACCGACGTCCCCCGCGTAAACCGAGACCACACGTGTGGGTGACGAAGCGCACCGAGAGTGTGACGTAGCGTTCCCAGCGTGATCGAACCGCACGTGCCGGCCCCGCCGGGCATCCCCCCGTCCTGGGGCAGCCCCGCGCGGCTGCCCGTCCGGCCCGGCATCGGCCGGTTCCTGGTCCTCGCCGGTGCCTTCGTCTGCGCGGCCTGTGGACTGGTGTACGAGCTGGAGCTCGTCGCGCTCGCCTCGTATCTGATCGGCGACTCGGTCACCCAGGCGTCCGTCGTGCTCTCCGTGATGGTGTTCGCGATGGGCATCGGCTCGCTCGCCGCGAAACGCCTGCGCTGCCGCGCCGCGGCCGGCTTCGCAGCGGTCGAGGCCGCGCTCGCGCTGGTCGGCGGCTGCAGCGCCATGGCGCTCTACGCGGTGTTCGCGTGGACGGGCGACTGGGGCGGCCTGTGGGCGAACGGCCCCCGCGTGCTGCTGGTGACCTTCTCCCTGGCCATCGGGCTGCTCATCGGCGCCGAGGTGCCGCTGCTCATGGAGCTGATCCAGCGCATCCGCCGCCAGGACGCGGGCGGCGCCGTCGCCGACCTGTTCGCCGCGGACTACGTGGGCGCACTCGTCGGCGGCCTGGCCTTCCCGTTCCTCCTGCTTCCCTGGCTCGGCCAGCTCACCGGCGCCCTCCTCACCGGCACGGTCAACGCGCTCGTCGGCGGCGCCCTCGTCCTCGGCCTGTTCCGGCGGGACCTCACCCGGCGCGGACGCTGGCTGCTGGTGGTGGCGAACGTGACCGTGATCGGGCTGCTGGCGGCCGCCGCCGTACTCGTCGACGACTTCGAACGCGCCGCCCGGCACGCGGTGTACGGCGACGACGTACGGGTGGCGCTGCGGACCGACATCCAGGAGGTCGTCCTCACGGGCGGCACCGACGGCCGGCCGCTGAATCTGTTCCTGGACGGCCGGCTGCGGGTCGGCGGGCGCGACGAGCGGGCCTACCACGAGGCACTCGTCCACCCCGCGATGAACGGCCCGCACGCGCGCGTGCTCGTCCTCGGCGGCGGCGACGGGCTCGCCACGCGGGAGGTGCTGCGCCATCCGGGCGTACGGCGGGTGGACGTCGTCGAGCTCGACGCGGGCGTGGTGCGGCTGGCGCGCCAGGACCCGGCGCTCTCCGCCCTGAACGGGCACGCGTTCGACGACCCCCGCGTCCATGTGACGAACGCGGACCCCTTCCGGCTGCTGCGCGGCGCGCGGGCCGCCTACGACGTCGTCATCTCGGATCTGCCGGACCCGGGCATCACGGCGAGTACGAAGCTGTACTCCCAGGAGTTCTACGGGCTGGCGCGGCAGGTACTGACCGACGGCGGCCGGCTGGTCGTGCACGGCGGGTCGGTCTCCTCCCGGCCGCGCGCGTTCTGGACCGTCGAGACGACCGTCCGGGCCGCCGGGCTGCGGACCACGTCCTACCGCGTGGACCACAGCGTGGCCCACGGCGCGGCCGGCCGCGACGCCGGCTTCGCCTCCGGCCCGGACCGTACGGCCTCCAGGACGGCGCACGCCCTGCAGGACTGGGGCTTCGTGCTGGCGACGGCCGAGGGGCCCGCCCCCCGCCTGTGGGTGGACCGGGCGTCCGGGCCCCGGCTGCGGACCCTCACCCAGGCGGGGCTGGCGGCGGACGCGCGGGCCACGGCGCGGACGCGGTTGGTGGGGCTGCCGGTGTCGACGTTGGTGCACCCGCGGTACTGACGGAGGCGGAAGCGGTACTCACGGAGGCGGAACCCGGGAGCGCCGGGCGGCTCGCTGGGCTTGTGGCGGTTTGTGGGGCCGCGTGGGTGTGGATACCTCGGGGATGGCGTCGGAATCCTCGGATGCGCGCGTGTGACCGGGGCCACGCTGGGTACTCTCGGGTTTCATGGACCATGAGGTGTTCGTTCCGGTTGCTGTCGGGCGGCTGAGGGACGTACTCGCCGACCCCGCGCGCGTCGCCAGAGCGGTCCCCGGACTCCAGCGCGACGCGGGCACCGAGCCTGCCGCCGCCGGGGTCGCCGGGCGGCTGAAGGTACGTATCGCCGGCCACGCGATCACCTATCGCGGGTCCTTGCGGGTCGCTGTCGCGGACGGCCAGGAAGGCCAGGACGGACGAAGCGCCCAGGGCGGCCCGGACGACGACGAGGAGTACGCGTACGTCGTCGAGGGTGACGCCGTCGAGGTGCGCGGGGGCGGGTCGGTGAAGCTGGCCCTGACGTTGCGGGTGCGGAAGGCCGAGGACTCGGGCGAGAGTGGCTCGGCGTTGGTGTTCGGGGGCACGGTGACGGCGGACGGGCGCCTGACCGAGCTGCCCGCGGACGCGGTCGCCGCGGCGGGCGTGCGGTTGCTGCGGCGGTTCGGCGAGGGGCTGGGGGAGGCTGCCGAGGAGGCCGGTGAGGCTCCGCAGTCCCGGGGGGTTTCGGCGGTGGTGGAGATCCAGGTTCCCGAGGCCGATGTCTCCGATGACGTCGACCTCGACCTCGACGAGCATGAGGGCGAGGACGTGGTCGAGGACGTGGTCGAGGGGGATGACGTCGTGGGCGCCGATGAGGGCGAGGGCGCGCACGTCTCCAGACGGTTCATGGACGCCGATGAGCCGCCCGCCGAGGCCGCGCACGCGCGTCGGACGATGATCGGGCGCAGCGCGGAGGAAGTGGATCACGCGCCGCCCCGGGGCCGGTACGCCCCTGTGCCGCCTCCCGAGCAGGTGGTCGGAAACCTGACGCTGCGGTGGGCCGCGCCGGCCGCCGCGTTGGTGGTGGCGTCGGCGATCGTGGTGGGGCGGGTGCTCCGGAAGCGGCGCTGAGGTGGGCCGTAAGTGGTTGTCGGGGCGGCCCGGTAGGGTCGTCGCGTGAGTAACGATGACATCACGCTGGCCGCGGGTGACGCGGAGGTGACCGTGCAGCCGGGGAACGGCGGCCGGGTCGGAGGACTGCGCGTCGGCGGAGTCGAACTGCTGCGGCAGGGCGCGAAGTTCGGGTGCTTCCCGATGGTCCCCTGGTGCGGACGCACCCGCGACGGACGGTTCCTCGACGGCGGTACGGTACGCCAACTCCCCCTCAACTCCCCGCCGCACGCCATCCACGGCACCGTCCGTGACAGTGCCTGGAGTGTCGCCCACACCACCGCCGACGAGGCCGTCATCACGTACGACCTCGTGGAGCCGTGGCCCTACCCCGGGCGCGTCACCCAGGTCGTCGCGCTGACCCCGGACTCGCTGACCCTCACCATGTCCGTGGAGACGTACGGCGATTCCTTCCCGGCACAGATCGGCTGGCACCCCTGGTTCAACCGGAACCTCGGCGGCGCGGACGCACCGGCCCAGGTGCAGGTCGCCTTCACTCCCGCCTGGCAGGAGGAGCGAGGCGACGACCACCTGCCCACCGGGAACCGGGTCGACCCGAAGCCCGGACCCTGGGACGACTGCTTCGGCATGCCCGGCGGCGTCGACGTCACCCTCACCTGGCCGCAGCGGCTCGAACTGAGGGTGACCAGTCCCGAGGAATGGGTCGTCGTGTACGACGAGCAGGACGCCGCCGTGTGCGTGGAACCGCAGACCGGACCGCCCAACGGGCTCAACACCCTGCCGCGTCTCGTCACCCCCATCGAGCCGCTCGAAGCCACGACGACCTGGACCTGGCGAGCCCTCTGACCGTCCCGTCTAGGCTGGCGGGCATGAGTGACGTAGACGTACGCGGCGCGCTGCTGCGGCAGATCAAGGACAAGGCCGTCGTGCACGGCAAGGTGACCCTGTCGTCGGGGATCGAGGCCGACTACTACATCGACCTCCGCCTCGTCACCCTCGACGGCCAGGCCGCGCCGCTGGTCGGGCAGGTGCTGCTCGATCTGGCCGCGGAGGCGGGGCTGGAGTTCGACGCCGTGGGCGGGCTGACGATGGGCGCCGACCCGGTCGGCACGGCCATGATGCACGCCGCCGCGGCTCGCGGGCAGCGCCTCGACGCGTTCGTCGTGCGCAAGGCGGCGAAGGCGCACGGGATGCAGAAGCGCGTCGAGGGGCCGAGCATCGAGGGGCGGCGTGTGCTGGTCGTCGAGGACACGTCCACCACCGGTGACTCGCCGCTCACCGCCGTGGCGGCCGTGCGTGAGGCGGGCGCCGAGGTCGTGGGCGTCGCGACCATCGTCGACCGGGCGACGGGCGCCGCCGAGAAGATCGAGCAGGGCGCCGGGGTGCCGTATCTCTTCGCGTACTCGAAGAGCGACCTGGGCCTGGACTGAGTACCCGACCGGGTACCGGGCGTCCCTCGGGCGTCCACCTGACGAACACCGGACTCGGTACCGGGTGAATCGTCTGGAAAGATGGGGCCGACGATGACGTCGCTTCCCAGGTCTCGCAACCGGGTCAGGGCCTGTCCAGCGGATCAGGTCAGAGGAGAACGGCGGCGCCTTATCAGCCGCGTCTCCGAGCTGATCCGCTGGACAGGCCCTGGGTCAGGGCCGCAGGTACGCAGTACGCCAGATCTCCAGATCTTCGGATCGCCAACCCGCACATCACGAGGAGCGGACACATGCCCATCGCAACCCCTGAGGTCTACAGCGAGATGCTCGACCGGGCAAAGGCAGGCAAGTTCGCCTACCCGGCCATCAACGTGACCTCGACCCAGACCCTGCACGCTGCGCTGCGCGGCTTCGCGGAGGCGGAGAGCGACGGCATCATCCAGATCTCGACGGGTGGTGCGGAGTTCCTCGGCGGTCAGTACAGCAAGGAGATGGTCACCGGTTCCGTCGCGCTGGCCGAGTTCGCGCACATCGTCGCCGAGAAGTACCCGGTCACGGTCGCCCTGCACACGGACCACTGCCCGAAGGACAAGCTCGACGGGTACGTACGTCCGCTGATCGCCGTATCCGAGGAGCGGGTCAAGGCCGGGCGCAACCCGCTGTTCCAGTCCCACATGTGGGACGGGTCGGCGGAGACCCTCGCCGACAACCTCTCCATCGCCCAGGAGCTGCTGGCCCGCGCCGCCGCCGCGAAGATCATCCTTGAGGTCGAGATCACGCCGACCGGTGGCGAGGAGGACGGTGTCTCGCACGAGATCAACGACTCCCTCTACACGACGGTCGACGACGCCCTGCGTACCGTCGAGGCCCTCGGGCTCGGTGAGAAGGGCCGCTACCTGCTGGCCGCGTCCTTCGGCAACGTCCACGGCGTGTACAAGCCGGGCAACGTCGTCCTGCGCCCCGACCTCCTCAAGGAGCTGAACGAGGGCGTCGCCGCCAAGTACGGCAAGCCGGCCGGCTCCCAGCCGTTCGACTTCGTCTTCCACGGCGGCTCCGGCTCCTCGGCGGAGGAGATCGCCACCGCGCTGGAGAACGGCGTCGTGAAGATGAACCTCGACACGGACACGCAGTACGCCTTCACGCGTCCCGTCGCCGACCACATGTTCCGCAACTACGACGGCGTCCTGAAGGTCGACGGCGAGGTCGGCTCCAAGTCGACCTACGACCCGCGTACGTGGGGCAAGCTGGCCGAGGCGAGCATGGCGGCGCGTGTCGTCGTGGCCACGCAGGACCTGCGGTCGGCCGGTACGAAGATCAAGTAGCCCGGCTCTCTCCCGAGAGCTGGGTTTTCCGCGAGCCCGGCGGCTGTCTCCAGCGCCGGGCTCGCTGTATACCTGGGTCATGTCGGACGTACGCCTCGCCTCGCCCCAGGGCAGGTGGATCCTCCTCACCACCGTCCTCGGCTCCAGCATGGCCCTGCTGGACTCGACCGTCGTGAACGTCGCGCTGCCACGCATCGGCCGCGACCTCGACGCCGATCTGGCCGCCCTCCAGTGGACGGTCAACGCGTACATGCTGACGCTGGCCGGGCTGATCCTGCTCGGCGGTTCGCTCGGGGACCGGTACGGCCGCCGCAGGGTCTTCGTGGTCGGCGTGGTGTGGTTCGCCGTCGCCTCGCTGCTCTGCGGCCTCGCCCCGAACGCCGGTGTCCTCGTCGCCGCCCGCGCCCTGCAGGGCATCGGCGGCGCGCTCCTCACCCCCGGCTCCCTGGCCATCATCCAGGCCTCCTTCCACGCCGACGACCGGGGGCGGGCGGTCGGGCTGTGGTCCGGCTTCGGGGGCATCGGCGCGGCCGTGGGGCCCTTCCTGGGCGGCTGGCTGGTGGACGGTCCGGGCTGGCGGTGGGTGTTCCTGCTGAACGTGCCGGTGGCGCTGTTCTGCGTCCCCATCGCCGTACGTCATGTTCCCGAGTCCGGCGACGGCCGTGCCGTTCACGGGCGCTTCGACGTCCTCGGCGCGGTCCTGGGGGCCCTGGCGCTCGCTCTGGTGACGTACGCGCTGATCGAGGCCAGGTCCGGTTCCGTGGTCGTGGTCCTCGCGGCGGTGGTGGGGGTCGCGGTGGGGGTGGCCTTCGTGTACGTCGAGCGGCGGCGCGCCCAGGACGCGATGACGCCGCTGGACATCTTCGCCTCGCGCCAGTTCACGGCCGTCAACCTGGTCACCCTGTGCGTCTACGCGGGCCTGGGCGGCTTCTTCTTCCTCTCCGCGCTCCAGTTGCAGGTGGTGGCCGGTTACTCGGCTTTGGGCGCCGGTACGGCCCTGCTGCCGACGACCGCCCTGATGCTGCTGCTGTCGGCGCGCTCGGGGCAGCTGGCGGAGCGGATCGGCCCACGCGTTCCGCTGACGGTCGGGCCGCTGCTGTGCGCGGCGGGGATGCTGCTGATGCTGCGGGTGGGGCCGGGGGCGTCGTACGTCGCCGATGTGCTGCCCGCCGTGCTGGTGCTCGGGCTGGGCCTGGTGACACTGGTCGCGCCGCTCACGTCGAGCGTGCTGGCGTCGGTGGGGACGGAGCGGGCGGGGCTGGCGAGCGGCGTCAACAACGCGGCGGCGCGGGCGGCGGGCCTGGTGGCGGTGGCGGCGTTGCCGCTGGTCACGGGGATGGGCGCGGAGGCGTACCGGTCGGGGGCGTTGTTCGACGCGGCGTTCGGGCGGGCGATGGTCGTGTGTGCGGGGGTTTTGGCGGTGGGGTCGGGGCTGGCGTTCGCGACGGTGCGGAGGCCGGGGGCGGGGTGTGCGAGTCCGGAGTGCCGGACGCACAGCTGCGTTACGGCTCCGCCGTTGGAGGGGGTGGGGGCGGGGGTGGGGGAGGGGTCGGGTGACCGGCCGCTGGGGGCTGTGCCCCCAGACCCCCCTTCGGCCTGAAGGGCCTTGTCCTCAAACGCCGGACGGGCTGGAAATGCCGGCCGGTGCCGTCAAACGCGGACGGGCTACGGGTGCCGGCGGTGGCTACCGCTTCAGCTCGGTGTACGCCTCCTCGCTGCTGTCCTTGAGGAACTGCCAGCAGCGTGCCGCCTCTTCGGTTTCGTTGATGGCGTCGGCCGCGCGGGCGAGGGCGGCCAGGCAGCGCAGGAAGCCGCGGTTGGCCTCGTGGCTGAAGGGGATGGGGCCGTGGCCCTTCCAGCCCGAGCGGCGCAGGGCGTCGAGGCCCCGGTGGTATCCGGTGCGGGCGTACGCGTAGGACTCCACTGTCCGGCCGGCTTCGAAGGCGTCCTCGGCGAGCAGGGCCCAGGCGAGCGAGAAGGTGGGGTGGGCGGCCGCGACCTCGGCGGGTGAGGCGGACTTCTCCTCCAGCATCCGGTACGCCTCGGTGTTCTCCGGAAGGTGGGTGGGGGGCGGTCCGCCGAGCAGGTTCTCGTGAAGGTTCATGCCAGCAGTCTGTCAGTTGACTCTGATGACTCTGAACGCTGTTCGCTGTCCGCTCAGGAAACCGCCGCCTCCTGGTACTGCCCCAGGTACCGGAACGCGCCGTCGGTCACCCGGAACTCGAACATCGCGTCGTGGTTGTAGCCGTAGCCCTTCTCGAACCTGACGGTCCGGCTGATCCCGGAGTACGTGATCTCGGGCATCCGGCGCGCGATGGCACCCCGTTCCGTCACCGCCGCGCCGTCCTTGACGCAGGCCGCCGCCAGGAACATCACGGCGTCGTAGGCCTCCGCCGCGTACCAGCCGGGGTCGGTGCCGTAGCGGGCGCGGTAGGCCGTGGTGAAGGCACGGGCGGACGGTCGGGCCGTCGGGTCGGTGAAGGAGGTGACGAACACCCAGCCGTCGGCGGCGGCTTTCGCGGATTCGAGGAACCGCGGGTCGAAGGCCCGTTCCGTCGCCAGCCGGGTTCCCTTGAACCGGGCGGTGCTCAGTGCCGACGCGAGTCCGGCGGCGCGTGCCGCGTCGCCGGTGAACACGACCGCGTCGGCGCGTGCGGACATCACCTGGGCGGCGAGCGACGCGTAGTCGATCTTCCCGGCGGCGACGGTGGTCACCGTGGAGTCCCGGTTGGCCTGGCGCAGTGCCCGCCCGGCCTGGTCGCACAGGGTCCAGGCGAAGTCGCCCTGCGCCCGGTCGTCCACGAGGAGCACCTGACGTGCGTCGACGTGGTTGCTGAGGTAGCGGACGCAGGGAGCGGCGAGGAGCCCGTCGGTGGGGCGCAGCGCCGCGTGCGAGTGGAAGGTGTTCGTGCCGATCGTCGAGTTCTGGGTGTCGGCGCCCACCGAGACGGACACGACGGGCATCACCGCCTTGGTGTAGGTCACCTCGCTCGCGAGGAAACAGGCGTCGGTGGTGGGTCCCAGTACGGCGCGTACCGCAGTGTCCTTGACCAACCGGCCGGCCAGCTCGCCGGCCCGTTTGGGGTCGCCGCCGTCGTCGTGCGTCGGCAGTCTCAGCCGGAAGGGGTGGTCGGCCTTGGCGTTGATCTGTGCCACGGCCAGCCGGGCTCCGTTGAGCTGGGCGTTCCCGCGCTCGCGCCGGGGCCCGGTCAGATCGCCGTGGAACGCCACGACCAGTTCGGTACGTGGGCTCTCCTTAGACGGCGGGGCCGCCCCGGCCACCGGACGGGTGTTCCACCACCAGGCCCCGCCGCCGCCCGCCGCCAGGACTCCCGCCGTCGAGCCGAGGAGCAGGAAGCTCCGGCGGCCGACGCCTCGGGCCGGGGGCCGGGTCGCGGTGACGGCCGTCAGGGTCGCTGCCTCCGGCGACACCGTGCTCGCCGATGCCGATGCCGATGCCGATGCCGATGCCGATGCCGACGAAGACGCGGGTGCGGACACCTGGGTCGGTTCGATCTCGCCGATGGTGAGTACGGCGGCCGACCGGTCGTTGATCAGTCGGGTGACCGGCGCGGACAGCCAGCCCGAGCGCTGGGCGGATTCGGGTTCCGTTCCTTCCGTGAGCGCCTCACGTAGTTCGGCGAGGGACGGCCGGGCGGGCGGATCCTTGTGCAGGCACGCCCTCACCAGGGGCGTCAGGTCGTCCGGGATCGCCGTCGGATCCGGTTCGTCGTACACGGTGCGCAGCAGCATGCCGGCGGCCCCTCCGCCGCCGAACGGCCGCACGCCGGTCGCGGCGTACGCCAGCACACACCCCAGCGAGAACACGTCGCTGGGCGGGCCGATCTCGCCGCCCCGCGCCTGCGCCTGCTCGGGCGACAGGAAGCCGGGCGAGCCGACGATCACGCCGCTGGAGGTGAGCGCGGTGGCTTCCGGCGCACGGGCGATGCCGAAGTCGATGAGCCGTGGCCCGTCCGGTGCCAGCAGGACGTTGCCCGGCTTCACGTCGCGGTGCACGAGACCGGCCCCGTGCACCGACTCCAGTGCCTCGGCGAGCCGCTGACCCAGCACCCGCACGGAAGCCGGCGACAGCGGCCCGAAGGCGTCCACGGCCTCGGCGAGCGAGGGTCCCGGCACGTACGAGGTCGCCAGCCACGGAGTCTCCGCGTCGGCGTCCGCGTCCAGCAACGGGACCACCCACCGGCTGTCCACCTGCCGGGCGGCCTCGATCTCACGGCGGAACCGGGCCCGGAAGCCCGCCTCCTCGGCGTACGAGGACCGGACCACCTTCACCGCGGCGATCGCTCCGCCCGGCGCCCGGGCCAGGAAGACGACCCCCATGCCGCCGGCGCCCAGTCGCCGCAGCAGACGGTAGCGGCCCAGCCGGGACGGGTCGCCGGTCCGCAGCGGCTCCATCAGACGGTGAGCGGCGCGGGACCGCCGTACACGAAGTCGCCCTGCTCGACCCGCCAGAGGAAGCCGCCGGTGCCGTCGATGACCATCATGCCGGTGGCCTGGAAGGCGAACGCCTTCGTGATGCCCTCGTACTTCCCCGCCCGCACGGCCTCGAGCAGCTTCGTCCGGGTACGGTCCTTCGCCGGCAGCCCGGCCAGGGCCTTCAGCAGCATCCCGGTCACGTCGTACGCCTCCGCCGCGTACCGGGGCGGCGCCTCCTTCCAGCGCTCGCGGTAGGCCGCGGCGAACTTCTGCGCCTCGGGCTTCTGGGTCGCGTCGATGACCGGAGCCACCAACGCCCAGCCCTCGGCCGCTTCCTGAGCCTCCGTCAGGAACCGTCCGTCGAGCAGCGCGGGGCCGGACACGCGTGCGCCGTTGAAGGCACGCTTGCGCAAGGTCTCGGCGATCAACGCCCCCCGGTCGGGCAGACCGGCGAAGAACACGGAGTCGGCGCCGGCGGAGAGCATCGAGTCCACCGTGCTGCCGAAGTCGCGGTGCATCGCGCTGACCACTTCCGGAACCGACGGCTGCTGCACGCTGTTGAGCGTGTTGCTGAGGGAACTGACCAGTTCCGAACCGTAGTTGCCGGCCGGGCGGTCGAGGACGATGCCGACCTTGCGTGAACGGGCCGTCCCGCGAAGGTAGTTGCTGACGTAGAGGGGAAGCACCGAGTCGGGCAGCCGTCCGAGCAGGAAGGAGCGGAACCCCTGGATGAGGAGGCTCATCCCGCCGGGGGACACGGCGACGACCGGCAGCAGCCCGGTGTCGTACTTCGCGAGCGCCGCCTGCGCCGTGGCGTCGGTGGTCGGGCCGACCACGGCGAGGATCGCCTGATCGTCGGTGAGTTCCGTGGCGAGCCGGGCCGAGGCCGTCGGATCGCCCGCGTCGTCGACAACCCTGACCTTCACGGTGAACGGGGAGTCGGCGCGCGCGTTGAACTCCGCGACGGCCAGCCGCAGTCCGCGTTCCTGGGCCTTGCCGGTCTCCCGCTGGGGTCCGGTGAGGTCACCGTGCAGCGCGAGGGTGTGCACCGGGCGCCGGGGCGACGCGGCGACGGCGGGGCTGTCGTCTCCCGAGTCGTTGTCCCGGGCGACCGCCCACCAGGCCGCGCCCCCGACCGCACCCAGCGCCGCGACGCCACCGGCGAGCAGGAGGAAGCGGCGTCGGCCGGCGGGGTGGGCGTCCTGTGGCTCCGGTGACTCGGACGTCTCGCTCGTGTCGCTCGTGTCGGGCTCCGCGGGCCCGGAGCCCGGCGGTGCGTCGGACGGCGCCAGCGTGTGCTCGATGTCCGGCAGCGCGAGCGCGGCGGCGGATCGCTCCGCGATCAGCCGGGTGACCGGCTCGGGCAGCCACTCGGATGCCGCCGCCGTCCCTGCCGTCCCTGCCGTCTCCACGTCCTGGGCGTCGCTGTCGGCGGCCAGCTCCCGCACCAGTTCCCGGGCGTCCGGTCGCCGGGCCGGATCCTTCTCCAGGCAGCGGCCCAGCACCTCCAGCAGCCCCGCCGGGACCCCGTCGAGGTCCGCCGGGTCGTGCACGGCCCGGTACAACAGGGCGTCGACCGCTCCGCTGCCGAACGGTGCCCGGCCGGTCGCCGCGAAGGCCAGGACACACCCGAGGGAGAACACGTCGCTCGCCGGCCCGATACCGCCGTCCGCACCGAGCCCCTGGGCCTGCTCGGGCGACAGATAGCCGGGCGTGCCGACCACCACCCCGGTCGCCGTGAGCGTCGTGTCCTCCGGCGCCCGGGCGATGCCGAAGTCGATGAGCCGTGGCCCGTCGTGGGCAATCAGCACATTGCCCGGCTTCAGGTCCCGGTGGACCAGCCCGGCCCGGTGCACCTCGCTCAGCGCCTCGGCCAGGCGGGCGCCGAGCACCCGCAGCCCGTGCTCCGCCAGGGGCCCGTACGCGGTCACCGCCTCGCCCAGGGACGGGCCGGGTACGTACGCGGTCGCCAGCCAGGGTGCCTCCGCGTCCGCGTCGGCGTCCACCAGCGGCACCGCCCAGGGGTTGTTGATCTGCCGGGCGACCTCGACCTCGCGGCGGAACCGGTCCTTGAAGCCCGGCTCCTCGGCGTACTCGGCGAGCAGCACCTTCAGCGCCACCAGGGCGCCACGCGGCGTGCGTGCCAGGTACACCACGCCCATGCCCCCGGCGCCGAGGCGCCCGAGCAGGCGATGGTCGGCGATACGCGCGGGATCGGACGAACGAAGCGGCTCCATCAGCTCTTCCCTCCGAGCTCGGACTTCACGCGGTCGAGCATCGTGTTGAGGGCCTGCGACACGTACTGGGACAACTCGTCGACCGAGTAACCCCTGGCGCCTTTCACCGACGTGGTCACGACCACCGTGCCGAGCCGGGCGACCTGCCAGCGATACGTCTGCTCGCTGTTCCCGGTGAGGTAGGAACCCATTTCCACGACCTCGTCGTCGGCGTAGGTGTTACCACCCTGGCCGTACGGACTGCCGACCGACATGAGCCCGGAGATTCGTTCATCGGTACGGACCTGCTGCTCCCGGCAGCGCAACGGCTCCTCCAGTGTGGTGGACAACTGGTCGTCGGCGTCGAGCACCGTGGTGTGCACAGTGACCGACGCGGTCACCTTGACCTCGCCCCTGGCTCCGCTGCCGGGAATCTCGCTGTAGAGGGACCGCGAGGCCAGGACTCCCTTGGGGAGGGCCCGGCGTTGCCATCGGCACTGTTCGTCGAGGACGGCGACGGTGCCGGGAGTACTCGCCGCCGGCTGCTGAGCCCGGAAGTCCCCGCCCCACTCCGCCGGTCGCAGCGCGACAGCCGCCGCCAGCTTCTCGGCCTCCTGCCGCGTCCGGGGCACCCGGGCGGCGTCCACCGGGAACGGCGCCGGGGACGACGCGTCACCACCAGCGGACGGCGTGCCCGGTGTGGCCGGTGTGGACGACGGAGCTGAAGGAGCCGAGGGAGAGCCGGACGCCGTCGGTGTCGCGGACCGGTCGGACGCCGACGGGCTGGGTCCGGCCGCTCTCTCGTCCCCGGAACCGCAGCCACTGAGCATCGCGGCCGCCGCAACGACCGACACCGCGGTCCCCAGCCGCCAAGTCGCTCTGCGTCTACCTGATTTGTCGTCCATCCACGCCCCTCCGCCCCGGCCCCCACCTCGCGTTCGGTGATCGTACAAAAGTATGTAAGGGGTGTGTGGGTGGTTCGGTGAACAGGGGAGTACGGCTGTCCGCAAGGCCCGTCCGTGGACATGCGGGCCTTGCGGATCCGGGGCACGATTGTGTTCAATGCCCCGGGGACCGGGGCCCCCGTGTCGGAATTCGGCAGGGGCGGACCGCTACCCTGAGTAATACAGGAGACAGCGATGTCCCTCCAGGCCCAGCCCCCCGAGGCTCCGGAGCCCGAGACCCCGCATCTCGACTTCGCCGGTACGACCCCCTACGAGGACTACGTACAGGCCGACGTCCTCACCCACCTCCAGCACACCCTCTCCGACGACCCCGGAGAGATGGTCTTCCTGGTGACCACCCAGGTCATGGAGCTGTGGTTCACGGTCATCGTGCACGAGTGGGAGACCGCCGCGAAGGCCCTTCGCGGGGACGACGTGCCCACCGCCGTCGCCGCGCTCAAGCGTTCCGTGCGTGAGCTGGACGCCCTCAACGCCTCGTGGCGTCCCCTCGCCCAGCTCACCCCGGCCCAGTTCAACTCGTATCGCGCCGCCCTCGGTGAGGGCTCCGGGTTCCAGTCCGCGATGTACCGGCGGATGGAGTTCCTGCTCGGCGAGAAGTCCGCGTCGATGCTCGTGCCCCATCGGGCCGCACCGCGCGTGTACGCCGAGCTGGAGAAGGCGCTGCACGAACCGAGCCTGTACGACGAGGTGTTGAGGCTGCTCGCCCGACGCGGGTACGCCGTCCCTGACGCCGTCCTGTCGCGGGACGTGTCCCAGCGGTACGAGCCCTCCGCCGAGGTCGAGGCCGCCTGGACCGCCCTGTACTCCGGCGATCCCGAGGCCGAACTCGCGCGCCTCGGCGAGGCGTTGACGGACGTCGCCGAGCTGGTGTGGCGCTGGCGCAACGACCATCTCGTCGCCACCCGGCGGGCGATGGGCGCCAAGGCCGGTACCGGCGGCTCCGCCGGAGTGGCCTGGCTGGAGAAGCGGGCGCAGAAGAACGTGTTCCCCGAGCTGTGGACGGCGAGGTCCCATGTCTGAGCTGCCTCTCCCCAAGCTGCTGCCCTCGAAGCCCGAGGTCGCCCAGGCACTGGACTCACGCGACGAACTCGCCAAGGTGCGGGAGCGGTTCGTGCTGGACTTCGGTGTCACCTATCTGGACGGGAACTCGCTCGGCGCGCTGCCCGCGTCCGTCCCCGGCCGGCTCGACGACGTCGTGCGCCGGGAGTGGGGCGAGCTGCGCATCCGGTCCTGGGACGAGAGCGGATGGTGGACCGCGCCCGAGCGGATCGGTGACCGTATCGCTCCGCTGGTGGGTGCGGCGGCCGGGCAGGTCGTCGTCGGCGACTCGACAAGTGTCAACGTCTTCAAGGCACTTGTGGGGGCTGTCAGGCTGGCGGGGGGTGGGCGTGACGAGATTCTCGTCGACGCCAACACCTTTCCCACCGACGGATACATCGCCGAGTCCGCCGCCCGGATGACCGGCTGCACCCTGCGTGCGCTCGAACCGGGCTCCGTACCGCGGGAGTTGAGCGAGCGTACCGCCGCTGTCCTGCTCAACCACGTCGACTACCGCACCGGCCGGCTGCACGACCTGCCCGCCCTCACGGCCGCGATCCACAAGTCCGGCGCCCTGGCCGTCTGGGACCTGTGCCACAGCGCGGGCGCCCTGCCGGTCGGGCTGGACGAGCACGGGGTGGACCTCGCCGTGGGGTGCACGTACAAGTACCTGAACGGCGGGCCCGGTTCGCCCGCCTACCTGTATGTGAACCAGGCGCACCAGGAGCGGTTCGACTCGCCCCTGCCCGGCTGGACCTCACATGCCGACCCCTTCGGCATGCGGCCCGAGTACGCCCCAGCCCCGGGTGCGACACGTGGGCGCGTCGGGACGCCGGACATCCTCTCGATGCTCGCCCTGGAGGCGGCGCTGGAGGTGTGGGAAGGGGTCGACATCGACGCCGTACGCGCCAAGTCCCTCGCCCTGACCGACTTCTTCCTGGAGTGCGTCGACGAGTACGTCCCGGAGGGGCGCGTCGAGTCGGTGACGCCGGAGGCGCATGCCGAGCGCGGGAGTCAGATCGCGCTGCGGTGCTCGGACGCCGGGGAGGTGTTGGCGCGGCTCATCGAGCGGGGCGTCGTCGGCGACTTCCGGCGGCCGGACGTACTGCGGTTCGGGTTCACACCGCTGTACGTCGGGTTCGCGGACGTGGAGCGGGCGGCCCGGGTGCTGGGCGAGGTCGTGGCCGGCTGACGGACCCGGCCGCGGCAGGCGTGATCCACCCCCGCTGATTTCTCGAGCCCGCCGACCGCCCACCACGACCGGGCCGGGCCGCGCCACTCGCGGCCCGGTCGTGTTGTGCCAGGTCGGCCGGGCCGGGGACGAGTACGGCAGAACCGTTCGGCCCTCACTGAGCGCGACATCCGCGTGTCGGCGGGCCCCACCGGGCCTGATAGCGTCCCGACAACGGCCGTGTTTCTTCCCGGTCCGCCAAATCCGTTTCGTCGCTGAGGGGTTGGAGCATGCCGGACGATGCCGTGGCCGCGCGCGCGGCGGAAGAGGAGCGGTCCGCCTTCTCGCACCCGCCCGTCGAGCACGACGCCACCGCCGCGTACGGCGACCACCCCGACCAGGTGATCGACTTCTACGCCCCGCAGGGCCCCCGGTCGCTGCCGGACGCCAAGAGCTCGCCGTTGGTCGTCGTCGTGCACGGGGGTGCCTGGCGGGCGCCGTACGACCGCCGACACATCACGCCCTTCGCCGGGTTCCTGGCCCGGCGAGGGTTCGCCGTGGCCAACGTGGAGTACCGGCGGGGCACGGACGACCCGGCCGTGGCCGGGCGCTGGCCCGACACCTTCGACGACGTCGCGGCGGCGCTGGACGCCCTGCCCGCACTCGCGGCGGCCCACCTCCCGCAGGCCGACCCGCGCCGCATGGTCGTCACCGGACACTCGGCGGGCGGGCACCTGGCCCTGTGGGCCTCCGCCCGGCACCTCCTCCCCACCGACGCGCCCTGGTTCCTGGCCCGTCCCGCCCCGCTGCGCGGAATTGTCGCCCTCGCCCCGATCGCGGACTTCGGCGTCGCCGAGAAGCTGGACGTGTGCTCCGGTGCCGTACGTCAACTCCTGTGCGGGGAAGGGGAGTTCGCCGAGCGTCAGCCCTACGCCGACCCGGCGCTGCTGCTGCCCACCGGTATCGCGACCACCCTCGTACAGGGGCGCGCCGACACGGTCGTACCGGAGATCGTCGCCGAGTCGTACGCGGACGCGGCGGCGAAGGCCGGGGAGGTGGTCGGGGTGACGCTGCTGGCGGACGTCGGTCACTTCCCGCTGATCGACCCGGTGGCGGACGCGTGCGCGGTGGTTGCGGAGGAGATCGCTCAGCTCGCGTGGTGAGGTCGTCCTCGGGGCAGCCGTCGTAGTACCTGAGACGGACGGCGAAGAACCCTTCTCACTGCTGACGACCGTGACCCGCCCGCCTTCTACCGTTCCGTATGTGACTGAGACGACCTCCACGCAGACGAAACCCGAGCCGAGGACGGCGGGCGACGGGCTCTTGTCGCGCAGCCCCGAGCTCCGGCTGGCCATGGACGCCCTGGCAGGGCTGCGCGCGGACCTGCTGGACGACCCCCTCGCCTACCGCCCGCTGCCCCCGAGAATCAAGCCCGGCGGGATCGCCCGGGTGCTGCCCTGGCGGCTGCGCCCGTACGCGGTCTGGTCGCGGCACGCCCTGGTGGGCGCGGCCGGGATGCTGGCCGTGCTCGTCTCCGTCGAAGGCGACCACGGGGACATGCTGCTCGCGCTGGCGATGACCTTCTTCTCGCTGGGGCCGATCCTGCTGACGCTGGTCCGGCCGGTCGGGGCCTTCTGGTTCTCCCTGGCCTCGATCCCGCTCGTCGCCACGATCGGCCAGGACGCGGACCGTTACTACGGGAGCGGCGACTGGCCCTTGCTGCCCGCGAGTTTCGTCGCCCACCTGGTGGTGCTGACGGTCGTGGCCGCCCGGACCCGGCCGCGTACGGCCGCCTGGATGTGGACGCTGACGGCGGTGTACTGCATGGCCGCCGAGGGCCTCTTCGGAGGCCGTTACTTCCACAGCAACGCCCTGCCCTTCCTCTTCCTCTCCGCGCTGGCACTCCTCGTGGTGACCGTGCTGCTGGTGCGCCGGGCCGCCGAGCAGGAGGTGACCGCCCAGCAGACGGTGACCGCGCACGAGCGTTCCAAGCGCACCCTGCTGGAGGAGCGCACGACCATCGCGCGTGAGCTGCACGACGTCGTCGCGCACCACATGTCGGTCGTCGCCATCCAGGCGGAGGCGGCGCAGTACCGGGTGGAGAACCCGCCCGAGGAGCTGACGAAGGCCTTCGCGACGATCCGCGAGAACGCGGTGGCCGCCCTCACCGAACTGCGCCGGGTCCTGGGCGTCGTACGCGCGGAGGACTACGAGGCTCCCGACGCCCCGCAGCCCACCCTGGCCGACCTCGACAGGCTGCTCGCCAACGTGCGCGAGGCGGGTCTGGGCGTGGAGAAGGTGGCGACGGGCGCGGTACGCGAACTCCCGCAGGGCGTCGAGCTGTCGGCGTACCGGATCGTGCAGGAGGCGCTGAGCAACACGCTCCGGCACGCGCCGGGGGCGAGTGCACGGGTCGAAATCAGCTATGTGCTGGGCGGGTTGGGCCTGCGGATCGTCAACGGCCCTGCGGCGGAGGTGTCGTTCGTGAAGCAGACGCCGACGGAGGGCGCGGGGCACGGCCTCACGGGGATGCGCGAGCGGGTCTCCATGCTCGGCGGCGAGATGACGACGGCCCCGGCGGCCGACGGGGGTTACGAGGTCACGGTCTTCCTCCCGGTCGCGAGCGTCCCGAGCGTCGCGGACGAGAGCGGAGCGGGAGAGGCATGAGCGTCCCTGTGATCCGCGTACTGATCGCGGACGACCAGATGATGGTCCGCGAGGGCTTCTCCGTGCTGATGAACGCGATGCCGGACATCGAGGTCGTCGGCGAGGCGGTGAACGGCCGCGAGGCGGTGGACCAGGTGCGTGAACTCGCCCCGGACGTCGTCCTGATGGACATCCGGATGCCCGAACTCAACGGTATCGAGGCGACCCGGGAGATCGTCGCGGCGGACGACACGGCGAAGGTACTGGTGCTGACGACGTTCGACCTCGACGAGTACGTGTACCAGGCGCTGCGGGCGGGCGCGTCGGGCTTCCTGCTGAAGGACGCGTCGGCACACCAACTCGCGGAGGGGGTGCGGGTGGTGGCGGCCGGCGAGGCTCTCCTCGCCCCCTCCGTCACCCGGCGTCTGATCACGGAGTTCTCGAAACTCTCCGAGGCGCCGCGTGTCATGGCGGGCGCGCATGCGGCGTACGGCGAGCTGACGGACCGGGAGACCGAGGTGCTCGTGCTGATCGCGCAGGGCCTGTCGAACGTGGAGATCGCCGGGCGGCTGGTGGTCGCCGAGTCGACGATCAAGACGCACGTCAGCCGCATCCTGGTGAAGCTCGGCCTGCGGGACCGTACGCAGGCGGCGGTGTTCGCTTACGAGGCACGGCTGGTGACCCCGGGGTAGGGCAGGAACAAGCAGGAACAAGGCGGGGCGGGACGGGGCGGGTCATCTGCGTCCGAGGTACACGCGCAGCGCCCGCTGCAGCATGCGGCCCTGGGTGCCCACCGGTAGTTCCCACTCCCCGAGGTACTCCACGGCCCGGCCGCCGGCGCCCGTCTTGAAGCGGAGCCGGCCGAGGAGACGGTCCTCGGTGAGGACGGGCGTGATGGAACGCAGGTCGTAGGTCTCGGCGCCCGCCGCCCGGGCGTCGCACAGCATGCGCCACAACAGGGCGCTGCTGGGCCGCAGTTCGCGCCCGTAGCGGCCGGACGCGGCGTACGAGTGCCAGACGCGGGAGCCGACGTTGATCATGAGGGCGCCGGAGAGCACCTCGCCCTCGTACTCGGCGAGATAGAGGCGGAGCCGGTCGTGGTCCTCCTCGTTCAGGGCCCGCCACATGCGTCGGAAGTAGTCCGCCGGGCGGGCCTTGAAGCCGTCGTGGGCGGCGGTCGCCGTGTAGAGGCGGTGGAAGTCGGGCAGGTCGGCGTCCGAGCCCCACAGGACCTGGACGCCCGCCCGCTCGGAAGTGACCAACGACTGTTCCCAGTGCGGGGCGAGGGCTTCACGAAGGTCGTCCACCGTGCGCCCCGCCAGCGGGATGTGGCAGCCGTAGCGGGGCTGGCCGAGGCCGAAACCGCTGCCGTCGTCCTCCGCGCACGGCCGCCAGCCGAGCCTCCGCAGCCGCTCCCCCGCGTCGAGGGCGCGCCCGTCGATGTCCGCCGGGGGAAGATCGTGCAGATGCCGTACGCCGGGGTCGGCCAGGCCGGCTGTCACGGTGGCCGAGTCCCAGTGACGTACGACCAGGGGTGGCCCTATCCGTACCGAGAACGCCCCGATCCGCTCCAGGTGGGCGACGAGCGGGTCAAGCCAGCGTTCCAGACGCGGGGTCCGCCAGTCGATCGCGGGCCCGTCGGGAAGGTACGCGAGATAGCGCCGCGTCCCGGGCAGCGGCCGGTACAGGACGAGCGCCGCCGCGACCATCGCCCCGCCCACGGGCATCGCCTCGTCCTCGAACCAGCCGACGCTCTCCGGCAGCCAGTCGGGCTTCACGCCGCCCCACTCGGGGATCTGCAGATGGCTCGCGTCGGGAGACAGCCGCAGGTGGGCCAGATGCTCCTCCCGCGTGATCTCCCGCACGTACAGGCTGGTCATGGGTGGGCACTCCTGTTCGGGGGCGGCCACCCTAAGCCGGGGATCACCGGGCGGGTCAAGAGCCCACGGGAGAAGGTTCGCCGACGGGGAGCCGAACTCCGTCCTCGGGCGGCCCGTGTCGCCGTACGGTGGGACGTCCCTGGTCAGATGGGGGTGGCTCGGGCTAGCGTCCGTGCATGGCAGCTGCTTCTGACCTCGCTTTCGACCCGTGGGACCCGACGTTCGTCGCGGACCCGTACCCGGCGTACGCCGAACTGCGGGCCCGGGGCCGGGTCGTGTTCTACGAACCCACGAACCAGTGGCTGGTCCCGCACCACGCGGACGTCTCGGCGCTGCTGCGCGACCGCCGCCTGGGCCGCACATACCAACACCGCTTCACCCACGAGGACTTCGGCCGCACGGCACCCCCGCCGGAACACGAGCCGTTCCACACCCTCAACGACCACGGCATGCTGGACCTGGAGCCGCCGGACCACACGCGTATCCGCCGCCTGGTGTCGAAGGCGTTCACCCCGCGCACGGTGGAGGGCCTCAAGCCGTACGTGGAGCAGCTGGCGGGCGACCTGGTGTCGGCGCTCGTGAAGGCGGGCGGCGGCGACCTGCTGACGGACGTGGCGGAGCCGCTGCCGGTCGCGGTGATCGCGGAGATGCTGGGCATCCCGGAGGCCGACCGTGCCCCGCTGCGCCCCTGGTCGGCGGACATCTGCGGCATGTACGAGCTGAGCCCGTCCGAGGAGACGGCGGCGAAGGCGGTACGGGCGTCGGAGGAGTTCACGGAGTATCTGCGGGACCTGATCGCGGCCCGCCGCGAGAAGCCCGGCGAGGACCTGATCTCGGGCCTGATCGCCGCGTACGACGAGGGCGACCGCCTGACGGAACAGGAAATGATCTCGACGTGCGTGCTCCTGCTCAACGCGGGCCACGAGGCGACGGTCAACGCGACGGTGAACGGCTGGTGGGCGCTGTTCCGTAACCCGGCCCAGCTGGCGGCCCTGCGCGCGGACCCCTCCCTGATCCCCTCCGCCGTGGAGGAGCTGATGCGCTACGACACCCCGCTCCAGCTCTTCGAACGCTGGGTGCTGGACGACATCGAGATCGACGGCACGGTGATCCCGAGGGGGAGTGAGGTGGCGCTCCTCTTCGGCGCGGCCAACCACGACCCGGCGGTCTTCACCGACCCCGGCACACTGGACCTGGCGCGTCCCGAGAACCCGCACATCTCCTTCTCGGCGGGCATCCACTACTGCATCGGGGCTCCGCTGGCCCGGATCGAGCTGGCGGCGTCGATGGGGGCGCTGCTGGAGGGGGCGCCGGGGCTGGGGTTGGCGGCGGAGCCGGTGCGGAAGCCGAACTTCGTGATCAGGGGGCTGGAGGGGCTGCCCGTCGAGCTCTGAGCCGAGCCGACCTCAGAGCCGGGACCGGCGTCGGGACCTGCGCCGCGCCCCGAGTCCCTGCACGGCGGCCCAGCCGGCCAGGCCTGCGGCGATGCCGGCGAGGAACAGCAACGGCAGCTCGGCGTAGAAGACACTCCAGTCGGGGCCCTGCTCGAAGCGCCGGACCCGCCCCTGCGCCCGGACGACCCACACGGTCAGCCCGGCGCACACCCCGAGGGTGACGGTCAGACATCCCGCGGCGGCCTGTGCGCGTTGTCCCATGTCTGCGAGGGACGCGCCCGCGGGGGCAGCGGGTTCCCCGCCCGGCCCGCCCGGCCCGTCTGGGCGCCGTGCCCAAGTTGCCGTAGCTCGGATCGATTTGCTCGATCCATGTGGGCCGAACCCGTCCGGTTCTGACGCAGCGTGAGATTTGGTGTCTGGAAACCAGCTGTCCGTTTCTTGCCTGCTTAAGACCAATTTCCGTAAAGCGTCGATCAAGAATGAGCCGTTGGGGCTAGGGCGAAACGCCCTGGTTGACAGGGCGATAGTGGCTGGGATGTCGGTGAATGTCAGGTTTTGTTGGATGCCTGAAACGTTTTCATCTCCGTATCTCTGGATGGCTTCTTTTCGATGTCAATACCTGAACTTGACGATACGTACAGTCACCGCCCAGGTCCGTTGTGAGGGCGATGTAAAGATCTCCTGCTCCTGGCGCGTCGCATGCGTCGGGTACGGCACAAGCATCATCGGCAGAGAGATCGCGGGGGACATCCGTGCGCAGCAAGTCACGATCCGGCAGACCCAGCAGATGGGGCGGATTCGCGAGACCCGGTTCCAGCAGACGTGCGATAGGCATCCTGGCCGCCGCCGCCCTGGTCGCCGAGGCGGCGTTGACACTCTCGGGCAGCGGCACGGCCGTGGCCCTGCCGGGCAGCGGGACCGCGAAGGCCGGCGCCGCGACGTCCGCGTCCGCCGCGGCCGACCGGCCGGCGAAGGCGCGGTACGGCGCGGCAGAGGCGAAGGACGCCACCTCGGCCCAGCTGACGGCGCGGCTGCAGAACCGGAAGATCGAGGTCCTGTCGGAACGTACGACCGACTCGACGACGTACGCGCTGCCGGACGGCAGCATGCGGACCGAGGCCTACGCGGGCCCGATCCGTGTGCAGGAGGACGGCGCCTGGCACGACATCGACACCAGCCTCGCCGACACCGGAGCTGATCTGGAGCCGCAGGTGGCCGCCGCGGACATCGCGGTGTCGGACGGTGGGGACACCGACCTCGCGTCGGTCACCAAAGGTGGCAGATCCTTCGGCGTCGGCTGGACGGACAAGCTCCCCACCCCCACCGTGAAGGACGCGACCGCCTCGTACGACCTGGGCGAAGGTCAGACCCTGACAGCGACCGCCCTGGCGCAGGGCTTCTCGGAGAACGTCACGCTGGGCAGCCGGCCGTCCGACAGGTCGGTCAGCTACCGGATCCCGCTGCACCTCAAGGGCCTGACGCTGGCCCAGGCCGGCTCGGGACATCTGCTGCTGAAGGACTCCGGCGGCAAACTGGTGGCCGAGGCCCCCGCCCCGATGATGTGGGACTCCTCCAAGGACCCCGCCTCGGGCGAGTCCGCGCACCAGGAGCAGGTCACGACGAAGGTCGAGACGGCCGACGACGGCACGCAGACGCTCGTCCTGACCCCTGACGCCCACTTCCTCGACACGGCGACCTACCCCGTCACCGTCGACCCGACCACCACGCTCGCGGTGACGACCGACACCTGGGTGCAGACGCCGGACTACACGGACTCCCAGGTCTCGTCGCAGGAGCTCAAGTCGGGCACGTACGACAGCGGCAGTGATGTCGCCCGCGCCTATCTGAAGTTCGACGTGTCGAAGTTCGCCGGGACGGACATCACGTCGGCGACGATGAAGCTCTACAACTACTACTCGTCGACGTGTTCGACGTCCGGCGCCGCGACGCAGGCCCGCCGGATCACGTCCTCCTGGTCCTCGTCCTCGGTCACCTGGTCCGCACAGCCGACCACGACCACGACGGGCGTGGCGACCAACACCGGCCACTGGGGGTACTCCTCCTCCTGCCCGGCGGCGTGGTCGAGCTGGAACATGCAGCCCATCGTGCAGGCGTGGGCGGACGGCTCCGCCAACTACGGAGTCCAACTGCGCAGCGCCGACGAGACCGACCCGACGACCTGGCGCCGCTTCCGGTCGGCGAACTACACCACCTCCGGGTACGCCCCCCAGCTGGTCGTGACCTACAACTCGTACCCCACGAAGCCGACTTCGGCTGCCGTGTCGCCGTCCGCCGTCAACGCGTACAGCGGCAAGCGGTACGTGACGACCTACACGCCGACCCTGTCCGCGAAGGTCTCGGACGCCGACGGCTCCACGGTCAAGGCGCAGTTCGAGATCACCAACGACCCGGCCTACGCCGACACCACCTACTCGTACACCGCCACCTCGTCCTCCGTGTCGTCCGGCGGCACGGCCACGCTGACCATTCCGAGCGCGAGCCAACTGGCCGCCGCCCACCTGCGGTTGAGGGTGCGCGGCTACGACGGCACGGACTACGGTTCCTGGTCGTCGTACGTGTACTTCGTGCCGAACGTCGCCAAGCCCGCCGTACCCACCGTCTCCTGCGACGCGTACCCCTCCGGTGTCTGGACGGACAAGTCCGGCAGCGGCGCCACCTGCACGCTCGACACCTCCTCCAGCGACGGGCAGGGCTACGCGTGGGGACTGGACGACTCGGCCGTCCCGAACAAGGTGTTCGACACGGCCGACGGCAACGGCGGAGACCCGCTGACCGTCCACATCACCCCGGCCAATGGCTGGCACACCCTGTACGCCCGGACGATCGACTCGGGCGGCAACGTCTCCACCTCCACCACCTCCTACGCGTTCGGTGTGGGCAGGGCCGGTCTCGTCACCCCCGTCACCGGTGACACCACGGACGACGACGTGACCCTGTCGGCCACGCAGTCCGGGGCCTTCACCGGGGTGACGTACCAGTTCCGGATCGGTGACAGTGTCGGCTGGCAGCCGATCCCCGTCGCCGACGTGACCAAGGACGGATCGGCCGTGTCCTCCTGGCCGGTCTCCTTCGCCTCCTCCGCCAACCCCGCCGACCTCACCTGGGCGGCGACGAGCCAGCTCTCCGACGACGGCCCGGTGCAGGTGCGGGCGCTGTTCACGGACGGCACGAACACCTACGGCACCGACCCGGCCACGGTCACCATCGACCGCAAGGCCGACAACGCGCCCAGCAGCGCGGTCGGTCCGGGCTCCGTCAACCTGCTCACCGGCGACTTCGGCCTCGACGCGACGGACGTCGGCGCGTTCGGCGCGGCGATCACCCGTACCTTCTCCTCCCGCGATCCGCTGGCGGGGGCGGGCCAGAGCGGCCAGGTCGCCGTCTTCGGCCCCAACTGGACGTCGGGGATCACCGCGTCGACGTCCGACTGGACGTATGTGCGGCCGACGTCGACCACCTCGGTCGCCGTCATGGACGCCACCGGCGGCCAGACCGGCTTCACCTTGTCCTCGTCCGGTGCCTGGACCCCCGAGCCGGGCGCCGAGAACCTCACCCTGACCCTCGCCGGCGACACCTACACGCTGAAGGACACCGGAGGCAGCGTCACCACCTTCAGCAAGGTGGCGGGCACCGCGCCCACCTGGCAGGCGGCCACCTCGTACGCCGTGAGCAACTCCGGCGCGAACACCACGACCGTGGCGTCCCGCGCGGTCCATCTCGCCGACGGCGAGGTGCTCGCCGAGCCGCAGTACGTCATCGCGCCCACCAGCGCGGTGTCCGCCACGACCTGTGCGTCCGCCCCGTCCACGGCCGACTGCCGTGTCCTGGAGTTCGTCTACGCCGCCGGCACCACGGCCACGTCCTCGGCGCTCGGTGACTACGCGGGCCAGGTCAGCCAGATCAAGCTGTGGGCCACGGCCCCCGGTGGTTCGGCCGCGACCGCGACCCCCGTCGCCCAGTACGCCTACGACACCTCGGGCCGCCTCCGTGAGGCCTGGGACCCACGCCTGAGCACCCCGCTGAAGACGGCGTACACCTACGACAGCGCGGGCCGCGTGGCCACCGAGACCGATCCGGGCGAGCTGCCCTGGACGTTCACCTACGACAAGGTCGGCACCAACGGCGACGCGGGCGACGGCATGCTGCTGACCGCGTCCCGCCCGACCCTGAAGGCGGGCAGCGCCTCCATCACCGACGGCACCGCCACCACCAGCGTCGTCTACGACGTCCCGGTCTCCGGAACGTCCGCGCCGAACCAGCTCGCCCCGGCCACCACCGCCACCTGGGGCCAGCACGACAACCCCGTCTACGGCGCGGCGGTCTTCCCCGCCTCCGCCACCACGCCGTCCTCGCACGACGGCAGCACGCTCGGCTCCGGCGCCTACACCACGGCGACGATCTCCTACCTCGACTCCAACGGCCGAGAGGTCAACACCGCGGTGCCGGGCGGACATCTCGCGACCACGGAGTACGACAGCGACGGCGACGTCACCCGTGAACTGACCGCCGGAAACCGGGAGTTGGCCCTCGGCTCGACCACCAGCCGGGACCCGCTCCTCGCGGGTGCGATCGCGGGGGCCGGTAGCCCCGCCCAGGCTGCCGACCTGCTGTCCACCGTCTCCCAGTACACGACCGGCACCGGCGGCGCCACGCTGCTCTCGGACGTCTACGACCCCCTGCACACCGTCACGCTCCAGCACACCCTGCCCGGCGGTACCAGCGACGCCGACCTGGCCGCAGGAACCGAGGTGCCGGCCCGTGCGCACACGGCGTACGCCTACGACGAGGGCCGCCCGAGCGGCGCCACCGTCTCAGGCCTGCTGACGTCGACCATCGTGGGCGCGGCCGTCACCGGCTACCCGGCCGACGGCGACACGACCAAGGACACCAGCACCTACGACTGGACGACCGGCCTGCCACTGACCGGTGTCACGGACCCGTCCGGACTCGCCCTGACCACCGCCTACACCTACGACAGCGACGGCAACCTGCTCACCAGCACGGGCGCTGACAAGAACGCCACCACACGGACGGTCACCACCTACTGGTCCGCGACCGGCTCCGGCACCTGCCAGGGCCGCCCCGAGTGGGCCGGCCTCACCTGTCGTGTCGCCCCGGGCGCGGCCGTCACCGGCGGCGGCTCCAACCCGTCGGAGCTGGTCACCAAGGCCTACACGTACGACCGACTCGGCGAGCCCGACACCCTCACGGAGACCGCCAACGGCTCGACCCGCACCACCACCTTCAGCCGTGACGCGGCCGGCCGCGTCACGAAGAAGGTCATCAGCGGCGGCCAGGGCACCGGCACCCCCGACACCACGTACGCCTACGACCCGTCCACCGGTCTGCTCGCCACCCAGACCGCCAACTCCCAGACGATCACCCACGCCTACGACAGCCTCGGCCGCCAGATCTCCTACGCCGACGGCTCCGGCAACACCACGACGACGGCGTACGACAGCCTGAACCGCCCGGTGACCGTCACCGACTCCGTGCCGTCCACCACGACGTACACCTACGACAGCACGACGGGCTACCCGGCGAAGGTCACCGACTCGGCGGCGGGCACCTTCACGGCCACCGCCTACGACGCCGACGGCGACCTGACCGCCGAGACCCTGCCCGGCGGCTACACCCTGACCCAGACCTACGACACCATCGGCTCCCCGACCGGCCGCACCTACACCGACTCGGCCGGCACCACCGTCCTCGACGACCAGGCCGACTACACGATCCTGGGCATGGAGTCCGGCCACGCCGAGAACAACGGCGCGTCCACCAGCACCGCCTACACCTACGACGGGGCGGGCCGCCTGACCGAGGCGCAGGACGACACCGGTGCGACCTGCACCACCCGTGCCTACACCTTCGCGTCGGCCACCAGCTGGGACCGTACGAAGCTGACGACGGACACAAGCACGGCGGACTGCGCCGACACGACCACCACGACGACCACGACCGCGACCCACACCTACGACAGCGCGGACCGCGTCACGGACGCCGGCTACACGTACGACGCGTACGGCCGCACCCTGACCACCCCCGACGCGACACTCACCTACTACACCGACGACCTGGCCCGCAGCGAGGCGACCGGCACCGCCAAGCAGACCTGGACCCTGGACGCGGCGCACCGGCAGGCGGTCACCGCCAACGCCACCAGCACGGACGGCGGCACCACATGGACGAGCGGTACGACGGCGACCAACCACTACGCCGACGACACCGACAGCCCGGCCTGGACCGCCGACTCCTCCGGCACGGTCACCCGCTCGGTCCCGGACGTGGGTGGCGCCCTGGGCGCGACGACGTCCGCGACGGGAGCGGTCACCCTCCAACTGGCGGACCTGCACGGTGACACAGCGGTCACCCTGGCCACGGCGACGACCACGGCGACGGCCTACTCCTACGACGAGTACGGCAACACCACCGCGGCGATCCGCTACGGCTGGCAGGGCAGCTCCCGACGGGCCAGCGACACTCCCACCGGCCTGACCCTGATGGGCCTGCGCCTCTACAACCCCACGACGGGCCGTTTCCTCCAGACCGACCCGGTCACGGGCGGCAGCGCCACCTCGTACGACTACTGCAACGGCGACCCGGTCAACTGCCAGGACCTGAACGGCCAGTGCCCCTCCTGGAAGCACCCGGTCAAGAAGAGCCTGTGCAAGGCGGCCGTGTGGGCCACCGAATACGGCATCGAGGCGGTCGGCGAGGTCTTCTGCGGGGCCGTGGCCACCGTGGCCTTCGCCCTGTGCAGCGCGATGGTCACCGGCCTGTCGTCGGCGGTGTCGTACTACGTGGAAACACGCTGGGACGGCGGCTTCTCCTGGGGTGAGGCGATCAGTAACTTCGTCATCGCCGCCTTCGCCGGCGGAGTCCTCGGGGGCGCGACCATGAGGTTCCTGAAAACCAGTACCGGAAAGACGTTCCTGCGCAAGGCGAGGTCGTTCATCGCCAGGGCCGCGGAGAAGGTCGAGAACAAGGTTGCCGCCAAGGTCGGCCTCCACCTTCACCTCACGGGGCTGGTGACCAGAATCACCAACGTCATCAAATCAAGGCTGGGTTAGGACCATGGAAAACGAAGAGAAGAAGAAGCGCGGGTTCTCGCTGTCGCGATTCGCCCTCATGCTCCTCGCCATCGCCCTCGCGCACTTCCTGACCGCGGTCGGCTTCGGTCACTCCGTCGCTGACGCGCTCTGGACGCTGGCCGAGGACGCGGCCATGGTTCTCGTCGTCGTCGCGGTCGCCGCCTACATCAGAACCCGGATGAGACGAAGGGAAGCCGGGGAACGCTGATCCCTGACAGCTCGACAGCCCTGTCGTCAGAGAGGCCGATCACCGCGTACCCCGGCCGGGGTACGCGGTGATCGGCCTCTCTGGCCGCTTCGGGTGAGCTAGGTCGACAGGTCGCGGCGCCGCAGTCCGGCCGCCCCCGCCGCAACCAGTCCCGCCGCGAGTGCCGTGAGGAGCAGTACCGGGGTCCAGCTCATCTCCCCGCCCGGCAGCTTCGGCAGATGCCCGAACGGTGACAGGTCCAGCACCCCCTGCGGTACGTCCAGCGCCGGTCCGATCCACCCCACCAGCAGGACGAACCCGGCAACTCCCCAGGCCGCGACGGACAGTTGGGGCCAGACCCCGTACAGCAGGACCGCCAGTCCGCCGACCACCCACACCGCCGGGACCTGCGCCAGGCTCGCCGCGAGGATCGGGCCCGCTTCCTCCCCGTAGCCGAGTGCCAGGCCGAGGCCGCTCAGGAGCAGGATCAGTACCGCGCCGCCGAAGGCGATCACCAGGTGGCCCCCGGCCCAGCGCAGCCGGCTCACCGCGTTCGCGAGGAGGGGTTCCGCTCGCTGGGAGGTCTCCTCCGTGTGCGGCCGGAGTACCGACGAGACGATGTACAGCGCCGCCACCATGCCGAACATGCCGGCCATCGTGGCGAGGAACGCGTCCTCGATGCCCGACTGGCCGCCCATCCGCTCGACGATCTCCCGGGTCCTGGCGTTGTCGCCGACCAGGTCGGCCGCGCCCTTCGTCAGCCCGCCGAAGGCGACCCCGGCCGTGAGGAACCCGATGCTCCAGCCGACGACACCGCCCCGTTGCAGCCGCCAGGCCAGCGCGCCCGCCGTGCCCAGGCGGCCCGTCGCCGGTCCCGGCCGGGTCGGGAAGAAACTCATGCCGACGTCCCGGCGGCCCGCCAACTCGTAGGCCAGCCAGCCCTGTAGCGCGGTCGCGGCCACGAACAGGCCCAGCACCCACCAGCGTTCGTCCGCGAAGGGCCGTACGTTCTCCAGCCAGCCGATCGGCGAGGCCCAAGTCAGCGGCGACGAGGCGTCGTTCGTCGCCGAGTCGCCCGCCGCGCGCAGCACGAACGCCACGCCGAGCAGGCCGCCCGTCAGGCCCTTCGCCAGCCGCGCGCTCTCCGTGAACTGCGCGACGATCGCCGCGAGGGTGGCGAACACCGCTCCCACGCCTGCGATGCCCAGGCCCAGCGCCAGTGCCCCCGGCGCACCCCGGCCGGCCAGGCCGCCCGCGATCAGCAGCGCGAGGACGGCGTCGGCGACCAGGGCGGTGAGCAGGGCCGCAGTCAGCGGGGCCCGGCGGCCCACCATCGCCGACGAGATCAGTTCCTGGCGTCCGCTCTCCTCCTCGTCACGGGTGTGCCGCACGACGACGAGCAGGCTCATGATGCCGGCGAGGATCGCCGCGTAGCCGCCGATGCGCCAGGCGGTGAGGCCGCCGATCGAGTCGCTGAACACCGGGCCGTACGTGGCCCGCAGTGAGCTGTTGGCGAGCATCTGGCGGGCGATGTCCGCGCGTTCGGCGGGGGTGGAGTAGACGCTCTCCAGGGAGCCCGGGAGGGAGAGGACCATGAGGGCCGTCACCGCGACCCACACCGGGATCATCACCCGGTCGCGCCGCAGGTTGAACCTCAACAGGGTTGCGGTACCGGCGAGTTGACGTGCGCCGCCGCCGGTCCTCCGGCCCGCCAGGGCCGATGTGACGGCGGTCATCGGGTCACCGCTTCGTCCTGGTAGTGACGCAGGAACAACTCCTCCAGCGTCGGTGGCGTCGACCTCAGGGACCGTACGCCCGACTCCGTGAGCGAACGCAGTACCGCGTCCAACTTGTCGGTGTCCACCTGCAGTTGCACTCGCTGCCCCTGTACGTCGAGGTCGTGGACGCCGGGGAGACCCGCCAACCCGTTGGGCGTGCCGGCCAGTTCCGCCGTGATGCTCGTCCTCGTGAGGTGACGCAGGTCGGCGAGCGAGCCGCTCTCCACGGTCCGGCCCTTGCGGATGATGCTGACCCGGTCGCACAACTCCTCGACCTCGCTGAGGATGTGGGAGGAGAGCAGAACCGTACGGCCACTGTCCCGGACCTCCTCCACGCAGCTCTGGAAGACCTCCTCCATCAACGGGTCCAGTCCTGAGGTCGGTTCGTCGAGGATGAGCAGGTCGACGTCCGATGCGAACGCGGCGACCAGCGCCACCTTCTGGCGGTTGCCCTTCGAGTACGTGCGGCCCTTCTTGGTCGGGTCCAGCTCGAACCGGTCGATCAGGTCGGCCCGGCGGCCCTTGTCGAGTGCGCCGCCGCGCAGCCTGCCGTACAGGTCGATCACCTCGCCGCCGGAGAGGTTGCGCCACAGGGTGACGTCACCGGGGACGTACGCGATCCGGCGGTGCACCTCCACCGCGTCCGCCCACGGGTCCCGGTCCAGGATCCGCGCGGTGCCCGAGTCGGCGCGCAGCAGGCCGAGCAGGACACGGATCGCCGTGGACTTTCCGGCGCCGTTCGGCCCGAGGAAGCCGTGCACCTCGCCGGTCTCGACGGTCAGGTCGAGACCGTCCAGGGCGTGAGTCCTGCCGAACGACTTGTGGAGTCCGGAAACCTCGATGGCGGGTCTGGCCTTCGTCATGTTTCCGAACGTACGCTTACTTCAGAAATTTGTGAAGTTAAGGAAGCGTATGAATGACGGTTACGCTTTGCGTATGACGGAACCCGGTGCAACAGGGAGTGGGCGGGACCCCGAGGCGGTGTCCCGGTTCGTCGAGAGCTTCGCCGCCCAGCTCGTCGAGGCCGGCATGCAGCGCATGGCCGCCCGCGTCTTCGCCGCGCTGCTCGCCTCCGACGCCGGCGCCCTGACCTCGGCCGAACTCGGCGAACAGCTCCAGGTCAGCCCGGCCGCCGTCTCCGGCGCGGTGCGCTACCTCTCCCAGGTGCACATGGTCTCGCGGGAGCGCGAACCCGGCTCGCGGCGTGAGCGGTACCGGGTGCACAGCGACCAGTGGTACGAGGCGATCACCAACCGCGACGCCGTCCTCAAGCGCTGGGGTCAGACCCTGCGCGTGGGCGTCGACAGCCTCGGCGTCGAGAGTCCCGGCGGTCAGCGCATCGCCGAGACGCTCGCCTTCTTCGAGTACCTGGAGGGCGAGCTGACCAAGCTGATGGATCGGTGGCGCGAGGAGCGGGCGAGGACCTTCGGGCAGGGTTCCTGACGGCACGCTGTCCCGCGCCTGTCGCTGAGTCGTTCCCGCGGCTGACCACCCCTTACGCGCGGTTCACTACCAGGCTCAACCACGCGCTGGAGCGCATCGGGGCCCCGGGCTCGTCACTGGCGAATGGTCCGAGAAGCCGGAATGGTTGCAGCGGTCCGGTGATGTGCACTGCGGGGTTGGTCCGTCATGGTGTGACGCGGATCACCGCAGCGCGGTCCTCGCGGCGGACAGGGAGGAGTGTGGAGATTACACTGCGGGCCCGCGTGCGAGCCGGGGATCCGGATGCGTTCAGGCAACTCTTCGACGAGCACGCGTCGGTGGTCCACCGGCACGCCGTCCGGATGACCGGCAACTGGGTCATGGCCGACGACATCGTGTCGCTGACCTTCCTGGAGGCATGGCGGCTGCGTGAGCGGGTGCTTCCAGGTGACGACAGCCTGCGCCCGTGGCTGCTGGGGATCGCGACGAACGTCACACGCAACACCGCGCGGGCGGCGCGAAGACACCAGGCCGCGCTCATCAGAGTGCCGCCCCCCGATCCCGTGCCGGACTTCGCCGACGAGGTGACACAGCGCCTGGCCGACACCGAGGAACTGGCCGCCGCGCAGAAGGCATTGAGCACGATGCGCCGCGGGGAGCGCGAGGTGTTCACGCTCTGCGTGTGGGAGGGCCTGGACGCCGCCACAGCGGCCGAGGCCCTGGGCGTGGCCGTCGGCACCGTACGGGCCCGGCTCTCGCGCGCGAGGAAACGCCTGCGCAAGCTCACTGAGCTCGAACTCGACGGCGGCACAGGCGGCGACAACGGCGCGGAGGACGCCATCGGACAGAGCCGAGTGCAACGCCCGGCAACGGTCGGACAGTTACCGGTGAGCCGCCATCAGGCGGCTCGGTCCACGCAGGAGAAGAAGCGATGAACACCAACCCACGACGACGCGATCAGCCGGTCGACTACCAGGATCTGGCCGAGTTGCTGCCCGCGCCGGGCCGTCCGGTGCTCGCGCAGGACCGCCACCGCGTACTGAGGGAACACCTGATGGAGCAGATCACTCACGAGACCACCCACGAGCAGTCGGGTGCGACGAACCCATCACCGAGCGCATCACCTGTGCCCCCCGCACGCCGACACCCCGGGCGGCGCCTCGTTCTCGTCGCGGCCCCGCT
Organism: Streptomyces sp. AK08-02; assembly: GCF_033795085.1. NCBI lineage: Bacteria > Bacillati > Actinomycetota > Actinomycetes > Kitasatosporales > Streptomycetaceae > Streptomyces > Streptomyces sp. AK08-02. The sequence continues at coordinate 129,914 of NZ_JARAZV010000025.1, forward strand.
GGCACTGGCCGCCGTCGTCAGCCTGGGCGTGGTGGCGGTCGACGGCGCACAGGACGGCCGGCGCGACACAGCTGCCGCAGGTGTCACCGCGGACGACCACCGGAAAGCCACGCAGCTGCTGGACCGGATCGCCCTGGCGGCGGCCGACCGCCCGGCGGTCCCGGTACGCGGCGACCAGTACATCTACACCAAGTCCCAAGGGCCGGCAGGTGAGTTGGGCGTTGACTTCCGCGATTTCGAAGAGCTCGCGAAGCGCAAGGGGACCTTCGAGGTGGAGGAGTACAAGGGGTCCGTCCGACGAGAGCAATGGGATTCGGTAGACGGCAAGCGGGACGGTTTGAGGAAGGGCGTCGCGCTCAACGACCCGTCCAAGAAGATGGTCATGGACATGAGAGGTGTCGGATACCTGACCTTCCGGCAGCTTCAGGCTCTGCCCACCGATCCCGACGCGCTGCTGAAGCAGCTCTCCGGCGATGCGAAGAACGTGGAAGCGAGCCGCCTCACGGAAGTGGTCGTCGAGAACCTCGGGGCCATCATCGACGACGCCACTCTGCTGCCCGACCTCAGCGCCGCGATCTACCGCGCCATCGCCAAGCTCCCCGACGTGCGCGTCGTGAGCCATGTCAAGGACGCCGCGGGGCGGGAGGGCGTCGGCCTTACGTTCCAGGGCTCCTCAAAGGGCTACGCCTGGGTCTTCGACTCGTCGAGTCTCGTCTACCTTGGAACAACCAAGAGCGCACTCCTGGGAATTGGCGTCGCGGACAAAACGGGTGAGGTGCCGGTCAGCTCACCCTGAGTCGGCCTCGGTACCGCCGCGCGGCCAGAAGGGCGTCCGCTCCGGCGGACGCCCTTCTGGAGTTCCGGCGGTACCGAAGGTGCTGCGTCGGCCCCGGCCGAGGGGCGTGTTCAACTCACGTGCTCAACTCCCGTACCGCTGACGGCTAACGCTCCTTCGTCTCCTCCAGCACCGTCCGACCCAGCAGCGCGTACCGCTCGGGGGCGCGGTACTTCAGGTAGGTGGCGTAGCCGATGCCGACCGCCGCGATCAGGGCGACCAGCCATGGTGTCGACCTGAGTACCAGTGAGCCCGACTCCGTGCCCGCCGCCACGCCCATGTTGGACACCAGCAGCACCACCACCGCCAGCATCGCCACGCCGCCGATGAGCGGGGCCGTGAACGTCCGGAACCAGTGGCGGCTCTCCGGGTGGTTCTTGCGGAAGTAGGCCAGGACCGCGAAGGAGCACACGGCCTGGACGACGAGGATCGCCATCGTGCCGAGGATGGCCAGCAGGACGTACGTACCGCTGTACGGGTCCTTGTGCGCGGCCCAGAAGCCGAGCAGCAGAAGGGCGCTGATGATCGTCTGGACCAGGCCGGCGACGTGCGGGGAACCGTGGGAGGCGTGGGTGCGGCCGATGGTGCGCTTGAGGGAGGGGAGTACGCCTTCGCGGCCCAGGGCGTACATGTAGCGGGCGGCGCAGTTGTGGAAGGCCATGCCGCAGGCCAGCGAGCCGGTGATCATCAGCCACTGCATGACGACGACGGCCCAGTGGCCGACGTACTGCTCGGTGGGGTTGAAGAACAGGGCGAGGGGGTTCGAGGAGGAGGCCGCCTTGACCGCCGCCGCCTCGCCGTTGCCCGTGATGGCCATCCAGGAGACGAAGACGTAGAAGACGCCGACACCCAGGACACTGATCATCGTCGCCTTGGGGATGATCTTCTTCGGGTCGCGGGACTCCTCGCCGTACATCGCCGTCGACTCGAAGCCGACCCATGACCAGAAGGCGAAGAAGAGGCCGAGGCCGGCGCTGGTGCCCTGGAAGGCGTTGACCGGATTGACCGGGCCGAAGGTGAAGCCGTTCGGGCCGCCGCCGTGCAGGGCGACCGAGATGGCCATCGCGGCGAGGATCGTCACCTCGGTGCCGAGGAGGACCACCAGCAGCTTCTCGGCCACCGACACCCCGAACCAGGTACCCGTGGCATTGATCGCGAGCATGATGATCGCGAACACCCACCAGGGGACGTGGACGCCCGTCTGGTCCTTCACGGTCTCGGTGGCGAAGGTCGAGAAGATGCCGATCAGCGCGGGCTCGAAGACCACGTACGCGAAGGTGGCGAGCAGTCCGGAGGCGAGGCCGACGGTGCGGCCGAGGCCGTACGAGATGAAGCCGTAGAAGGCGCCGGTGGACGTGATGTGCTTCGCCATGGAGGTGAAGCCGACGGCAAAGATTGCCAGGACGACCATTGCGACCAGATAGCTCGCGGGGGCGCCGATGCCGTTCCCCGACGACACCATGAAGGGCACGTTGCCCGTCATCGCGGTGATCGGCGCGGCGGTGGCGACGGCCATGAAGACCACGCCCAGCAACCCGATCGCGTTCGGCTTCAGCCGGTGAACCGTGCCTTCCTCGCCGGGACTTGCGCCCGTACTCATGCCTTCCGCCGGGGCTACGCCCTCGTCCACTGCCATCGGGTGGCCCCTTCCTGGTTGCCCTGCCGCACACTGCCAACGGGGTGGAACTCTGTAGCCCGAATGAGTCGGTAAAGGGTGTCGGGGCGTTAAATGTTTGTCAACCAGACCTTTAGAAATCTGGCGGCAACACGTGGCTCGTACCGTCACCGGCATGAGCACGTACACCTCCTCACTCGGCGGCCACCGCTATCGCTTCGACTCCCTCGCGCGCCTGCTCGCCGCCGCGAGCCCCGAGCGTTCCGGCGACCGGCTGGCCGGCCTCGCCGCGGACTCCGCGCAGCAACGGGTAGCGGCGCGCTGGGCGCTGGCGGAGGTGCCGCTGGCCCGGTTCCTGGCCGAGCCGGTGGTCCCGTACGAGGACGACGACGTGACCCGGCTGATCATCGACACCCACGACCCGGCCGCCTTCGCGCCGGTGGCCGCGCTGACGGTGGGCGGATTCCGGGAGTGGCTGCTGTCGGAGGCGGCGGACGCCCGGACGCTGGCCGCCGTGTCGCCGGGGCTGACGCCGGAGATGGTGGCGGCGGTGTCCAAGCTGATGGGGAACGCCGACCTGGTCGCCGTGGCGCGGAAGGTGAGCGTCGTGACCGCCTTCCGGTCGACCATCGGGCTGCCGGGACGGCTGGCCACCCGCCTCCAGCCCAACCACCCCACCGACGACCCGGCGGGCGTCGCGGCGGCCCTGCTCGACGGACTGCTGCTCGGCTCGGGCGACGCGGTCATCGGCATCAACCCGGCGACGGACAGCCCGAGGGCGGTGAGGGATCTGCTGGAGTTGTTGGACGGGGTCATCCAGCGGTACGCCATCCCCACGCAGTCGTGCGTGCTCTGCCATGTCACGACGAGCGTCGACCTGATGGAGCGCGGAGCCCCGGTCGACCTGGTCTTCCAGTCCATCGCGGGTACGCAGGCCGCGAACGCCTCCTTCGGGGTGACCCTGGGCCTGCTGGACGAGGCGTACGCGGCGGCGGGGGAGCTGAACCGGGGGACGGTCGGCCGCAACGCCCTGTACTTCGAGACCGGGCAGGGCAGCGCGCTGTCCGCCGACGCGCATCACGGGGTGGACCAGCAGACGGTGGAGGCACGGGCGTACGCGGTGGCCCGGCGCTACGACCCGCTGCTCGTGAACACGGTCGTCGGCTTCATCGGCCCGGAGTACCTCTACGACGGCCGCCAGATCCTCCGCGCCGCCCTGGAGGACCACTTCTGCGGCAAGCTGCTCGGCCTGCCCATGGGCCTGGACATCTGCTACACGAACCACGCGGACGCCGATGACGACGACGTGGCGACGATGCTCACCATGCTCGGGGTCGCGGGCGCGTCCTTCGTGATCTGCACACCGGGCGGCGACGACATCATGCTCAACTACCAATCCGCCTCGTACCACGACGCGTTGTACCTCCGTGAAGTCCTCGGACTGCGCCCGGCACCGGAGTTCGAGGCATGGCTCGACGGCATCGGCCTGCTGGACGAGCGAGGAGCGATCCGGGACGTCTCCGGTACGGCACATCCGCTGACGGCGATAGGAAAGGAACTGGCGGCATGACGGATCGTCAACTTGCTTCAGTGGCCGATGACTTCACCATGTGGGCGGCGCTGCGGCGGCACACGCAGGCCAGGATCGGCCTCGGCCGCGCGGGCTCGGCCCTGCCCACCCGCCACCGCCTGGAACTGCAGGCCGCGCACGCCGCCGCCCGGGACGCGGTGCACTCGCCCTTCGAGCCGGAGATCGTCGCGGCCGGCCTGGCGGGCGAACCGACGGTACGCGTACGCAGCGCCGCCGGTGACCGGCTGACCTACCTCCAGCGCCCCGACCTGGGGCGCCGCCTCGACGACATCGACCGCGCGCACCTCCCCGGCGGTGACTGGGACCTGGTGTTCGTCGTGGCCGACGGGCTGTCCAGCCGGGCGGTGCACGAGCACGCGGCGCCGATGGTGCGGGCGACGACGGCACTGTTGCCCCCGGGGTGGCGGGTGGCGCCGGTGATCCTGGCCGAGCAGGCGCGGGTTGCCCTCGGCGATGACGTGGCCCATGCGATGGGTGCCGCGATGGTGGTCGTGCTGATCGGCGAACGGCCGGGTATGTCGGCGGCGGACTCGCTCGGCGCCTACCTGACGTACGCCCCGCGCCCGGGTGCGACCACGGACGCGGACCGCAACTGCCTGTCCAACATCAGGCCGCCGTTGGGGCTGACCTACGAGACGGCGGCATCGAAACTGGCGGCGCTGATGGGAAGGGCGAGGGAGCTGGGGCTGACGGGGGTGGGGCTGAAGGACGAGCTGGATTCGCCCCCGCCGCCCCTACCCGTCCCGTCCTGAACCTGGGGGCTGCGCCCCCAGACCCCCCATCGGCCCTGAAGGGGCCTCGTCCTCAAACGCCGGACGGGCTGAATACTCACCCCGGCAGCGTCAACCCCCACGCCCCCTCCCGCACCACCCACGTCCGCCGCCGCACAGGCCCGCTCACCAGCCCCGCGTCCGCCCGGTAGCGGAAGTCCGCCCCCGACACCGTCACCCGTGACCCCACCGCGCCCAGCGGAGACGCCTCCGCGCCCACCGACACCGGACGCACCTCCACCCGTGCGCCGCCGGATCTTCCCGGGGTCAGGGTCACCGCCTCCACCGGCTGGTCCAGGTCCACGAGGGTCACCCCGTCCACCTCGACGCGCAGCCGCGAGGGCCCGAGGCTGCCCGGTACCGGGGCCGTCCGGGGACCCCGCGCCCCTCGGACCGGCCGGGTCGCCAGGGTTCGTACCAGGGACTGGCAGGTCCGCAGCCAGGGATGGGACGCGGCCCCGGCGACCTCCTCGTCCGCCGGCCCACCGGCGGCGTCGGCCGGCCCCCGCAGCGCCGGAATACGCACCGCGCCCACCACCACACCGTCGCTGTCGTCGACGAGAAGGTCCAGTCGGCGTTCGACGCCCTCCAGGACGGTCCGTGCCGCCGCCACCGCGCCTGTGGGCACACCCAGCGAACGGGCCAGGGACAGGGCGCCGAGCGCGCCCACCGGGACGACGGACAGCGCGCATCCGGCCAGTTCCCGCTGCCGGTGCAGCAGGGCCACCGTACGCAGCAGGGCGCGGTCGTCGCCGATCACCACCGGCCTGCGGGACCCCCTCCTGGCCAGTGCCCGAGCGAATTCCTCGGGACTTTCCGGGAGGCACACCTTTGTCCTCGCACCCGCGCTGAGCACGTCTTTCGCGATTCGTACAGACTCGCCGTCCGTCCGCCGGGCGACCGGGTCGATGACCACGAAAAGCTGGTCGGAAGTCGCCACCTCGGTCATGCCTCGCTTCCTCGGGTAGCATCTTTGTGCAAGAGCCCCTTGCGCTATTGCGCCAGGGGCTTGGTCTATTCCGGGGCATCCGGGTCCGACGGGTTGCGACCGACGAGGGTCGCCGGTGTACGAGGCATGAGCCGTGAGCTCTGACGCGTACACCCCTGGCCTTGGACATGCCCCGCCCGGAAGGGGTGTACGCGCGTGCCCGCACTTGTGCTGCTCGGTGCTCAGTGGGGTGACGAAGGTAAGGGAAAGGCCACGGACCTGCTTGGCGGGTCTGTGGACTATGTGGTGCGCTACCAGGGCGGCAACAACGCCGGCCACACGGTAGTCGTGGGCGATCAGAAGTACGCCCTGCACCTCCTCCCTTCCGGAATCCTCACACCTGAATGCACACCCGTCATCGGCAACGGCGTCGTCGTCGACCCGTCGGTCCTGTTCTCCGAGCTGAACGGGCTGAACGAGCGAGGCGTCGACACGTCCAAGCTCCTGATCAGCGGTAACGCTCACATCATCACCCCGTACAACGTGACCGTCGACAAGGTGACGGAACGCTTCCTCGGGAAGCGGAAGATCGGGACCACGGGGCGTGGCATCGGTCCGACGTACGCCGACAAGATCAACCGGGTCGGCATCCGCGTCCAGGACCTCTACGACGAGTCGATCCTCACCCAGAAGGTCGAGGCGGCGCTGGACGGCAAGAACCAGCTCCTCACCAAGGTCTTCAACCGGCGGGCGATCGAGGTGGAGCAGATCGTCGAGGAGCTGCTGACCTACGCGGACCGGCTCAAGCCGTACGTCGCCGACACCGTCCTGGTCCTCAACCAGGCCCTCGACGACAACAAGGTGGTCCTCTTCGAGGGCGGCCAGGGCACGCTCCTGGACATCGACCACGGGACCTATCCCTTCGTCACGTCCTCCAACCCCACCGCCGGTGGCGCGTGCACGGGCGCGGGTGTCGGCCCCACGAAGATCAGCCGGGTCATCGGCATCCTCAAGGCCTACACGACCCGCGTCGGCGCCGGCCCCTTCCCGACCGAGCTCTTCGACGAGGACGGTGCCGCGCTGCGCCGTATCGGCGGCGAGCGGGGCGTCACCACCGGCCGTGACCGGCGCTGCGGCTGGTTCGACGCGGTCATCGCCCGTTACGCGACCCGCGTCAACGGCCTGACCGACTTCTTCCTCACCAAGCTCGACGTCCTCACCGGCTGGGAGGAGATCCCGGTCTGCGTGGCGTACGAGATCGACGGCAAGCGCGTCGAGGAACTCCCGTACTCCCAGACCGACTTCCACCACGCGAAGCCGATCTACGAGACCCTCCCCGGCTGGTCGGAGGACATCACGAAGGCCAAGTCGTTCTCGGACCTCCCGAAGAACGCCCAGGCGTACGTGAAGGCGCTGGAGGAGATGTCCGGCGCGCCGATCTCGGCGATCGGTGTCGGGCCGGGACGCACGGAGACGATCGAGATCAACTCGTTCATCTGACAGAGAGAACCAGAGGTGGGGCGCCCCGTACACGGGGCGCCCCACCTCTGTCGCGTCAGCGCGCGGCCGGTTCGCTCACGTCGTGAAGATGAAGTACTTCCACGCCCCGTGCGTGGTCGCGTTCACGTTGTCGCCCGACACGCCGTCGAGGTACGACGAGCGGAGGCGGAAGCGGTAGCCGACGTCGTGCGTGCCGCCCAGTTCCACGCGGGAGATGCCGGCCGAGTCCAGGGTGAAGTCCTTCGAGCCGCCGCTGAACCAGGTGCCCTCGTAGAAGTACTCGATCTGGAGGCGCTGCTGGCGGTGCGGGTAGGCCGTCATGGACGTCGTGAACAGCGGGGTCGTGGCCTGGTGGAAGTAGGCGTACGTCTGGCCGTACACGTTCTTGTTCTGGTACTGACGGCTGATCGACGTCGACACCTTGACCCTGGTGTAGACCGTGCTGGCGACCGTCTTGGGCGCGTAGCGCGCGTCGCCCGTGAACCGTGCCGTCAGGCGGGTGTCGCGGGTGAGCTTGTACGTGGTCGAGAAGTCGCCGTTCCTGTTGACCGTGCCGGTCTTGACCAGCTTGTTCGGCCGGTCGGAGCCGGACGGGTCGGCCCAGATCTCGACCTTGCGGTTCTTGTACGTCCTGCCGAGGTGCGCCGTGAACTTGACGCTCTTCGCGTAGTCGTACGTCTTCGCGTTGTTGGAGAGACGGATCGAGGTCGCCGCGCGCGAGACGTCGACCGAGTCCGAGCCGGAGGACGCCAGGTGGTCGGCGTCGCCCGCGTACGACAGCACGTACGTCACCTTGCCGCCGGCCGGCGGGCTGTTGGTGAAGGAGAACGTGCCGTTCGCCGCGACCGTCGCCGTGCCGATCTTCCGGCCGCTCGGGGCGTCCAGGTCCTTGCGGGTGATCGTCACCTTGCTGCCCGCCGGGAGGGTCACCTTGCTGGTGACCTTGCCGTTGACCGTCAGCTTCTTCGCTCGGTCGGACTTCACCGGAGCCGTGACGGAGACGCTGGTGACGGCTTTGGTCGGGTCGTTCAGGACACGCAGCTCGTACGTGCCGTTCAGGGCCGTGATCGCGAACAGGCGGGACCTGTCCGGGGCCCAGCCGAGGCCCGCCGTGGCGAGGGCGCCCGTGCCGGTGCCGTTGATGAAGTCGTAGTCCCGGACGGAGGCCGTGCGGTTCGGCTTGTAGATGTGCAGACCCTGGCCGAAGTTCGTGTCGTTGCCCGCGGCCACCGTGCCGTCGGGGGCGACGGCCACCGCGTTCGCCGACCCCGGAGAGCCGGCGTACTTGCCGTCCGCCGTGAGGTCGGAGGTCTTGAACACCACGGGGTCGGACGGGTCCTGGGCGGCGGCGACGATTCGCGCGCCGTCCGCCGTGACCGCGAGGTCGCGCAGTTCGCTGCCCGCGACGGTCTTGCGCGCGGTGGCGGTCGCGGTGCCCGAGGAGACGTCGTACACACCCAGTTCGGACCAGGCCAGGCCCGGGAGGCCCGCGACCAGGCTGCCGGAGCCCGGCGCCGCGTCCAGCAGGGGAGAGGCGCTCCACGGCTTGGCCGCGTCGGCCTCCAGCGTGACCTTGTGCTCCGGGCCGGTCAGGTCGACCGAGCCGATGTTGCCGGTGCCGGCGGCGCCGTAGCCGAACCAGAGCTTGCCGCCTGCGAGGGCCACGGAGCGCGGGTTGACGTCACCCGTGGCGTACCGGGCGGACTCCTTGGCCGTGACCGTGTCGATGGCGAAGATCGCGTCGCCGGTGTCGCCGACGCCGTCGGGCACCGCCGCGTAGACCGTGCGGGAGTCGGGCGAGAGCTCCAGGCCCGTGACGCCGCGCAGACCGGACACCTCGGCGACGAAGTTGCCCCGGTAGTCGGTGATGACGACCCGGTCGCTCACCGGATCGCTGACGAAGACCCGCTGGTGGACACCGTCCACGACGATGTCACCGAACGAGACGATGCCCAGGTCCCGCTGGTCGTCCGCCACGGCGTTGCTCGCCACGCCGGTCGTGAGCGCGACTGAACCGAAAGTGAGTGCGACCGCGAGTGCGGTCGACAGAGAGCGTCTGTGCACGATTACTTCGAACCCCCCGGTACGAAAGTGCCCTGAAGCGGGGCCACTTGGCCTCTGATCGGCCTCTGTGTGGAGACGGTGAAGAGCAGCGTAGGTTACCCCACTGACACAAGGTGCACGGGGGGTTAACTGGACGGGTGGGATCCCCTCCTTTCGCTCGAATTGACCGGGACATGGCCTGTCATGGCCTGTTCTTGGTTCCTGGTGGGCCGGTGTGCCGCCACGATCTACGCGTGTAGCCACCGATGTCGACACCGATACCGACGCCGACTGCCCAGGAGTCCCCATGCCCATCTCGCCCATGAACCGACGCCAGTTCATGCACAAGTCGGCCGTCACCGGCGCCGCCGTGGCCGCCGCCGGGACCGTCGCGGCAGCCCCCGCGCAGGCCGCCGACCGCCCTGCCGACGCGCACTGCAAGCCGCCCCGCACGTGGACCTTCTCCATCCTGGGCACCACCGACCTGCACAGCCACGTCTTCGACTGGGACTACTACACGGACGCCGCCTACACCGACAAGGCCGGCAACTCGGTCGGCGTCGCCCGCGTGGCCACCCTCATCAAGCAGCAGCGCGCGGAGAAGGGTGAGGACCACGTCCTGCTCGTCGACGCGGGCGACATCATCCAGGGCACGTCACTGGCGTACTACTACGCGCGCGTGGACCCCATCGACGGCACTGGCACCAAGGGCAAGCGGGCGCCCGAGCACCCGATGGCCGTCGCCATGAACGCCATGCGCTACGACGCCGCCGCCCTCGGCAACCACGAGTTCAACTACGGCATCGACACCCTCCGCAAGTTCGAGAGCCAGTGCCGTTTCCCGCTGCTCGGCGCCAACGCCCTCGACGCGAAGACGCTCCGGCCCGCGTTCCAGCCGTACACCGTCAAGCGCATCCGGGTCCCCGGCGCGCCGGACATCAAGGTCGGCATCCTCGGCCTCACGAACCCCGGGATCGCCCTGTGGGACAAGGACAACGTCGCCGGGAAGATGACGTTCACGGGCCTCGTCGAGCAGGCGAAGAAGTACGTCCCGCGGATGCGCGCCCTCGGCTGTGACGTCGTCTTCCTCACGGACCACTCGGGCCTGGACGGCAGTTCGTCGTACGGGACCGAGCTGCCGTACGTCGAGAACGCGTCGAACCTGGTCGCGGAGCAGGTGCCCGGGATCGACGCGATCCTTGTCGGGCACACGCACACCGAGGTGTCGTCCTACACGGTGACCAACAAGACGACCGGCAAGGACGTGGTCCTCTCCGAGCCGTACTGCTACGGCATGCGCCTGACCGTCTTCGACTTCGAGCTCGAACTCGTGCGCGGCCAGTGGAAGGTGACCAGCACGAAGGCGAAGACGCTCAACAGCAACGCCGTCGCGGAGGACGAGCAGATCACCAGGCTGCTCAAGGCCGACCACGACCTCGTCGTGAAGTACGTCAACACGGCTGTCGGCACGTGTACGGCGGACCTTTCGGCGGCGGAGGCGTGCTGGAAGGACGTACCCGTCATGGACTTCATCCACCAGGTCCAGATGGCCACCGTGGCCACCGGCCTGTCGACCGCGGACGCGGCCCTCCCCCTCATCTCCGTCGCCGCGCCCTTCAGCCGCAGCGCGGACATCCCCAAGGGTGACGTCAGCATCCGCGACGTCGCAGGGCTCTACATCTACGACAACACCCTGTACGGCAAGAAGCTGACGGGCGCCCAGCTCAAGGACTACCTGGAGTTCGCGGCGAGGTACTACCACCAGGTGCCGGTGGGCACGGCCGTCGACACCGCGACGCTGACGAACGCCAACAGCTTCTGGGACTACATGTACGACACGGCCGCCGGCGTCGACTACGAGATCGACATCGCCGCGGCGGAGGGCTCCCGGATCAAGAACCTCTCCTACAAGGGCGCCCCGGTCACGGCCGACCAGGTCTTCGTCGTCGCGGTGAACAACTACCGCGCCAACGGCGGCAGCGGCTACCCGCACATCGCCGCCGCCGACATCGCGTACAGCTCCACCAACGAGATCCGCCAGCTGATGATCGACTACGTGACGACGAAGGGCACCCTGAACCCCGCCGACTTCGCCGTCACCAACTGGAAGCTGACGCAGGGCGGCACGGCGGTGTTCGCCGGCTGAGGGGCAGGGGGGCAGAGGGCAGGGGGTGGCTGGGCCGCTGACGCGTTCGCCTCTCGGTGCGCGTGCGCGTGCGCGTGCGAGTACGAGTACGTCAGCGGCCTTCGACCAAGCCCCACGCCTACGCCCTACGCCCGGCGCCTCAGCCGGGTGTAGGCGGCCAGGGAGCCTCCGGCGAACACCAGGCAGACGCCGCCGATGGACAGGACGATCGCGCCGCCGTTGTCGCTGCCGGTGCTCGCCAGCCGGGTGTCCGTGGTCGCCTTCGCCGGAGAGGTGGTGGACGCGGCGGGGGTGGGCGTGGTCGCCGTGGGGGAGGGGGTGGCCCCGGTCGAGGCCCCGCTGGAGGGCGTCGAGGTCGGGCTTGTCGTCGAGGTCGGGCTTGTCGTCGGGGTCGGTGATGCCGACGTACCGCCGACCAGCTTGACCTGGGCCGACGAGGTGCCCAGAGACGTACCCCGGAACGGGACGGAGCCCTCGTTGACGATGACGCTCTGGCTCAGCGTGGTCTTTCCGAGCGGTGCGCCCTTCTTCCAGGAGACCCGGACCGGGAGTGAGTCGCTGCTGCCCACCGCGGCCCGGTGGTCGCGGTCGCGCAGGTAGTAGCCGTACGTGTCGGGCTCGGCCTTCGAGACGACCGGTGCCAGCGTGACCCAGGCGCCGCCCCGCTTCACCCGGACCGTGGTGTACCGGTCGGTGAACAGGACGCTGTTGACGTTGACGTACTCGGACGCCGTCGGGTTGCCCTCGACGGCCTCGAACTCGACGGGCGCCCCGCCGGGCACGGCCGTCGCGGGTACGCCGGTGAACGCGGCGGACATGCCCTTGACCGCGATCGTACGGACGTCACGTGCCTGGAGGACCCAGGAACCGTCGGCGGCCCCGACGGAGGAGGTCAGCTTGACGGAGGTGGCGCCGCCGTCGCTGTCGCCGTTGTGCGGCTCGCCCATCGGCAGCCCGAAGCGCAGGTGGACGACGCGGCTCTCGCCCGGGCCGAGCGTGACGGTGAACGGCAACGCCCCCTGGAACGAACCGCTTCTGTACTCCAGCGCCACCTTCTTCCAGGCCCCGGCGTCCGTGCGGTACCAGATGCCCAGGCCGTTCTCGGGCATGCCGACCCCGGCGTCCGCGACCAGGTTGAGGAAGAGGTCCTGCGTCTCGGTGGCGGAGGTGTTGGTGATCTTCTCGGTGAACCCGACGGGCTGTCCGTCCAGCCCCACGGCGGCGGGCCCGTCCACGGACAGGGTCGTGCTGCAGCAGGTCTGCGAGGGCCCGGCCGACGGAGTCGGGGCGCCGGGCGCGGCCCACACGGCGGGCGCGGCGGCCACCGTTCCCAGTGACATCAGTACGACGGCCGTTCCTGTGACGAGTGGCCGACCGATACGCATGGTGCGAAACATGAATCCCCCCGGATTCGCTGGTGGTGCGTGATGTGGTGCGTGACCCTCTGCGCTTGTAAGACGATGCCGGGGCGGGATGGTTGCTGGTGAATTCGGTCTTTATCCGGACGTGTCGAGTCCGTGACCAGGCGCGATGTCGAGGTGGTCGATCCGGCGCCGATCTCCCCTAAGGAAACGCTTGCGTTTCGATCGGTACCCCCGTAACTTGTCGGTACGAAACCGTTTCGTATCGATGGGAATATGTGATGACGAGCTCCCCAGTACTCCTGGCCGTCGCCCTCTCCCTCGTTTCCGCGCTCTGCTACGCCACGGCCGCGGTGGTCCAGGAGCGGACCGCCGCCGGAACGGCGAACCTGCGTGGCGCGCTCGTCCGCGCCTCCTGGTGGTGGGCGGTCCTGCTCAACGCCGGTGGCGCGCTGCTGCACGTGGTCGCCCTGCGCTACGGCCCGCTGAGCCTGGTGCAGCCCCTCGGCGTACTGACCCTCGTGGTCGCGGTGCCCCTGGGCTCGCTGGTCGCCCGCCGTCGGACCTCGGGCACCCAGTGGCGCGGCATGGCCCTCACGCTGGCCGGCCTGACCGCGCTCCTGACGGTGACGGCCTCGGGCGGTACGTCGGACAGCGCCCTGAGCACGAACGAGGTCCTGCTGGTCGCGCTGGCCGCCGCCGCGATCGTCGCGGTGCTGGTGAGCCTGGCCACGGGCCGCTCGTCCCGCGCCGGCCTCGCCTACGCGGCGGCCTCCGGCATCGCCTCCGCCGTCGGCTCCACACTGGCCCAGAAGCTCGCCGTGGGTCCGACCCTGTCGTGGAGCGCGGCGGCGGTCACCGTCCTCACGGTCGCCTTCGCGGCGGGCGGACTGCTGCTGGCCCAGAAGGCGTACGGCAGCGGCCTCGGCGGTCCCCTGGCCCTGCTCACCCTCGTCAACCCGGTCACCGCGTCCGCCATCGGAGTGACGCTGCTCGGGGAGGGCTTCCAGTACGGCGGTACCGGCACCCTGCTGGCCGTGGCGGGCGCGGTGGCGGCGGGCCGGGGCGTGGTCCTGCTGAGCCGCCCTCAGCCCGAGCCCCGGCCCGAGCCCCGGCTCCAGCCCGAGTCCCACGGCAACCGTTCCGTACGCCTCGACCTCGACCTCGACCTGCGGGTGTCTCGCCCGCACCCCACCCAGATCCTGGCCGGCACCGGCCGGGCGGCCTGAAACGGAGAACACCGGCATGACGATGACCATGACCATGGCGCCGACGCACCTGCGCCCCTGGACGACCGTGCGCGCGGCGGAACTGGTGGACGTACCGGCCGTGGTGCGCATGATCGCCTCGCCCGCCCTCAAGCCCTCGGGCGACTCGGCGCCCGACTGGGAGCAGACGCGGAGCACCATGCGACTGGTGCTGGCCCACTACGCCCTGGAGGAGGGGCGGATATGGGTGGCCGAGCGCGAGGAGGGCGGCCTCCTCGCCGCCGCCGTCTGGCTGCCGCCCGGCGTCGGCTCCGAGCCGCCCGACACCCGCTTCAGCAGCCTGCTCGCCCGCGAGCTGGCCACCGGCCGCCAGGACCCCCCGGCCCTGCCGATGTGGCTGAAGGACGTGGGACCCGACCTGCCGCACTGGAAGGTGTTCATCGTCGGCGCGCTGGACGACACGAGCGCCTGGGACCACACCGTCGCCGCCGATCTACTGGCGCCGGGCCTGCGGGCGGTCGACGACGAGGCCGCGACCGCCGTCGCGGTCACGCTGTCCCCCCGCCACGGGGACCAGTTGCGGTCCCTCGGGTTCCGCGGCCCGCGTGAGGTCCACCTCGGAGCGGGGGCGAACGGATGGCTGACGACACGTCACCCGGCAGGCGGAGCAGGCTGATTGAGGGGCCGGCTGACTGAACGGTCGAAGGTGACTCGGGGGGCCGTCACCGGTCCTCGGACACCTGCACCGGCACCGGCACGGAGTCGGCCTCGGGCTCGGGCTGGGGCTCGGCGGCGGCATCGCTCGACGGTGTCACCGCCTCGGGTTTCGTGTGCAGGATCTCGCGGGCCTGCTGAGCGGCGCGGGCGATGCTCTCGGAGACGAAGTCGAGGAACCGGGCGATGTTCTCCAGACGGGCGGCGGCCGGGGTGCCGAAGCCGAGGACGCCCACGCCCTGGCGAGCGATCCCGACGAGCTGGGCGGTGGACCGGGCGCTGGCCATCATCGAGTCGTACCAGACGTCGTCGTCGACGACATAGCGCTCGCGGCGCCGTTCGCCCGGCTCCCGGCGGACCATGCCCTGGCTCTCCAGGAACGCGATCGCCTTGGACACGGACGCCGGGCTGACGTCGAGGCGCTGGACGAGTTCGGAGGCGGTGAGGCTGCCGGAGTCGGTGAGGGTGAGGCAGGCCATCACCCGGGACATCATCGTGGGCATGCCGGACGCGGTGAGGACGCTGGTGAACACCTCCTCGAACTCGCGCACGGCATCGGGGTCGCGTCCGTAGGCGGGGGCGGGCGTCCGCGGTCCCCGGGGTGGGGTGGTCCGGCGCCGGTGGGCGCGGCGTTCGGTGGCACGGTGGGCCACGTCGGCGCGGTAGGAGGTGGGGCCGCCGTTGCGCATCACCTCGCGCGTGACGGTGGACGTCGGGCGTTCGAGACGCCTGGCGATCTCCGCGTAGGCGAGACCGTCGGCCAGCCCCAGCGCGATCTGCTGACGTTCGGGCTGGGTGAGCCTGCCTCCGGGCATCGGGTCTCCTCCGTGATTCCTGTACCTGCTGTGCTTGCTGGGCTTGCTGTGCCTGCTGATCCCTGACGCCCGAGTGTAGCGTTAGCTAGCAATTCATTGCAACGAATGCAGGCCCCTGATGTTGCGTTAGATTGCTATCCAGTGCAACGATTTCCTGGCTCTGAGCTGCAGTTACAGCTCTCATTCGCAATGAAGTGATTGCTGAATTCTTGAACGCAACGTAGCTTTTCCATTGTTGGAAACAGCGGAGCGCGGCCGAGTTCGGTCAGCCCAGTCAAGGAGAGCATGATGCAGAAGTTCGACACCCCCGCCCCGGTCCTGGCCGTTCTCGACGTCCCCGCGGGCCGGATCCGGTTCATCGCCGCCGACCGCACCGACACGACGGTCGAGGTGCTGCCGGCGGATCCTTCGAAGAGCCGTGACGTGAAGGCGGCGGAGCAGATGAGGGTCGAGTACGGAGACGGCGTCCTGCGGATCGAGGCCGCACCGGCGAAGAGTCAGTTCCTCGGCCACTCCGGGTCCGTCGAGGTGTCCGTCCAACTGCCCGCCGGCTCCCGTGTCGAGGCGAAGACGGCCGACGCGGACCTACGGGGCGTGGGACGCCTCGGGGATGTCACCTACGAGGGTGCGCGGGGCACGGTCAAGCTCGACGAGACCGACGGCGCCCGCCTCACCCTCCAGGCCGGCGACATCACCGTGGGCCGTATGGGTGGCCCCGGCGAACTCCGTACGCACAAGGGCGACTTGCGCATCAGCGAGGCGGTACGCGGCACGGTCGTCCTGCGCACAGAGTCCGGCGACATCACGGTGGGCGCCGCCCGAGGAGTCTCAGCGACCCTGGACGCCGGCACCGCGTACGGCCGTATCAGCAACGCCCTCCGGAACACCGAGGGCGCCGCCGCCCAACTCGACATCCGAGCGACCACCAGCCACGGCGACATCAGCGCCGACAGCCTCTGAACGGGGGGACCCTGTCGGCCGGTCCCCGGCCGGTCCCCGGCCGGCGGGATCTGCCGGTCGGGACGGGCGCCGGGCTGATGGCCCGAGTAGTAGAGGGGGTGGCTGTGCGGGAAGTCAGAGACCGACGGGGCCATTGCTCCTGGGGATCTGCTGGGTGCCGGGATCCTTGATGCTGGGGCTTTGAGTAGTGGGGGTTGAGGGGGGAGGGGGTTGGGGTTCGGAGGACTGGGTTCCGGCGCCGTTGGTTTGCAGGGAGTAGCGGACTCGGGGCCTGCGGCGGGTGCTAATGGCGGGGGATCGGGTGCCGGGTGGCGGAAGAGCGTCGAGGGTGGCTCGTATGCGTGCGGCTCGATCGGTGAGACGTTGCACGGTCTCACTGGGGGCGGGATCGCCGGTGTTCGGCAAAGCGTCGACGTGGTGCATGGCGACCTCGTAGGCCCGAAGGGCCCAGGCTCGCCGGGAGGCACCGTCACGGATCCGCAGACACATTTCTGCTTCGGTCAGCGCGATATCGGCCGCCTCCGTCAGCAACTCGGCCTGCGGGACGGTCAGGGAGCCCGGCTGCTCGTGAAAGGCGTCGTGGAGCTCGTCCTTTGACGGCAGCAGGATGCCGGCCACGGAGGTTCCGACGGAAAACAGGGCGGCGGTGATGCCGCCTGCGACCGGGAGCAGCAGTGGCGCGCAGGCCACAACGGTGGCAGTGGTGACGAACGGCAGCAGGCGGCGGGAAACGCGCAGCACCCCACGGACGAAAGAGTGCCGGTCGGCGTCGGTGTCGGTGTCGGAGACGGTGTGCTGGGCGCTGGTGATGTACTGGTTGATCTCTGTCAGCGCCTGTTCGGCGTCGCGCAGCCGGCCTTCCGCGACCCCTGCGGAGATGTCGAGAGCGGCTCCTGTCAGCTGACCGAGCAGGACGGGGAGGGCTGGCATGGGCGGAGTGACGTAACCGGAGTGGACCAGCAGGGTCGGCACGGCCAGCTGCAGGGCGGTGGCGACCTCCCAACTCTTCGGAAGCGGTTGGGTCTGGACCGTCGCAGGGAGCCGGTCCAGGACATCGATGAGGGCGACAGCGCTCTTCAACAGCTCCTGGGCGGAGTGCACATGGGCGGCGGACGGAGGGTCGTTTCGATGGCTGTCGGTGAGATTCTGACATTGCTGGACGAAGCTTCCGTAGGCAGCCAGCGCTTCCTCGGGTGTCGGCTCCGGCATTTCTGTCCCCCTGGGTTGGATTCAAGGGTCAGTGTCGGTGTTCGTGTCCTGGTTCGTACAGATCTGCTCCGGACACTTCTGTCCATGAGTTGAACGAGATGTGCCCCGCCTGAGCGTGATTCGCCGGACCAGCCCTATGCCGTACGGCGACCCGCGCCGACGCCGGCTGTCTTGGGGCCGCCCGTTCGGCTGTCGGTGGTGGCCGGCGAGGAGGCCGGTCCCGGGTCCAGGGCCTCGCGGACGGCGGTCAGGATGTCCTCGGTTTCGGCACCGAGCGCGCGGGCGGCGGAAGTGAAGTCCCTTGCCAGGGTGGTGAGTTGGTCTGCGTCGTGGGCGTGGGGCCCGGACGGGAGCGCCGCCACTCGGGTGCCCGCGCCGCGACGGGTGCGGATCAGCTCGGCGGCCTCCAGTTCGCGGTAGGCGCGGGCCACGGTGCCGGGGGCCAGGTCGAGGTCGGCGGCGAGTTGGCGGACCGTCGGCAGGCGTTCGCCCGTGACCAGTCGGCCGGTGCGGATCAGTGCGGCCAGTTGGGCGCGGATCTGCTCGTACGGCGGTACCTGGCTGGTGGTGTCGACGCGGACGGCGGGGTCACTCATCGGTGAAGGCCCCTTCGTCGGCGGGCTCGTCGTCGACCGCGCGGGGTGCCACCACGGTGACCAGCGACCATCCGAAGGTGAACAGGCCGAGAAGGCTCAGCGGGCTGACCGCCATGATGGCGGCGGCGCCCAGCGGTCCGGCGCAGGCCTCCTCCGTGAGCGCGACGAAGATCATCAGCGCGACGAGCAGTACCTGGCTCGACACCAGCAGTCCCCAGGCTCCGGTGATCGCCCAGGCCCGGTCGCGGCGCTGCTGGTCGTCGCCCTGGCCGTGGGCGATACGGCGCAGGGCCCAGACACAGACGGGGGTTCCGACCGCGAGGGCGGCGAACATGGGGCCGCTGTAGTACAGGCCGGGCCAGGGGCCCATGGAGGTGCGCATTCCTTCGCAGGTGATGGTGAGGACCCGCCCCGCTCTGTCCGCCCGAGTGGGGTCGGAGGCCGTGAACGCGCCGATCACCAGCAGAGCGACGAGGGACGCCGCCTGCAGTAGAAGCAACGGCGCCATGCGGGGCGGCACTTGGTCCCGGACCAGTCGCGGGGCGAGACTCGCGGTGCGTACGGCTTCCTGGGGACGCAGGGTCAGGGCGTCGCCGAGCAGGACACCGCCCACCGCGCACAGGCCGAACGCGGTGATGGCGAACACGAGGGGCATCGCGATGTCGCCGCTGTTGATCTCGATCAGTTGCTGTGCGACCACGATCCCGATCGCCAGGCCGGACCAGCGGGCGAAGTACTCGACGTGGTCGAGGAATTGTGCCTGGAGCGGGGCGGTGTCGAGCATATGGAGATCCCCCCAGATCATCTTGTATCAAGCGGTGGGTACAAGATGCCTCGACCGGGATCTTGTGTCAAATGCTCGATACAAGCTGGCGTGCGACCTCGGCGGGCTCCCTGTGTGCGTGCCGACCACGGCACCCGGCTGTGCGAACAAGCCGGTCTGGGCGCAACTCCTCGCGATGCATGGGGAGTCCTTCCCGGAGGGTGCCTCTATGTCTTTGGTCAAGCGAGGCGTGGGGTTCTGGGTTCGTAGAACGTGCCGTCGCGGAGCATCGCGAACAGCACGTTGACGCGTTGTCGG
>NZ_JARAZV010000026.1:0-140909 GCF_033795085.1 Streptomyces sp. AK08-02
AGGGAAACGCCCGGTTACATTCCGAACCCGGAAGCTAAGCCTCACAGCGCCGATGGTACTGCAGGGGGGACCCTGTGGGAGAGTAGGACGCCGCCGAACTCCTTTTAAAGCTCCGGCTCTTGGGCATACCGCCCGAGAGCCGGAGCTTTTTTGCGTTGAGGTAGGGTCAGGGGGCATCGTTGGCTCATTTCCTTCAGGAGGCCCCCGGGTGGAGGTCCAGGAGACCCGTGTCCAGACAGACCGGGTCCTCACCATCCCGAACATCCTCAGCATGGCGCGCCTTGTCGGCGTCCCCGTCTTTCTCTGGCTGATCCTTCGGCCTCAGTTCGGTGGTCCGCAGAGCGACGGCTGGGCACTCCTGGTGCTGATGCTGAGCGGGATCAGTGACTATCTGGACGGCAAGCTCGCGAGGCGCTGGAACCAGATCAGCAGCCTAGGCCGGCTCCTCGATCCAGCCGCCGACAGGCTCTACATTCTCTCGACTCTGGTCGGGCTCACCTGGCGCGAGATTCTGCCAATCTGGTTGACCGCTGCACTCCTGGCGCGAGAGCTGGTTCTGCTGGTGATGGTGGGCATCCTCAGGCGTCATGGGTACCCGCCGCCGCAGGTGAACTTCCTGGGGAAGGCGGCTACCTTCAACCTGATGTACGCCTTCCCTCTACTTCTACTCAGTGACGGAAGTGGATGGATCTCGTCACTCGCTGCTGTTTTCGGATGGGCGTTCGCCGGATGGGGTACAACCCTGTACTGGTGGGCAGGAGTCCTCTACGTGGTACAAGTCCGCCGGCTGGTCCGTGCGGACGCCATGGCCGATTGAGCTCGCCGATTGGGCGACTGCGACTGTAGTGGCTCGATGGCCCGCGTCGTAAATGTGCGGGACAATCAGGACGGGTGAAGTCGGCTAGACCGTCTCTTCAAGGAGGACGCTTCCGACATGAAGGCCGTCGTGATGGCCGGAGGCGAAGGCACACGCCTTCGCCCAATGACCTCGAGCATGCCCAAGCCGCTCCTGCCGGTGGCCAACCGGCCGATCATGGAGCACGTGCTGCGGCTGCTCAAAAGGCATGGGCTCAACGAGACAGTCGTTACTGTCCAGTTCCTGGCATCACTCGTCAAGAACTACTTCGGTGACGGCGAAGAGCTCGGGATGGAGCTCACCTATGCCAATGAGGAGAAGCCACTCGGTACTGCCGGAAGTGTCAAGAACGCCGAAGACGCGTTGAAGGACGACACTTTCCTCGTCATCTCCGGTGATGCCCTGACCGACTTCGACCTCACCGAGCTCATCAACTTCCACAAGGAAAAAGGTGCGCTCGTCACCGTCTGCTTGACGAGAGTCCCGAATCCACTGGAATTCGGTATCACCATCGTCGACGAGGAAGGCAAGGTCGAGCGCTTCCTCGAGAAACCGACCTGGGGGCAGGTCTTCTCCGACACCGTGAACACGGGCATCTACGTCATGGAACCCGAGGTCTTCGACTATGTCGAGGCCGATACCTCCGTCGACTGGTCCGGTGACGTCTTCCCTCAGCTGATGAAGGAAGGGCGGCTGGTCTACGGCTACATCGCCGAGGGGTACTGGGAAGACGTCGGTACGCACGAGAGCTACGTCAAGGCACAGGCCGACGTCCTTGAGGGCAAGGTGGATGTCGAGCTCGACGGATTCGAGATGTCGCCCGGTGTGTGGGTCGCGGAGGGTGCCGAGGTGCATCCTGATGCCGTGCTTCGCGGGCCCCTTTACATCGGGGACTACGCCAAGGTCGAGGCCGGTGTGGAAATTCGTGAACACACCGTCGTCGGCTCGAACGTCGTTGTGAAGAGCGGGGCCTTTCTGCACAGGGCCGTGTTGCACGACAACGTGTACATCGGGCAGCACAGCAATCTGCGCGGCTGCGTGGTCGGGAAGAACACCGACATCATGCGCGCGGCGCGGATCGAGGACGGAGCGGTCATCGGCGACGAGTGTCTCGTCGGTGAAGAATCGATCATTCAGGGGAACGTCCGCGTTTACCCGTTCAAGACGATCGAGGCCGGAGCCTTCGTCAACACCTCGGTGATCTGGGAGTCGAGGGGGCAGGCGCATCTCTTCGGTGCCCGTGGGGTGTCCGGAATCCTGAATGTGGAGATCACGCCCGAGTTGGTGGTGCGGCTCGCCGGCGCCTATGCGACCACCTTGAAGAAGGGGTCCACCGTCACCACTGCCCGCGACCACTCCCGCGGTGCTCGCGCGCTGAAGCGGGCGGTCATCTCGGCCTTGCAGACCAGTGCCATCGACGTACGAGACCTGGAGAACGTACCGCTGCCGGTGGCGCGGCAGCAGACCGCTCGGGGGAGTGCCGGGGGCATCATGATCCGGACGACGCCCGGGGTGCCTGACTCTGTCGACATCATGTTCTTCGACGGGCAGGGGGCCGACCTCTCGCAGGCAAGTCAGCGGAAGCTGGACCGGGTGTTCGCGCGGCAGGAGTACAGGCGGGCGTTCCCCGGGGAGATCGGGGATCTGCATTTCCCGGCCAGTGTCTTCGACTCGTACACCGGGTCGTTGCTGCGGAACGTGGATACGACCGGCATCGCGGAGGCAGGGCTCAAGGTTGTCGTGGATGCGTCCAACGGCAGTGCGGGACTTGTGCTGCCCAGTCTGCTCGGAAAACTGGGAGTGGATTCGCTGACCATCAATCCCGGACTGGACGAGTCCAGGCCGACGGAGACCGCTGATACGCGGCGGTCCGGGATGGTGCGGCTCGGCGAGATCGTGGCGTCGGCGGGTGCCGCATTCGGCGTGCGTTTCGACCCGGTGGGTGAGCGGCTTTCACTCGTCGACGAGAAGGGGCGGATCATCGAGGATGACCGGGCTCTGCTCGTC
Source organism: Streptomyces sp. AK08-02 (assembly GCF_033795085.1). Classification (NCBI taxonomy): domain Bacteria; kingdom Bacillati; phylum Actinomycetota; class Actinomycetes; order Kitasatosporales; family Streptomycetaceae; genus Streptomyces; species Streptomyces sp. AK08-02. The sequence goes on from NZ_JARAZV010000026.1 coordinate 2,864, forward strand.
ATGCTCGATCTGGTGGCCGCCGAACGGCGCAGTGGGCGGGTTGCGTTGCCGGTGACGACTACGCGCATCGCCGAGCAGGTTGCCGCCTATCACGGTACGCAGGTTGAGTGGACCACCACCTCGCCCGACGATCTCACCCGGGTCGGGCGTGACGAGGCGACCATCTTCGGTGGAGACGGGCGTGGTGGGTTCATCGTTCCCGAGTTCAGCAGCGTGTTCGACGGATCAGCTGCCTTTGTGCGGCTTATCGGACTGGTGGCGCGGACGCAGCTCACGCTCAGCCAGATCGATGCCAGGATTCCGCGGGCACACGTCCTGAAACGGGATCTGGCGACTCCGTGGGCCGTCAAGGGACTTGTCATGCGGCGGGTTGTGGAGGAGGCCGGAGACAGGTTCGTCGACACCACCGACGGGGTGCGAGTGGTCGAGACCGACGGGCGGTGGGTGATGGTGCTGCCCGACCCGGCGGAGGCCGTCACACATCTGTGGGCCGAAGGGCCCGACGACGCCTCCGCCCAGGCGCTGCTCGACGAGTGGTCCGCCGTGGTGGACGGCGCCGGTCGCTGAATCGAGGTCCACGCGCGCGTGCCGGACAGGAATCCCCAATGGGGCCTGTCCGGCGCGTCGGTGGGGCCGTTCGGAGGCACTGGTCGCGACGTGGGACGATGTGCGGCATGCCGCAGCAGCCCCCCGTTCGGAGCATCCCCACGAGTCGTTCCCGTCCGGACGCGTCCATGTCGCTGCTCACCAACGTCATGGACCACAGCCTCGACGAGGGGTATGCCGAGGCTGCCGCGCGTCGGAAAGCCACGGGTGACGCCGGTCTGGCGAGGCCGCTGAGGGCGAAGCTCGGCCTTGCCGCGGGCCTGGTGCTGGCTGCTCTCGTGGTCACGGTTGGGGCGGCTCAAGCACGGATAGCCGCGCCCGGCGTCGCCAAGGAGCGTGAGGAACTGATCGACCGCATCGACCGCGAGACCGATGCGGCCGACAAGCTGGAGAAGGCGGTCGACCAACTGCGCGACAACGTGAGCGCGCGTCAGCGTGCGGCGCTGAAGTCGGAGGGCGGCAGCGGACAGGCCGACCTGGTGGGCATCCTGTCGGGTGCGACAGAGGTGCACGGACCGGGCGTCAAGCTGGTCGTGGACGACGCGAAGGAAGCGAGTACCGGTGCCGGTGGGGATGCCCGGGAGACCTCCGGATTCTCCGACACCGGGCGGGTACGCGACCGGGACATGCAGCGGGTCGTGAACGGGCTGTGGCAGTCGGGCGCCGAGGCCATCGCGATCAACGGGCAGCGGCTGACGGCGCTCTCGGCGATCCGGGCCGCGGGAGACGCGATACTGGTCGACAACAAGCCGCTGGTGCCGCCGTACACGGTGCTTGCGGTAGGGGACGGGAAGCGACTGAGCACGAGGTTCCAGGACAGCGCCGACGGACTGTATCTGCACGCGCTGCAGGAGAACTTCGACATCCGGACCGGCATCTCCGTGGAGAGTGACCTCCGGCTGCCCGCCGCACCGAGCGTGATCGTACGTACAGCACAGCCGAGAACAGAGAAGGGCACATCGTGATCGCGGTACTGGGCCTCGTCGTGGGCGTCGTGGCGGGGTTGTTGGTCCGGCCCGAGGTGCCGGCGGTTGTCGAGCCTTACCTACCCATCGCTGTCGTCGCGGCCCTGGACGCCGTGTTCGGTGGTCTGCGGGCCATGCTGGACGGCATCTTCGTCGACAAGGTCTTCGTGGTGTCGTTCCTGTCGAACGTCGTCGTGGCCGCGCTGATCGTGTTCCTGGGCGACAAGCTGGGCGTGGGCGCCCAGTTGTCCACCGGCGTCGTGGTGGTCCTCGGTATCCGTATCTTCTCGAATGCCGCGGCGATCCGCCGGCACGTGTTCCGGGCCTGACGCCGATGACTGACAACGACAAGAACGACGCGGGCGACAAGCATCCTGAGGCGGGCGAGAGGCGATTGCGCGAGGAACTGCCCGAGGAGATCTCTGCCACTCCCGCGGACGCTCCGGACGCGCATACCGCAGCCACGGAGGCCGACGAGGAGACCGTCGCTCCGTCCCTGACCGGCCGTCAGCGGCTGGTGAAGGGGCTGTGGCCGCCACGCGTGACCCGGGCGCAACTTATCGTCGCCCTGTTGCTGTTCGGGCTCGGATTCGGGCTTGCGGTGCAGGTCGCGTCCACCAGTGACAGCGACGGTGCGCTGCGCGGGGCACGACAGGAAGATCTCGTTCGCATCCTCGATGAACTGGATGACCGTACGCAGCGTCTTGAGGACGAGAAGCAAGGTCTCGAAGATCAGCGGACCGAGTTGGAGAACAGCTCGGACCAAGCTGAGGAGGCCCGTAAGCAGACGGTTGAGAAGGAACGGCAACTGGGCATCCTCGCGGGCACGGTGGCCGCGCAGGGGCCCGGGATCACGCTGACCATCGAGGACACGAAGGGGACGGTCGAAGCCGACATGCTGCTCGACGCGATCCAGGAGTTGCGTGCCGCCGGTGCCGAGGCGATCCAGGTGAACGGTGTACGGGTCGTCGCGGGGACCTTTCTGGCGGACGAGGACGGTGGGGGAGTGAGTGTCGACGGGAACAAGATCGACGCTCCCTATCGTTTCAAGGTCATCGGGAAGCCGCAGGACCTCGAACCGGCGCTCAACATCCCCGGAGGTGTGGTGCAGACCCTGGAGAAGGAGCAGGCCACGGCTACCGTGGAGCGGGCGTCCAAGATCGTCGTGGATGCCTTGCGAGCCGCGAAGCAGCCTGACTACGCTCGGTCGTCCTCCGAGTGAACCGGGGGTGCATGGGGGTTGTCCGCGGAGGGCAGGAGGTTGCGGGGGGTCGGCGCACCGAATGGGTGGTGCGTGGTGGAAACTGTCAGGTGGCGGCGGACGTTGTGAGGATGTCCGGGTCGACCGGTAGGTGCAGTCAGGGTTCGTCCTGCCCCACGGGCGGGTCTGTTTCGGTCAAGGGGAATCGCCCGTGAAGTTGTTTGGGAAGTTGTTCGGCAAGAGCGCGCGAGAGGGCGGCGGCGACAACGCGACCGCCCGCCATCGCGCACAGCCCGACGCGGACGGTCAGCGTCCGTTGTTCCGGGATCAGGTCGGCGGTCCGGGTGGTGACGTTCCGGGAGGTCAGGGCGCGCCTTCTGTTGACCCTGCCCAGTCCGGGCGCATAGGTTTCGGGGAACCGTCAACCTCAAGTACGGGTGGAGACTTTTCCTCCGGTCCGTATGCGTCCAATGCCCCGGCGGGGCAGCCGCGGCAGGAGGATCCGTCGATGTCGGCCCTGGTGTGTACGAGGTGCGGTAACCGCAACGCGGAGAACAGCCGCTTCTGTTCCAACTGTGGCGCGCCGCTGCGGGCCGGGGTCACCCCCGAGCGCCCGTCGGAGACGACGTCCACGATCTCGATCTCCGGCATCGAGGCGTACGACGCCGAGGTCACCGGTCAGACGCAGATGCCGATGCTCTCGCCCGAGGCGCAGGCCGCGGTGGACGCTCTGCCGCTCGGGTCGGCGCTCCTGGTGGTGCGCCGTGGCCCGAACTCGGGCAGCCGCTTCCTCCTGGACGGCGAGCTGACCACGGCCGGGCGTCATCCGCAGAGCGACATCTTCCTGGACGACGTGACCGTGTCGCGTCGGCATGTGGAGTTCCGGCGGGGCCAGGACGGCCTGTTCACAGTCGCTGATGTGGGCAGCCTCAACGGCACGTACGTCAACCGCGAGCGGATCGACCAGGTCGATCTGTCGAACGGTGACGAGGTGCAGATCGGCAAGTACCGGCTGGTGTTCTACGCGAGCCAGCGGGGCTACTGACCCTCCTCCGGACCGAGTCCGGGGGGACCCACAGGGAAGGTCCATGCTTCAAACACCGAGCGGCGGTGCCGGGCACGGCATCGCCGCCGCGGACAGTGGGCTGATGAGCATCGGCACAGTGCTGAACGCGCTGCGCGACGAGTTCCCCGAAGTCACCATCTCCAAGATTCGTTTCCTGGAGTCGGAGGGGCTCATCGAGCCGCAGCGGACCCCGTCGGGGTACCGCAAGTTCGGTCCGAGGGATGTCGAGCGCCTCGGGCATGTCCTGAGAATGCAGCGAGACCACTACCTGCCCCTCAAGGTGATCAGGGAGTACCTGGAGGCCATGGAGCGTGGGGAGGTGGCCCCGCCCCCCACCGTCGGCCGGCAGCGGGACGGTGAGCCCGTTCTGGAGCCCGAGGGGCCCACCGCCGTCCGGATCGGCCGCGCCGAGTTGCTCGCCGCCGCCGAGATCGGCGACGAGGAACTCGAGGAGTGGCAGTCGTACGGGCTGATCGCGCCGCTGCCCGACGGGGCGTACGACGCGGAGTCGGTCACCGTCGCCGCGCTCGTTGCCGAGCTGGGGCGGTTCGGGATCGAGCCGCGGCATCTGCGGGTGATGAAGGCCGCCGCGGACCGTGAGGCCGGCCTCGTCGACCAGGTCCTGGCCCCGCTGAAGCGTCACCGCAATCCGCAGACCAGGGCGCTCGCGGAGGCCCGTAGCAAGGAGCTGGCAGGGCTCACGGTGAAGCTGCACGCGGCCCTGGTGCGGATCGCTCTGGGAGTGCGGCAGCCCTGAGCGTGGCGGGTCGGCGGAGGGCGGATCGGTCACCCGTTCCGTGCCCGACTACCCAAACGTCCCGGGCACGGCCTAGGGTTGCTGTGTGAACGAGCTCGATGTCGTAGGTGTCCGGGTCGAAATGCCCTCCAACCAACCGATCGTGCTCCTGCGTGAAGTGGGAGGCGACCGCTACCTTCCCATCTGGATCGGACCGGGGGAGGCGACGGCGATCGCCTTCGCCCAGCAGGGCATGGCCCCCGCGCGACCGCTGACCCACGACCTGTTCAAGGACGTGCTGGAGGCCGTCGGCCAGGAACTCACCGAAGTGCGCATCACGGACCTGCGCGAAGGTGTTTTCTACGCGGAGTTGGTGTTCGCCAGCGGAGTCGAGGTGAGCGCACGCCCGTCCGACGCCATAGCGCTGGCGCTGCGTACCGGTACGCCGATCTACGGCAGCGACGGGGTACTCGACGACGCCGGGATCGCGATCCCGGACGAGCAGGAGGACGAGGTGGAGAAGTTCCGCGAGTTCCTCGACCAGATCTCCCCCGAGGACTTCGGGACCAACAGTCAGTGAGCCGTGTCAGCGTCGCCTGACGAGGCTCGGCCGCCCCACGGACCCCATGGTCGGTGGGGCCTGTCTTTTGCCCGGTGACGTCACGGATGATGGCAATTGCCAGCGGCGTGTGAGAGCGTCGTGCGGCCCTGACGGAGCGCATTCGGCTAGCCTTTCCCCGCGGTGGGGTACGGGAAACCACTCCTAGGGTGATTATCACTCGGCGTGCCGAGTGTGGCGATCGTTGACGCACCCCTGGTGACTGCCTACCGTCGAGAAGGCAGGTCAAGGACGGAGGTCGGCGTGAGAAGCAGCGGCGACGGTACGGCTGGGGGTGCCCCTGGATGCGTTCCGGGGGAGAGCGGCCCGTACCCGCTTCAGGGCAACGCGGCCGATCACGTTCCGCGGCGGCCGACGGCTGTAGCAGGCAGCGGAGGGGCGACATCCATGGCGTCCGAGGAGATCGGCTACCGCGGCCCCACGGCGTGCGCGGCGGCCGGCATCACATATCGGCAGTTGGACTACTGGGCGCGCACCGGCTTGGTGGAGCCGAGTGTGCGGCCCGCGCACGGGTCGGGGACGCAACGGCTCTACAGCTTCCGGGATGTTGTCGTCCTGAAGATCGTCAAGCGCTTTCTGGACACCGGCGTCTCGCTGCAGAACATCCGCACGGCGGTGCAGCATCTCCGGGCGTGCGAACTCCACGACCTGGAGCGACTGACGCTGATGAGTGACGGTGCGACCGTCTACGAGTGCACTTCCCCGGATGAGGTGCACGCGCTGCTCCAGGGTGGGCAGGGCATTTTCGGTATTGCCGTCGGCGTGGTGTGGCGCGATGTGGAAAGCGCTCTCTCGCAGTTGCACGGCGAGCGTGTCGACACCGGGGAGACCCTCGTCGGGCACAACCCCACGGACGAACTGGCGCGGCGGCGCAACCGGGCGGTCTGACCGGCGCCGCTGTGGTCCAGGGCATTGTCAGTGGCGTAGGGCAGCATCGGTGATGTGAGAAACGCGCCCACGATCCTGCATCTCGACATGGACGCCTTCTTCGCCTCGGCGGAGCAGGCGTCCAAGCCGAGCCTGCGTGGGAAAGCCGTGGTGGTGGGGGGACTCGGACCGCGCGGGGTGGTGGCCACCGCGTCGTACGAGGCCCGGGTTTTCGGGGTGCACTCCGCGATGCCGATGGCGCAGGCCCGCAGGCTCGCACCGAACGCCGCCTATCTCGTGCCCAGGGGCAGCTTCTACCGGTCGATCAGCGAGCAGGTCATGGGCCTCCTGCACGAGCTGTCGCCTCTGGTGGAGCCGTTGAGCCTGGACGAAGCGTTCGTGGACCTGGAGGCCGGGGACACGGCCTGGGACGAGGCGTCGGCGCGGCTGGCCGGGACCAGGCTGCGCGCGGACATACGGGCCGTCACGGGGCTCACAGGGTCGGTGGGGCTGGCCGCCTCCAAGATGCTCGCGAAGATCGCCTCGGAGCAGGCCAAGCCGGACGGGCTGGTGGTGATCGAGCCCGGGACCGAGCGGGCACTGCTCGGCCCGATGTCGGTGCGGACCCTGCCGGGGGTCGGCCCGGCCACCGGGGACCATCTGCGGCGGGCCGGGATGAGTACGGTCGACGACCTGGCGGAGGCGGGTGAGGACGAGCTCGTACGGCTGCTGGGAAAGGCTCACGGGCACGCGCTGTACGCGATGGCGCTGGCCCACGACGAGCGGCCCGTGGTGTCGGAGCGGGGGACGAAGTCCGTGTCGGTCGAGGACACCTACGACGTGGACATCCATGACCGGGGCCGGGTGGGCACTGAGGTGCAGCGGCTGGCGGACCGGTGTGTGCGGCGGTTGCGGGGTGCCGGGCTGTCCGGGCGGACCATCGTCCTCAAGGTGCGGCGGTACGACTTCTCCACGCTGACCCGGTCCGAGACGCTCCGGGGGCCCACGGACGACCCCGCCGTGGTGCGGGAGGCGGCGGCCCGGCTCCTTGAGGCGGTGGACACCACCGGGGGCGTCCGGCTGCTCGGCGTCGGGGTGAGCGGGCTCGCCGACTACACGCAGGAGGACCTGTTCGCCCAGGCCGCCGGGGAGCTGGCGGCACTGGAGCCGCTGGAGGAGGCGGAGCGCGAGGCCGTCGAGGAGCCGGAGGCGTCCGCCGAGCGGCACTGGACCGCCGGGCACGACGTGCGGCATGCCGACTTCGGGCACGGGTGGGTGCAGGGTAGCGGGCTGGGGCGGGTGACCGTCCGGTTCGAGACGCCCGACTCCGAGCAGCCGGGGCGGGTGCGTACGTTCCGGACCGATGACGCCGCGCTGGAGCCGGCGGATCCGCTGCCGTTGGTGGCCGCCCCGCCGCGAAGACCCGGTCGTCCGGACGGAGGACCGGGGGATCAGGCGTCGTCCGTGCCCGCCAGCCTGCCGAAGTCGTGGTCGGGGAAGGGGGGAGGAGGAGCGACGTCGAGGCCGTAGTGGTGGTAGAGCTGGAGTTCCTGCTCCGGGGAGAGGTGGCGGCCCACGCCGAAGTCGGGTGCGTCCTTGATCAGGGCTCGCTCGAAGGGGATGCGCAGAGTGCCGTCGATCAGTTCGCTGGGCTCCAGGGGCACGAAGGCGTCCCTGCTGAACAGCCCGGTTCTTATGGCCGCCCACTCCGGCACTCCCGTCGCGTCGTCGAGGTAGATCTCGTCGATCGTGCCGATCTTGGTGCCGTTGCGGTCGAAGGCCTTGCGGCCGATCAGGTTGCGCGGATCGATGTCGGTCTGCACGGCGCCTCCGTATGGTCGCAACTCATCCGTAAACACTACAAAAGAGCACATCCGCTGAGGCGGCCACTCGAAGGAGTGTGCGTGGAGCCCGCTGGTAGGCTGGCCAATGGCTGCTGACCCTGTGCGGGAGAGTCCTCCGGAACGTCGGAGGACGCCGAAGGAGCAAATCCTCCCCGGAATCTCTCAGGCCCCTGTACCGCACGGACGAGGTCACTCTGGAAAGAAGAGCGGATGGCGACAGCTTCCGCTCTCACCGACGGTGAAAGCCGGGACGTCAGCGCGTTGGCGGCCCGGTGAAGCTCTCAGGTTGAGATGACAGAGGGGGAGGCCGTTCGGGCACCCGTGTCGTGGTGCCCCTCGAAGGTCGCGACGACCAGGAGGCCTCCGCAATGACCGCCCACCGCACTCCGCTCGCCGTACTCGAACAGGGAACGCCCTTCGAGCGACGTCATATCGGGCCGGACCACGAGGACCGGGCCAAGATGCTCGCGCAGGTCGGCTACGGCTCGCTCGACGAGCTGACGGCCGCCGCGGTCCCGGACGCGATCAGGAACGCCGACGCGCTCGATCTGCCGAGCGCCCGCACCGAGGTCGAAGTGCTGTCCGAGCTGCGGTCGCTGGCCGACCGGAACCAGGTCCTCGGGTCCATGATCGGGCTCGGGTACTACGGGACCTTCACCCCGCCGGTCATCCTGCGGAACGTGATGGAGAGCCCGGCCTGGTACACCGCGTACACGCCGTACCAGCCCGAGATCTCGCAGGGGCGCCTCGAAGCGCTGCTGAACTTCCAGACCATGGTCGCCGACCTCACCGGGCTGCCCACCTCGGGTGCCTCGCTGCTCGACGAGGGCACCGCGGCCGCGGAGGCGATGTCGCTGTCGCGGCGCATGGGCAAGAACAAGAAGGGGCTCTTCCTCGTCGACGCGGACGCCCTGCCGCAGACCATCGCCGTGATCGAGACGCGGGCCGAGCCCACCGGTGTCGAGGTTGTCGTCGCCGACCTGAGCGCGGGCATTCCGGACGACCTCGCGGGCCGTGAGATCAACGGGGTGCTTCTTCAGTACCCGGGCGCCTCAGGTGTCGTACGGGACCTGAAGCCGGTCGTCGAGCAGGCGCACGAGCTCGGCGCCGTGGTCACCGTGGCCGCCGATCTGCTGGCCCTGACGCTGCTCACCTCGCCGGGTGAGCTCGGCGCTGACATCGCGGTCGGGACGACCCAGCGGTTCGGCGTGCCGATGGGCTTCGGCGGGCCGCACGCCGGATACATGGCCGTACGCGAGCAGTTCGCGCGCAGCCTGCCCGGGCGGCTCGTGGGTGTCTCCGTGGACGCGGACGGGCACAAGGCGTACCGGCTCGCCCTGCAGACGCGCGAGCAGCACATCCGCCGCGAGAAGGCGACCAGCAACATCTGCACGGCGCAGGTCCTGCTGGCCGTGATGGCCGGCATGTACGCCGTCTACCACGGGCCCAAGGGGCTGCGGATCATCGCCCGGCGCACCCACCGGTACGCCACGATCCTCGCCGCGGGGCTGACGGCGGGCGGTGTGGACGTCGTCCACGGCGCCTACTTCGACACCCTCACCCTGCGGGTGCCGGGCAGGGCCGGTGAGGTCGCCGCCGCCGCGCGCGAGCACGGGGTCAATGTGCACCTCGTCGACGCCGACCGACTCTCCGTCTCCTGTGACGAGACCACCACCCGGGACCAGCTGGGTGCCGTCTGGACCGCGTTCGGGGTCGAAGGCGACATCGACGCGCTCGACGCCGAGGCCGGGGACACGCTCCCCGAGGTGCTGCTGCGCACCGACGAGATCCTCACCCACCCCGTCTTCCACCAGTACCACTCCGAGACCGCGATGCTGCGCTACCTGCGCCGGCTCGCCGACCGGGACTACGCGCTCGACCGCGGCATGATCCCGCTGGGCTCCTGCACCATGAAGCTCAACGCGACCACCGAGATGGAGCCGGTCACCTGGCCCGAGTTCGGCCAGCTGCACCCCTTCGCGCCCGCCGAGCAGGCACAGGGCTATCTGACGCTCATCCGTGAGCTGGAGGACCGTCTCGCCGAGGTCACCGGCTACGACAAGGTGTCGCTGCAGCCGAACGCCGGTTCGCAGGGCGAGCTGGCCGGGCTGCTCGCCGTACGCGGATACCACCGGGCCAACGGTGACGAGCAGCGGACCGTCTGTCTGATCCCGTCGTCCGCGCACGGGACCAACGCGGCCAGTGCCGTCATGGCCGGCATGAAGGTCGTCGTCGTGAAGACCGCCGGGGACGGTGAGATCGACGTCGAGGATCTGCGGGCGAAGATCGAGCAGTACCGGGACGAACTGTCTGTGCTGATGATCACGTACCCGTCCACGCACGGGGTGTTCGAGGAGCATGTCGCCGACATCTGTGCCCAGGTGCACGAGGCCGGCGGCCAGGTGTACGTCGACGGGGCCAACCTCAACGCGCTGGTGGGGCTGGCCAGGCCGGGGCACTTCGGCGGGGACGTCTCGCACCTGAATCTGCACAAGACGTTCTGCATCCCGCACGGGGGCGGCGGCCCGGGAGTCGGCCCGGTGGGCGTGCGCGAGCACCTCGCGCCCTATCTGCCCAACCACCCCTTGCAGCCCGCGGCCGGGCCCGAGACGGGTGTGGGGCCGATCTCGGCGGCGCCCTGGGGCTCGGCGGGCATCCTGCCGATCTCGTGGGCGTACGTCCGGCTGATGGGCGGCGAGGGGCTCAAGCGGGCCACGCAGGTGGCGGTACTGAGTGCCAACTACATCGCCAAGCGGCTCGAGCCGCACTTCCCGGTGCTCTACACCGGACCCGGCGGGTTGGTCGCACACGAGTGCATCATCGACCTGCGGCCGATCAGCAGGACGACGGGCGTGAGTGTCGACGACATCGCCAAGCGGCTGATCGACTACGGCTTCCACGCGCCCACGATGTCGTTCCCGGTGGCAGGGACGCTGATGATCGAGCCGACCGAGTCCGAGGACCTGGGAGAGCTGGACCGCTTCTGCGACGCGATGATCGCCATTCGCGGCGAGATCGAGAAGGTCGGCGCGGGCGAGTGGCCGGCCGACGACAACCCGCTGCGCAACGCTCCGCACACCGCCGCCGCGCTCGGCGGCGAGTGGACGCACGCCTACACGCGCGAGGAGGCGGTCTTCCCGGCCGGGGTCTCGGCGGCCGACAAGTACTGGCCGCCGGTGCGCCGGATCGACCAGGCCTTCGGTGACCGGAACCTGGTCTGCTCCTGCCCGCCGCTGGACGCTTACGAGGAGTAGTCACCCTCGGACATGGGTCGGGGCCGGTTCGCAGTGGATGTCTGCGGGCCGGCCCCTCTTCGTCTCTTCCTCGGTTCAGCTCTGTTCGGGCAGTCACTCCTGACGTCGGGAGGCCGCCCTTCGTCCCCTGCGAGCAGGCCGTCAGGCGGCTGTCATCACGCGGTGCGGGGCGATGATCTGGCCGTCGGGCAGGAGCTCACCCGTGTCCTCGAAGAGGAGCACGCCGTTGCACAGCAGGCTCCAGCCCTGCTCCGGGTGGTGCGCCATGAGGCGGGCGGACTCCCGGTCGGTGGAGTGAGCTGTCGGGCACGGTGGCTGGTGCTGGCACATTGGTGGGATCTTTCGCTCTGTCGTGGAGTGTGAGATGGCTGTGGTGTCCGTCTTGCGGCTCGAAGCACTGTTCATGGCCGCCCCCCGTTGTGATAAATCGGTTTGAACCCAGTGTTGCCCCACGGGCGTCAATCCGCAGGTATTTGGGCGCACCACTTCTCACAGGTTCAAGACGCGTCACCCGGGCGGACGGTTCAGCCCAACTGGACTGTCCCTTTGGGTGGTTCTTGGGGGTCGGATAGGGCTAGTCCGGTCGGGTCGAAAGCTTTTGGTGGCTCGTACGAGCATATTGCCGCGCGAAAGAGCAGCTTGCCCCGCCGTCGGGAATTCGACGGCGGGGCACAGGTGAATACGGAGAGTGTCGTGGCGTGTGCGCTCAGGCGGAGGAACTCAGGAGCGGGGCCGGAGTCACCCGATGGGTCAGCATGGGGAGCAGTTCGGCGACCCGGTGCGGACGATGTGCGGCGATACCGGGCGGGGCGGGCGCCAGTGGGACGAGCAGGTCGGTCGCGGCCGGTTGGCCCTCGGCTCCGTCGGCGGTGCTGTCGCCGTGCAGCCAGAGCGTGAGCATGTAGAGCTCGGGAACGGACAGCAGGCGTGCCTGATGGGTCTGTTTCATCGCCTCGGCCTGACGGAGGGCGCGCTCGGTGGAGGCGATGTAGGGCCCTTCGAAGAAGTGCGAGAAGGCCCAGCCGTCGGGCGTCAGCATGGTCTCGGCGGCGGCCACCGCGCGGTCTCCGCAGCGGATCAGGAAGCGCCACCCGGTCAGCCGGGTGACGGACGCGCCCGCGGGGGTGACGTGGTCCAGGACGTGCACGGGCAGCGGGAGTTCGGGGGTGATGGGGCCCTGGGCGGTACGGAGGGACGGGGTGCGCGCCTCGCGGACCGCGGTGGGGGAACCGAGTGCCGTGAGGACGGTGCGCAGTGCGGGTGCGGGAGCCGGGGGGACATGCAGGGGCATGGTGGAACGCCTCTCGTTCGACAGGCAGGGTGGCGCGAGGGCGGGGGCGGACGGCGCTGTCAGCTCTCGAAGTCTGTCGGGGGCGAAGAGGCGGGGCCGGGGGCGCGGGCGTGGATGCGGCCTGCCGTACGGCATCTGGATGGCAGGACCCAGGACCTGGGCGCCGACTCTTCCCTTGTTCGCGGAGTTTATACGACACGTGTTCTGACTATGTTTCGTCTAACTGTTTTCCGCGTGAAGAGCAAGGGCTTGTTCGGTCGGCGTTGCGTGGTGTTTCTACCGTTACCCGGCCGGTCGCACGGCGATGACCTCGGTGGACGGGTCGGAGGCGGTCGGCCAATTACCGTCGGCGTTTTTCACGAGTTCGCAAGTGCGCGAAACTGTCCGGTCGGCCGGCCTGAACCGGCCGCGGCGCCATGCCGGACGAATGTGCCGCGGGTCATGTTGGCCAGCGTAGCGGGTGACGAGAACCCGGGGGACGTTATCGATCGCGTTTGGTGGGCATCATCCCACGTGACCCGGGACGTCAGCGGCCGATCTTCGGCCTGCCCATTCGAGGAGGAGGGACGCTTCCGATGGGGGAGAAGGTCGTGGCGGGGCCGTTCGACCTGTCCGCTCGCCGGCACTACCGCACCAAGCTCCGGCAGTGTCTGACGGGGCTGGAGCGACTGCTGGCCGAGAAGCGGTTCGACCGCCCGAAGAATCTCCTGGGCCTGGAGATCGAGTTGAATCTCGTCGGGCCCGACGGGATGCCGAAAATGATGAATGGGCAAGTACTCGAAAGGATCGCGAGTCGAGATTTCCAAACAGAACTCGCCATGTTCAATCTGGAAGTCAACATTGCCCCACACCGTCTTGCCGGGCGGGTATTCGACCGGCTCGCCGAAGAGCTCCGTACGTCACTGGCATATGCCCATCGGAAAGCGAACGAGGTCGACGCGGGAATCATGATGATCGGCATTCTGCCGACGCTCGGCCGTGACGACCTGGTTTCCTCCAACCTTTCCGACGTCGACCGTTACACCCTGCTGAACGACCAGATCGTGGCGGCCCGCGGTGAGGACTTCACCCTCGACATCGAGGGCGTGGAGCGCCTCTCGTGCACGTCGAGGTCGATCGCTCCCGAGGCCGCCTGTACATCCGTGCAGCTGCATCTTCAGGTCACTCCGGCGCGGTTCGCCGATGTCTGGAACGCGGCGCAGGCGATCGCCGCCGTGCAGGTCGCGATCGGAGCCAACTCGCCCTTCCTGTTCGGCCGTGAGCTGTGGCGCGAGTCGCGGCCCCCGCTGTTCACCCAGTCCACGGACACGCGTCCGCCGGAACTCCAGGCGCAGGGCGTGCGGCCGCGCACCTGGTTCGGGGAGCGGTGGATCTCGTCGGCGTACGACCTCTTCGAGGAGAACGTGCGCTACTACCCGGCGGTGCTGCCGATCTGTGACGACGAGGACCCGCTGAGCGTCCTCGACGCCGGAGGTGTGCCGAAGCTCGGTGAGCTCGTGCTGCACAACGGCACGGTGTACCGCTGGAACCGACCCGTCTACGGCATCGCGGACGGCGTTCCCCATCTGCGTGTCGAGAACCGGGTGCTGCCCGCGGGCCCCACCGTCGTGGACGTCATCGCCAACGCGGCCTTCTACTACGGTGTCGTCCGGGCGCTGGCCGAGGAGTCGCGGCCCGTGTGGAGCCGACTGCCTTTCGAGGCCGCCGCCGCCAACTTCGACGCCGCTTGCAGGCACGGTATCGACGCGCGGCTCCAGTGGCCCCGGGGCGGCCGGTTCGGCGGCACGGCGGAGGTCGACGCGGTGCGACTCGTACGGGACGAGTTGCTGCCGCTCGCCGAGGCCGGCCTCGACGCGTGGGGGGTCGAGCCCGCTGACCGGGACCTGTACCTCGGGGTGATCGAGGAACGGTGCCGGCTGCGGACCAACGGAGCGTCCTGGCAGTCGGCCACCTTCCACCGGGCGCTCGACAAGGGGCTGTCGCGGGAGGCCGCGCTGGCCGCGACCACCCGGCGCTACAGCGAGCTGATGCACCTGGGGGAACCGGTGCACACCTGGCCGGTGGGACTGCCGGAAGCGGTGCCCCTGGGGTGATCCCCGAGGTCCGGTGAGGGGCGCGGGGGATGCCCGGTGGGCGAGATCCGGGGTGCCTTCGCGCGGTGTCCGCCGTAGCCGCGGTGGTGGCGAGGCCGAGGGCCGCGGCGAGGGTGACCGGGCGCCGCCGGGCCGGCGCGGGGGTCGGTCACGCTCGTCTCAGGTGGATCGGGCAGACTGCGATGGCCCATGACGGTCGTATCCCTCGCAGGTGGGCGCGACGCGCGGCGCGAAACAGTCGTATGAGGTGAATCGGCCGCACCAGCCGTAAGGCAGGGAGCAGGGGAGGCACGCCGGAAGCGGCCCCGCCCCTTGACGGCCCGTCGCGCACGATCTTCGCAGCGTGTCGTCAGACTGCGGTCGGGCGCGGGCGTCCGTGCGGCGCGTATGACACAACTGGAGGCAGGAGTGCAGGTGGAGGCGGGCTCAGTGGCTGAGGCTTTTCCTGAGGAGCGGCCGTCGCGGCGGACTCTCCGGGACGAGACGCTGTTGGTTCTGGGGCTTTCACTCGGCGCGAGCGGTGTCTCCGCCCTGATCAGTTTTGTCGGGTCGGTCACGAAGCCGGGCGGCCTCAAGGACCAGGCGGCCACCCTCAACGCCTCGGCGGCGCCGGGCCGGCCCTGGCTGGACCTCGCCTGGCAGCTCTTCGGTATCACGACGGCGCTGGTCCCGGTCGCGCTGGTCGCGCACTTCCTGCTGCGCGAGGGGAAGGGGCTGCGGACACTGGGCTTCGACCGCACCAGGCCCTGGCCCGACCTGGGGCGCGGGGCCGCGATCGCGGCGGTGATCGGCAGCACCGGAATCGCCTTCTATCTGGCGGCCCGTGGCCTCGGTTTCAATCTCACGGTGGTGCCCGAGGCGCTGCCCGAGGTGTGGTGGAAGTACCCGGTGCTGATCCTCTCGGCGGTACAGAACGCCGTACTGGAGGAAGTGATCGTCGTCGCGTATCTGCTGCGCCGGCTGGGCCAGCTGGGGTGGACCCCGGGGACGGCACTGGTGGCCAGTGCCGTCCTGCGCGGGTCGTATCACCTGTACCAGGGCATCGGCGGGTTCATCGGCAACATGGTGATGGGGGTGGTGTTCGTGTACCTCTACCGGCGTTGGGGGCGGGTGGGTCCCCTGGTCGTCGCGCATTCGCTGCTCGACATCGGGGCGTTCGTGGGCTACGCCCTGCTGGCGGGAAAGGTCGGGTGGCTGCCCACCGCCTGAGGGTTCCGGGGGAGGGGGTGAGGGGCGTATCAGGGTTTCGTACGCCCCTTCCGTGTGCCCTCAGACGAGTAGCTCGCCGTCGATGGTGGTGACCGCTCGGCCGGTCAGCAGGGTGCGCTCGCCACGGAGTTGCGTACGGACCAGACCGCTGCGGGCTGAAGCCTGGAGGCCGGTGAGGTCGGGGCGGCCGAGACGCTCGGACCAGTAGGGGGCGAGGGCGGTGTGGGCGCTGCCGGTGACCGGGTCCTCGTCGATGCCGATCCGGGGGAAGAAACAGCGCGAGACGAAGTCATAGGCCCCGGCGGGGTCGTCGGCGCGGGCGGTGGCGATGACCCCGCGTTCCGAGTGGGCGGCCAGGGCCTTGAGGTCGGGGGCGAGAGCAAGGACCGTTTTCTCGTCCGCGACCTCGATCAGCAGGTCATTGATGTTCGGGCCCGTGTCGAAGGCCGCGAGAGGTTCGGTGCCCAGGGCCTCGGCGACCCCGGCGGGGGGTTCGACGCGGGTGAGCGGGGCGGTCGGGAAGTCGAGGGTGATGGAGCCGTCCTCGTGGGGCGTCGTGGTGAGGACGCCGCTGAGGGTGGCGAATCGTACGGGTCCCGTATGGCTGCCCGTGGTGTGCAGGACGTGGGCCGTGGCGAGCGTGGCGTGGCCGCACATCGCGACCTCGGCGGCCGGGGTGAACCAGCGCAGCGCCCAGTCGGCCTCGCCGTCGTCGGACAGCGGGTGCGCGAACGCCGTCTCGGCGTGGTTGACCTCCAGGGCGATCCGCTGCAGCCGGATGTCGTCCGGGAAGGCGTCGAGAAGCAGGACGCCGGCCGGGTTGCCGGCGAAGGGGCGGTCGGTGAAGGCGTCGACGATTCGTATGCGCATGGGGATGACGCTAAACGGGTGGCGGGGAGGCGGGCCAAGGCCAATTTCGGGGTGCTGGACCTGGTTCGGCGGGCGGGGAGGCCGGTGGACCTGTCGGGTGGGGCGGAGCGTCAGGCCGCCGCAGGTCGGACGAGGCCGGACTCGTAGGCGAAGACGACCGCCTGCACGCGCGCGCGTGCGCCGATCTTCGCGAGGATGCGGCTGACGTGGGACTTGACCGTGGTCGGCGAGATGGACAGCCGGGTGGCGATCTCGGTGTTGGAGCAGCCGGCGGCGACCGCGGTGAGGACGTCGCGTTCGCGACTGGTGAGCGCGACGAGCTCGCTCACCCGCTCGGGCGGGCCGAAGGCGCGCTCGTGCCGGACGGTGTCGATGAGCGCGCGGGTGAGGTCGGGGGTGGTGACGGCGTCTCCGGCAGCCACGATACGGACGGCCGCGGTCAGTTCCTCGGGGGTGGCGTCCTGGGGGAGGAACCCGCCGGCTCCGGCGCGCAGGGCGGCGTAGGCGTGCCGCTCGTGGCTGGTGGGGGTCAGTACCAGCACACGCGGGCGGGGTGCCGCCACTCTCGCGGACTCGGCGACCGGCAGCTGGGTGGGGGGCCGGCTGATGCGACGGATGACGTCGACGCCGTCCGTGTCGATCACCAGGCTGTCCATCAGGACGACGTCGGGTCCGAGCGCGGCGCTCATGCGAACGGCCTCGGCGCCGCTCGTCGCCTCGCCGGCGACGGTCAGGTCGGGCTGGGCCGCGAGAAACATGCGTAGTCCGAGACGTTGCAGGGACTGGCGATGTACGACGAGTACGGAGGCCATGGGGGGCACTCTCCTTGTACGAAACCGTTTCGTTCACTTCGGTGTCGTCAGCCTAGCTCTCACCTCTATCGAAACGTCATCGTTTCTACTGTGGTCTGGGTCACTTCTGCGTGGGGGTTGTCGTACGAGCTATTCCGATATATCGTTGACGCATCGCGACAGATCAACGACAAGACAACGAATGGAGTGGTTGCGATGCGTTCCCATGGAGAGGAATTCGGTCCGGGCTTCGGTCCCGGGCACGCACATGGTCATGGCGGCCCCCGAGCCTTCGGGCGGGGCGGCTTCGAGGGGCGGCGCGCCGCCTTCGGCCCCTTCGGGCCGGGTTTCGGCGGTCCCGGCGGTCCTGGTGGACCCGGCTTCGGCCCGGGACCCTGGGGCGGGCGCGGCGGCCGGGGCGGACCGCGGGGCAGGGCGCGGCGCGGTGACGTCCGCGCGTCGATCCTGGCCCTGCTGAAGGACCGGCCCATGCACGGCTACGAGATGATCCAGGAGATCGCCGAGCGCAGCGGAGGGGCCTGGAAGCCCAGCCCGGGCTCGGTCTACCCCACCCTTCAGCTGCTGGAGGACGAGGGCCTGATCGCCAGCGAGAGCGAGGGTGGCAAGAAGTTGTTCGCGCTCACCGAGTCAGGTCGCACCGCGGCCGACGAGGGTCCCGACGCGCCCTGGGAAGAGGCCGGGCGCGGCGTCGACTGGGAGGCGCTGAACGACATCCGCCAGGCCGGCGTCGGTCTGATGGAGGCCTTCGGCCAGGTCTGGAAGACGGGCAGCAAGGAGCAGCGCGAGAAGGCGCTCACGGTGATAAACGAAGCGCGCAAGAAGCTGTACCTGATCCTCGCCGACGAGGACTGATGGGCCGCCCTCGGAGACGTGACCGCCCCGGCGGCGTGTCTCCCAGTGCGCACAGGCGCCCCGCGGAAGTGTCCGCGGGGCGCCTTTCGCGCTGTCCGCCGTACGGTCATGGCGGCCGGGCTCAGCTCACCAGGCCGGCCAGTTTGCGCAGGGACTCGTTGAGGGCGGCCGTCCCCGAGTCCTTCAGTTTGCCGGCCATCAGGGAGACGGCCGCGCCGGTGAACTCACCGTCGATCCGGACCGTCGTGGCATCCCCGTCGGGTGTGAGGGTGTAACGCGTGGCCACGGTCACGGCCATCGGTCCCTTGCCCCGGATGGCCAGTGTGCGGGCGGGCTCCAACTCCGCGATGGTCCATTCGACCTCGGCCGGGAAGCCCATCAGCTTCATGTTCTCCTCGAAGGTGCCGCCGACCTCCAGAGTGGAGGGGCCGCCCTTCGGGAAGCTCGTGTGGGTCGCGTTCCACGCTCCGTACGCCGACCAGTCCGTCAGCTGCGCCCAGATCTTCTCCGCCGGTGCCTGGATCTGAGCCTCCGCGCTTATTTCGGCCATGCGACCACCTCTGTGTCTCGGGCTGCGGTGTCGCGGAACGTAGTCGCAAGGGCCGGAACATTCAATACTGACGAGTCGTCAGAAAATGTCGCGTCGGGTCGGCGAACGGGACCGGCTCAGCCGACCCGCCGTATCTCGGCCGCGTCGAACAGGTCCCACGCGCGCGGGAAGGGCCCTTCGTCGTGACAGTGCCACGCCTCCCAGAACAGGTCGGCGAGCAGCGCGTCCTCCGGGGCGTACACCCGGTACACGTACTGCCTCCCGTCCGTGGCCGGCAGCGCCACCAGCCAGCACCTCTCCATGTTGGTGTGGGACGTGGGAGGGGGTGGTCCGGTTGCGCCCGGGGCGTACGGAATGAGCGTGCGCGCCCCTTGTGTCGACCTCGTGGGGGAGCGGCGTGATGTCCTCCGTAAGGAGGAGATTCCACCGCTGGTGCACACCCTCCGTGGGATACGGAAATGGTGCGTCGCGGGGATGACCGGGAATGCGGGGACTGATGGGGTGGGGGTGTGCGATCCCGTATTCCCCGGCAGTCGACCACCGAGCACGGCGCGAACCGCTTGGACAACGATGCCAGGCTCACCTCCGAGCTGGCAGCGGTGGTCGCCGGCGCGCGCAGACGGGCGCTGCGGGACGGGGACCGGCAGATCGACACGGCCCATCTGCTGCACACGCTCCTGGAGTCCGATCCCGAGGTGCGTTCGGTGTTCGAGGGCGGCGACCCGCAGGTCGCACGGCTGCTCGGCTATCTCGTGCAGCGCAGCATCGGCTACGGGCTGCGCTGGCAGGGCTCGGTCGAGGACTCCGGGGCACTGCCCGTGCTGCCGGGGGCAGGCGGTACGACGGGCTGGTCGCCGGTCGCGGCGAGCGCGTTGGAGGAGGCGTGCGAACGGGCCGCGCGACGCGGTGACGCACCGGCCCGCGGGGTGGATCTGCTCGCGGCGATCATCGGGGATCCCCAGTCCCGGGCCGTCGAGGTGCTGCGCCGGGGCGGAGTCGACGCGCGGGAGCTGCCGGAACGGCTGAGGCAGGTCGAGCTGAGGGCGGCCGGCTGCGAGGAGTACGCCGAGGGACTCGACGGTTACTGCTGAGCCGTCGCCGTTGCCGCTGAGCGGTAGGCCTGTGTGAGCCCGCTCGGCGGGGTCCCGCGGGACGGTCCAGCCGGTGAGACAGGTGTCATCGGGGGTGACGCTCATGTCTTTGCCTGTCATCATGTTGCCGGTGCGTACGTCAGGGAGCGGTGAGGTCGGTCGGGGCAAGGGCGTGGGGCTCGGGTTCGCGCTGGTGTCGGCGGTCGCGTTCGGCGGGTCCGGGGTCGCGGCCAAGCCGTTGATCGAGGCGGGACTCGATCCGCTGCACGTGGTGTGGCTGCGGGTGACGGGCGCGGCCCTCGTGATGCTGCCCCTGGCCGTGCGGCACCGTGCGCTGGTGCGTCGGCGGCCCGCGCTGCTCGCCGGGTTCGGACTGCTCGCCGTGGCCGGGGTCCAGGCCTGCTACTTCGCTTCGATCTCCCGGATCCCGGTCGGGGTCGCCCTGCTCGTCGAGTACCTCGCACCCGCCCTGGTGCTCGGCTGGGTGCGGTTCGTGCAGCGGCGGCCGGTCACCCGTGCCGCCGCGCTCGGAGTCGTCCTCGCGGTCGGCGGCCTCGCCTGTGTCGTCGAGATCTGGTCCGGGCTCGGCTTCGATGCCGTGGGGCTGCTGCTCGCGGTCGCCGCCGCCTGCTGCCAGGTCGGCTACTTCGTCCTGTCCGACCAGGGCGGCGACGCGGGGGACGAGGCACCGGACCCGCTCGGTGTCATCGCGTACGGCCTGCTGGTCGGCGCCCTCGTGCTGACCGGCGTGGCGCGTCCGTGGCGCATGGACTGGTCGGTGCTCACGGGCACGGCGCACATGAACGGCACACCCGTCGCGGCCGGCTTGTTGCTGGGCTGGATCGTGCTGGTCGCCACGGTCGTCGCCTATGTCACCGGCGTCCTCGCCGTGCGGCGGCTCTCGCCGCAGGTCGCCGGGGTCGTGGCGTGTCTGGAGGCGGTCATCGCGACCGTGCTGGCCTGGGTGCTGCTGGGCGAGCATCTCTCGGCTCCCCAGATCGCGGGGGGCGCGGTGGTGCTCGTGGGGGCGTTCATCGCCCAGTCGTCGGCGCCCGCCAAGGGGTCGGCGAAGCCGGTCGCCCGAGGATCCGAAAAGGATGTGGCGGCCCGCCGTACCGCCGCATAGGGTCGTGATCATGCACGCGCGCGCACTCGTCCTTCCGCCTCCGGCCGCCTGAGGCGGGCTTCCCGAAGAACATGCCCGACGTATCTCCGTCGGGCTGGACGGTGCTGCCCGCAGACGAAGCCAGAGGACCTCGTGGAGCCCTGAGGGCTCGGGTCCTTTCGTCGACTTCCGCGCGGCGGGCGGCCTTCGGCCGGTCCTCGCGCGTCTGCGGAGACCCTCGTGTCGAATGCTGTTTCCGGTCTGCCCGTCGGGCGAGGCCTGCTCTTCCTGACCGTCGCCGGTGCCGCCTGGGGTACCGCGGGTGCCGTCGCCTCCCTGGTCTACCGGGTGAGCGACCTGGGCCCGGTCGCCCTCTCCTTCTGGCGCTGCGCGGGCGGCTTCGTGCTGCTGCTCCTCGCCCGGTCACTGCGCCGCCGTCCGGCCGTCAGGCCCGAACCCCGGCGCCGAAAGGCCCTGCGGGCCGGGGTCACCGGGTTCCTGCTGGCGGTGTTCCAGACCGCGTACTTCGCGTCGGTCCAGGCCACCGGCCTCGCGGTCGCCACCGTCGTGACTCTCGGCGCGGGGCCCGTCCTCATCGCGCTGGGCGCCCGGCTGACCCTGGGTGAACGGCTGGGGGCCGGCGGGACCGTCGCCGTCGCCGGGGCGCTCACCGGACTCGCGGTGCTGGTGCTGGGCAGCGACGGTGCCCAGGTGCGGCCGTCCGGTGTCGCGTGGGCGCTGGTGTCGGCGGCCGGCTACGCGGCGATGACCCTTGTCACCCGGTGGTGGGGGCGGGACGGCGGAACGGACGCGTTCGCCACCTCCGTCAGGGTCTTCGGTGTCACGACGCTCTGCCTGCTGCCGTTCGGGCTCGCCGAGGGGCTCCTGCCGCACACCGGCGACGGCCTGCGGTTCGCCGGGCTTCTGGTGTACGTCGCCGCCGTACCGACCGCGCTGGCGTACGGGCTGTACTTCGCCGGGGCGGCCGTCGTCCGGTCGGCGACGGTGTCCGTGGTCATGCTCCTGGAACCGGTGAGCGCGGCGGTTCTCGCCGTCACCCTGCTCGGTGAACGGCTGACGGCGGCGACGGTCGTGGGCACCCTGTTGATGCTGGGCGCGGTGGCCGGGCTCGCGGTGGCGGAGACGCGGAGCACCGGTACGCCGACGTGCTCGTCGACGTGACAGGGGAGGCCCGCTTCGCTACAGACCCCGCCTGCGCCGCTGAACCCTCAGCGCGTCCGCGTCCCCAGGGCCGCCCCGCGCCGCGAGCCCGGCGGCGATACGGTCCTGGACCTCCGTCGGCTTCTTCTCGGCGTACTTGAACTTCGCCTGTACGTCCGTCACTTCGAGCCTGATGCCACGGATACCGGCGAGCATCCGTCCGAACGGGTCCTCGCTCGCCGCCACTCGCGCCGAGCCGCCTTCCGGCTGGAAGTGACCCACCTGGCGGTTGAGCAGCGCGGCCTTCTCCGCCGGGTGGTCCACGATGTGGGCGGTGCAGTGGAGTTGGACCGCCGTGTAGAAGCTCGTCGGCGTCCCGTGCTCGGACGGACCGTCCGGCGCGGCCTGCCACGGGCCGGGGACGAAGGCGTAGTCGTCGACCACGCTGAGTACGACGTCCGGGTTCCTCTCCAGCGCGGGCCAGAGAGGATTCGGGCGGGCCAGATGGGTGACGGCCTCGGCGCGCTCGGCGTCGTACGCGAAGTGCAACGGCTGGACGTACGGCGCCTCGCCCGGAAGGCCGTTGACGCAGAGCTGGCCGAAGTCGTGTGCCGACAGCCACTGTTGCCATTCCGCGTCGTCGCGCGGCGCGTCCCAGGGGTGGATCAGCATCCGGATCAGAGGGTGGTGAGGTAGGCCGGGAGCTGGGTGCCGGGCGCCAACTCCGCGTCGTCGACCGGGGTTTCGTAGCCCTTGCGCAGTGGGACCACGCCGGCCCAGTGGGGGAGTGCGAGGTCCTCGGGCTCGTCGTTCACCCCGCCCGTGCGCACCTTCGCGGAGACCTCGTCGAGGTCGAGGCGGATCACGGCGGTGGCGGCCAGTTCCTTGGCGTTGGCGGGCCGCGAGTCCGCGGAGCGTCCCGCCACGACGTGGTCGACCAGGGCGTCCAGAGCCATGCGCTTCTCGTCGGGGTCCGTCACCTGGTGGGCGATGCCATGGACCACCACCGAGCGGAAGTTGATCGAGTGGTGGAAGGCGGACCGGGCCAGGATCAGGGCGTCCACATGCGTGACCGTCAGACACACCGGCAGGCCCGGGTCGGCCTGGCCCGTCATCCGCAACGGGCGCGAGCCCGTCGAGCCGTGCACGTAGAGGCGCTCGCCGACCCGCCCGTACAGCGTCGGCAGGACGACGGGTGCGCCGTCCCGGACGAACCCGAGGTGGCAGACGTACCCCTCGTCGAGGATCGCGTGCACCGACTCCTTGTCGTACGAGGCCCGGCCGGGAGAGCGGGTGGGGACCGTGCGGTCGGTCGGGGCGTAGGTGTCGGCGGTGGGTTGCGGGGAGGACTCGGCAGCTCCCCGCGGTGCCGCTGTCTGTGTGGCGTCCCGCGCGCCCTGAGTGTCCCGTGCGTCCTGTGTGGTCCCCGGCATCGTCGTCTCCTTGCGGGCTTGATTGCACTAGTGCATAATATGTGTTGTGCTAGGAGAATATCCGATCAAAGGTCGAGGCGCAGCAGAGATTTCCGCGAGCGTCGAACACGCGGTGGGTGCCGGCGAGCTGGAACCCGGGCAACTGCTGCCGCCCATGCGGGAGTTGGCGGAGCGGCTCGGAGTGAATCCGAACACCGTCGCCGCCGCCTATCGGACCCTGCGTGACCGCGGGGTCATCGAGACCCATGGGCGACGCGGCAGTCGGGTGCGCTCCAAGCCGGCCACCACCGGGCGCGAGTACATCCGGGTGGAGGTGCCGGCCGGGGTGCGGGACGTGGCGCACGGCAACCCCGATCCCGTGTTGCTGCCGTCTCTGGCGGCGGCCTTCGCGGCGGCGGGAGAGCAGGGTGACCTGGCGCCGGTGCTCTACGGGGACGCCATCGTCGAGCCGGAGCTGGCCCGCATCGCCCGCGCCGACCTCGACACCGACGGTGTGCCGGACGGGCCCCTCGCTGTCACCTCCAGCGCGCTGGACGGCATCGAACGCGTCCTCGCCGTACATCTCAAACCCGGTGACACGGTGGCCGTCGAGGATCCCGGGTGGGGCGGGCTGCTGGACCTCGTGCCGGCACTCGGGCTGCGCATGGTCCCGGTCGGCGTCGACGACGAGGGTCCGATCACCGAGGACGTACGACAGGCGCTGGCGGCCGGGGTGCGGGCGCTGATCGTCACCGACCGGGCGCAGAACCCGACCGGGGCCGCGCTGAGCGCCACGCGCGCGCGTGCCCTGCGTTCCGTGCTCCGGGAGCATCCGGAGACACTGCTCATCGAGGACGACCACGGCTACCGGATCGTCGACCAGTCACTTCACCCGCTGGCCGGGGTCACCCGGCACTGGGCGTTCGTCCGCTCGGTGGCCAAGGCCTACGGCCCTGATCTGCGCCTCGCTGTGCTCACCGGGGACCCCGTCACCGTGGACCGGGTCCTGGGGCGCCAGCGGCTCGGGCCGGGCTGGGTGAGCCGGCTGCTGCAACGGGCCGTCGTGCGGCTGTGGGTCGATGGCGCGCTGGACGCGCGCGCGGTCGCCTCGGCCTACGGGCGGCGCCGGGACGCGCTGGTCGACGCGCTGGCGCGGCGCGGGGTCAGGGCCCACGGGCGCAGTGGGCTCAACGTGTGGATTCCCGTGCCGGACGAGACCGGTGCGGTCGCCCGGCTGCTGCACGCCGGCTGGGCCGTCGCCCCCGGCGCGCGTTTCCGGATGAACGCCCCTTCCGGTATCCGGGTGACCGTCGCGACACTGACCCCGCAGGAGACGGGCCCGCTGGCGGACGCCATCGCCGCCGCTGTGAGACCGACGCAGGCGCGGACCTACGTCTGACGCGGATCCGGTCGGTGTTTGGCTCGGGGTTGAGCTCGGCGCGGACTCATGACGGAGGTTCGGTCCGACGGCGGCGGCCGGGCGTGGCCTGGGTGAGTGCCGCTCCGGCCAGGACCACCACCGCGCCCACCGGTGTCGACCAGGACAGGCTCTCGCCGAGCAGGGTGACGCCCGCGACCGTGGCGATGACCGGGATGAAGTACGTGACCGTCTGGGCGGTCGTCGGGCCCGTCTCGGCGACCAGGCCGTACTGGAGCAGCATCGCGAACCCTGTGCCCAGCGCGCCGAGGGCGACGATCGCGAGCAGCGGCCCGACCGGGAGATGGTCGGGTATCTCGGTGAACAGCGGTGTCACCAGGGCCAGTTGCAGGGTGGCCAACAGCAGCTGGGCGCCGCTGAGCGACAGATGGGAGTGACTCGACCCAGCCAGCGTACGACGGACGTAGATCCAGCCGACCGGATAGCTGAGCGACGCCAGGAGTGCCAGCGCCGTGCCCGTCGCGTCCAGGCCGTGGAAACCCTGCCAGGCGCCCAGAACGGTCAGTACGCCCAGGAAACCCAGGCCGAGACCGGCCACCCGCACCCGTGTGGGCCGGTCCTCCGAGAGTGCGACCAGGGACAGGGCCATGCCCCACAGGGGCGAGGTCGCGTTGCAGATACCGGCCAGGGTGGACGGGATCGTCAGCTCCGCGTACGCGAACAGCGAGAACGGCAGCGCGTTCAGCAGGAACGCGGCCACCGCGAGATGCCCCCACGTGCGGGCGCCGCGCGGCAGCCGCTCCCGCTTCACCGCCAGCGCAGCCGCCAGGACCGCCGTACCGAACAGCAGCCGGCCGAAGGTGACCTGGAACGGCGCGAACGCCTGGGTACCGACCTTGATCAACAGGAAGCTGAAGCCCCAGATCAGGGACAGCACGCCGAAACGCACGCGCCAGTCGAGGGTGGAGCGGTGGCCGCGGTCGGCGGCTGAGGCGGGGGTGGGCGTGGGGTCGGGCGGAAGTGCCGGTGTGGTGGGCTTCGGGGTGGTGAGGCGGCTCATACAGGCCAGGATCCCGGAGTCGATCTCGTAGCACAAGCGAGCATGCGTTCGCCTTATCTCGTAGAATCACTTACATGTTGAACCTGGAGCGCCTGCGTACCCTCGACGCCCTCGCCCGGCACGGCTCGGTCAGCGGGGCGGCCGACGGGCTGCATGTGACGACCTCGGCCGTCTCGCAGCAGATGTCCAAGCTGGAGCGGGAAGTGGGGCAGCAGCTCCTCGCGAAGAACGGGCGGGGCGTGCGCCTCACCGACGCCGGACGGCTGCTCGCGGACCATGCCGCGCGCATCCTGTCCCAGGTCGAGCTGGCCCAGTCGGATCTGGAGGCACAGCGTGGGCAGGTGGTGGGTGAGCTGCGGGTCTCGGCGTTCCCGACCGCCGCGCGCGGACTGTTCCCGGCTGCTCTCGCGGCCCTGCGCGCGGAGCACCCCGGGCTGCGGCTGCGCTCGTGCGAGCTGGAACCGGAGGCCGGGGTCGCCGGGGTGGTGCGCGGGGACCTCGACCTGTCGGTCGTGCTCGACTGGTACAACAAGCCGATGCCGCTGCCCGACGGCCTGGTGAAGGCACCGATCCTCGACGACCCGGCGGACGTGGCGATGCCGGTGGGCCATCCGCTCGCCGGCCGCGCCGAGGTGGACCTGGAGGAGTTCGCCGAGGACGAGTGGATCACGTGGGGCGAGGGCGAGTTCTGCCACGAGTGGCTGATGTTCACGCTGCGGTCCAAGGGCGTCGAGCCGTGCGTCGGGCACCGGGCGGCGGAGACACATACGCAGCTGGCGCTGGTCGCGGCGGGGCTCGGGGTGTGCATCGCGCCGTTGCTGGGCCGCCATCCCGTGCCGGCGGGAGTCGTCACCGTCCCGCTGCGGCAGCGTGTGCGTCGGCATGTGTATGTGGTGTGGCGTGCGGATGCGGATCGACGGCCGTCGATCCGGGCGGCGGTGGAGGCGTTGCGGGTGGTGGGGCGGGCGGTGGAGTCCGCGTCGTAGCGGGGGCTTGCCCCCGCCGCCCTTGTCTGGCCCGTTCCTGGGGGCGGCGCCCCCAGACCCCCTGTCGGCCCTGAACGGGCCTTGTCCTCAAGCGCCGGACGGGCTGGAAATGCGGTTCCCGTTACTGCGGGGGCAGTTTGCTGAAGTCCCAGGAGATCGTCTTCTCCGGGGTCAGGCGTATCCACGCGTGCCTGCCGTCGTGGGGCATCTCGTCCAGACGGAAGTTCTTGCGGGCGAACAGCGTCTCCGGGACGTCCAGTTCGGCGCGCAGTTCCCCGGTGCGCGGCGACTCGCCGACGAACTCGACGATGCCGGACAGCTCGACGCCGCGCAGTTCGTCGTACTCCTCGCCCGTGTCGACGACGATCGCGACCTTCGGGTTCCGGGTCAGGTCGGTCCAGCGCTTGCTGCGGACCACCGAGTACAGCCACATCGAGACGCCGTCCCAGGCGAACCACAGCGTGCTCACATGCGGTGCGCCGTCGGCCGACACGGTGGCGACCCGGCAGGTGCGCTGGGTCGTCAGGAACTCGTCCAGCTCGCCCGGCGTCATCATGATCTTCCGGCCTCGGCGCTGAGCCACGGTCATGTGATCCCCCTCTTGCTCTTGTTGCTCTTGTTGTCTCGCGTCGTCCTGCGTCAGAAGAGTAGATCGGGCCGTCTTCCGCCCGCACGCGGTGGGCGTTAGTCTCCCCCGGCCGTCCATACGGTCCGCGACCAGGGAGCGCCATGCCGTCGTACGAACAGCTCAGCGAACTCCTCGACCCCGCGACCACGGTCCTGCTCACCGTCGAGTGCCAGCAGGGCGTCGTCGGTCCGGACAGCGCCCTGCCCGAACTCGCCGGGGAGGCGCGGTCGTCGGGGGCGCTCGGCCAGGTCGCCAGACTGGTCGAGGCCGCCCACGAGACCGGGATCCAGGTCATCCACGCCATCGCCGAACGGCGTCCGGACGGCCGGGGCGCCAACCACAACGCCCGACTGTTCCGCGCCGCCGAACGGCTTCCCGTCCAGCAGCTCTCGGGTACCACCGCGGTACGCGTCGCGCCGCCGATCGAGGTCGCCGACGAGGACTTCGTCGTACGGCGGCTGCACGGCCTGTCGCCGATCCAGGGCACCGACGTCGACGCCCTGCTGCGCAACCTGGGCTGCCGCACGCTCATCGTGACCGGCGTCTCGGCCAACGTCGCGATCCCCAACGCCGTGTTCGACGCCGTGAACCGTGGCTACACCGTCGTCGTGCCCAGGGACGCCATCGCGGGGGTGCCCTCCGACTACACCCCCGCGATGATCCGCAACACCCTCGCGCTGGTCGCCACGGTCGCGACCACCGACGAGGTGCTGGCCTGTCTCGAGCGGCCTCGCCCCGACGGGCGAGAGTGAAGGTCAGGCGAGTGTGATGGAGTCCCCGGACACGGTGATCGTCTCGGCGGCCAGAGCCTCGGTCGCCGGGCCCTTCTTCACGCTGCCGTCCGCGACCGAGAACTCGCTGTTGTGGCACGGGCAGGTGATGACGCCGTTGGTGATGCCCGTCACCGCACAGCCCGCGTGCGTGCACTTCGACGAGAACGCCTTGTAGGTGCCCGCCGTCGGCTGTGTGACCACCACACCCTGGTCCTTGAAGATCTTGCCGCCGCCCTCCGGGATGTCGGAGGTCTTGGCGAGGGCGGTGCCGGCGGCGGCGCCCTGCTCTGTGGCGGAGTCCGACGAGTCGTCGTCCGAGCCGCACGCGGTCAGCGCGACGGCGAGCCCCGCCGCACCGGCCGCCGCCATGACCGTACGACGACCCGGTCCCGATACGGGCTGAAGCGAGGCGCTGCTCATGCTGACGTTCCTTCCGGAGGCGTTTGCTGATCCGTACGAAGATACGAACCCTGCGCGCGCGCCGTTCAGGCGGCCCGGGCATCAAGGCCGTGAACGCCCCGATACGTTCGTCGCCGACGCCTGCCGCCGGACCATCGGCTTGCTCGGTCGGGACAGGGCCGGAACGCCGCGCACGACCGGGGGCAGGCCCCGGGCCCGGTGCCCCCACGGGTCGGACGCCCCATCCCGTTACGATGCCATCGCCCGACCGGCGGACCGTACTCACCTGCGCCGGTGCGTGCGCCGGACAAGGAGATTCCGTCACGTCGATCATCAGGCTCACCGTCCCGTCAGGCTCCCTGGGTGAGAAGGGCCGCGAGACTGTGCAGCGCGACCTGGCCGACGTCCTGCTGCGCTCGGAGGGTGCGCCGGACACGCCGTTCTTCCGAGCCCAGTTGTGGAGTTACCTCGTCGAACTGCCCGTAGGAGCGCAGACCACCGCCGAGGACGACGCGCCCCGCTTCCTCGTCGACGCGACGGTCCCTCGGGGCGCGCTCTCGGAGGAGGGCAAGGCGAGCCTGGTGCGGGACGCCACGACAGTCGTGCTCTCGGCCGCGGGGCTCACCGAGGCCGACGCGTCACGGGTGTGGGTGCTGGTGCACGAACAGCCCGACGGGACCTGGGGCGCGGGCGGGTCCGTCATCCGCTACGCCGACCTCGTGGCCATCGCCCGAGGACAGCACGCCGAGGACTGAGCGGGCTGCTCCGCCGTCACCCTTGGTTACTGTGCTCCCTTCACGCCGGAGGTCGGCAGTCGCCCGCAACGCAGGTCGGGAAGCCCCGGATTCTCCCCAGGGTCGTTGACGGACCGTTCTCGCCGGGGCGCCTCTCCGGCAGTGTCGGCACTGCCGGCAGTGCTCGCGGAATTCACGGTCGAAGAGACGGGTGGCCTGGGAAAATGCTGAAAAGAGGTCACCGCGACCCCTCCATCACGCCTCTGCGTGAGGGCGGGTCGCTGCCGGGGCTCGTCGAGGGTGACGATCTCGGGACGTACGTCGTGAAGTCGTCCACCTGGTGGCGCTGACCTGCGCAGATGAGTCTTTCAGAGCGTTTCTCGCCCCGCGAACCGATCGGCGACCTCCAGCCGCAATCGTTCCCGATGGGTCCGCTCCTCGGGTGTGTACCCACCCGCTGCCGCATGCCTCACGATCCAGCAATGGCGTGAGGATAGTGACCCGTCGCCATCCATGGCGACTGGGAGTTCAATCTGGGCACGGATACGGCGTTTAAACATTGAGAGCGTCTTTGCTGGGCTGTGTATTGATATGCGGCATCGTTTGCCACCTCCCTCCGCGGTGGCGTTTGTCGGATTTCAACAACGTTGCCCCATTTTAAATGATGAACGCTTGACATCGCCCGCCAAGGCGGTCAGGATGGAGATCGGATTTCAGCGATCAGTCACGGGGGAGTGATTCGCGCTTGAATTTCTTCCTGCATTTGAGTCGGCCATTCTTTGGCGAATTTCTCAATGCAGTTGACGTAATCCGTTAGGTTCGACATCGGATGGACTCTTTCCTTTGGGTGGCCCTGGTGGCCTATGGCAAGGAAGATGGAAAATCATGGTGATCGTTATCGAGACGTGGCGTCTTAGGCCTGAGTTCGGGGGCCGAGCTTTGGAACTCATGCAGGAAATGGATGACATCGTGGGCCCGGCGGCCCATGTGAATCCAGGATGGTGTGAGCATGGCCGTTTCTTTCAGTTGCAGGATAACGTCTCCGAAATATGGATGAAGTACACGTGGAGGAGTCGGCCCGAGCATGAGAAATTTATCGCCGAGGAAGAGTTAATCCTCGGAGAATTCTATTCAAAATACTGCGTCGGGCCGCGTAGGATAACCTATCTGACGGAACTTCCGGTCGACGTCGACGCCTCAACACATGAATGATCCGACAGAGGGTGACAGTCATGCGGGCGACTGGGATCCGAGAATATTCGAGCAGAACGGCCGTGAAGTCCTCAAGGTGATTCGCGATCACTTCGAGTTGATTCACGAGACTCCCGTCACGAAACCTCGCGGCGCGGCAGAGATAACGGCTCTCTTGGATGCCGATCTCCCGGAGTCGGGCACGGATTTCTCTACCATTCTCGCCGATACGCGTGAGAAGGTGATCCCTAATCTGGTCCTCTGGAATCATCCTTCATTCTTCGGATACTTTCCGACCTCCGCGAGCTACTCAGGAGTTCTGGCCGAGACGCTGACCGCCGCGTTGAATGTCAATGCGATGCTGTGGAAGACCAGCCCTGCGGCATCCGCACTCGAACGTGTGGTGCTCCGCTGGATCGCCCAGCTGACCGGGTATCCCGAGGCCGCTGACGGCGTCCTGGTGAACGGCGCCTCCCTGGCCACCCTCTACGCCTTGACAGCGGCGCGTGACGCGGCGCTCGACTTCGACGTGCGAGCCACGGGCATCGCGGGCACAGGGGCAGCAGTGCAGCGCGTTTATGCTTCCGATCAGGCTCACAGTTCAGTGGACAAGGCAGCGATCACCCTGGGCATCGGTCTGGACAACGTGGTGAAAGTGCCGTCGGACGCCAGGTACCGGATGCGGCCGGATCTCCTGGAGGAGGCGATCCGATCCGACATCGCCGCCGGACTTAAACCGGTCGCCGTCGTCGCAACGGTGGGGACGACCTCGGTCGCGTCCGCCGATCCGCTCGAAGCTGTGGCCGCGGTCTGCTCCCGGTACGGTGTCTGGCTGCATGTCGACGCGGCCTACGGAGGCTTCTACGCCCTGGCGCCTTCGCTCCGCGGAAGACTGGAAGATCTGTCGGTCGGTGACTCCCTGGTGGTCAACCCGCAGAAAACACTGTTCGTGCCGTTGGAGGCGACGGCTCTGTACTGCCGGCGCGTCGGTGCGCTGGCCAACACCTTCCGTCTGGTGCCGGAGTACCTGACCTCCGAGCCCGATCATGACACTGTCGACTACATGGACTTCTCGCCACAGTTGGGGCGCAGCTTCCGTGCCCTCAAAGTGTGGTGGGTCATCAGATCCTTCGGCCGCTCGGGCCTCGCGGCCCGGCTCGACCACGCCGTTCAGCTCGCGGAATGGCTGCGGAAAGCCGCGGACGAGCATCCCGACTGGACGTGCGTCAGCAGCTCGGTATACCCACTGGTGTGTCTCCGCTACGAGCCCGCAGGGCTGCTCTCGGACGGCACGGACGACCGGACGCGGAGGGCGGAGCTCGACGCGCTGAACGCCAGGATCACCGATGCGGTCAATGCCGACGGCAGAGTGTACGTATCGCATTCGGTGATCGAATCGGGATACATCATCCGTGTGTCCATCGGGAATATCCACACCACACGTGTCGATGTGGAACAGCTCTGGGATGTGATCAGGGAAGTGGCCGAGCGCCAGTCGCCGCCTTCCCGTACCTAAGCCCACGGTTGCCCCGGAAGCCGCTGAAAAGTAAAGGGGGATGTGTGTCGGTACCAGCGCAGTCATATTCTCTGAGCGATTCCGAACGTGAGCTGCTGCCGTCCGATGACGAGGTCGCCTTCTATGTCGAACACGGCTGGTATCTCTCACGACAGCTGCTTGGTGACGACGAGGTGGAGTCGCTTGCCGAAGCGAGTGAGCGCTTCTATGCCGGCCACCGCGATCGTGTCCTGCCGTCCCGGCCGCCGCGGCTGTCGTACTGGAAGCCGGAAGCCGGGGACGTGCAGCGGCACAACGACTACATCCACTACGAGAGCGCCGCTGTCGCCGCCGTACTGAGAAAGCCCCTCCTGGGCGCGGTCGCGGCGAGGCTCGCCGGTGCCGTGGAGATCCGGGTGTTTCAGTCCACGCTCATCCTGAAGCCTCCTGGTGCCGCCGACCCCGACAATGTGGTGCCCTGGCACTACGACCGCGACTACTGGGCGACGTCGACGTCGGAACGGATGCTGACCGCGTTCGTCCCGTTCCACGACTGCGATGAGTCCATGGGCACGATATCCATGATCGACGGAAGTCACGTCTGGCGGGATGCGGGGGTCGAGAACATCACCTCGCTGCATTTCGCTGATCGCCGCAAGGACCTCGACGCCGTACTCCGCAGGACCGCGGAATTCAACGGTGCCGAAGTGCGCGAAGTTCCGGTCGTCATACCGAAGGGCCATGTGAGTTTCCATCACTGTCGCACCTATCACGGGAGCGGGCCCAATAGGTCGTCCGCGCCCAGGCGGGCAGTCTCTCTTCATCTGCAGGACGGGGAGAACGCCTACCGTGAATTCATCCTGCCTGATGGAAGCAGAGCTTCATACAATCACGACGCACTGGTGCGAAGAACGGCTGGGGGTGTCCCGGACTATGCAGACCCGGAATATTGCCCGGTGATATGGCGTCAAAACGACCAGTGAGGGAGCGGCCATGTCGAAAGAGATACTGCTGAGTCATCTGGAACTTTATGTGGGTGACGCCGCGGCCGGAGCGGCAGGGTTCGTGGAGAAGTACGGATTTGAGGTTGTGGAGACCTCCGGCTTGCCGGACGAGGGCGACGACCACTACTCGGTCGCGTTACGTCAGGGCGGGGTCCGGCTACTCCTCACCGAACCTCGGTCCGAGGAGCACCCCGCACACGCTTATCTGGCGGCCCATGGGGAGGGCGTGGTCGACATCGCACTGCGTGTTCCGGATGTGGCGGCCGCATTCGACGATGCGGTGGCGCGTGGCGCCCGGTCACTCATGCCGCCGGCGCCTGTCGGGGGCTCCCACGGGATCGTCACCGCTGTCATCGACGGCTGCGGGAGTGTCAGACACACACTCGTCCAGGAGTCCCCCCAGAGCGACGACACCGCGTGGCTGCACGGGTTCGCCACAGCCGAGTCCGCGTCCGGAGGACTGACCGGCGAGGAGGTCGGACTGCTCGCGGTCGACCACTTCGCACTCTGCCTCGGGGCCGGTGAACTGGACCCGGCGGTGGCTTACTACGAATCGGTTCTGGGATTCGAGACCGTCTTCGAGGAGCGGGTCGTCGTCGGTGCGCAGGCGATGCTCTCCCGAGTCGTGCAGAGCGCGTCCCGGGCCGTCACCCTCACCCTGCTCGAACCCGATACCTCCGCGGCACCAGGACAGATCGACGACTTCGTCGAGAACCACGGCGGCTCCGGCGTCCAGCATGTGGCCTTCAGTACCGACGACGTGGTGCGCACGGTCTCGGTGCTGAGGGAACGGGGGGTGGAGTTCCTGGAAGTGCCCGACGCCTACTACGGGATGCTCGCCGAGCACCTCACCCTGGCCGCGCACACCACGGCCGAACTGCGGCGGCTTCAGATCCTGGCCGACCAGGACCACGACGGGCAGCTCTTCCAGATCTTCACCCGTTCCACCCACGAGCGCCGTACGTTCTTCCTGGAGATCATCGAGAGGCTGGGCGCTCGGACCTTCGGCAGCGGCAACATCAAGGCCCTGTACGAGGCTGTCGAAGTGGAGCGGACCCAGCCGCGGGTCCTGTCGTGACCATCGCCGGGTCACCGAGAATCCTGGAACTGGCGGACGCCGCCGCAGCGGCAAGGCAGATCCTCCCCACTGACGTATGGGACTTCATCGAGGGTGGTAGCGGGGCGGAAACCACTCTCGCCGAGAACCGGGCCTTCCTTGACCGGACCTGGGTCACCCCGCGAGTGCTGGCCGGGGCCACGCACGCGGAGACCGCCGATGACCTGCTCGGCACCCCGGTCTCGATGCCACTCGGCATCGCACCCATGGCCTACCAGAGTCTCGTCCATCCCGACGGGGAGCTGGCACTGGCACGTGCGGCTCGATCGGCCGGCACGCTCTTCGTCGTCAGTACCATGAGTAGCCACTCCGTGGAGCGGATCGCCGAGACCGGGGCCCGGTTGTGGTTCCAGCTGTACTGGCTGCGTGACCGCGCGAAGACGGCGGAGCTGATCGAGCGGGCCGTGGCGGCCGGTTGCCGTGCGCTGGTTCTCACCCTGGATGTGCCCGTCATGGGCCGGAGGTTGCGGGACATGCGCAACGCGTTCGCCCTGCCCAGTGGGCTCACCGCCGCACATTTCACCGAGGACTCCGGCAGCGGGCTGCCGGGCACCGCCCGGCGCAGTGTGTCCGGGTCCTCGGCCCTGATGGTGCACACCGCGGCTGCCATCGACCCCTCGCTGAGCTGGGCGGACCTCGGCTGGATCCGTGAGCGGACCCGGATACCGCTGGTCCTCAAAGGAATTCTGAGTCCGAAGGACGCGGACCGGGCGGCGGCCATGGGGGTGGACGCCATCGTGGTTTCCAACCACGGGGGGCGCCAGCTGGACGGGGCGCCGCCCGCCGCCTCGGCGCTGCCAGCAGTGGTGCGGACCGTGGCGGGACGGTGTCCGGTGTATCTGGACAGCGGCATCCGCAGTGGTGCGGACATGGTGAAGGCGCTGGCGCTCGGAGCCAAGGGTGTGCTGTTGGGACGGCCCGCGCTGTGGGGGCTGGCCATGAACGGCGAAGAGGGCGCGGGCGAGGTTCTCGATCTGCTGCGTTCCGAATTCGAGGACGCGCTGCTGCTGGCTGGCTGTTCCGGCCCGGTCGCGGCCGGGCGGCTCACCGTGACGACGGGCGGTGCCCCGCCGCGGACCGAGGAGACCATGACGGAGGTACGACGACGATGAACCGGCTCCAGGAGCCAGCGATCTCCGCGCCGCCCTCGCGGCCCGGCCAGGTGACCTTGTGCGTCAGCGAACTGCACGGTTCCCTCGGCGACCCTGTGCTGGAGTCGATGAACTTCCTCAACGAGGTCTCCCACCGTTTCCCCGACGCGCTGTCGCTGGCCGCGGGCCGCCCCTACGAGGGTCTGTTCGATGTCGAGGACATCCACCGGTACCTGCGCACCTTCCACGAGCACCTGTCCGGCACCCTGGGCTGGCCGGAGGAGCGGGTACGTCGGACGATCTTCCAGTACGGCCGCACCAAGGGCATCATTCACGATCTGATCGCCCGCAACCTCGCCATCGACGAGGACATCCATGTCGACCCGGAGTCGATCGTGGTCACCGTGGGCTGCCAGGAGGCGATGTTCCTGGTGCTGAGGGCGCTGCGAACCGACGAGCACGACGTGCTGCTGGCCGTCGCGCCCACCTACGTGGGCATCACCGGTGCGGCGCGACTGGCCGACCTTCCGGTGCTGCCGGTGAACTCCGGGCCCGGCGGGATCGATCTGACCGACCTGGCGCAGACGGTGCACGGCGCCAGGGCGCAGGGTTTGCGGCCCCGCGCCCTGTATGTGATCCCGGACTTCTCCAACCCGCTCGGCGTCAGCCTCGACACCGCCACCCGGCAGGGCCTGTTGGAGCTGGCCGACGAACTCGACCTTCTGTTGCTGGAGGACAACCCGTACGGGCTGTTCTTCGCGGGCGAGCGCCTCGCCACGTTGAAGTCGATGGACAGGCAGCGGCGGGTCGTCTACCTGGGTTCCTTCGCCAAGTCCGCGCTGCCGGGTGCCCGGGTCGGCTACCTCGTGGCCGACCAGCGCGTCACGGCCGAGGGCGGCGGCGAACTGGGCTTTCTCGCCGACCAGTTGTCACGGATCAAGAGCATGCTCACGGTGAACACGTCACCGGTGGCCCAGGCCGTCATCGGCGGCAAATTGCTGACGCACGGCGGGAGCCTCGCCAAGGCCAACGCCCGCGAGACCGAGGTGTACCGGCGCAATCTCCGGCTGCTGCTCCAGGGCCTGGAAAAGCGTTTTCCCCAGGAGGGCGGTGACTCGGACGTCACCTGGAACATTCCCAGCGGCGGCTTCTTCCTCGTGCTGACCGTGCCCTTCGCCGTGGACGATGCGCTGCTCGAACATTCGGCCAGGCGGCACGGTGTGATCTGGACACCGATGCACCACTTCTTCACGGGGCGGACGAGCAGCAGGCAGATGCGCCTGTCGTACAGCCAGTTGGAGCCGGAGCAGATCGACGACGCTCTGGACCGGCTGGCGGCGCTGATCCATGAGCAGCGCGTCCTGGGGGCCGCCTGATGCTGTTGTCGAGCCACGAGACGAAGAGGCGGCTTCACCTCTGCCTCGATCCTCTTCAACCGGTCCTTTCCGGTGTGGAGACCACCCCTGCCCCACCCGCGCGGTCCCAGAGTCGTAAACCCGTGGGACGTACTCAGGAAGGCAGGGCGGCATGACGACCGGATCGGTCGCCGACGGGATCGACATGCTGGCGACGGGGCTGCGCGCGGGCCGGCTCACCAGCGTCGGACTGGTCGAGGAGTGCCTTCGGCGCATCGAGCGGGGCGCGTCGGTCAATGCCGTAGTGGAGTACTTCCCCGATGAGGCGCTACGGTCCGCCCGCGTGGCTGACGATCGGCTGAGGCGGGACCCGACGGACGTCGGGCCGCTGTGCGGGATACCTGTGACAGTGAAACGGACGTTCGCGGTCCGAGGGTTCACCCATGGTGAGAAGGACGTGGACCCGGGATCCCCCTACGGGGTCGCCGCCCGTCGTGACGCGGCGGTGGTCGCCTCCCTGCGCACGGCCGGGGCGGTTGTCCTGGGCCGTAGCAACGCCCCCGTCCGGGCGGCGGACATCGACACCTGGCACCCTGACCACGGCAGAACCGCGCACCCCATCGACACCCGGCTCAGCCCCGGTGGCTCCTCGGGAGGCTCGGCCGCGGCGGTGCGCGCCGGTCACAGCACCTTCGACATCGGCAGTGACGTGGCGGGCTCGGCCCGTATCCCCGCACACGCCTGCGGTGTGTTCGCCCTCCGGCCGACGATGGGGACCACCTCGGCACTGGGCCACGTACCGGGTCCCGCCACGCAGGACGACATGGCCGAGATGCTCACCGTCTGCCCCGTCACACGATCCGCCGAGGACCTCGAAATCGTGTGGAACGTGCTGTGGGGTCGTCACCGGCCCGAGCACGCCGCCGGGCGCTCGCCCGCGGGGACGGCGCGGCCCCCCCTCGCCGTCGTGTCGGCCGACGCGTCGGCGCCGCTGTCCGGCGAGGTGGCGGAGAGCCTGGAGATCGCCCTCGACCGGCTGCGCGCGCACGGCCACCGCGTCGAGGAGGTCCGGCTTCCCGTGGATCTGGCGGAGAACTGGCTGCTGTGCCAGCAGTTGCTGTACGCGGAGGACGAGGCGGACTCGCCGGCGCACGCCCTGCCGCGGCCACTGGCGGGGGCGGACCCGGTCGAGGTCGCGTGGTGGAGCGCCGGTATGTCCCATCGTGACTGGCGGCGGCTGCACAGGCAGCGCATCGACTTCCAGCTGAAGTGGGCACGCTTCTTCTCCGCGTACTCGGCGCTGCTGCTCCCTGTGCTGGGCAGGACCGCACTGCCACCGCGCGACCCGCGGATTCCCCTGCTCGCCGACCGGACCAGTGTCGGCGGCACGGACCTGCCTGTGTTCTCGCTGTCTGCCTGGTGCGCGGTGCCCAGCGTCGCGGGGCTCCCCGCCGTCTCCATGCCGGTGGTCCCGGGCGGCTCCGGCCTGCCCGTCGGCCTCCAAGTGATCGCCGGGCATGGGCAGGAGTCGGAACTGCTGGCCCTGGTACGGCGGTTCGCACGGCTGATCAGCCCGAATCCGGCACTGGAGGTGCGGACGTGAATCCCGTGGACGGCCACGACACCGCTCTCGCGGTCGAGACCGCGGGCGAGTACCTCGGTCACGTCGCCCGATGGCTGAACGGCCGGACAGCCTACGGCGGCTCCCTGATGGACCACGGCGTCCTTCGGCAGCGGCTGGCCCTGGGGATCACCGCGCATCGGGCCGCCGCCGCGGCCCAGGCGCAGGCCCAGGCACGAACGGGGCCCGAGCCGAGAACCCGGGAGGTGCACGCCCTGCGGGCCGCCGCCGTGAGTTCCGCGCTCGACTGTGTCCGCAGGTGCCAGGAGATCCACGCCGGCGCGGGGGTCTTCGACACCCGACCGGACACCGTACGCCGGATACATCTGCGACTGCCGGGGGCGCCCGGCCTCGGACCGACACCGGACCACCTGGGCCTCGGCCCGCTCGGCAGACTGGATCCGCCGTTCACGGATCGGCTGGCGAAGACGCTCGGAACCTCCCTCTCCGTGCCTGTGGTCCCGCCCCCCGTCTCGTCGTCCGGTCCCGTCACGGCCGAAGCTCGGCGGCTGGTGATGGCCCTGCAAGAGGCGAACCCCGCCGCGGCGACCACACTGCTCGACGACGTCATCACGGCCGAAGCGCTGGCCCGACTGCTGCCGCCCGGTCTTGCCGCCAGGGTGATGACCCACCGGCAGGTAGTACGGAGCTATCTGACGGGCCCCGGGGCCGCGCCGGCGAGCGCGCGAATCCTTCAGGAGGTACGAGCCGAGGGCGCGCTGGTAGCCGTCGCCGTCACCGAGCCGCAGGTGGGCAGTGATCTCTCCGCGCTGCGGACGACCGTGCGCCGGGCGGGGCCGGACCTCATGCTGGACGGCACGAAGACCTACGTCGCCGGCGCCGCCGACTGCGATTTCGTTCTGGTTGCCGCGCGGTGCGAAACCGGTCTGGTCCTCGCGTGGGCGGACACCCGCCGACCTGAGGTGCACCGCAGGCCGCTGCCCACCCGGGCCTGGCGCGGTGTCGGCTTCGCGGCGCTCGATCTGCGTTCGTACGCGTTGTCCGAGAGGGACCTGCACCGCGGAGAGGCAACAGGAACCCTGCTGACGGGACTGATCAGGGAGCGGCTGATCCTGGCGGCCCAACAACTGGCCTACGCGCGACGGTGGATCGCCGACATCCGCTCCGGTCGACGTACGGAACTGGCTCGTCGGACGCTCGCGGCGCAGGCGCTGCTCGAAGCGGTGCTGCGTGGCCCCGGTGCGCCGTCCATGGCTGACAGCGGCATGGCGAAAGTCGCCTCTTGCGCGGTCGCGTTGGAGGTCGCCGAGGCACGGACGGAGGCCGCGGTGGAACAAGGCCCGCGGGGCGTACCTGTCGACGAGTTGCTCGACGACGAGGCGAGTGCCAAAGCGTGCACGTTCGCTGGCGGAACCGCCGACCTCAACCTGGCCCTTGTCGAGGGAAACATCCTCTCTCTGCTCGCACCCCCAGCACCCCGTGCCTCTACCGAAGGTGGGCAGAATGGCCGAGCCGCAGAATGACCCGACGCCGTCCCCCGACTTACTGTACGACTTCGACGTACCGCCTGACCTCGGTGAATCGCCCGACGTCGGAGAGCTGATCGACAAGGTGTGCCTCGAACTGCGGGCGCACTCGGCGGCATTGGAGTTGCCTGGCGACTTTCCGGAAGAGGTCGCGGACCTGTTGTCACGCTCCGGGCTGACCGCGCTGTGCCTGCCCCGGAGGTACGGCGGCCGGGGTGGCCGGCTGCGGGATCTGGTGACCGCGGTCGAGCGGGTGGCGACGGTGGACGCGGCCTCGGCCTGGTGCCTGTTCATCATGGGTACCGCACCGTGGTTGCTGTGCCATGCGACGCCGGAGCTTGTCGCCGAGGTCTACGCCCGACCGGACACACGTATCGGCGGCGCCCTCGCACCCACGGGAACGGTTCGGCGCGGTGACGACGGGTATGTCGTCGAGGGGCGCTGGGCATTCGGGAGCGGGGTGAACTCCTGCCAGTGGGTGGCGGTGCACGCGGTCTTCGCGGACGAGCCCGTCCCTCGCTCGGCCTTCGTGGTGGTGCCCACGTCCGAGATCGCCTACCGCGAACCCTGGGACGGTCTGGGACTGGCTTCGTCGGGCAGCGGATTGTTCGCCGTCGACGCGCTGACCGTCCCGGCGCACCGGGTCGTCTCCAGCCTCAGTGGCCCCCCGGCCTGGCCGGACCTCGTTTTCCGGATGTCGTTCCGGGCGACTTTCGCCGCGTGCGCGGCGGTCCCGCTCGGCATCGCCACCGAAATGCTCACCACGTTCACCGACCACGCCCGGAGCAAGCGGCCGACGTTCGGCAACGGCCTTCTCGCGGACCAGCCGCATGCGCAGGCGCTGGTCGCCGAGTCCTGGGGCACGGTCCACGCGGCACGTGCCTTGCTGTACCAGTCGGTCGACCGGCTGGAGGAGGCATGCGCCGACGGCACACCCTCCGTCCGACACCAGGCCGAACTGCGCATCGCGATGAACACGGTGCGCGCCGGCTGCCTGCGGGTGGTCGACCGGCTGCACCTGGCTGCGGGCGGCGGAGCCGCGAAACGCGAGTCCCGGTTCGCGCGACTGCTGTGCGACGCGCACACCGCCAGCCAGCACGCCATGTTCGGCGCGGAACTGACGGCGCTGTCGGGCGCGGTGCTGCTCGGCAGGGACGTGCCGGAGGGACTGCTGTGAGTGACGGTCCGGTCCGCCGACCCCGCGTGCCCGGCACAGGCGCCCCTCGCGGGTGCTGGCGCCCTCCACCCGACCACGAGCGAAGTGAGGCCAGCACATGACGTCGTATCACCCCCTTGTACTGGACCGATGGCTGAGCGCGTCCGAACAGGCCCATGACGCGCCCGCCTGTCGTGACAGTCGCGTCACTTTGAATCATCAGGAGGTGTCCGATCTGGCACACCGCCGCGCCCGCCTTCTCGTGTCCCGGGGACTTCGGGTGGAGGACCGCGTCGTCGTCCTGCTGGGCACGGGGACGGACCAGGCGGTCTGGATCGCCGCCGTCATGCTCGCCGGCGGATGCGCGGTCCCGGTGGGCCTGCACCAGCCCGAGCACCGGCTGCGCGCACTGGTCGAACTCGCCAGTCCGGCCGCCGTGATCACCGATGCCGCGACGCGGTCGCTGGCCGATGGCTTCGTCAGCCACGATGGGTCGCACCCTGGCGAGGAGGGGACGGCGGCACTGCCGGCCACCGACCGGGACCGCGCCGCCTACATCTGCTTCACCTCGGGAACGACCGGTCGGCCCAAGGGCGTTGTCGTACCCCACGGCGTACTGGCCCACACCAGCGGGGAGATGGCCGCCTATCTTGGCCTGGCCGACCGACCGCGCACCCATGTGCTGACCACGTCGTGGTCGTTCGACGTCGCGATGATGGATCTCTGGCTCGCGCTGACGACCGGGGGAACGCTGTACGTGCCGGACCGCGACGACCTGCTGGGACCGGCGCTGGTCGGCACTGTCGCGGACATCCGCGCTCCGATCGTGCACGGGGTTCCCAGCCTGTTCGGCGCCTTCAGCGACAGCGACTTCCGTAGGCTGCCCGAGCACACGACGGTGATGCTGGGCGGTGAGTCGGTGCCGGCGTCGATGCTGCGCAATCTCTCCGACCACACCGACATGCACGCGGTGTACGGCATCACCGAGACCGGAGTGATCACCACCACCCACCGGGTGACGCCGAGCACCACGCCCGAGATCATCGGCAGGGCGCTGCCGGGGGTCGACTGCGTGGTGGTCGGCAAGGACGGGACGCCACTCCCGGACGGCGAGCAGGGTGAACTGCTCATCGGCGGCCCGGTGGTGGCTCGTGAGTACCTGGACGATCCGGCGGGTACGGCGGCCCGGTTCGTCGTGGACAAGGCGGGCGTGCGGCGCTACCGGACCGGTGACCTGGTACGCCGTGACGCGAACGGTGTCCTCTCCTTCCACGGCCGGATCGATCAACAGCTCAAGATCCGCGGTCACCGTCTGGAACCGTCCGAGATCGAGCAGGTACTGCTCGGCCTGCCCGGGGTCCGGCAGGCCGCCGTGGTGGCCAGGGCGAATCCCGCCGGGGAGCTGGCGGTGGTCGCCTACCTCGTCGGCACCGGACTGCGGGCTGACGAGGTGGGGCGGGAGCTGGCGACGAGGATGCCCGACTGGATGCGGCCCTCCGCCATCGAGCTGCTGCCGAGCTTGCCGGTCAGTGTCACCGGCAAGGTCGACCGTCAGCTGCTGCCCGAACCTCGCTGGCCGGCGGGAACGGACACGGGCGCGTCGGACACGGACGACAGGACTGAGACAGAGCGGGTGATCGGTGGGATGTGGAATCAGCTGCTCGGCACCAGACAGGCGGGGGCCGGCGACAACTTCGTCGCGCTCGGCGGCCACTCGCTCAAGGCCGCCCAGTTGAGCACGGCGCTCCGCGACCGCCTGGGGGTCTCCATCCCGGTCTCCGATGTGCTCAGCGCCGACACACTGAGGACGCTGGCGGAACTGGTGGACAGCGCCGTCGGCCAGGACCCGGAAAGCACCGAGCTGTCGGGGCCGCGGGCCGACGGTCCCTCCCCGGTGCAACGGCAGTTGTGGCTGCACCAGGAGCTCGCGGGCACGGACGGGATATACAACCTCGTGGTGGGCGTGCGCCTCCGAGGGCCGCTCCAGACCGTGGCACTGCAACGTGCCCTCCATTCGGTGGAGCGTCGCCACCCCGCGCTGCTCACCACCTTCCACTTCGACGGCGTCGATCTGACGACGGTCCGGCAGAGTCCCGGTGCCCGCCCGCTGGCCGTCAGCACCGTAGATCCCGCCGAGGCGGTCCGGCGTGCCGGTGCGCGGGCCATCGACGTTTCCAGGGAACTGCCGTGGAGATATCAGCTGATCAATACCGGTGAGAAGGAGCACCTGCTCCTTCTGACGTTCCATCACATCTCGGTGGACGGTGTCGCGATCTACCGGCTGTTGGAGGAGATCGCGCAACGCTACTCCGCCTTTGTCGAGCCCGCCCGAGCCTCGCGGGCCGGATCGCTCACTTCCGACGCCCGCACTTCAACGGCCCGCCCCGCAGTCGGCGAGGAGGCGGCGGACCGGGCCTTCTGGGCGGCCATGATGGGTGACGCACCGGAGCCGACCGCACTGCCCGGGCAACGGACCGCCACGGACCTGGCGGACTTCGCGGGCTGGTGCCGGCCGGTGGAACTGGCCGGCACCGAGCCCGACGGGCTTCGCCGAGCGGCGGCGGCGCACGGCGTCACTCCGCAGTCGCTGCTGCTCGCGGCGTTCGTACGTACTCTCGCCCGCCAGACCGGAACGCTCGACGTCACCGTCGGCGTGCCCGTGTCACGCCGGGGAACGGACACCGGCTTCGCCGCGATCGGCCAGTACGTGAGTGTGCTGCCGGTGCGCTTCCGGCTGCCCGCCGGTCTGGCCCCCGCCAGTTGCCTCGCGGCCGTCGCCCGGACGATGAGCGAGGTCCAGCGGCACGGTGCCCTCGACCCGGCGGTGATCCTCGAAGCCGCTCGCTCGGGGCAGGGGCGATCGGCGGGCGACCCGTTCCGGGTGGTGTTCGCCTGGGAGGACGAGCTGCCGGCGCCGGAGTTCGCCGGGCTGGAGAGCTTCTGGGACCTGGAATTCAACGGTTGGTCCGAATCGGACCTGACCGTGGAACTCGCCGACCGAGGTCACACCGTCGCGGGCCGGATCGTCGGACGGCAGGCGACCAGTACGGACGTCGATGTGCCGGGACTGATGCGCGCACTGGTCGAGAACATACGAGAAATCGTGGACAACTGACCGGAAGGGCGACTGGCCGAATGAACAGGGGAACCGAGAAATGAGCGATTCCGCAGAAGAGAAAAATGACCTCACCGGGACCGAGCGGACGCTGGCAAAGATATGGCAGGACCTGCTCGGCCCGGCCGTGATCGGACCCGACGACAACTTCTTCGCACTGGGCGGACGATCTCTCCAGGCGATGACCGTGGTCGTACAGGTGCGCCGCCAGAAAGGCGCGGAAGTGAGGCTCGCCGATGTATTCCGCGCCCCGACACTGGGCTCCTTCGCCGAGCTGATCGACAAGAAGGTCGCGGAACAGGGTGGGTCCGATGACGCGGGATGAGACCACCGTTCTCTACCGGGTGGTGGTGAACCACGAGGAGCAGCACAGTATCTGGCCGGCCGACAAGGACGTACCGGCGGGCTGGAGGGCTGTTGGTGAGGCGGCGGGCAAGGACCGGTGCCTGGCGGTGATCGCCGAGGTCTGGGTCGACATGCGCCCGTTGTCCGCGCGGCCTCCGTCCGGT
Source organism: Streptomyces sp. AK08-02 (assembly GCF_033795085.1). NCBI lineage: Bacteria > Bacillati > Actinomycetota > Actinomycetes > Kitasatosporales > Streptomycetaceae > Streptomyces > Streptomyces sp. AK08-02. The sequence continues at coordinate 47,567 of NZ_JARAZV010000026.1, forward strand.
GGGACCGAGAAGTGAGCGGATATCGCGCGATTCTCCACGAGAAAAGGGGACCGAGAACATGTCACTTGCGGAAATAAGGGCATCCTCTCTGGAGGACTGGCTTCGGGACCGGTACTTCACGGCGCGTATCGACATCTCCAGTTCGGGAGTCGAGGGGTATTCGCTGGGAGATCTGCGGCGTGAACTCGACATCACAGTCGAGGCTCTGGACGCTGTACCTCTGAGGGACAGTCCGTCACTGGGCAGTGACGAACTCCGTTCCGCCGTCGCTGACAGATACGGCGGTTCCGCGTCGAAAGTCATGGTGACGCACGGCTCCACGGAGGGGATATTCCTCGCATTGTCCGCTCTGGTGCGCCCGGGCGACGAGGTCGTGGTGCTGAGCCCGGTGTACGCGTCGCTCTCGGCGATCACCGAGTCGATCGGCGCCCGGCTGCATGTCTGGGAGCTGGACGCCGACGACGGCTTCAGGCCCGGCCTCGACCGGCTCCGTTCACTGCTGACCCCCCGGACCAGGGCGGTCGTGGTCAATTTCCCACACAACCCCACCGGGGTCTCCCTCGACCGGGAGACGTTCGAGGAACTTGTGCGAGCGGTCGCCGCGAACGGCTCCTACCTCATCTGGGACGGTGCCTTCGCCGAACTCGCCCACGACCGGCCTGCGCTGCCCGATCCGACCCTGACATACGAACGTGCTGTGTCCTTCGGCACATTGTCCAAGGCGTTCGGCCTGCCGGGTCTGCGGGTCGGCTGGTGCACAGGCTCCCCCGAGGTACTCGACCGCATGGTCCGGCTGCGGGACTACGTCACGCTCAACACCTCCCCGGTCACCGAGTTGCTGGCCACAGCCGTTCTCAGCCAGGCTGACCGGATCATCGCCCCGCGCCGCGCCCAGGCCCTCCACAATCGCGAGTTGCTCGGGGAATGGGTCGACAGCCACAGCGATCTCGTAACGTGGCGGCGTCCTGACGGCGGCGTCGCGGCGTTCCCCCGCATCCTCGGCGTGGCCACCACGGACGACATCTGTTCCGAACTCGCCGACAAACACGGTGTCCTGGTGGTCCCGGGTAGTTGCTTCGGTCATCCCGAGCGCATCCGGATCGGATTCGGCGGGCCGTCCGGCGAACTGGTGGCCGGGTTGGACGCCATCGCGTCGGTGGCCGCCGCGCACTCGCTCGACAGGGCCGGCCGATGACCACCGGCGCGGGGGGCACCTGGGACGTCGGGCAGGCTCGGGACGTCTGGACGGAGTTCAACCGGACGCGTCGGTCCTATCCCGAAACCGGTGGGATCGTTGCCTGGATCGAGCACGCGGCACGGGAGCATCCCGACCGGCCGGCCGTGCACACCGAGCAGGAGACACTCAGCTACCAGGAGCTGAGCCGACGGGCGGACCGGGTCGCGGATCTGCTGATCGCCTCCGGTGTGCCGCGGGGTGGCATCGTCGCCGTCGCGGCCGCACGGAGCGTCCATCCCTTCCCGGCCATCCTGGGCGTGCTGAAGGCAGGCTGCGGATACGTCCCCGTCGACGCGGGGGATCCGGAGTCCCGGCTGCGCTTCATCCTGGAGGACTCGGGAGCGGTGGCGGTCCTGGCCGGGCCCGCCGAACTGAGCGCACTGAGCGGGTCGACCGGGTCGGTTCCGGTGCACCCGATCCCCGCCGGACCCACCTCGCCGGACGGCACGGAGCGCTCGCCCCTGCCGAACGCCCGTCCGGTGACCGGCGGTGACCCGGAGCGGATCTGCTACATCATCTACACCTCCGGCACCACTGGGAGCCCCAAGGGCGTGCGCATCACCGAGGCGAACCTGCTCAACTTCGTGCACTGGTTCCTGGCCGAGCACGACATCGTGCCGGGCGACCGGCTGGCGCAGACGGCGCCACTCACCTTCGACCCGTCGGTTCAGCAGATCTTTCCGGCCTGGGCGGCGGGAGCCTCTCTCGCCCCCGTGCCCGACGCCGAACTGGTCGACCCGTTCGGCCTGATGCGCTGGCTCGCGGCGGAGCGGATCACCATCGTGGACGCGGTCACCGCCCAATGGCACCACTGGCGGGAGGCGGCCGAGCAGGAGCCCGCACTGCGCTCGTTGCCGGACCTGCGCTGGGTCGTGGTGGGCGGCGAGACCGTATACCACCACGAAACCCATCGATGGCACGAGGTGATCGACTCGCCGGCCGAGCTGCGCAATGTCTACGGCCCGACCGAGGCCACCATCAACGCCAGCTCGGTCGTGGTCGACCCCGTTGTGTCGGACGGGCAGGTCTCCATCGGAGTACCGCTGCCGAACTACCGCCTCTACGTCACGGACGCGGACGGAAAGCTCTGCGCGCTCGGTGTCGGCGGTGAGCTGCTCATCGCCGGTGACGGTGTGGCCGACGGTTACCAGTCGGCCGAGGCGACGGCGAAGGCGTTTGGCGAGCTGGCCCTCCCTGACGGCCGCACCGAGCGCGTCTACCGTACCGGGGACCTGTCGCGGCTGGTCCGTACGCCGGAAGGCACGCTGGTCCTGGACTTCCTCGGTCGCGCCGACACACAGGTCAAGATCCGCGGTTTCCGGATCGAGCTGGAAGAGGTCGAGCAAGCGGCCAAGACCACGGTCGGCGTCCGTGACGCGGCCGTACAGCTGCGCAGGGAAACCGCCGACCAACTGGTGTGCTTCTACACCGCGGACCCGGCTGTGGACGCCGACCACGTCAGAACCCACCTGAACGCACGACTGGCGGCGCACCAGGTGCCCAATCTCTTCTTCCGCCTCGACCGGTTTCCCGTGACACGCAACGGAAAGCTCGACCGGGCGGCCCTGGCGGCCGCGCTGGAGGACGGACTGCTCACCCGGGAGCCCATCGGAGACCGGCCGCGGACGGCGGTGGAGCGGCTGATCGCGCAGACCTGGGAAGAGGTGCTCGGGGTCGGTGGCGTCGGTCTGGACGAGAACTTCTTCGCCATCGGAGGCACATCGCTGCTCGCCGTGAGCGTGGTGCGCAAGCTACGGGTCGGCGGACTCTCCGTCCTGCCCACGGACCTGTTCGCCACACCGACAGTGTCCGGCCTCGCCGGTCGCGCGGGAGTCGTGTCGGACGGTATCGCGGCGTCGTAGGGAACCCCAGGGACGACCGGCGACGCGAAGGACCGCACGAATCCGACCACAAAAAACGGGAGGACCACCGGATGTATCGAGTTGTGATCGAGAAACAGGACGTCAAAGAGATCGAGGCGGTGGTCGGCGAGGTCGCCGCGACGTTCTCGTCCGTCGAGGACCCGGACTTTCAGCGCGTCGCGTCGGAATACGCCCAGGAACTGCCCAGGTCACTGCGCGCGGAACTCAACAACTTCCGGCTGACCGAACCGCACGGTGCCCTCGTGATCAGCGGATATCCGGTGGACGACGCCAGCCTCGGCCCCACACCGGGGCACTGGAAGGACCGCGTGGAAACCGCCACCCACAGCCACGCCGTCTACTTCTTTCTGGTCGGCTGCCTGTTGGGCGATCCCATCGCGTGGTCCACCCAGCAGGCCGGTCGTATCCTCCACGACGTCGTGCCGATCAGGGGTGACGAGTACGCGCAGGTCGGCTCGAACAGCGAGGAGCCGCTGACGTGGCACACGGAGGACGCGTTCCACCCGTTGCGCACGGACTATGTAGGTCTGCTCTGCCTGCGCAACCCCGACAACGTGGAGACCACCTACACCGCCGTGCGGGACCTGATGCTGGACGGCCCGGAGTACGAGGCCCTCTGGGAGGAGCGGTTCCCGATCCGGCCCGACAGCTCCCATTTCCCGGACCGCGCCGTCGAGGGCGCCGACGCCGAGCCGGAGACCGAGCGGCTGCGCCGGCGCAGCTACGAGTGGATCACCTGGCTGGTCGAGCGACCCGAGCGGATCGCCGTCCTGTTCGGCGACAGGTCGCGGCCCTATCTGCGCCTGGACCCCTTCTTCATGGAGCGGGCCTGGGGGGACCCGGAGGCCGAGCAGGCCCTCAAGGCGCTGGAGACCTCCATAGAGGGGGCCATGACCAGCTATGTCCTCGCCCCGGGCGAGGTGTTGATCCTGGACAACTACTCGGCGGTCCATGGCAGGAGACCGTTCACCGCTCGCTTCGACGGCAGCGACCGCTGGCTCAAGCGGCTGAACATCGCCCGGGACCTGCGCAAGTCCAGGGCAAGCAGGCAGTCCGCCGGGTCAAGGACGATCTTCTGACATGACGGCGCCCGTGCTCGCGCTGGAGTTTCCCGGGACCGGCACCGGGGACAGCACCGACTTCGCATTCCTGGCAGAGGCGGTCGGCCGTCACTGTCTGCGCCGCGTCGACCCCCTCGTCTTCCACACCGGACCGCCGAGGTCGCTGGCCGACCAGGCCCGTGAGCTCGCGTCGGAGACGCCCCGGCTGGTGCTGGCGCACTGCTCGGCGGCGGCACTCGGACTGCGGGTGGCCGGCCTGTCCGGTGTGCCACTGATCCTGGTGGACCCGGATCCGGTGGCCGAGGACTACCTGCGCCAGGAGTTCGCCGTCCTCTTCCGGCGACTGGGGCACGATCCGGACCCCGTGCTGGACCTGGCGGGCTTCTCGACCGGCGAGGAGCTGACCGGATATCTGGAGTCCGCGCTGTTCGGTGTGGCCGACACGCTGGCCGAGGAGTACGGGGGCGACGACGAGGCCCGGGTACTGGCCAGGGACCTGCTGGGACGGTACCGGGCCTGGCTCCGGTTCCTCGGGGCCAGCACCGAGGCCTGCCCCGCATACCCGGATGTCCGCGTGACGATCGTCGCGGGGAAACCGCTGCCGGCCCTGACCACGCTGCTGGTGGATCCCGGCAGCGCGCTCATCCACCATGTGCCGGTCGAGCCGGGCGGCACGCTGGACTCGCCGGAGATCCGCGACCTCCTGTGCACCCTGGCCTCCGGCGGCCGACCAGCAGAACAGTTCACCGGCGAACAGTGAACTGAGGAACAGCGCACCGGCGAACAGCGCCCAGAGGGAACGCAGATGGGAGAACAATGACCAACGCCGTCGATCCGGTCACCGCGCCTGCCTCCTCTTTCCAGGAGCAGATGTGGCTCAACGAGACACTCCGGGGAAAGGACGCCGACGCCGTCTACACGATGGCGGAGGTGCTCCGCGTCGACACGGACCTGGACCCGACCGGGCTGGCTGAGGCCATCAGGGCTCTCCAGAACCGTCACGAGGCGTTGCGCACCACCTTCGAGGCCGACGGGACAACACTCCGCCAGCTGATCCACCGTTCGTACCCCGTACCGTTGACAGCCCACGTTCTCGACCCGAGCGGTGACTCCGAGGGGGAGTTCCGGGCCGTACTGGATGCCGTACAGGCCGAGCCGTTCGCCCTGGAACGGGCCCCGCTGTGGCGCTGCGTGGTGGCCACGGGCGGTGGAGTGTCCTACCTGGCAGTCGTGATGCACCACATCGTCGCCGACGGCTGGTCGGCCGGCCTTCTGGTCGATGAGCTGGGCGCGCTGTACGCGGGGGCCGAACTGCCTCCTCCGGCGCCGCCCTACCGGGAGTTCAGCGCCGCCCAGAGGGACTGGCTGACCGGAGACGAAGCCGCCGCGTCGGTGCGCCACTGGCAGCATCGGCTGGCGGACGCGCCGACGGCCACCACCTTCCCCGGCCCCGGCCGCCGCACCTCGCACCGGGGCGAGCGTATCGGTTTCCCCTTCCCCGAAGGGATCGAGAGCGCGGTCGCGGAGGCGGCCTACGCCGCGGGCGTCACTCCATACATGCTGTACGTCGCCGTGTACGCGGTTGTTCTCGGGCGGCGCTGCGGCCGGGACGACGTTGTCATCGGGATACCGACCGCAAACCGTTCCGACGAGCGCTACCTCGGGACGATCGGCCTGTTCTTCAACCCGCTGCCACTGCGGATCAGGCTGCCCGAGCACTGCACACTGAGCGCGGTCGCGGAGGCCGTACGGGACGCCATGGTCGAGGTCGTGGAGAATCAGCAACTGCCTTTCAGTACGGTCGTCAAAGCGACGGGAGCGGTCCGGGAAGGCGGCGCGAGCCCGCTGTTCCAGACGATCGTGTCCCAGCGCACCGGCCAGACCGGATTCGTGAAATTCGCCGGGCACCGGGCGGAGCGGCTGCAGACCTCGACCGGGACGGCGAAGTACGACCTGATGGCGACATTCCCGGACGCGGACGACGACCGTCTTGGCCTCGTCATCGAGTTCGATGTCGGGCGCTACGACCGCCGGTACGTGAACGGTGTCGCGACCGACTACCTGCGGACGCTGGAGTCCCTGCTCGCGACCGGCGAGGACGCCGCGCCCCCGGTAGCGGGGAACGAACCGCCGACCAGCGGGTTTCAATCGGTGCATCACCTGTTCCGCCGGACAGCCCACCGCCACCCGCAGGCCGTCGCCGCCGTACAGGGGGAGCGCTGGAGCACTTACGCCCAACTGCTCGGCCGGTCGGAGCAGATCGCCGCAGCGCTGCACGATGCCGGAGTGACCCGGGGGTCGGTGGTCGGCCTCAGGCTCGCCAGGGGCACCGACTTCGTCGCCTCGGCCGCCGCGGTCCTCGCGCTGGGGGCCGTCTACCTCCCCACGGACAGACACTGGCCGTTGGCGAGCCTCGTGCAGGTGCTTGGGGAATCCCGGGCCGACGTCATCGTGCTCGACGCGTTCGCCGATGTGGCGGCCGGCGATCTGCCTGGGACAAGGGTCGTCGACCTGGCGGACGTATCCGGTCGTCCGGATGAGGGGCTCGGCGGGAGCGGCGCGTACGCCGAGGTCGGACCGGACGATGTGGCCATGGTCTGCTACACCTCCGGATCCACCGGCACACCCAAAGGGGTGATGGTCCGGCACGGCTCGCTGGTGGAGCTGTTGAGCGCGCGGCAACCGCACGCGGTGCGCGGCGACGACCGGGTCGCGCAGCACTCCAACCTGGCATTCGACGCGACGACGTACGAGGTCTGGGGCGCGCTGGCGGCGGGAGCCGCGCTCGTGTTCCCGCCCGACGGGCAGACGGGCCCCGCGGACTACGCGGCGATGTTCGAGTCGAGCACGGTCGCGTTCATCACGACCGGCCTGTTCACCGAGCTGATGCGGCACAGCGGATGCCGCCGTGCCCTGCGCGCGCTACGGCTGCTGCTCGTCGGCGGCGACGTGCTCGATCCTCTGGCGCCGACCTCCCTCAACCGGCCCGGCCAGACCCGTCTGCACGTCTACGGTCCGACAGAGACGACCACCTTCGCGACGTCGGGATCCCTGGACACGCGAACCCCCTGGAACACCGTGCCCATCGGTTCCCCGATCGCCGGAACGTGGTGCTACGTCCTGGACGACGGAGGGAATCCGGTCGCGCCGGGCACCGAGGGCGAACTGTTCATCGGGGGAGCGGGGGTGTCGCACGGCTATCTCGGGCAGCCTGCCCTGACGGCAGCCGTCTTCCTGCCCGATCCGTGGCGGCCGGGACAACGGATGTACTCCACCGGCGACCGGGTACGGATACTTGAGGACGGCACGCTCGACTTCGTCGGACGCCGCGACCAGCAGGTGAAGGTCAGGGGCTTCCGCATCGAACCGGGCCAGATCGAGGCTGTGCTCAGGAACCACCCTGTGGTACAGACCGCGCGGGTCGGTGCCGTGGGGTCCGGGTCCTCGGAGCGCCGTCTCGTGGCCATCGCACAAATTCCGGCCGACGCCGACCGCGCGGCGGTGACGGCGCAACTGCGAGAGGCGCTGCGGGTTGGGCTGCCCGCGTTCATGCAGCCGCACGACCTGCTCGTTGCCGATCGTATGCCGCTGACCGCCAACGGAAAGGTGGATCTGGCCGCAGCGGCAGCCCTTGCCGTGCGGGACGTGACGGCCACGGCGGGCAGCCCGGTTGTCGTCGCACCCGAGCCCGGCAGCCGGGACGACGACGCCGTACAGCGCATGGCCGGGATCTGGCACCAGATACTCAAGGTGCCGGTCGCCGAGGACGCGGACTTCTTCGCACTCGGTGGCGACTCGCTTGCCGCGTTGAGGGCCCTGGTCGCCGTCGAGGCCGAGTTCGGGGTGGCCCTGAGCCCGACCGACCTGTTCAGCAACTCGGACCTGCGCAGTTTCACCGACACGGTCACTGATTCCGCCGGGCATCCGATGACCGCCGCCGTCCATCACCGGTCCCTGATCCGTAGCGCCGCACGACCTGAGCGTGTCCCGCTCTCCTTCGCACAGCAGCGGCTGTGGTTCCTGAACCGGCTCGACGGCACGGCGGCTCCCTACAACATCCCGTTCGCGTTCCGGATAACGGGAACACTGGACCGCGACGCCCTGGCTGTCGCGCTGGAGGATCTCGTCGAACGACACGAGGTCCTCCGCACGGTCTTCCCCGAGGAGGACGGGACACCGGTGCAACGCGTTGTGACGGTCGGCCCCGCCCGGACGGCAATGATCCGGGCCGAGACCACCGAGGCCGGCCTCGCGGCGGACCTGCGGGAGGCGGCCCGGCACGCGTTCGCCCTCACCGAGGAGACGCCGCTGCGCGCCACCTTGTTCCGGCTCGGACCGGACGAGCACGTCCTGCTTCTGGTGCTGCATCACATCGCGGGGGACGGTTGGTCGCTGAAGCCACTGACGCGCGACCTGGCGGCTGCCTTCGCCGCCCGGCGCCGTGGGGAGGCACCCGACTGGCCGGCGCTGCCGACGCAGTACGCCGACTACGCCCTTCGGCAGCGTGAACTCCTCGGCCGGGAGGATGATCCGAACAGTCCGATCGCCCGGCAACGCGACTTCTGGGCCCGGACCCTGCGGGATCTGCCCGGGCAGCTTGCCCTGGCGACCGACCGGCCCCGGCCTGCGGTAGCGGGCCACCAGGGCGCCCGGGTTCCCCTCGCGCTCGGCCCGGCGCTGCACGAGCAGCTGACCGCCCTGGCCAGGCAGGGCGGCGCCACCTTGTTCATGGTGCTGCAGGCCGCGTTCGCCGCCGTACTCACCCGATCGGGAGCAGGAACGGACATCCCGCTGGGCAGCCCGGTCGCCGGCCGGTCCGACGCCGCCGTCGATGATCTGGTGGGGCTGTTCGTCAACACCCTTGTCATCAGGGCGGACACCTCGGGGGATCCCACCTTCCTGGAACTGCTCGCCCGGCTGCGCGCGGCCGATCTGGCTGCCTACGAGAACCAGAACATCCCGTTCGAGCACGTGGTGGAGATCCTCAATCCGGCGCGGTCCCTGGCCCGGCACCCGCTGTTCCAGGTCCTGTTCTCTTTCCAGGCCGACGCAGCGCTGGAACTGGACCTCGGCACGCTGCGGACCGAGCGGGAGCCGGTCGAATTCGACATGGCCCAGTTCGACCTGGCACTGCACCTCTTCGAGCACTCCGCACCGGTCGGCATCCGCGGATTCCTCGAATTCCGCACCGACCTGTTTGACGACTCGACAGCCGAAGCCCTGACACAGCGGCTGGTCAGGCTGCTGTCGTTCGTGACGGCCCACCCGGATCAGCCGCTAAGCCGGGCCGGACTGCTTTCGCCCGAGGAACTGCACAACGTGTCGGAAGGATGGAACGACACCTCACACCCCGCACCGCACACCACTCTTTCCGCACTGTTCGAGGAGCAGGCGGACCGTACGCCGCAGGCCACCGCGCTCGTCCACGGAAGGACGCGGCTGTCCTACGGGGAGCTCAACACCCGGGCGAACCGCCTCGCGCACCAGCTGATCGCGGGCGGGGCCGGCCCGGAACAGGTGGTGGCGGTCTCGCTGCCTCGCTCGGCGGAGCTCGTGATCGCTCTGCTCGCCGTGCTCAAGTCAGGTGCGGCGTACCTTCCGATGGACCCCGCCCTTCCGCCCGACCGCGTCGCGTTCATCCACCAGGAAGCCGCCCCCGTCCTGGTCGTCGACGACGCCGCCGCGGTCGGCCGTACCAGCGATCAGCCAGGTACCAACCCCGCCGCCGAACTCGGGGGAGCCGACCCGCAGAACCCGGCCTACGTCATCTACACCTCGGGGTCGACGGGCCGTCCCAAGGGTGTGGTGATCCCGCACAGAGGCATCACCAACCGGCTTCTGTGGATGCAGGCGACGTTCGCCCTCGATGCCGACGACCGTGTTCTGCAAAAGACACCAGCGAGTTTCGACGTCTCGGTGTGGGAATTCTTCTGGCCGCTGATCGCGGGGGCGACACTGGTGGTGGCTGAGCCGGAAGGGCACCGCGACCCGGCCTACCTGTCCGACCTGATCGAGGCCGAGGGCGTGACAACGGTCCACTTCGTACCATCGATGCTCAGCGCCTTCCTGGACGACCCCGACATCACCCGCTGCCCGAGCCTGCGGCGGGTGATCTGCAGCGGTGAGACGTTGCCGCCCGACCTCGTGGCCCGCGCACACCGCCACTTCGACGCGGAGTTGTACAACCTCTACGGGCCGACCGAGGCTTCGGTGGACGTGACCTGGTGGCATTGCCGACGTCACTCCGCCGAAGCCGCGCACGGTCCCGTTCCGATCGGCCGCCCGGTGTGGAACACCCGGGTCCACGTGTTGGACGACAACCTGCGGCAAGTCCCGCCGGGCGTATGCGGCGAGCTCTACCTGTCCGGCGTACAACTCGCCAGGGGGTACCTGCGCCGGCCCGGTCTGACCGCGGAGCGGTACGTTCCCGACCCCTTCGAGGGCGGGGGCGCGCGGATGTACCGCACGGGTGACCTGGCACGGTGGCGCGCCGACGGCGTCCTCGAGTTCGTCGGCCGGGCCGACCAGCAGGTCAAGATCAGGGGGTTCAGGATCGAGCCGGGTGAGGTCGAGGCGGCGCTCACCGAGATGTCCGAGGTCGCACAGGCCGTGGTGACGGTACGAGAGGACCGGCCGCGCGATCGGATGCTGGTCGGGTACGTTGTGCCCGTCGCCGGTGCCACGCCGGATTCACGGGCACTGCGCGCGGCGCTGGCGTCCCGGCTTCCGGAGTATCTGCTCCCCGCAGCCATTGTGGTGCTCGCCGAACTGCCGGTCACCGCGAGTGGGAAGACCGACCACCGCGCGCTTCCCGCACCGGACTTCAGCTCCGGCGCGGAGAACTACCGAGCTCCTGGAACGCCGCTGGAAAGCCTGCTCTGCGAGTTGTTCGCCACGACGCTCGGCCTGTCCCGGGTCGGCGTCGACGACAACTTCTTCGACCTTGGCGGGAACAGCCTGCTGTCTGTGCGGCTCGCCGGTGACCTGCGCCGCAGGACGGGACGGGAACTGCCCTTGCGTCTGGTCTTCGCGGCGCAGACGGTGTCGGTCCTCGCCCGCGCCCTGGAGACCGGCACCGAATCCGGCGATCCCCCCGACCTGCGGGCCGAGGCGGTGCTCGACCCGGCGATCGAGACCGGCTCCAGTGCACCGTACGACCCGGCACGGGCCCTTGACCCGCAGCACGTCCTGCTCACCGGCGCGACTGGGTTCCTCGGTGCCTACCTGCTCAGGGGAATCCTGGACCGGACGCAGGCAGAGGTGACCTGTCTGGTCAGGGCGTCGGACGCCGAGGACGGGTTCGAACGGATCCGGCGCAATCTGCGCAGGTATCACCTGTGGAGCCCCGAGCTGGAGCACCGGATCGTGGCACTGCCGGGTTCTCTGGAACTGCCGCTGCTGGGGCTGGCCCCGCAACGGTTCCACCAGTTGGCCGCTCAGGTGGACGCCATACACCACAACGGAGCGCGGGTCCATGTCGCCGACTCCTACGCGCGAGTGAGGGCCGCCAACGTGGCGGGGACGAAGGAGATCATCCGGCTTGCCGCCCGACACCGGGTGACGCCGATCCACTACGTGTCCACCAGCAGCACGCTCATCCCCCGTGTGCGAAGCACCGGGACGCTCCTCGAGGACAGCCGCCCGGCGCCGGAATCGGTGCCTGCCAACGGATACGTACAGAGTAAGTGGGTGGGAGAGGAACTGATGAGGATCGCGCGAGAGCGCGGGGTGCCCACCTCGATCTACCGGCCCGGCCGGATCAGCGGGCACACCGGCACGGGAGCGACGGGTGGCGACGACGCCTTCTGGCATTACGTCAGAGCATGTGTGGAGATCGGTGCCATGCCGGATCAGGACGGCGCCGACGCCTGGCGGGCCGAGGCGGACCTGGTTCCGGTGGACTACGTGGCTGACGCCATCGTCCATCTGGCGCACCATGAGCTGCCCGCGGGGCGGGCCTTCAACCTGGTGAGCGGATCCCGTACCCCGCTCGGGGCCGTAATGCGCCGGGTCCGGGCTGCCGGGTACCCGGTCATCAGTGTCACGCACCGGGAGTGGGTGGCAGAGTTGGCCGCTGCGGCCCGCAGGAGCCTCACGGACGAACGGAGTTCGGTTGCCGCGGTGGCCGTCCTGCACAGCTCGGTCACTGGCACGCAGCAGGATACTGTCCCGCCTTTCGGCCAGGACAACACGCGTAAGGGTCTCGCCGGATCCGGGATCGAGTGCCCGGAGATCGACGACGCCCTCCTCGACCGGTACCTGGCCCACTTCCTCGAATCCGGGTTTATGCCTGCGCCAGATGCATAGGAACAACTGACATTCACCGTCGATCGTCGGGAGAGAACACTGTGGAAACTATCGGAGTGAGGAAACCGGGCGGCCTCGGGGCTCGCCGGTCTCTTCCCTGCGGCTGCGATGGTACGAGGGCGAAGTGAAGAGCGAAGAGAGCGAGAACGTCCTGTCCGGCGCGGCCGGGGCCCAGCCCGGCACGGTCCTGAGTGACGACCCCGCCAAGTGGTGGCGGAAGAGCCGGTTCCCGCTCTTCATCGGCTCGCGCGCATTGTCACTGACGGGTGACATGGCGGCGACATCGGCGCTGTCGATCCACGTCTACCAGAGCACCTCGTCGGGACTGGCAGTCAGCGGAGTGTTCGTGGCGCGCGTACTGCCGCGCATCTTCGGGGCGTTGGCGGGTGCGATCGGCGACAAGGTCGATCTGAGGCAGTTGCTCATCTGGTGCGATCTTGTCGCCGGCCTGGTCTTCGTGGTCATCGGCCTGTCCGCGCCGGGGTATTTGGTACTACTGGGCATGCTGCTGGTCGCCGAGTCGGTGGCGACGGTGGCCTCACCCGCCAGCGAGACCATGGTGGCCAGAACCATCCCGGACCACGCGTTGGCCCGGGCCAACGGCCTCGTGATGGCGGTCGAGGCCATCGGCTTCGCGGCGGGATCGGCGCTCGGGAGCCTGGCGGCCATCAGTTGGGGCTACCAGTACGCGCTCTACGCCAACGCGTCGTCGTTCGTCCTGTCGGCCCTTCTCATCTCAGTGATCCCCAAGGTGCCCCCCGTGGTGCGGGAGGACGCTGCGGGTACGGGTTTTCTCTCCGAGACCCTTGCCGGGCTCCGTGAACTCCGGGGCGATCGGCAGGTGATGGTCGTAGCGGTCGCCATGATCGGTGTGACGTTCGGCGCTGCCCTGGACCGTCCGGCGCTCGTCGTACTCACCCAGCACAACCTCGGCGGTTCAGGTGTGGGCTACGGCCTGGCGTTGGGCGGCGTCAGCTTCGGTGTGCTGGCGGCCACGGTCCTGATGGGCCGGTGGCGATTGCTGACGCCTTCGGCCACTGTCCTCCTCATAGGGGTGGCCCTGGAAGCACTGGGCCATCTGGCGATGGGACTTTCACCGATGGTCAGTTGGCTGGTTGTCGCGGCCTTCGTCGGCGGGTTCGGCAACGGGGTCGAGGCCATCAGCGGCACGACTCTCCTGCAACGGTCTTCCGCCAGTGGGTCGATCGGACTGCTGATGGGGGTCGTGATGAGCGGCTGTTACCTGGCTGACGCGATCGGGTCCATCGTCGGCGGCGCCATTGTCGGCGTCACCGGCGCACGTTGGAGTTTCGTGATCGCCGCCGCACTAATGGCCGGTTGCGCCATTGTCGTTGGCCTGTCCAGCCGGCAGCCGACGTCGGAGCGGTCGGGAAATTCGGTTGAGAGCTCGATTTGATGCACAAGGAGCGCACAATGATCTCACCGCAGGACTACCCGATGTGGCACGGAGGTCGTCCGATGTCACGAGTTCTGAGAGACACTCTCGACGAGTCGAATTTCGTGGTGGAGGGCACAGGCGTCCGGGTGCGCGACCAGGGCGGCCGCTGGTACCTCGACGCGCGTTCGGCATTGTGGAACGTGACCCTGGGCTACGACCATCCGAAACTGCTCGCCGCGTTACACGCGCAGGCCGACCAGCTGCCGTTCGGGACGCTGTTGTCCTATGGGCGACCGCCGGCCGTCTCCGTCGAGTTCGCCAAGGCTCTCGCGGCACGCCTGCCGGAGAACCTCCGGCATATACGCCTCGGCAGTACAGGTTCGCAGATGACCGAAGGGGCGATGCTCCTGTCGCGATTCTTCCGGCACGCGACCGGTGAGCCGGAGCGGACCGCGGTCATCAGCTTCGAAGGGAGCTATCACGGCATGGGTCCCGGGGCGACCACGCTGAGCGGAGTGCTGCGCGGGGCGCACAGCTGGTGCGGGCCGGCTCTGCCGGACGTCCACCATGTTTCTCCCTACGGCGACTGGACCGGTGCCGTGACGAAGCGAGTTGAGGAACTCGGTGGAGAGCGTGTCACCGCGGTGATCGTGGAGCCGCTGATGGGCAGTGTGGGCGTAATCCCGGATGCCGGTGATCTCGTACGCCTTGCGGCCTACCTCGCGGCCCAGGGCATCCATCTCATCGCAGACGAGGTCACGACGGGCTACGGCAGAACCGGCCACCTGTCGCGTGTCCTGCAACTCGGAGTAGTGCCCGACATCCTGGTCCTGAGCAAGGGGATCACCGCCGGATACGTACCCGGAGCGGCAATCGCTGTGAACGATGCGATATTCGACCCGCTCTTCGAGCTGGAGTCCGGTGAGGCGTTTCTGCACGGATCGACGACGGACGGCCACCCGCTCGCTGCAGCGGTCGGCCTCGCGGTGCTCGAGGTTCTCTACGAGGACGGGCTCATGGCCACCGTGGAAGCGAAGGGGAAGGTGCTTCAGGAAGCGCTCGAACAGGTCCACAAGGAGAACGTGCCTGGGGGCGAGGTGTCGGGTGTCGGGCTCATGCAGCGGTTCCGACTGCACGACGCGGACGGACAGCCGTGGTCCGTGGAGAAGATCGACCGATTGCACGCCGCCTGTGAGGAGGCGGGCCTGCTGACCAGCATCGGGGACGCCTGCCTGTGGTTCCTCCCGCCGCTGGTCATCACCGAGCGCGAGTGCGAGGAGATCGCGGAGCGGATGGTCGAGGCGTTCCGGGCCCTGAGAGGGCGTTAAGTCCGTTTCAGGTAGCGGCCTCGTCCGGGCTGGGTGAGGAAGCCTTGGCGGGTGGGGCGTCCGAGGCAGCTGTGGGTGATGTCGACGGTCGCCTCGTCGGTGGGTATCCCGAGGAGTTTGTGCAGATCACGGGCTCTGAATGCCTGGTCGGGGTGCTGGTTGAAGGCTTTCACGATGGCCTGGTGGACGGTGTTCGTCTCGGACGTTTCGGGCTCGGTCCCGGGTGGGACGCATGCGGTGATGACCTTCTGCGTGTGGCCAGGTCCGCGAGTCGCGCTTCGGTCTCGGTCAGGGCGGCGGTCAAGTGCGCGATCTGGTCGCGTAATTCGTCGGTCCGGGCCGGTGGTCGCACTCGCGGGCCAGGCGGCGGTGGAGCATCAATGTGCCGTGGACCTGCTCCACTCTCCATCGCCTGGGCTGCTGGACGAAGCCCTTGCCCCTGGTCATCGGGGTTGCGGCGCACGATCTCGACGTCGATGTCCATCAACGCCGTGGATGAGAACCTCGTCCTTGAAGTCCTGGTCCACCAGAACTTTCTCCAGACACATCCCGCACCGCTCGGCTGCCTGGTCGAGCAGGGCTGTGCCGGCAGCGTTGTCGTGGGCGGAGGCGGCCGGCACCACGACGCCGATGATTCAGTCCAAGGACGTCGAAGGCCAGCCCCCGGCTGCGCCCCGATACCTTTGATCGGCCGGCGTTCTCCCGTACCTGGCAGCGCAGGAGGTCCTGGATCCGCTGGTCGAGCCCGTCCTGACGCCACGAGTTCGTAGACCCGCGCGATGACTCCATCACGCCGGCCGACTACATCGCGATGCACGGGACGCCGGGCAGAGGCGGTGTCCAGAAGACCCGGGGCCACCCGGTGGAAGTGGAGCTTCCCCGGGGGAAACCGGAGGGGCAGGCGAGGAAGTTCTCGCTGCTCCTCACCGCCCGATTCGGCAACGCCGTAGCAGTGAACACGTGGAACACCTACACCTGGAGGCCCGCGTTGGCTCGGGCACTCCTCGCCCGCGATCACCCTCGGTTACTATGCTCACTTCATGCCAGACGCTGGAAGCAAGGGGCGAACCGCCATCGACGGACTGCTCGGGGAGCAGGGAGAACTGCGAGCCGGCCGAAACTCCCCAGATTCTCCCCAGGGTCGCTGACGGGCGATTCGCGCTACCGCGCCCCTCTGGTAGCGGTCGTGGATTTCAAGGTTGAAGAGATGGGTGGCCTGGGAAAATGCTGAAAGAGGTCACCGCGACCCGCTTCATCACGCCTCTGCGTGAGGGCGGTTCGCTGCCGGGGCTCGTCGAGGGTGACGATCTCGGGACGTACGTCATGAAGTTCACCGGCGCGGGACAGGGCCGCAAGACGCTCGTCGCCGAGGTCGTCTGCGGTGAACTGGCCCGCCGACTGGGGTTGCGGGTGCCCGGGCTGGTGACGGTCGCCCTCGACCCGGTGCTGGGCCTTGGTGAACCCGACCAGGAGGTGCAGGGGCTGCTCAGGTCGAGCGGTGGCACCAACCTCGGTATGGACTTCCTGTCGGGAGCCCTCGGCTTCGACCCCCTCGCTTTCGAGGTGAGTGCCGAGGACGCCGGGCGGGTGGTGTGGTTCGACGCACTCGTCAACAACGTCGACCGGTCCTGGCGCAACCCCAACCTGCTGATGTTGCACGGCGACCTGTGGCTCATCGACCACGGCGCCACGATGATCTGGCACCACAACTGGCCCGGCGTACAGGCGTCCGCCGCCAAGCCGTACGACGTCTCCGAGCACGCGCTCGCCCGCTTCGGGCCTGACATCGCCTCGGCCGCCGCCGAACTGGCGCCGCTGGTCACCGCCGAACTGCTCGCCGAGGTGACCGCGGAGATCCCCGACGCGTGGCTCGCGGACGAACCCGGGTTCGACTCCCCGGACGCGCTCCGACGGGCCTACGCGGAGCCGCTTCTCGCGCGTGCCGCCGTCATCCACGAGCGGCTCAAGGGCGCCACCGGCTTCAAGGGCGTCACGGGCTTCGAGGGGGAGAAGTGAGCGAGCGGGACGTCTTCGAGTACGCGCTGCTGCGGGTCGTACCGCGGATCGAGCGCGGTGAGTGCTTCAACGCCGGTGTCCTGGTGTACTGCCGCGCCAGGTCCTTCGTCGCGGCGCGTACACATCTGGACGAGGGCAAGCTGAGGGCGCTGGACCCAGCGGCCGACGTGGCCGGTGTGCGGGCCGCGCTGCATGCCGTGGAAGGGGTCTGCGCGGGCGGCGAAGCGGCAGGTCAGGCCGGGTTGGACGACGCCGGGCGGCGCTTTCGCTGGCTGATCGCGCCGCGTTCGACGGTGGTCCAGCCGGGGCCTGTGCACACCGGGCTCACGGCCGATCCGATGGCCGAGACGGAGCGACTGCTGGCTCTGCTGGTCAGGTAATGGCTCACACCGGAGTGACATGGCGTTGACACCGGGTGCCAGGACTTCTAGCGTCACGGGTACCGAAGGTACTAAGCGGTCGCTCACCTGAGGGCGTACCGTGGACCGCAGGCTTTTCAAGGGCGAGGAGAACCAGCAATGTCCACCACTGAGCAGCGGGTCGCCGTGGTCACCGGCGGCGCGCGAGGCATCGGCGCCGCGACCGCCGTACGACTGGCGGCGGAGGGCCGCGCCGTCGCGGTGATCGACCTCGACGAGGCCGCGTGCAAGGACACCGTCGAGAAGATCACCGCGGCCGGTGGCAAGGCGATCGCTGTCGGCTGCGACGTCTCCGACGAGGCGCAGGTCGCGGCCGCGGTCACGCGCATCGCCGAGGAACTGGGCGGACCCACGATCCTCGTCAACAACGCGGGCGTCCTGCGCGACAACCTGCTCTTCAAGATGAGCGTGTCCGACTGGGACACGGTCATGAACGTGCACCTGCGCGGCGCCTTCCTGATGTCGAGGGCCTGTCAGAAGTACATGGTGGACGCCAAGTTCGGCCGGATCGTCAACCTGTCCTCGTCCTCCGCCCAGGGCAACCGGGGTCAGGTCAACTACTCCGCCGCCAAGGCCGGTCTCCAGGGCTTCACCAAGACCCTCGCCCTCGAACTCGGCAAGTTCGGCGTCACCGCGAACGCCGTCGCCCCCGGCTTCATCGCCACCGACATGACCGCCGCCACCGCCGAGCGCGTCGGCATGGGCTTCGAGGACTTCAAGGCCGCCGCCGCGACCCAGATCCCGGTGCAGCGCGTCGGCACCCCGGACGACATCTCCAACGCGATCGCCTTCTTCACGGACGAGGCCGCCGGATTCGTCTCCGGCCAGGTGCTGTACGTCGCCGGCGGACCGCTCGACTAAAGGCCGGGGAACAGGAAATGACCACAGTGGAACTCTCGGGCAAGGTCGCCCTCATCACGGGCGCCAGCCGGGGCATCGGCTACGGCATCGCGGAAGCGCTCATCGCGCGCGGTGACCGGGTCTGCATCACCGGACGCAACGAGGACGCGCTCAAGGAAGCCGTCGAGGCACTCGGTGCCGACCGGGTCATCGGTGTGGCCGGCAAGGCCCACGACGAGGCCCACCAGGCCGTCGCCGTCGAGCGCACCATCGAGGCGTTCGGGCGCGTCGACTTCCTCGTCAACAATGCCGGTACGAACCCGGTGTTCGGGCCGATCGCCGACCTCGACCTCAACGTGGCACGCAAGGTCTTCGAGACGAACGTCGTCTCGG
Organism: Streptomyces sp. AK08-02; assembly: GCF_033795085.1. Taxonomy (NCBI): domain Bacteria; kingdom Bacillati; phylum Actinomycetota; class Actinomycetes; order Kitasatosporales; family Streptomycetaceae; genus Streptomyces; species Streptomyces sp. AK08-02. The sequence continues at coordinate 66,450 of NZ_JARAZV010000026.1, forward strand.
CGCTCGGGTTCGCCCAGAAGACCTGGCACGCCTGGCAGAAGGACAACGGCGGGGCGATCGTCAACATCACGTCCGTCGCGGGCCTCTCGGCCTCGCCGTTCATCGGCGCGTACGGCATCAGCAAGGCCGCGATGGACAACCTGACCGTGCAACTGGCGTTCGAGTACGCGCCCGGGGTACGGGTCAACTCGATCGCGCCGGCGGTCGTGAAGACCAAGTTCGCGCAGGCGCTCTACGAGGGCCGCGAAGAGGAGGCGGCCGCCGCCTACCCGCTCGGCCGGCTCGGCGTACCCGCCGACATCGGGGGCGCCGCCGCGTTCCTGACCTCGTCCCAGGCCGCCTGGATCACCGGCCAGACGCTCGTTGTCGACGGAGGCATCTTCCTCAAGGCCGGCAACAGCTGACCTGTCGGTACGGAGTGAGGCGGGCGCTCGTCGAAAGGCGGGCGCCCGCTTCCGTGTGACGCCGAGTTGCTCGAGGTGTCCGGGAGCGGTCGGGCAGTGGGTTTTGACGTCTGCTTTGCCATTTACCGGAAGATGCATGGCGAAAAGCCTTTATGTCGACCGCTGCAAACTTATGCGTGTCACCTGACAGAAAAAGCTTCGGTGTCGACGCCCGAGGTCACACCGTCAGAGGGCGGTGCCGTCCGATACGTGCTGATCAAGTGGCCTGCCAAGAAGCTGGACCACCCGGTGGGGCACTGCGGTATGGTCTGCCGACCGTTGGCTTGGTATGGCAGATCGAGGAGCGTGCGCGTGTTCAACCGGAACCGGGGCCTGCGGCAGCTGGCGACAGCCGCGTCCATATCCATGGTCGCCGGATGCGGAGTCTTCTCCTCCGACTCCTCCAACGAGGGGAAGCCGATCGTCGTGGGGACGACCAGCGAGCCCAGCACACTGGACCCGGCCGCCTCCTGGGACAACTCGTGGGAGCTGTTCCGCAACGTGCACCAGACGCTCCTCAACTTCGACACCGGCGGGACCGAGCCCAAGCCGGACGCCGCCGAGAGCTGCGAGTTCACCGACAGTTCGAGCACGGTGTACAGCTGCGAGCTGCGCGACGGCCTGAAGTTCTCCGACGGACACGACCTGGACGCGCGGGCGGTCAAGTACTCCATCGACCGGATCAGGACGATCAACGTCAACGGCGGCCCCGCCGGACTGCTGACCAGTCTCGACCGGATCGAGCTGAAGGGCGACCGCGGGATCGTCTTCCATCTGAACCAGGCCGACGCGACCTTCCCCTTCGTGCTCTCCACGCCCGCCATGTCGATCGTGGACCCCGAGGAGTACCCCGCGAAGTCCCTCCGCCAGGACGGCAAGGTCAACGGCTCCGGGCCGTACACCCTGGAGTCCTACGACGAGGGCGACAAGGCCGTACTCGTCAAGAACGACCGCTACAAGGGCATCGCGTCTCCCAAGAACGACGCCGTCACCATCCGCTACTTCCAGAAGTCGTCCGCGTTGGCCGACGCCCTTCGGGACAAGTCGATCGACGTCGTCTACCGAGGTCTCAGCGCCGACGACATCGTCGACATCGAGGACAACGAGAAGAAGGAGGGGCTCCAACTCGTCGAGAACGCCACCACCGAGATCAGCTACCTGGTGTTCAACCCCAAGGACCCCTGGTCGAGCAAGCTCTCGGTCCGCAAGGCGATCGCCCAGATCGTCGACCGCCCGGCGCTCGCCCACAACATCTACAAGGACACCGTCGAGCCGCTGTACTCCATGATCCCCAAGGGTCTGGTCGGCCACACCACGGGCTTCTTCGACAACTTCGGCAATCCCAGTTCCTCCAAGGCGCGGCAGATCCTCCTTGAGGACGGCATCACCGAACGGGTCCCGCTCACCCTCTGGTACACGAGCGACCGTTACGGTTCCCAGACCAAGCCGGCCTTCGAGGAGCTGAAGCGGCAGCTGGAGTCCTCCGGCCTCTTCACCGTCACGCTGGAGAGCCGCCCCTGGAAGACCTACGTGGACGGCTACCAGAAGGGCGAGTACCCGGTGTTCGGGCGCGGCTGGTTCCCCGACTTCCCCGACGCCGACAACTTCATCGCCCCCTTCGTGGGTGAGCAGAACGCGCTCGGTACGCCGTACAAGTCCCCCGAGATCACCGGCGTCCTGCTGCCCGAGTCACGCCGCGAGAGCGACCGCGGGGCCGTGGGTGATCAGTTCAAGGCGGCTCAGCAGATCCTCCTGGACGACGCCCGCCTGCTGCCGCTGTGGCAGGGCAAGCAGCATGTGGCGGCGAGCGAGGAGATCGGCGGCGCCGAGGTGTCCATCGACCCGGCGACGATGATGGTGATGTGGCAGCTGTACTGGAAGACCAGCTGGTAGCGGAGCCCGAGGCAGGGGCAGGGGCCGACGTCGTTTCCCGTCGGCGGTGACCCGTTGTCAGTGGGCGCCGGTAGGTTCTTCGGTGAGTGGAACACACCGCACATCGGAGGAAGTTCACGTGACCGACATCGCCATGCTGCCCGAGTCCTGGCGCGGCGTCCTGGGTGACGAGCTGCAGCAGCCCTACTTCAAGGAGCTGACCGAGTTCGTCGAGGAGGAGCGGGCGAAGGGTCCTGTCTATCCTCCGCGCGACGAGGTGTTCGCCGCGCTCGCCGCGACCCCGTACGACAGGGTGAAGGTCCTGATCCTCGGTCAGGACCCCTACCACGGCGAGGGGCAGGGCCACGGCCTGTGCTTCTCGGTCCGCCCCGGTGTGAAGACCCCGCCCTCTCTCCGCAACATCTACAAGGAGATGAAGGAGGAGCTGGGCACGCCCGTTCCCGACAACGGCTATCTGATGCCGTGGGCCGAGCAGGGCGTGCTGCTGCTCAACGCGGTGCTCACGGTCCGTTCCGGCGAGGCCAACTCGCACAAGGGGAAGGGCTGGGAGAGGTTCACGGACGCGGTGATCCGGGCCGTGGCCGATCGTCCCGACCCGGCGGTGTTCGTCCTGTGGGGCAACTACGCGCAGAAGAAGCTCCCGCTCATCGACGAGGAGCGGCACGTGGTGGTGAAGGGGGCGCACCCGTCGCCGCTGTCGGCGAAGAAGTTCTTCGGTTCGCGCCCGTTCACCCAGATCAACGAGGCGGTGGCCGGTCAGGGCCACGAGCCGGTCGACTGGACGATTCCCGACCTGGGCTGAACCCGGAGCGGTGAGCCGTGTCGCCGGGCCGGTGTCGCACCGGCCCGCCTGACCACGATTGTCAGTGCCTGGAGCTAGCGTCGGGAAGGACAACGGGCACAGCTGACGAGGGTGGAGGGTGCGGTGACGGAGCGGCGGGATCAGGTGGCACCGGATGCCATGATGACCAGGATCGGACAGGCCGTCATGCTGCATCACGGCGGTGACCGCGAGGAGGCCCGGGGGCGTCTCCTGGTGCTGTGGGCGGAGATCGGCGCGGCCGGTGACCCCCTGCACCGATGCACACTCGCGCACTACATGGCCGACACGCAGGACGACCCCTCGGACGAACTGGCTTGGGATCTCCGGGCGTTGTCGGCGGCGCAGGAGCTGTCGGACGAACGGGTCGCGGAGGTCGTACAGCACGAGGGGGCCCTCGCGGTGCGCGCCCTGTACCCGTCGCTGCATCTGAACCTCGCCGCCGACTACGTGAAGCTGGACCGCCCCGACGCCGCCCGGACCCACATCCGACGCGCCCGGGGCGCGGCCGCCGCCCTGGGCGACGACAGTTACGGCGACGGGGTCAGGGCGGCCATCGGTCGGCTGGAGCAGCGACTGGGGGAGGGGGACTCCTCCGGGGGGCCGGAAGGGGATTCCTGGGGGACGCCGAGACAGTGGCCCTGAGGGGTCCCGTACGGCTCCGGGAAGTGCCCGCCCGTCAGCGGTCCTGCCCGGACCGCTCGACTGATCTCCGGACCGACCCCCGCGGGCTCAACGCCCGTACGCCTCCTTGCAGATGACCGTCTGGGGGCTGTCCTTGCCCCAGCCGCCGTACTTCCTGCCGAGGGCGCACACATCCGTGTTCTCGCGTACGGGGCGGGACACGTCGGGGACTTCGACGCGGGGCTGGGTGTGGCGGCGCTGCGGCTTCGGCGGACGCTTCTTCGGCTTGGTCCGGCGGGGCGGAGGCGCCGGAGCGGCAGCCGGTGGCGGCGCGGGCGCCGCTCCGGCCGGGCGGTGCCGCTCGTCCACGGCCCGGGGGGCCCGAGGGGCCTTGGGGGGCTCTCGGTCGGGGCCGATGAGCTCCAGTGCCTCCCGCGCGGGGGCCTGCACGATCTGGGGTTCGGCCCGGACGTCCGGACGTGGCACCGACACCTGGGACGGCGCCGGGAACGGGCCGGGAGCGGTCGGGTGCTGGATCGTGACGCAGCCGGAGAGGGCCGTGACAGCCACGGTCACCAGGAGCGTTGCGGTGGTCGTCGTTCGATGCACTCGCGCAACTCTGCTGCGTCCGGCCCGTTTCGCAGCCGTGGACGACCGCAGGATGCCCCACACGGGTGATCTCCGGCCCCTTAAGAAGGGGGCGAGGGGGTCCCGGCTGACGGCCTGGGCCGGTTCGACGCACGCACCTGCACCGGCTCGCCTCAGTCGCCGGTCGTTCCGTCGATCCGTTCGCGGAGCAGGTCGGCGTGGCCGTTGTGGCGGGCGTACTCCTCGGTCATGTGCGTGTAGATCCAACGCAGGTTGAACGGTTCGTCACCGCGCCTGTTCCTGCCCTTCGAGAGGTCGTCGAGGCCGAAGCCGGCGGCATTGGTCCGAGCGATCCCGATCTCGGCCTGCCAGGTGCCGTACGCCTCCTCCCAGGTGTCCGCCTCGGTCAGGTGGAACTCGCCGTCCGGATCCTCCTCGCTGTAGTAGATCGGGCCCACGGCCTCGGCCACGAGGACCTTGCGGAACCAGCCGCGCTCGACCTCTGCCATGTGTCGCACCAGGCCCATCAGGGAGAGCTCGGAGGGTTCGACCGATGTGGCCCTGAGCTGGGCGTCGGTCAGGCCCTCGCACTTCCACGCCAGGGTCTGCCGGTGGTAGTCCAGCCAGCCCTCCAGCATGGTGCGTTCGTCGGCGTTCTGGGCGGGTTCGCTGCGCGGGACCTGTGTCGTCATGCAGGCATGATCGCTCACGGAGACCGCCTCCACCATGTGTTTTCCGCCGGGCTCGGCCTGCCTGCGAAGCCTTTGGCGGCCGTATGCTTCCCGGATGACCCCGGCAGGGCAACCACTGAAGGAGACCCCGTGAAGGTCGGCTGCATCGGACTCGGTGACATCGCGCGGAAAGCCTATCTGCCGGTGCTGGGCGCGCGGGCCGAGGTCGAACTGCATCTGCACACACGGACGCCCACGACACTCGCCCGGGTCGCCGACGAACTGCGGCTGCCGGCCGGGCAGCGGCACGCCGGCCTCGACGAGCTGATCGCCCAGGGCCTCGACGCGGCCTTCGTGCACGCGCCCACCGTCGTGCACCCGGAGATCGTGACCAGGCTGCTGGAGGCGGGCGTGCCCACGTACGTCGACAAGCCTCTCGCGTACGAACTCGCCGAGTCGGAGCGGCTGGTGAGGCTGGCGGAGGAGCGCGGTGTCTCGCTCGCCGTCGGGTTCAACCGGCGCTTCGCGCCCGGGTACAACCAGTGCGCCGACCATCCGCGCGAGCTGATCCTGATGCAGAAGAACCGCATCGGACTGCCCGAGGAACCCCGCGCGATGATCCTCGACGACTTCATCCATGTCGTGGACACGCTGCGGTTCCTGGTACCGGGCCCGATCGACGACGTGACCGTGCGCGCCCGCACCGAGGGCGGTCTGCTGCACCACGTGGTGCTCCAGCTCGCCGGGGACGGCTTCACCGCGCTCGGCGTGATGAACCGGCTCAGCGGCTCGGCCGAGGAGATCCTCGAAGTGTCCGGGCAGGACACCAAGCGTCAGGTGATCAACCTCGCCGAGGTGATCGACCACAAGGGACAGCCGACCGTACGGCGGCGCGGCGACTGGGTGCCGGTGGCGCGGCAGCGCGGAATCGAACAGGCTGTGCTCGCCTTCCTCGACGCCGTGCGCACGGGCAAGGTGCTCAGCGCCCGGGACGCACTGGCGACCCATGAGCTGTGCGAACGGGTGGTACGAGCGGTGGAGAAGCGGACCGACGCCGCCTGAGCAGGCCCAGGCCCTCGACGCCGCCCAGGACGACGATGACCAGGACGGCCGCGTGCACCGGCCAGTCACCGAAGCGGACGTACGGCGTGACACCCCGGGCCAGCGGTACGTCGTACACCGCCGAAGTGCTCGCGTCGGTGCCGAGCCAGGAGCCGACGCGTTCGCCGCTCGGGCCGTAGACGGCGGAGACGCCGGTAAGCGTGGCGTGGACCATGGGGCGGCCGGTCTCGGCGGCACGCAGGGCGGCGATCGACGCGTGCTGCTCGGGGGCCCAGCTGTGCTGGAACGACGAGGTCGACGACTGCGCGACGAGCAACTCGGCGCCGTCCTGGGCGAGATGGCGGCTCATGTCGGGGAACGCGGACTCGAAGCAGACCATGGGCCCGATACGCAGCCCGTGCCCGACGTTCATCACCACCTGCTCGGTGCCGCGTTTGCGGTCCTCGCCCGCCGCCTTGCCGACGGAGGTGGCCCAGCCCAGCAGCGAACGCGCCGGAACGTACTCACCGAAGGGCACGAGCCGCATCTTGTCGTACCGGTCGCCGGTGGGGCCGTCCGGCCCGACGAGCACCGAACTCTTGTAAATGCCGGGCCGGTCGGAGCGCCTGGCATCCACGTTGACGAGAATGTCGGTCCCGGTCGCGCGTGACAGCGACGCAAGCCGTTTCGCCAGGTCGGGACGGTCGGCGAGGTCATAGCCGACGCTGCTCTCGCCCCAGACGACCAGATCCACGTCCTGCCCGGCCAGCCGACGCGTCAGCGCCTCCTCGAGCGCGAACCGTTTCCCGGCACTGTCCGCACCGTCGACGATGCCCGGCTGCACGACTGCGATCCGAACCCGGCCGTCCGCCTCCGGACGCGGTGACCACATCCAGGCCGCGGAGGTCACGGCGGCGGTGGCGAGGAGCCCGGCCACGGCCGGAGCCCGGGAGGCGCGCACCGTGACCAGCACGGCGACCGCCACGTTCACGGTCACCACCAGAAAGCTGAGCAGCCACACCCCGCCGACCGAGGCCAGCCGAAGCGCGGGCGCCACCTGCCACTGGCTGGATCCGATCATTCCCCAGGGCCCGCCCAGCCCCTGCCACGAGCGGACCAGCTCGACCATGAGCCACGCCGACGGCAGCACGACGAGCCCGGCGGCGATCCGCCCGGCCGACGCGCCGACCGCCAGGAACCGGCGTACGAGCAGGCCCCAGGGTGCCCAGAGCGCGCCCAGCAGCGCCGCGAGGACGAAGATGAACACATGGAGGCTCGGCAGCAGCCAGTGGTGCACCGCCACCATGAACCCGAGCCCGCCGAACCAGCCGTCGTACGCCGCCCGTTTGCCGGTGGGCGCGGACCGGACGAGCAGGATCCAGGGCACGAGCGCGACGTACGCGAACCACCACAGGGCCGGCGCCGGGAAGGCGAGCATCGGCAGGGAACCGGCAAGCGCGGCGACGACAGAACGCCGCCAGGGGGAGGCGAGCCAGTGGCCGGGCAGTTTCATACGGCGCCTCCTACCAGTCGGTTCCCCCGGATCACCGGTTCGACTACCCGGTCGATCACCCCTTACGTGTGTCCAGTGTGCGCGGTGTGGACGATCTCGGACCAGCAGGACTCCGGCCAGGAACGCTGGATTCCTCGTACGGCGTACGACCGCTGGTCCGTGCGCCGGGTGAAGCGTCAGTCGCCGGCCGGTTCGGGGACGGGTTCGGTGGCCGGGTCGGTGGCCCGTGCCGGCATGCGGCGCCACTTCTCCTGCACGACCACTTCGCGCAACCGCCAGCCGTCCGCAGTCCGGATCAGCCCGAAGGCGTAACGGCCACCGCACACGAAGTCGGGCGCGGTGGACGCGATTCCGGCTCCGCCTCCACGGTCCCGGTCCGCGAGGCGCATGGGATTGACGTAGTCGGCCTGGACGCGGGCCGTGTCGCCGGTGTCCTGCTCCAGGATGCCGAAGCCGACCCGGCGGTTGACGATCAGATGCTGCCGCATCGGAAACAGTTCCATGCTCTGCCTGAGCCACCCGGCCACCTGCCGGGCGTCCCCCTCGATGCCGCCGGCCGAACGGTAGTCGGCCCGTCCGTCCGGCGCGAACAGTTCCACGTACGTCTCCCAGTCGCCGTCGTCGACCGCCACCGCGTACGCGGTGACGAGTTCGTCGAGGGAGAGCCGGTCCATCACGGTCGCGAGCTCCACACGCTGCGTCATCGGCTCAGCGTTGGGCACGGGGCGGGCACAACCAAGGGAGGCGCGGATATTCGGTGGCCGATGAGCGCGTCCGGCCCCGAAGCTGGTCGCGTGAACGATCAGACCATCGGCCTTTCGGGCGTCTCTGACACCCAGGAACCCAAGTACCGTGTACGCGCCCGGCACACGGCGTCCACCGTGACCGTCTATCAGGCCTACCGCCCGGAGATCGGCCTCCCGGCGGCCCGCGCGGGGCGCTTCCCGGCGACGTGGAAGCGGGACCGTATGACATGGGTCATCAAGCCGTGCCGACAGACTATTGGGCGTTGCTGACTACGAAGGCTGAGGAGCGGTGGGCCCGCAGGTCGGGCCTGGCACCTGGAGCCAGCCCGCTCGGTAGACGTCGCACCCAGTGCGTTAGCCTCGCGAACTGTGTCAGACCTACCCGATTTTCATAGTGCGACCATCGACGCGATAGTCGATCACGCCGGCCGCTCGACGCTTCCCTTCCAGCGAGGCCACCGGAGGGAACAGCACGCCACGGCCTTCTGGTTCAACGAACTCGTGGAGACGACCGCCGACGGCGAGGTCATCCGGCAGTACCTGGTGACTGCCAGCGAGCCGGCGAGAGTCGAGTTGGCCGAGTTCACCCTGCGCCCGGACTTGTGCGCACCCGCGATGAGCGCGGAGAAGCTGATGATGATCGACTTCGCGGAGGGCTGGACTCATCTCGGCGATCTGGGGGTGGCAGTCATGCCCACCACCGGATTGCACGCGCACGGCGCTCGCAAGGGGTGGCGCTGGACGACCGACGAGATCACCGACGGCATCGCTGCGACGGAACAGGACATTGCCGACCTCGGGGAGCACCCGATCGCGGCCTACGTGCTGGGGCACATCACCGAGGACGGTGACCGGGAACAGGCGGTGATCCTCGGCGAGGTTACGTGCACCAGCGACGGCAGCATCCATTGGAGCGGAGACCTGCCGCAAGGGTGCGTGGGTGCGCCGGTATTTATCGGCGCCCGCCTCAGCGGGAACAGTTTCAAGCTGGTTTGTCTGGGGGTGATGCTGCGCGCCGACGGTCACTACGTGATTGCCCCGTTCGACCGGATCCGCGCCGCGCTCGCCACCTTCGGCGCCATTCCCTCGAACGCTGCGTCAGTCTCTGACGGGACTGCTGCCCCTCGGGCGACCGAGCCGAAACGGCGCTGGTGGCAGCGACGCGGCTGATCCTGCCCAACATCCTCAGAGGTACGTCCAGGGATGACCAGCCCGGACACCTTTGGCGGAAAGGTCTGTGAACGCGGCTTGACATGGATCAAGCCCAGCTTTCTCTGGATGATGTACCGCTGTGGATGGGCCACCAAGGAGGGCCAGGAGACCGTCCTCGCTGTGGAGATCACCCGTGAGGGATTCGAGTGGGTGCTTCGGCACGCGTGTCTGTCGCACTACGTGCCGGAACTGCATGCTGACCGGGCCGAGTGGCAGCGCCAGTTGAAGCGGGCTCCGGCGCGGGTGCAGTGGGATCCGGAACGGGATCTGCGTCTCGGCCCCCTTCCCTACCGTTCGCTCCAGCTGGGGCTCGCGGGCGAGGCGGCGGTGCGGTACGCCGACGAGTGGATCGTCGGGATCGAGGACGTGACGCCGCTGGCCGACCAGATCCATGCGCATGTGCGTGCGGGCGAACTGGTACGAGCGGCTGCGTTGTTGCCGGCGGAGCTGCCGTATCCGGTGGCGGAGGGGACCGTGTCGCGTCTGCGGGGATAGGTCCGCGGGGCGAGCCCAGTTCTGATGCGTGATGGTCGGGACGAGTGGTCTCCGGCTCACCTGGTCTGCTGTGCGGCCCGACGCAAGGCGTCCGACAAGGTGAGGAACAGAACGGCGTCCGGCACGGCCGCGACCGGCTCCCGGACCGGCTTGCGCTCACCGATCACCACCACGCAGACGGTCGATCCCATCAGCTCGACCTCGCTGATCTTCTTCCAGTCCATGACGGTGTCCCCGTGCTCGAGTCCGGCCAGGCTCACCGTGAACGGCCCGAACTCCACTCGTCCGCCGCTCTCCAACAACGCGCTCAGCTCGGCCATGCGGACCGTGGCGTCTTCTTCGGCGATCCGGTTCTGGACCGCCACCCAGCTGTTCGCGATCAGGGCGCAGACCTGCTCGGCGTCGGGCGCGTCACCCGACACCGTGAAGTTGCCGGCGGGCATCCGGACGTACACGGAATGTGTGGTGGACATGGTGACCCCGTTGCGCACGAGGTCCGTCGCATGACGCTGGCAGCTGGTGATCTCGTCCCAGGCCCCGGCGATCGGTGGCTGCGAACCGTACTGGTAGACGACACCGTGCTCGAAAACGACACACCAGGTGACCGGCCTGAACAGTGCGACCAGGGGGACGGCAATCGCTCCGAGGAAGGAGCACGCACCAAGGATGATGAAGAGGATCGCGTTCGTCCACTCACTCTCACCCTTGATGACGAAGAACATCATCACGCAGAACGCCGTGACGAGCAGGAACATGATCGAGCCCGCCCAGGACACCGCACTGGTCCGGGTACGAAAGGCGTATCGACCGGCGCCGAGTTGCCGCTCGAACGCCGCACCCGGCACGGTTTCCGGGATCTCGTCCCATGGATTTCCAGCCCCCACAGTCACTCCCACCCCGCGCTTCTGTGCCCCAACTGGCTTGCCAACAAGTCAAGTTGACGATCCAGAATATCGTCGAGATGCTACGGCGTCTGGCTGGAAACCGGTAGACGATCGTCTGCGGCCCGGCTGTTGCCGGTGGAGCTGCCGACCCCCTCGACGAGGATGTGCTCGCGCGCCTGCGACCGTGGAGGGCGTGGAGGACCTGGTGCGGAGCGACGCGATTCGGAGGTACGTCCATGAGCGGGTCGTCGGTCACTGTGGTCACCGGGGGCAGTCGGGGTATCGGTGCCGCGGTCTGTCTGCGGCTCGCGGCGGACGGTCATGATGTCGCGGTGGGTTATGTGCGGGACGCGCGGGCGGCCGAGTCGGTCGCGGCGGGGGTGCGGGAGGCGGGCCGTCGGTGTGTGACGGTTCAGGTGGACACCTCGGTCGAGGCGGAGGTGGACCGGCTTTTCGACACGGTGGAGGAGCGGCTCGGGACGGTCACGGGGCTGGTGAACAACGCCGGTGTGACAGGGCCGCTGGGCAGGCTCGCCGACACGGACCCCGCCGATCTGCGGCGCGTGGTGGAGGTCAACCTGCTGGGGACGCTGCTCTGTTCGCGCCGGGCCGCGCTCTCCATGACGGCGCGGGGAGCCGGCGTCATCGTGAACGTGTCCTCGGCGGCCGCCACTCTTGGCAGCCCTGGCGACTATGTGCACTACGCGGCGACCAAGGCGGCGATCGACGCGCTCACCGTGGGCCTGGCGAAGGAACTCGGCCCTGACGGCGTCCGCGTCAACGCGGTGGCCCCGGGCATCATCGACACCGAGATGCACTCGACGATGGGCGACCCGGGCCGGGCGGCACGAGCGGCCCCGGCGATTCCGCTCCGCAGGCCGGGGCTGGCCGGGGAAGTCGCGGCTGCCATCGCCTGGTTGATGTCCCCGGAGGCCTCGTACACGACGGGCGCGGTGCTGCGGGTGTCGGGCGGGCGGTGACGCTGCGTGGCAGGTAGGGGCGGGGGAGGAGACGTAGGGGATCAGTGGTGCGGGGCGCCGGTGAGCGCCCTGCTTTCCCTCGTGGACCTTGTGGTCAGGCGGCCTCGATGATCTCGCCGCGTATCGCCGCGGCCCACTTGACCACCAACAGCTCGTACTCCTCGCGCTCTTGGGCCGAGAGGGTTCCGCCCGCGCGGAGCCAGAGCGCACGGATCTGCTCGTTCAGCACAGCGGCAGACCGCACGGAACCAGGGGCCAGGGAATCGGGGGACATGCGCACCAGCGTAGGGGCAAGGACTGACACTGCGCTACCAAGTGGCTACTCGTCCGGTATGTGGTTGGTCACGGTCGGATGATCGTCCGCCGTGACCGCCGGTCCCTGGACGTCAGTTCGACGACTCGGCCGCGTGCGGGCTCAGGGCGCCCGACGCCACCAGGGCGATGATCACGATGCCGAGGGCCACGCGGTAGTAGACGAACGGCATGAACGACTTCGTCGAGATGAATTTCATGAACCCGCGGGTCTCCACGCGATGTGACCGTGTCGGTCTTCGTCCAGCCACTTCTTGCCGCCGTGACGAAGCAGGTGCAGCCGCTTCCTGGCGTACGCGGTTGCGGGGATCTCCGGAAGGGGACGGCGGGAGGTGACCAGCTGGGGCTGGTTCGGGCGAACCCTCGTGAACTCCTCGAAGGCTGGTCGACCGTGGGCGAGACCGGCTGCCAGTAGGAGTAGCTGAAGTTCGCGTTGGCCAGCCGCCCTGTCCTTGCCGGAAGCCTCGTCCGGCCTGGTCCCGCAGCATGCTGGTAGTCGTGAAGGAGGCCGCCGAGTCGGTCGAATTCCGGCGTGACGGAACGTGAGGGCGTGGCTTCCCCTTCTCCATGCTTTCGATGATCCATGACGCTGCCCGCCGTCCCCCTACCCGCTGCCGGGCGGAACGGGGAACGTGATGCCGCACAGTCTGCGGATCTCGTCCATTGCCCGGAGTGTGACGACGGATTCGCGCAGCGGGCGCAACGGGCTCTCCCGCAGGCCTGCGGCGATGCACCGGGCCGCCTCGGCCGCCTCGAAGTGCAGGGCGTCGTGGGCGCTGCGGGGTTCGGTGCGGATCAGCGGGGTGCCACCGCCCGCGGGGGTGAGGACGAGGTCGCCGGGCTGGTAGAAGGGGCCGGGCAGGCTGAGGGTGGCCCGGGTGCCCGCGATGGTCGCGGTGGTGGGAGTGTCGCTGAAGAGGGTGGTGTGGACGACGGCCTGGTTGCCGTGCGGGTCGTGGAGGATCGCGGATGTCTGGCCGTTCACCCCCGTGGGGTGCGGCTGGCCAAAGGCCTGCACCCGCGCCGGTGCGCCCAGGACCCAGGTGGCCAGTGAGACGGGGTAGGTGCCGAGGTCCAGCAACGGCCCGCCGGCCAGCTCGGGGCGCAGGATGCGGTGCCCCGGGCCGAAGTGCTCGCCCAGGTCGGCCAGGACGGTGTGGACGTCGCCGAGGACCCCCGATTCGAGGATCTGGCGGACGACGTCGAACTTGGGCAGAAAGAAGGTCCACAGCGCCTCGGCGCAGAACAGGCCTCGGGCGGCGGCGAGTTCGGAGATCTCGGTCGCCTGGGCGGCGTCCAGCCCGATCGGCTTCTCCACCAGTGTGTGCTTTCCGCCCTCCAACGCCAGCCGGGCGCAGACGAGATGGGCGGTGTGCTCGGTGGCGACGTACACGACGTCGACGTCCTCGGCGGCGACCAGGTCCTCGTACGAACCGTAGGCGCCGGGTATGCCATGGCGGTTCGCGAAGTCCTTGGCGCGGGCCGCGTCGCGGGAGGCGACGGCCGTGAACCGCTGGCGGGTGTGCCGCTGGACGGAGTCCACGAAGCGCGCCGCGATCCAGCCGGTTCCGAGGACACCCCAGCGCAGGGCGGGGGCGTCCATCGGGTCGGGGGTGCGGGGGAGAGGCAGAGTGGTGGGGAAGGCGGTCATCGGTCAGACCTCCGGGACCTGGACGGGGACGGTCCGGCCGCCGTCCTTCATGGACGCGATGACGGCCTCGGCCACGGCGGAGGCCACCAGTCCGTCGTACGCGGTGGCCAGCGGCGTCGGGTGGCCCGCGGTCACGGCGTCGGTCCACGCCTGGAGTTCCAGGCGGTAGGCGTCGGCGAAGCGGGGCCGCCAGTCCGCCGGGTATCCGGTGGACCGGGAGCGCGCCGAGTCGCTCACCAGCCGTGCCTGGCCGGTGAGGGCGAGCGTGCCGTGCTCGCCCGCCACCTCGCAGCGGACGTCGTAGCCGTACTCCGCGTTGAGGAACACCTCGGCGGTGGTCAGGACACCGTCGGCCGTGCGCAGCAGCATCAGTTGGGGATCGCGGAGTCCGGCCACCACCGAGGTGGCCCGCCCCATGTGCCAGCTCACCTCGGTGATCGGCGAGTTGAGCAGCCACGGCACGGTGTCGAACTCGTGGATGGCCGATCCGGTGACGCTGAACTCGTCGGTGCAGCCGGGCGCGGAGGACACGCCCCGGCTGACGCAGTGCACGAGCAGGGGAGCCCCGCAACTCCCTGCGGAGACGGCGGATTTCAGCTCGGCGTATGCCGGGTCGAAGCGGCGCATGAAGCCCAGGGAGATGAGCCCGCGGCCGGCCTGCCGCTCCTCCCGGACGACCCGTACGCATTCGTCGACGGTCGGGGCGAGCGGCTTCTCGCACAGCACCGGCTTTCCGGCCCGTACGGCGGCCACGGACAGATCAGCGTGGGTGGAGTCGTGCGAGGCGATGACGACGGCGTCCACGTCCGGGTCCGCGATCAGCGCGTACGGGTCGTCGGTGGCCCGCGAGCCGGGAACCGTACCGGCGACGGAGGCCGCGCGCTCCCTGTCGATGTCGGAGACCAGCACGACATCGGCACCGGAGACCTGGCGGTGCAGGGTGGTCACATGGTCGGCGCCCATGTTGCCCGCGCCGATCACACCGATCCGCAGGGCGCTCATACGAGGTTCACCCACGTTCCGCTCTCCACGGACCGCGTCATGGCGTCCACCACGGCCGCGCTGTGCACGGCGTCGTCCAGCGTGGCGCCGTACGGCCTGCCCTCGGCGACGGAGCGCAGGAAGCGGTACGCCTCGATGACCTTCAGGTCGTCGTAGCTCATGCTGGAGGCCGCGCCGGGCTGGAAGGCCGCGTACTCGCCGGCGCCGGGGCCGACGTACACGGTGCTGACGGGCTGGTCCTGATAGCTCGTGCCGCGGCTGACGCCCAGTTCGTTCATGCGGCGGAAGTCCCAGAAGACCGCTCCCTTGGTGCCGTGCACCTCGAAGCCGTAGTTGTTCTGCTCGCCGACCGAGACCCGGCAGGCCTCCAGGACCCCCCGGGCACCGGAGGCGAAGCGCAGCAGGCAGTTGACGTAGTCCTCGTTCTCGACCGGGCCGAGTTCGCCGCCGGTGGCCAGCGTGTGGCCGGCGGTGGCGCCGGTCGGGCGGGCCCGCTCCGGAATGAAGACGGCGGTGTCCGCGGTCAGGGAGGCGATGTCGCCCAGCAGGAAGCGGGCCAGGTCGGCGCCGTGCGAGGCGAGGTCGCCCAGCACGCCGCTGCCGCCGCGCTCCCGTTCGTAGCGCCAGGTCAGGGCCCCGTCCGGGTGGGCCGCGTAGTCGCTGAAGAGGCGGACGCGTACGTGGGTGACCGTCCCGAGTTCGCCGGAGGCGATCAGCTTGCGGGCCGCCTCGACGGCGGGCGCGTTGCGGTAGTTGAAGCCGACCGCGCCCTGCACGCCCGCCTTGGCGACCGCGTCGGCGACCGCGCTCGCGTCGGCCGTGGTGAGGCCGACCGGCTTCTCGATCCAGATGTGCTTGCCCGCCTCGGCCATCGCGACGCCGATCTCCCGGTGCAGGAAGTTCGGCGCGGTGATGCTCACCGCCTGTACGCGCGGGTCGGCGATGATGTCGCGCCAGTCTCGGGTCGTCGAGGCGAACCCGAACTGCGCGGCGGCATCCTCGGCCCGGCCGGGCACCTCCTCGGCGACCGTCACGAGTTGTGGCCGCAGGGCCAGCTGCGGGAAGTGGTGCGGGATCCGGGCGTACGCCTGGGTATGTACCCGCCCCATCCATCCGAAACCCACGACGGCGACACCGAGCGAAGTCACTGTGACTGCCCTTCTTTGGACCGGTCCATAAATGTTCCAATCACCCTGAGACCCAAAATTCCTCGTGTCAAGAGCTTGTGCTGAGGCCTTTGACAGCGAATCCATCGTATGGAACGGTCCATCCATGAGACCTCCGACCATCCGTGACGTGGCCGAACGGGCCGGCGTGTCGAAATCGCTGGTCTCCCTGGTGCTGCGCGGCTCCGACCAGGTGCGCCCCGAGAGGCGCCAGGCCGTGCTGGCCGCCGTAGAGGAACTCGGCTACCGGCCCAACGTCGCCGCCCGCAGTCTCAGTGAGCGCCGCACCCGCTCGGTCGGCGTACTGCTGCACGACATGCGCAATCCCTGGTTCGTGGAACTGCTCGACGGCCTCAACTCCCGCCTCCACGACAGCGGTCTGCACATGCTGCTGGCCGACGGTCATCTCAACCGCCGCCTCGGCGACGACCTCACCCGCACCTTCACGGACCTGCGGGTCGACGGCCTGATCGTCGTCGGCACACTGCCGCCCTCCGAGGCGCTGCGCGCGGCGGCGGCACAGATACCCACCGTCGTCGCGGGTGCCCGTGAACCCGCGCTGCCCCGCGTGGACATCGTCGCCAACGACGACGAACAGGGCGCCCGCCTCGCCACCGAACACCTCATCGGCCTCGGGCACCGCCGTATCGCCCACATCGCCGGACAGGGCGTCGTCGGCGAGCTGCGCCGGCGCAGCTTCGAGACGGTCATGCGCGAACACGCACTGGCCGGTCTCGCGACCGTGGAGCAGGGCGATCTGACGGAGGAGGGCGGCTACCGGGCGATGGTGCGGCTGCTGAGCGCCCCGGAGCGGCCGAGCGCCGTCTTCGCCTTCAACGACATCGCGTGCGTGGGCGCCCTGTCGGCGGCAGAGGAGTCGGGGCTCCAGGTGCCACGGGACCTTTCCCTCGTCGGGTACGACAACACGTACCTCTCGCGCCTACGTCATCTGTGGCTCACCACGGTCGACAACGCCAGCCACGACGTCGGCCGCCGCGCCGCGCAGCACCTCCTCGACCGGATCACGGACCCTGCTCGTCCGAGTGAGACCGTCCTCGCGACACCGACACTCGAAGTGCGGGGCACGACGGCGCCTCCCGCGGCCGTGTACTCGGTGCCACGCCCCTGACCGGTGCCGCCGCCGTCAGGAAGTCCGGGTGGCGCTCCGCCGGGCGTGGGCGAAGGCCGTCACGGCCATGGGTCGCCCCCTTCGGCTCTCCACGGGTAGGACGTCACGGTCCCGCCCGGAGCGGGGAGGACGGATGAGGTCCGCTGTGGTTCGCGTGCCGCGGTGTGAGCGCGCAGGCCGACACCTCGGGATCGGCGATCCGAGCCGTGTGGATGAGGAAATCCGGCTGGGTCCAGGTGCGGTGGGCCTGGTCCACGAGTGCAGCCGCCTCGTATCCCGTCCACAGACGATCGACGCGGATTCCTTCGGCACCGCCCCGTGAGTGTGCCTTGATACGGCGGGCCATGAGGGAGGACAACGGGATGGCAGCCACCGGCACCAGCGCGCCCAGCCGCGGAAACCCGGCAGGTGCTCAAGCCGTGGTGCCCACCCTCTGGACGCAGATGGACACCACGGCTTGCTGCTTGGGGAGTCGGCCAGAGGGCAGTCAGGAGGCCTTTTGACCGGCGGCCGAGGCTGGCGTGACGAGGTCTTCGGCCTCGGGGAGTTCGTCGACGTCGACGCCTCGGACTTGGGCCAACTCGTGTTTGAGTGCTGCGAGTTCGGCGCCGCCGGCCATGTGGTTGGTGAGTTCTTCGAGACTGACCTCGCTGCGGGCGGCGCTCAGTTCCATGGTGCCCAGGCGCAGGACGCTGAAGTGGTCGCCGACCATGTAGGCGTGGTGCGGGTTGTGGGTGATGAAGATGACGCCCAGACCCTTGTCGCGGGCTGCGGCGATGTACTTCAGCACGACACCGGACTGCTTGACGCCCAGGGCGGCGGTGGGCTCGTCGAGGATGAGGACGCGGGCGCCGAAGTAGACGGCGCGGGCGATGGCGACGGACTGGCGCTGGCCGCCGGAGAGGGTGCCGATGGGCTGGTCGAGGTCGTCCAGGACGATGCCCATGTTGCGCAGTTCCGCGTCCGCGGTCCGTTTCATCTTCTCGATGTCGAGGCGGCGCACGGGCCAGGGGCCCTTGGTCATCTCGGAGCCGAGGAAGAAGTTGCGCCACACCGGCATCAGCGGGACGGTCGCCAGGTCCTGGTAGACGGTGGCGATACCGGCGTCCAGGGCTTCACGGGGTGTGGCGAAGTGGACGGGGCTGCCGTCGATGAGGAGTTCGCCCTCGGTGTGCTGGTGCAGCCCGGAGATGATTTTGATCAGGGTCGACTTGCCGGCGCCGTTGTCGCCCAGGACGCAGGTGACCTGGCCGGAGCGGACGGTGAGGTTCACGCCGTGCAGGGCACGGATGTTGCCGTACGACTTGCCGGTGTCGCGCAGTTCGACGATCGGCCGCCCGTCCTTCGGCGAGTCGTCCCGCGGCGAACTCTCGTCGGTGAGCGTGTCGTTGGGCGAGACGCCGCCCGGGGAGGTTTCGTTGGTTGTCATCAGTTCACCTCCGGGTCGCCTGGCGGCGGACCCACAGATTGACGAGGGCGGCGACCAGGAGCATCACGCCGAGGAACGCCTTGAACCAGTCGGGGTTCCAGTTGGCGTAGACGATGCCCTGGGAGACCATGCCGAAGATGAAGGCGCCGATGACCGGGCCGATCGCCGAGCCGTAGCCGCCGGTCAGCAGGCAGCCGCCGATGACGGCCGCGATGATGTAGAGGAACTCGTTGCCGACGCCCTGGCCGGACTGGACGGTGTTGAACGAGAACAGCAGGTGCATGCCGACGAACCAGGCGCCCACGCCGACGCCCATGAACAGGGCGATCTTCGTGAAGTTGACCGGGACACCGACCGCGCGGGCGCTCTCGTTGCTGCCGCCGACGGCGAAGATCCAGTTGCCGAACCTGGTGCGCAGCAGGATCCAGGTGGCGATCGCGGCGAACACCAGCCAGTACACGATGGTGATCTTGAAGCTGACGTCGCCGATGGAGAACTCGGAGGCGAAGACCTTCTTGGCCTGGTCGAAGCCGTCCATGTCGGCGATCGAGTCGGACGCCACGTTCCCGGTGAAGATCTTCGTGACGGCGAGGTTGGCGCCCTGCAGGATCAGGAACGAGCCCAGGGTGACCAGGAAGCTCGGCAGTCCGGTCTTGATCAGCAGCCAGCCGTTGAACGCGCCCACGGCGAGGGACACGATCAGGGCGACGAAGACGCCGGTCCACACGTTCATCGACAGCTGGAAGCTGAGGATCGCGGCGGTCAGCGCGGAGGTGGTGACCGCGACACCGGCGGACAGGTCGAACTCCCCGCCGATCATCAGCAGGGCCACCGGCAACGCCATGATGCCCATCACGGACGCCTGGTAGAGCACGGTCGCGAGGGCGCTGGTCTCACGGAACGAAGGCGCCACCGCGAAGAAGAACAGATACACACCGATTGCCGCGATCAGCGCACCCACCTCGGGACGGGCCAGCAGCCTGCGTCCCAGAGACCGTCTGTCGGTGCGGCCGTCCTTCTGGGCGGCCGGCGAGGCCGGCGACGAGGGGGAGCTCGTCGCCGGTGCCGTTACTTGAGTCATGACCGGATCACCGAGTGCCCTTCGCGGCGAACGTTGCCACGGCGTCGGCGTTTTCCTTGGTGATGAAGGCGGGTCCGGTGAGGACGGGTGCGGTGCCGCCGCCGCTGAAGTTGCCGTTGGTCCTGTAGAGCCACAGGGAGTCGACGGAGAGGTAGCCCTGGAGGTAGGGCTGCTGGTCGACGGCGAACTGGATGCTGCCGGCCTGGACGGCCGTCA
The DNA here is from genome assembly GCF_033795085.1 of Streptomyces sp. AK08-02. Taxonomy (NCBI): domain Bacteria; kingdom Bacillati; phylum Actinomycetota; class Actinomycetes; order Kitasatosporales; family Streptomycetaceae; genus Streptomyces; species Streptomyces sp. AK08-02. The sequence goes on from NZ_JARAZV010000026.1 coordinate 86,346, forward strand.
CCAGGTCCTTGTTGAGGTCGAATGTGGCGATCTTGGCCTTGCTGTTGGCGTCGGACACCGACTGGATCGCGGTCAGGGCGAACGGGGCGCCGAGGGTGATGACCTCGTCGATGGACTTGTCCTGGTTGAGCTTCGCGGTGATCGTCGACTTCACGGACGGCATGTCGGTGCCGTTGACGTAGAGGTTGTCGGTCTTGCCGGTGAAGCCCTTCTTCAGGCCGGCGCAGCGGGCCTCGAGGGCGACATGGCCCTGTTCCTGGACGACGCACAGGGCGTGCTTGGCGCCGAGCTGGTTGAGGCGTTCGCCGAAGGCCTGGCCGGCGATGTTCTCGTCCTGGCCGAAGTACTCCAGCATGCCGAGCTTCTTCCAGTCGTCGAGGCCCGCGTTGAAGCCGACGACGGGGATGCCCGCGGCGGTGGCCTTGGCCACGGCGTCCTTCATGGCGTCGGGCTTGGCCGCGGTGAGCGCGATGCCGTCGACCTTCTGGGCGATCGCGTTCTGCACAAGGTTGGCCTGGTTGCCCGCGTCCGGGTCGCTGGCGTAGACCAGCTTGATGTTGTCCTTGGCGGCAGCGGCTTCGGCGCCCTTGCGGATCAGGTCCCAGAAGGTGTCACCGGGGGCGGCGTGGGTGATCATCGCGACCGTCATCCGAGGGGTGTCGGCCTTGCCCGCGGAGGCGGCGGCTCCGCCTTCCTCGGATTTCTTGCCGCCTGAACTGCTGGAACAGCCGGTGGCGAGCAGTGCCCCGGTGATGGCGACGGCGGCCAGAGTGGCGGCTCGGTGGTTTCTGTACATGTCCCTCGCACCTCGCTGTGCTGGTAAGGATGGTTTTGTGTCGGGCGGTGTGGAGCGGCTTCGGGTATGTGCCGGGCCGGTGTCCGCGGCGTGTGACAGACACCGGCTGAGGGCGCGGGATGATCCCGCGGTGATAACCGGAGCCGGCGGGTCGACGACCGCGATCAGCGGATGCGCCCTCGGGCCGTGAGGCTGGTGAGCGAGGCCGCGAGCGCCTGTCCGGCGGCGGAGGGTCGTGCTCGGTGGTCTTGGTGCGGACCACCCGGCCACTTCACTAGAGCGCTTTATTAGCGCGCTCTAGTTGGCGTAACTATGGATCCGGCCACCAGTGATGTCAATAACCTTGTCAGGACGTATCGACAAAGTCTGTGCAGGTGGCGTGAGGCGTCAGCAGGGCGGCGTAGTCCTCTGTCGCTCCGGCACCATGCGGGACGCTGGGCATGGTGAGGGCGCCGGTCGTCACCGCTGACCGGGATCGGTCGGCGAAGGCTTCGCTCAGGAAGCGAGTTCCTTGCGGATGCGGTCGAGCATGAAGGCGGAGGATTCGTGCGCCCGTTCCTCCCAGGCGAAGACGCAGGCGGTGGCGACACCGTCGAAGTCCAGTTCGCGCAGGGTGCCGAAGAAGGCGTTCCAGTCGACCTCGCCCTGGCCGATGTCCAGGTGCTGATGGATACGGGCCGTGGTGCCGGGCGGGTTGAGGATGTAGCGCAGGCCCGAGGAGCCCTTGTGGTTGAAGGAGTCGGCGATGTGTACGTGCTGGAGCTTGTCGCCCGCGTATCGCATCATCGCCGCGATGTCCGCACCGACTTCCGAGGCGCCGGAGAGGTGGAAGGAGTGCGGGGCGCAGTACAGGTAGTTCACCCAGGGTTTGTTGACGGCGCGGACCAGGTCGACCGCCGGGGTGTTCTCCTCGCAGAAGTCGTCCGGGTGCGCCTCCAGGTTCAGCGCGATGCCCTCCCGTTCGAACAGCGGCAGCAACTCCTCCAGCGAGCGCCAGAACGCGGCCTCGCTCTCGGCGGCGCGGTCGGGGCGGCCGTTGAACTCGGAGTTCATCAGCGGGCATTCGAGGTCGGCGGTGATCTCGATCATCCGCTTCCAGTAGCGGACGGCGGCTTGCCGCTCGGTCTCGTCGGGTGAGGACCACTTGTACAGCGGCAGCACCGAGGAGAGCCGAACTCCGTGTGTGCGCAGGGAGTTCTTCAGTTCGGCGATCCGCTCGTCGTCCGCGCGCGGATGCAGGAAGAACGGCATGAAGTCGTCGCGCGGCGACAACTCGATGTGCTCGTAGCCGAGTTCGGCCACCGTACGCACCATGCCGTCGATCGGCAGGTGGCGGAACATGTACGGGTCGAGGGCGATCTTCACGCGGCACCTCCGTAGAGCGCGGGCCTGGGCTTCATGTCGGCGGCGACGACGGCGCCGCCGGACTGGAGGGAGTGAACGGCCGCGTCGGTGATGACGGTCGCCGCGTAACCGTCCCAGGCTGACGGCCCGGTCGGCTCGGCACCCGCCGCGACGCCGGCGATCCACTCACGGAACTCGGTGTCGAAGGCCTCGGCGAAGCGCGCCTTCCAGTCCTGCGGTACGGCGCTGCTGTGCTGTCCGGCGGTACGGACGGCGACGGCTGCCGGGTCGGGCAGCTGCCCGAGACCGTCCTCGCCGACCACCTCGCACTGGATGTCGTAGCCGTACTGGCAGTTGACGAACACCTCCAGATCGATCCGGACACCGCTCGCGGTCTCGAAGAGCATGATCTGCGGGTCCTTCAGGTGCTCGAACCGCCTGTTCGTGGCGCGCGGAGTGATCACCTGGGCGGAGACGATCTCGTCGTCCAGCAGCCAGCGCAGTACGTCGATCTCGTGCACGGCGGTGTCCTGCGCGGCCATCGGGGAGGTGTACGACTCGGGGACGGTCGGGTTGCGGTGCGCGCAGTGCACGATCAGCGGCGCGCCGAGGGACCCGGAGGTCAGGACGTCCTTCAGCTGCCGGTAGCCGGGATCGAAGCGGCGCATGAAGCCGACCTGGACCAGACGACGGCCGTGGGCGCGCTCGGCCTCGACGACGCGCAGACAGTCCTCGGCGGTGGTGGCCAGGGGCTTCTCGCAGAAAACGGGCTTGCCGGCCGCGATGGCGTTGAGCACATGCTCGGCGTGGGTCGGGCCCCAGGAGGTGACGAGGACGGCGTCCACGTCGGGGGAGACGATCAGATCGGCACCGGTGGGCAGCGCGACGGCGCCCACCCGGGCGGCGACCTCGGCGGCGCGCTCGGCGTCGATGTCGGTCACAGCGGAGACCCGCGCCTCTGTGACGGCCTCGGTCAGGCGCCGGATGTGGTCCTGGCCGATCATTCCGGCGCCGATGACGCCTACACGTACAGTCATGGTCATGTCCTAATACAGGGAGAGGGACAGGAGCGGCAGGCTCATGCCACCGTGGGCGGTGCTGTGTCGTCCCCGACACACATGGGCGCGAACTACCGTCCGAGCACTGGACGTCGGGCCCCGCTGAGCCCGTGTTCGGCCAGATGCTCCCGGGTGCGTACGGCGATGGGGAGCGGCACCTCGGGCGCGCACGGGTACAGGTCCTGCTCGACGATCACGAACAACTCGGCGTCGAGCCTGCTCAGTTCGGCGACGACGTCGGCGGGGTTCGGCACCCCGGCGGGCGGCGTCACGCACACCCCACGCTTGACGGCCTCCCCGAAGGACAGGTCCTCGGCGGCGACCTGGGCGAGGACGGCCGGGTCCATCTGCTTGATGTGGACGTATCCGACGCGCTCGCCGAACCGACGGATCAGGTCGAGGTTGTCGCCGCCGCCGTACGCCACGTGTCCGGTGTCCAGGCACAGGTTGGTGTACCGGGAGTCGGACTCGTTGAGCAGCCGCTCGATCTCCGGCTGGGTCTGGATGTGGCTGTCGGCGTGCGGGTGGACGACCAGCCGTACGTCGTACTCGTCGAGGAGGAGCCGGCCGAGCCGGTCGGCGGCGCGGCCGAAGCCGGCCCACTGCTCGGGGGTCAGTTCCGGCGACTCGGTGAACGCGCCGGTCTTCTCCTCCCGGTACATCGGCGGGATGAGTACGAGGTGGTGGGCGCCCGCGGCAGCCGTGAGCGTGGCGACCTGGCGGACATGAGCGAGCATCTCGTCCCACGCCTCCGGCCGGTGCAGCGCGCCGAACGCGGTGCCACCGGACACCTGAAGGCCGCGGGAGTCGAGCTCCTCCTTCAGCCGCTGGGGGTCGGTGGGGAGGTAACCGTACGGGCCGAGCTCCAGCCACTTGTAGCCGGCCGCGGCCAGCTCGTCGAGGAAGCGGGCGGGCGAGACCTGGTGCTCGTCCTCGGGGAACCACACGCCCCAGGAGTCGGGCGCGGAGCCGAGGCACAGGTTGCCCACGGTGGTACGGAGGGATGGCGTCGTTGCCATGGTGTAGGCCCTTCAGCTTGAGGTGGGGAAGTCGAACCCGGCGGTGAGCTGCTGCTTGGGCTGGGGCCAGCGGGTGGTGACGACTTTGGGGCGGGTGTAGAAGCGGATGCCTTCGGGGCCGTGGATGGGGGAGTCTCCGATGAGGGAGTCCTTCCAGCCGCCGAAGGAGTAGTACGACATGGGGACCGGTACCGGGACGTTGATGCCGATCATGCCGACCTTGACCCGGCGCTGGAACCGGCGTGCGGCCTCGCCGCTGCTGGTGAACAGGGCGGTGCCGTTGCCGTACGGGTTGGAGTTGATGAGGTCGATGGCCTCGTCGAGGGTGTCGACGCGGACGACGGCGAGGACCGGTCCGAACAGCTCTTCCTTGTACGCGTCCATCTCGGTGGTGACCCGGTCGAGCAGGGACGGTCCGGTGAAGAAGCCCTCCTCGTGGCCGTCGACCTTCAGCCCACGCCCGTCCACGACCACCGTCGCGCCCTGGGTGGCGGCGACCCCGACGGCGTTCTCGACGCGCTCCTGCGAGGCCTTGGTGACGAGCGGTCCCATCTCGGTGCCGGGCACATCGCCCGGGCCGACCTTGACCTCGCGGGCCTTGCGCTCCAGCACCTCGATGAGGGGGTCGGCGGCGTCACCGACGGCCACGGCGACCGAGACGGCCATGCAGCGTTCGCCGGCGGAGCCGTAGGCGCCGGCGGTGATGTGGTTGGCGGTGAATTCGAGGTCGGCGTCGGGCAGGACGACGGCGTGGTTCTTGGCGCCGCCGAGGGCCTGGACGCGCTTGCCGTGCGAAGTGGCCTGCTCGTGCACGTACTTGGCGATCGGCGTCGACCCGACGAAGGAGACGGCTTCGATGCCGGGGTGGGTGAGGATCGCGTCGACGGCCGGCTTGCCGCCGTGGATGATGTTGAAGACGCCGTCGGGGAGGCCTGCCTTCTTGTACAGGCCGGCGACGAAGTTGGCGGCGGAGGGGTCGCGTTCGCTGGGTTTGAGGATGAAGGTGTTGCCGGTGGCGATGGCCATGGGGTGCATCCACAGGGGCACCATCGCGGGGAAGTTGAAGGGTGTGATGCCCGCGACGACTCCGAGCGGCTGGCGGAAGTCGTGCACGTCGACGCCGCGCGACACCTGGTCGGAGAAGGATCCCTTGAGTACGTCTCCGAGCCCGCACGCGAACTCGACGACCTCCCGGCCGCGGGTGATCTCGCCGCGCGCGTCGTCGACCGTCTTGCCGTGCTCGGCGGAGATGATCCGGCCCAGTTCCTCCTCGTGTTCCACGAGCAACTGGCGGAAGGCGAACATCACTTGGGTGCGCTGTGCGAGCGAGGACTCCGACCATGTCTCGAACGCGGCGGTGGCGGCCACGACGGCGGCGTCGACCTGGGTGGCGCCGCCGAGGACGACCCTCGCCTGCTCCTGGCCGGTGGCGGGGTTGAACACCGGCGCGGTGGTGGAGGTGCCTGCGGTGACCGGGGACCCGTTGATCCAGTGCTGGATGGTTGTCACGTGAGGGGTGTCCTTACAGGTAGTGGCGCTGGCCGGGCTTGTGGGCGGCGTAGGTCTGGTAGGCGGCGCGGGTGGTGTCCAGGGCGGAGGTCTGGGCGACGGGGACGTCCCACCAGCCGTGGCCGGGCGGGTTCGGCCCGTGAAGGTCGGTCTCGACGTGCACGACGGTGGTGCGGGTGGCGGCCTTGGCCTTCTCCATCGCGGTACGGAAGTCGTCGACGGTGGTGGCGTGCAGGACGTCGGCGCCGAGGCTGGAGGCGTTGGCGGCGAGGTCGACGGGGAGGACATCTCCGTCGAGCTGTCCCGAATCGCCGTTGCGGTAGCGGTAGTTGGTGCCGAACCGCTGCGAGCCGAGCGATTCGGAGAGGGCTCCGATGGAGGCGAAGCCGTGGTTCTGGACGAGGACGACGATGACCTTCAGGCCTTCGGAGATCATGGTCACGATCTCCTGAGCCATCATCAGATACGAGCCGTCGCCGACGAGGACGACGACTTCGCGCGACGGGTCGGCCATCTTCGCGCCGACGCCGGCGGCGACCTCGTAGCCCATGCAGGAGTAGGCGTACTCGACGTGATAGGCCTTCGGATCCCTCGCCCGCCACAGCTGTTGGAGGTCACCGGGCATGGAGCCGGCCGCGTTGATGACGACGTCACGGTCGCCGAGTACGTCGTTGAGGGCGCCCAGGATCTGGGTCTGGGCGGGGAGGCGGCCGGTGTTGCGCTCCGGTGCGAAGCAGGTCTCCTCGATCTCCCTTGTACGGGAGACGAGTTGGCGTGTCCGGTCCCGGTACTCCTGGTCGACTTCCCAGTCGGTGAGCGCTCCCGCCAACGCCTGGATGCCGAGGCGGGCGTCCGCGACGAGGGGTTCCGCGGAGTGCTTGACGGCGTCGAGGCGGGCGACGTTGAGGTTGACGAAGGTGACGTCGGGGTTGGCGAAGACGGTGTGGCTGGCGGTGGTGAAGTCGGAGTAGCGGGTGCCGATCCCGAGGACGATGTCGGCATCGCGGGCGAGTTCGTTGGCGGCGTACGAGCCGGTCGAGCCGAGGCCGCCGACGGCGTACGGGTGGTCCCACGGCACCGCGCCCTTGCCCGCGTGGGTGTCGGCGACCGGGATGCCGGTGGCCTCGGCGAAGGCGCGCAGCGCGGTCTCGGCACCGGAGTAGACGGCTCCGCCGCCGGCCACGATCAGCGGCTTCTTCGCGTTGCGGAGAAGAGCGGCAGCCCGCTGCACGGCCTGGGGTTCCGGAACCGGGCGGCCGATGTGCCACACCCGGCGGCGGAAGAACGCGAGCGGCCAGTCGTACGCCTCCGCCTGCACGTCCTGCGGCAGGGCGAGGGTGACGGCGCCGGTCTCCACCGGGTCGGTGAGCACCCGCATCGTCGCGAGCGCGGCGGGGATGAGCTGTTCGGGCCGGGAGATGCGGTCGAAGTACTTGGAGACGGCGCGGAAGGTGTCGTTGACGGTGACGTCCCCGCCCCGGGTGTCCTCCAGTTGCTGCAGGACGGGGTCGGCGGCGCGGGTGGCGAACATGTCGGACGGCAGCAGGAGGACCGGGATGCGGTTGGTGGTGGCCAGGGCCGCGCCGGTGATCATGTTGGTGGAGCCGGGGCCGGTGGAGGCGGAGCAGGCGAAGGTCGCGAGCCGGTCGCGCATCTTGGCGTAGGCGACGGACGCGTGGACCATGCCCTGCTCGTTGCGGGCCAGGTAGTAGGGGAGATCGGCCTCCCTGGTGACGGCGGCCTGGAGGAGCGCCTGGCCGAGGCCGGCCACGTTGCCGTGCCCGAAGATGCCCCACACACCCGGGATCAGCCGCTGCTCCTGTCCGTCGCGCTCGCTGTACTGGTTCGCGAGGAAACGGACCAGGGCCTGCGCGGTGGTCAGTCGGACGGTAGTCATTGGTTCTCTCCGAAGGGCAGCCGGTCGTCGACGTCCTGGGCCTGCCAGGTGGAACGCACCCAGCCGTGGGCGGGGTCGTCGCAGATCAGCCAGGCGCGGTCCTGTCCCGGGCCGGCCATGACGTTGAGGTAGTAGAGGTCGTAGCCGGGTGCGGCGATCGACGGGCCGTGCCAGCCGTGCGGGATCAGCACGGTGTCGCCGGAGCGGATCTCGGCGAGCACGTCGATCGGCCGGTCCTCGGTTCCGTACACCCGCTGGTAGCCGAAGCCGTTCCCGTCGCCGGAGACCTGGAAGTAGTAGATCTCCTCCAGCTCCGACTCGACCGGGTTGCCTGCCTCGTCCGTACGCGCCTCGTCGTGCTTGTGGGGCGGGTAGGAGGACCAGTTGCCGCCGGGTGTGAGGACCTCGCAGACGAGGAGCTGCTCGGCCTCGAAGGTGCCGGGCAGGCAGTAGTTGTTGACCTGGCGGGAGCAGGCGCCGGCGCCGCGCAGTTCGACGGGGACGTTCTCTTTGGGGCCGTACCGGGCGGAGAGTGAGCTCCGCCCGGTACGGGCTGCGGGCAGCGCGAACGTCCCACCGGACGCGCTGCTGATCAGGGCCTCCGACTCGGCCGGGAGGTAGGCGAAGTCGGTGGCGGAGGCGAACACGCCTGTCCGCCCGGCGAGTTCGAAGGCCCTGCCGTCCGTGGTGACGGTGCAGGAGCCCGTCAGCGGCAGGACCAGGAACTCGCAGTCCCGGGTGGACAGGGCGTGCGCCCCACCCGGCTTCAGGGTCAGGATCCTGAGGCCGGAGTATCCCCAGCCCGCCGACTCGGGCGTGACCAGGAGGTCGTAGGGTCCGTCGGCCGAACTCCCCGCAGGGAGGTGGTACTTGCTGGTGTCGCTCACAGCAGGCTCACCGCCTTGTCGACCGCCCCGGCGACATCGCCGTTGGAGGGGTAGAGGAGGGAGCGGCCCACGACCAGGCCCTGCGCGGTCGGCTGCTTGAGTGCCCTGCCCCAGGACGCGAACGCGGCGGCGGCGTCCTTGACCTCCCCGCCCAGCAGCAGCGCGGGGAGCGTGGAGGCGGACAGTACGCGCTCCATGTCGTCCACGACCGGCAGCTTCAGCCAGGTGTGGGCGGTACGCCGGCCCAGCCCCGCAGCGATACTGACCGACGTGACGACAGCATCCGTCGAGAGGTCGTTGCGGACCTTCCCGTCCTGCCAGGAACTGAGGAACGGCTCGACCATCGCGATGAGTTGACGGTCGTTCAGCTCGTTGACGGCACGTGCCGTGTTCTCCAGCGCGGACGGTGTCGCCGGGTCGTCGAGCGCGATCCGGGTGAGCATCTTGCCGCCGTCGAAGCCCATCGCGGCGATCGTCGCCGCGTCGTAGCCGGTGAACCGGTCGTCGATCTCGAAGACGGAACCCGCCAGCCCGGCCCGGTTCATCGACCCGAAGACGCTCTTGCCGTCGAGGACGCCGAGCAGGAGGAGGTCTTCGAGGATGTCGGCCGTGCCGAGCACACCCGTGACGCCGGGCCGCTCCAGGGCGGTGCACAGGCGGTCGAGGAGTGCGAAGCGGTCGGCCATGGCGTTCGGGTCGCCACCCACGCCATTGGCGCCGCGCGCCGGATGGTCGGCGGCGATGATCATCGCCCTGCCGTGCTCGCCGAACGGCGAGGCGGCCCTCACCCGGCGTTCGGCGGCCACCGCGATGGCACCGGGGTCGCCGACCCGGGCTGCCACGATCCGGTTCACGTTGTCGGACAGCACGTCGTCACGCCTTTCCTTCGACGGCGGAGGCGGCGATGGACGCCTCGCGGAGCTTCGCCTCGACCTCGGCCTCGGTGGGCATCGCGTCGGAGCAGGACAGCCGGCCCGCCACGATCGCGCCGGCGGCGTTGGCGAAGGCGACGGTGCGGCGGGTGTCCCAGCCCGACAGCAGCCCGTGACACAGGGCGCCGCCGAAGGCGTCACCCGCGCCGAGCCCGTTGACGACATCGACCGGGACCGGCGGGAACTCGGCGGCCGAGCCGTCACGGCCCACCGCCAGCACACCCTTCGGGCCCTGCTTGACCACGGCCAGCTCCACGCCGGCCGCCAGCAGCGCCTTCGCAGCGGCGTACGGCTCACGCTCACCGGTCGCCACCTCGCACTCGTCGAGGTTGCCCACCGCGACGCTGGTGTGGCGCAGAGCCTCGGCGTAGTACGTACGGGCGTCCGCCGGATTGCTCCAGAACATCGGCCGCCAGTCCAGGTCGAACACCGTCGGCCCCGCCTTCGCCCGGTGCGCCAGTGCCGCGAGGGTCGCCGAGCGGCTCGGCTCCTCGCTCAGGCCGGTGCCGGTGACCCACAGGATCCGGGTATCGCGTACGGCCGCGAGGTCCAGCTCCTCCGGACGGATGTCCAGGTCGGGAGCCTTCGGCAGCCGGTAGAAGTACAGGGGGAAGTCGTCCGGCGGGAAGATCTCGCAGAACGTCACCGGCGTCGGCGCGATGTCCGACGTACCGACGAAACGGATGTCGACGCCGTAACCCTCAAGAGCCGACCGCACGAAGTCCCCGAACGGGTCCCGGCCCGTCTTGGTGACCACGGCCGCGGAGTGTCCGTAACGGGCGGCGGCCACGGCGACGTTGGTGGGGCTGCCGCCGAGGTACTTGCCGAACGACGTGACCTCCGCCAGCCCCACACCCGTCTGGAGCGGATACACATCCACTCCCACACGGCCCATGGCCAGTACATCGAACGGCATCGCTGGGTTCCCTTCGCTCCGGAGGTACCGGGGGAGTTCCTCGGGGGATGTTTCACTCTCGCGCTCTACTAGCGCGCTCTAGGTGAGTACGATGACCCTGTCCAAATGTCATGTCAATAGCTTGTTGCCAGGAGATTTCGCGACCGCCCATAGGGTGGGGCGCGTCGAAGGGGGTTTTCACCGGTGGATGCGTCAGCCAAGCAGCGGCCCACGATGGCGGACGTAGCCGCGAAGGCAGGTGTGTCCAGGGCGCTCGTGTCGATCATTTTCCGTGGCCGGCCGGGGGCCAGTCAGGAAACCCGTGAACGCGTCCTGCGTGTCGCCGACGAGATGGGCTACCACCCCGACAACGCGGCCAGGCTGCTCGCCCGGGGCCGCAGCCGCACGCTCGGCGTGATGTTCACCGTGCACCAGACCTTCCACCTGGACCTCATCGCGGGCATCTACCCCGAGGCCGAACGGCTCGGCTACGACGTCCTGCTCTCCGCAGCCACGCACAGCCGGGAGGAGACCAAGGCGGTCGAAGCTCTGCTCGGTCACCGTTGCGAGGCGGTGATCCTGCTCGGCTCCGACGCGGAGGCCGAGTACCTCGACGAGCTGGGGCGTCGCACGGTCACCGTGTCGGTCAGTCGCCGAGTGCCCCACGCCAATGTCGACTTCGTGCACTCGGCCGAGGGCAAGGGGGTGCGGCAGGCCATGGACCATCTCGTCGAGCTGGGGCACCGTCGGATCGTGCACATCGACGGCGGCAGCGGCCCTGGGTCGGCGGAGCGGCGACGTGCCTATCGGGCCGCGATGCGCCGCCACGGGCTGGAGTCCGAGGCGCGGGTCATTCCCGGTGACCACACCGAACTGTCGGGTATCGAGACAGGGGAGTCGCTTCTGGCGGAGCGCGGTCGGGGACAGGCCCTGCCGACCGCGGTCCTCGCGGGCAACGACCGTTGTGCGTGGGGGCTGTTGATGTCCTTGACGCGGGCAGGGGTTGAAGTCCCCGGGGACGTGTCGGTCGTCGGGTACGACGACAGCCATCTGTCCCACCTGATGCCGATCGGGCTGACCACGGTGCGCCAGGACGCGGTCCTCATGGCGGAGCACGCGGTGCGCTTCGCCGTGGAGCGGCTGGAGGGCCGGGGCGTGGCGCCGAGGGAGGCTGTGCTGGACCCGGAACTGGTGGTCAGGGGGACCAGCGGGCCGGCTCCGGAGCCCCAGGCCTGAGTTGCGTGGTCTCACCTGGCGAGACGGTGCGGCTCTTGTCGGACGAGGCCGGCCGGGGCCGCAGCCGGGTCCGGACCACAAGCGTCTGAGGGATCTCGGCCCGGAATTGGTCCCGGACCTGCCGGCACTGGTCGAGCCGTGACGAACACGGTGGCCCGGAGTCGCCGTTGCGGTGGACCGTGAATCTGGGTCACGGTGTTGTGCTACAGGGGACGCCATCCCCGCCCATGGTGGGCGCACCCCTCCTGTCCGGGCTGCGGCGCCTCGATGTTCACTGGATGGACAGGGGCTTTGTGCGGACCGGACGGTCTTCGGATACTCGCGGGGCAGTGCTTGCCGTGTGTCGGCAGTCGACCGTCACGAGGGGACACCGACGTGATCATCCAGGACGAAGAGCAGCTGACCGTGGCGGTACTTGCCGAGACGGCCGGTGGACGGGCCCGTGTGCGATCTCCTGACCGCGCTCGACCTCCCTCCCTTCCGGCCGGCGCATTTTCACGCGCTGATCCACAAACCGGGGTACGAGGCGATCGCGTCCCAGCTCTACAGCCACGACGACCCCATCCTGGAGACCCGCACGACGACCACCTCAAGCCCGAAGACCGCCTGGCAGGACTGCTTCTCCTCCTCTGTGCCCAAAGGGCATCAGCGATCAGCCGGTTGACCGTCGAGGACGTCGAGATCGGCGCCCAGGCAGTACGTCTCCACCTCGGCGATGCTCCCGTCCGGCCGCCCGACCCGTCGCCCGGCCGACCCGCACCGTCGCCGCGAACCGCAAGGGTTACGCGGCCATGGGCGCCCTGGTCCCGTCCCCGTGGCTCTTCCCCGGCGGCCGGCCTGGACGCCCGATCAGCGCCACACAGCTGACCCAGCGGCTGAACCGGCTCGGAATCCGGCCCAACCAGGCCCGCAGCACCGCGCTCTTCCAACTCGCCACCGAGTTACCCGCCACGGTCCTCGCTCGCACCCTGGGCATCCACACTGACGTCGCCGTCGTTTGGCAACGGCTCGCTGCGGGCGACCGGGCCACCTACGCCGCCGAGAAGCTGTCGTCATGATGGACAGAGCCGGCGGGGTTCAAGGTCGGACGGTTCACCCGGGAATGTACGCGCACGCCGAGCGGGAGGTGCTCAGGAGCATTCGGGCTGTCAGGCGGGGTCGGGTATCCAGCTGCCGTGGAAGCCGAGCGGTACGCGCGTCGGCAGGTGCACTGTGGCGATCGGGGCGCCGGTGAAGTCCTGCCCGGAGAGGATCACCAGGTCGGTGGCACCGCGCTCGGGGTCGAAGACGTAGGCGAGGACGTAGCCGTCGTCTTCGTCTTCCGTCCGCGCGTTCTGCGCGGGCACGAAGTACGCCTCACTTGTGTAGTGGCCGGTGCCGAAGTCGCGGACCGTGGCGGTCTGCCGGTGGAGGTCGTGCTTGATCAGTGAGTCGCTGAACGCGTCGACGGGCAGGCCGTCCAGCGTGCCGACCGGGCCCGCGTAGCGGATCAGGTCCGGGGTGACCGCAGAGTATCCGTAGCGATAGGTGCCGGTGACGACGGCCGGACTGACCACGGGGAACTCCTGTGGGTGGTCGTCGAGGCGCGTCTCGGTGACCCTCCCGGAGACCGTGTCTATGACCCAGCGGTCGAGCGTCGGAAGGCTGTTGCCCATCAGCTCGGCCCCCGCGAACATCTGCGGGTAGCGCACGACGTCGACCACGACCGTGTCGCCCTGGTCGTAGGCGTTGAGTGTGTGGAAGACCCAGCACGGATTGACATCGAACCAGCGCACCTCGGTGCCGCTGCGGGGCAACAGGCCGATGCGGCTGCCGCGGGCCTCGTTCCAGTTCATCGGGAACGCCTTGCCGGAATCCGCGGCAGCCCGGCTGAAGGTGACCGGGAGGTCGTACAGCACGGCGTACCTCTGGGTCAGCGCGAAGTCGTGCATCATCGGCGCGTGCGGAGCGGAGATGGCCACGCTGCGCACGACCTTGCCGAGTGGGGAGACGACCAGGTAGGTCAGCGTGTCGCCGCCGAGGACGTAGGTGACGGCGTGCAGTTCTCCGGTGGTGGGGTCCAGCTTGGGGTGGGCGACGAAGCCGTCGCGCAGGGTCCCGTCGAAGTCGCAGGCTCCCACGGTGTCCAGGTCGTAGGTGAGTTCGTAGGGCCGGGAGCCGGCCTCGACCAGGGCGAAGGTGCGGTTGGCGTGGCCGATGACGTGGGTGTTGGGGCCGGTGTCCACGCGGCGCATGGAGGCGCCGGGGCGAGGCTGTTCGCCGAGTGCCTCGGCGACGTGCGCCGAGCGCACCCAGCGGTTGCGGTACCACTCGGCCTTGCCCTCGCGCAGTCGTACGCCGTGCACCATGCCGGTTCCGGTGAACAGGTGGAGCCGGGGCTCGTCGAGGTTCAGGGGGTTGGGGCCGTTGCGCAGGTAGCGGCCGTTGAGCTCGGCGGGGATGGTGCCGGTGACCGGGAGGTCGAAGGAGGTGACCTCCTCGGCGACAGGCGTATAGGCGCCCTGGAAGCCGTTGTTGGGGTTCATGGCAGTCCTCTCACGGTGGCGTGGCGTCCGGCGCTGGCGAGCCGGGCTCTCTACGGCGGGCCCGAGTCGCGAGGAGCTCCGGGGGTGTGCCGCACAAACCATAGTACTCAATAAGTTGAGTAATCGCTAAGTTGAGTAGAGTATGAGGGTCGACGCCCCGCCGACGCTCTGCACGGGCCCAACGGCGTGCTATGGACAAGGAGGTCGACGACCATGGCTCTGAGGCATGCGGTACTGGCCGCGCTGTTGGACGGCGAATCCAGTGGCTACGAACCGGCCAGGAGGTTCGACGCGGGCATGGCCAACTTCCGGCTCGCACTGTCTCGACGGTCCATGAGGCGCCCTGCTGAGGCGAGTTGAACACCCGGTGGGGCGGAGTCGGCGTCACCGATCTGCGGATCCCGACTCCTTGATCGCCCGCCCCATCTGGCGGGACGCCGTCGGTCGGCGAAGGGATCGGCGTACTGCCTGACCACAGGGCTCACGCACTTGAGCGATGGCTGCACGCGTATGTCGGCGTCGTGGTCGTCTGCCGCGAACGGCTCGCGGGCTTACGGCGAGGCGATCCGCCGGGCGCCGGGAGTCACGGCGTCGACAAGCGACACCTCGGTCCGCTGCCAACAAGCGTGTTCCCGTTCGCCGTTCGCCGTTCGCCGCTCGACCCGGGACCGCGCATGCTGTTCGCGCCACGCACCTGGCTGAGCACTCAGGTGTATCCGAGTAGCGTGCGGACGGCGGAGCGGACGATGTCGCTCGGATCTACGGGGAGGCTGCACGATCGCCATGCGACGAACCCGTCGGGACGAACCAGTAACGCGCCATCTGCCTCGGTGCCCGCCATCTCGGTGAACACGGCGGAGTCACCGTCGAGCATGGGAGCCGTGATCTGCCGTACTTGTAGGTCCAGGCCATCTGTATCTGCTGTGAGCCAGCCGGCACCGTTCGGCCCGGCCGGCGGAGTCCACTGCGCCCCGACGACGTCGAGTGTGGACGGTTGGCGGCCACCGTTGGTGAGCCATCGATGCGGCAGGCGGCAGCCAGGTACCGCCTGATCGTCAAAGACGTCGACCTCCGCGGTCGCATCGGTGAGCACGGCGCCGGAGTCGGAGCGGTAGAACATCATCGCGTGCAGGTAGCCGGCGGCCAGTCGCGCGTACAGCTGGCCAGGAGGTCGGCGAGGGCTGGCGCGGCCCCTGTCCGGCATCCCCGCCCACCGCTGCAGATTCCGGCGGACCGGTCGTCAGGCCTGGTGGCTCGGCGTGCCGGTGACGACGTCCACCGCGTGGCGGCGGTGGGCGGCGAAGAGGGGGAGGGCGGCCTGGGGGGCGCGAGCGCGCAGTGCGGCGGCCAGTGCGTGGTGCTCCTGGGGGATGCAGCCGAGGTAGCCCTCGGTGCTGAGGCCGATGCGGGTCAGCAGGAACAGGTGGACCTGGCAGCGGATGGTCTCCCAGGCCGCGACGAGACGCTGGTGGCCGGTGGCGGCGAACACGGCGTCATGGAAGGCGATGTCCAGACGGACCATGGCGTGCGGGTCCGTCGTGCGGTCCATCGCGCCGGCTGCCTTCTCGATGGCGGCGAGGTCCTCCTCCGAGGCGTACGCGATGACCTGCTGGACGGCGAGGTCCTCGAGCGCGCCGCGCAGGCTGTCGAGTTCGGCGACATCCTCGGCGGACAGTGTCGTGACCAGCGTTCCGCGGTGCCAGGCGCAGTGCACGAGCCCCTCGCGCTCCAGTACGCGCAGAGCCTCACGCACCGGCCCCCGGCTGACCTGCAGTACGCCGGAGAGTTCGACCTCTCGCAGTGGTGCCCCGGGTGCGTATGCACCGCTGAAGATCGCCTCCCGGATCCGGTCGGCGACCTCGTCGGCCAGTCCGCGGCGGCGGGCAGGGGCCACCGATCGATCTCCTGTGGGTTGACTCTTCTCCATGTCCTGATGTTAACATTCCGTCATTGTCCCAATGTCAACATTAGGACAAGTGGTGAGACCGGGCATCCGGCCAGGAAGGAGACGATTCCCGTGAAGGTGTTCCAGATCGGTGCCGCCGGAGGTGTCGGCAGGAGGCTCGCCGCCCTGCTGACCGAGCGAGGCGACGAGGTGACCGGCATGCACCGCGGCCCGGCCCAGGCCGACACGATCCGCGCGGCCGGTGCGACGCCTGTGACCGGCGATCTGATCGCCGACTCTGTCGAGGAGCTGGCAGGCAAGCTCGCCGGGCACGACGCGGTGGTGTTCTCGGCCGGCGCCCACGGAACCGGCATGGACAAGACCACGCTCATCGACGGCAAAGGCCTGGAGAAGGCAGCCGACGCGGCTGCCGCCGCCGGGGTGACACGGTTCGTCCTCGTCTCGGTCTTTCCCGACGCGCTGCGCGGCGGCGAGGGCGGTGAGGGCTTCGAGCACTACATCAAGGTCAAGAAGAGCGCCGACGTGTACCTGGCGCGCACCGATCTCGACTGGCTGATCGTCCGTCCCGGAACCCTGCTGGACACCGCCGGCAGCGGCCGGGTCACCGCCGGGCCCGCCGTCGAGTACGGCGACGTACACCGCGAGGATGTCGCCGCGTTCATCGACGCCGCCCTGCACGAGCCCGCCCTCAGCCGCGTCATCGTCGAGCTGACCTCCGGCGAGACCCCCGTCGCGGACGCGGTCGCCCGCCTCGCCTGAGCCCGGCGTCCTGCCCGCCCTCGCATCTCCACGGCGTCTTGGGCGAGTCCTTCAAGCGGCCTACGCCCCAGTCCGTGCAGCCTTCGCAGGCATCCACACGGTCATCGCCTGACACCGGACGGCAGCCGACCCGTCCGATGACACCGATCACCGACCACCGACCACCGACCACGAAAGAAGTACCACCCGCATGAGTTCCCTGTTCACGCCCCTCACCCTGCGTTCCCTTCGGATACCCAACCGGGTGTGGATGTCCCCGATGTGCATGTACTCCGCCGCCTCCGAAGGCCCGGACACCGGTGTGCCGACCGACTTCCACCTCACCCACCTGGCCTCCCGCGCCGCCGGCGGCGCGGGCCTGGTCATGGTCGAGGCCACCGGCGTGCGCCCGGACGGACGCATCACCCCCTGGGACCTGGGTCTGTGGAACGACCGCCAGCAGGAGGCGTTCACCCGCATCGTCGAGGCCATCAAGGCGCACGGCGCCGTCCCGGCCATCCAGCTCGCCCACGCCGGCCGCAAGACGTCGATGGACAAGCCCTGGCTCTCCGACCGGTACGTGCCCGAGGCCGAGGGCGGCTGGCAGCCCGTCGCCCCCAGCTCCATCGCGTTCGGCGGACTGGCTGTTCCTCATGAGCTGACCGTGGAGGAGATCCAGCAGCTCGTCCGGGACTTCGCGGACTCCGCTCGGCGCGCACTGGCCGCCGGCTTCCAGGTCGTCGAGGTGCACGGCGCCCACGGCTTCCTGATCAACTCCTTCCTCTCCCCGGCCGCCAACCACCGCACCGACGCCTACGGCGGCAGCTTCGAGAACCGGCTCCGCTTCGCCCTGGAGGTCGTCGACGCCGTCCGCGCCGTGTGGCCCGAGGATCTGCCGGTCTTCTTCCGCACCTCGGCCACCGACTGGCTGACCGAGAATCCCGAGGACCAGCGCGAGGGCTGGACCGGGGACGACACCGTCCGCCTCGCCAAGGAGCTGCACGCCCACGGCGTCGACCTGCTCGACGTGTCCACCGGCGGCATGGTCCCCGACGCCAGGATCGTCGCCGGACCCAACTACCAGGTGCCCTTCGCCGCCCAGGCCCGCCAGGCCACCGGCATCCCCACCGGCGCCGTCGGCATCATCACCGAGCCGCAGCAGGCCGAGGACATCCTCACCAGCGGGCAGGCCGACGCGGTCCTCCTCGGCCGTGAACTCCTACGCAACCCCTACTGGCCCCAGCACGCCGCCCTCGCGCTCGACGCCGAGCCGACCTGGCCCGACCCGTACGCCTATGTCGTCGAGCGCCGCAAGCGCTGACATCTCCGCAACCGCGTCGCTGCATTTCCCCCGCCCGCCAGAACCGGTAGGCGCCAGGCACTCCCACGCCGTACGGAAGGAAACCCAGGCCCATGACCCGTCTCGCTTCCCCCATTCCCCGCTTCCACCTCGCTGTCCCGGTCGACGACCTGGACGCCGCCCGCCGCTTCTACGGCGAGGCGCTCGGCCTGGAGCAGGGCCGTAGCGCCGACACCTGGGTGGACTGGAACCTGCACGGCCACCAGTTCGTCACCCACCTCGCCCCGGCCCGTACCGAACAGATACACAACCCGGTCGACGGCCACGACGTCCCCGTACCGCACTTCGGGCTGATCCTGACCATCGACGCCTTCCACCGGCTCGCCGACCAACTACGCGCCGCTGAAACCGAATTCGTCATCGAGCCCTACGTGCGCTTCGCAGGCGAAGCCGGCGAGCAATGGACGATGTTCCTGCTCGACCCGGCCGGCAACGCCCTGGAGTTCAAGGCGTTCGCCGACGACTCCCAAGTGTTCGCCACCTGACTCCGCCGGGACTCTGCGGCGCGTCCCAGCCGTGAATCGGCAGGTACCCCAGCTGTTCATGGGCTGGTTGCTCAACAACCGGAACAAGCCCCGGTTCGGGTTTTGGCCAAGTGGCCACCGACGCGGCCTGACCCACGTCTCGACCAACCCGGCGCAAGAGCGCGCCCCAACCTCAGACCGGAGACACACCATGTCGAAACCGACCTATGTCGCTGACCACATCGCCATCACCGAAGTGCTGGAAAAGTACAACCAGGGCGTCGCCAAGGCCGACAGCGCCATCATGAAGCCCGCGTTCGCCGAAGAGGCGACGATTTTCGGCGTGGAGAACGGAAAGCTCTCCGGCGGTGCGATCACGGCCCTCTACGAGGGGATCGACAGGGATTTCCGACCCTCACCGGAAGGCCGCGCCGTGATCGCCTACATCAACGTCACCGGCACTGCGGCCAACGCACGTGTCGATACCAACGACGTCTCCGGCCTGTGCTTCACCGACTACTTCAATCTTCTGAAAGTCGATGGCACGTGGACCATTGTCAGCAAGATCTACCACACCAACGACGCGCCGAAATCCTAGATACGAACTCGGCCGGGTGCGCGTGGGTTTCTCCCCGCCTCCGCCCAGGGCACCTTCCTGTGAGCGCCGAACCGCCCGTCATCGCGATCTCCGGGCCGATCGGCGTAGTCAAGGCCGGCCTCGCGCTCGCCGACGAGGGAACGCGGCCCCCGTGGTGCGGATCGTCGGTGTTCGAGGCGTTCGCCGGCAGAGTGGCGCCGCGCCGGGCGTCCTGCGGTGGGGTCGGCCCGGGGCTTGCTGCCGGCCGAAGCGGCGGCCGGTCAGGGGGCGCTGACCGCGGCGCCCGGCGCTGCCGACGGATGCGGAGCGGGATCGGGTCCACCGTCGAACACTCGCGTCATCGGCACCCGCGCCGGGCCGTCGTCCTGGGCGGACTGCTCGGCAGTGCACGGGAGTTGGCCCGGGAGGCCGGGGCGCCGCGCGCAGTGGCGCCCCGGCTGGTGCTGTTGTGACTCACCAGGGCAGCGGACCGTCGGCGTCGAAGTAGCCCCCGGTCGGGCCGTCGGGACCGATCTGCGCCATGCGGACGATGATCTCGGCGCCCTGCTCGACGGGGTACGTGCCCGTGTTGTCGTTGAGGTCCGTCCTGATGAAGCCGGGCTCGACGGAGTTGATCCGTATGTCCGGGAACGCCTTCGCGTACTGCACGGTGAGCATGTTGACCGCGGTCTTGGAAGCCGGGTAGGCGACGCCCGGGTAGAAGTGCGTGGGATGCCCTGGGTCGGAGAGGTTGCTCAGCGAGGCGAGGCCGCCGCTGATGTTGACCACGACCGGTGCGGCCGAGCGCTGCAGCAGGGGCAGGAAGGCGTGGGTGACGCGGACGACGCCGAAGACGTTCGTCTCGAAGGTGTTCCGCATCTCGTCGGCGGTCAGGGTCGCGGCGGTGGGCACACTGTGGGCGTCGGCCCTGCTCGCGATTCCGGCGTTGTTGATGAGTACGTCGAGGCCGCCGTCGGCCTCGACGGTCTTGGCCGCGGCCTCGACCGTGGCGTCGTCGGTGACATCGAGGAGGACGAACCGCGCGCCCAGCTCCTCTGCGGCCCGGCGTCCGCGCTCGGCGTCGCGGGCACCCACGTAGACCGTATGGCCTGCGGCGATGAGCTGACGGGCGGTCTCGTGGCCG
Source organism: Streptomyces sp. AK08-02 (assembly GCF_033795085.1). Classification (NCBI taxonomy): domain Bacteria; kingdom Bacillati; phylum Actinomycetota; class Actinomycetes; order Kitasatosporales; family Streptomycetaceae; genus Streptomyces; species Streptomyces sp. AK08-02. The sequence goes on from NZ_JARAZV010000026.1 coordinate 106,633, forward strand.
AGGCCCTTGTTGGCTCCGGTGATCAGTGTTGTCGTCATGCGTCCAGACTGCGGAGCGGTGGCACGATCAGCCGGGAGACCCTTCTTCCTGGGACTGCGAGTACCAGGCACATGCGGGGCCGGCGGTGTTCACTGGGGACCATGACGGCGACGGAACTCGGACAGGTGCTGCGGCGATGGCGCGACCGGGTTGCCCCGCACGCGGCGGGCCTGCCTTCCGGTGGCCTTCGGCGCGCGGCCGGTCTGCGGCGCGAGGAGCTGGCCCTGCTGGCCGGGATCTCGGTCGACTACGTCACCCGCCTCGAACAGGGCCGGGGGCCAACCCCTCCGGGCAGGTCGTCGGGGCGCTGGCCCGTGGGCTGCGGCTGTCGGGGGACGAGCGGGCCTACCTGTTCGGGCTGGCGGGGCTGATCGCGCCCGGTCCCGACATGGTGCCCGGGCATATCACGCCCAACGTCCAGCGGCTGCTGGACGTTCTCGTCGACGCACCCGTCGCGGTCTCCGACGCGGCCATGACGCTGCTGCTGGCCAACCCGATGTACGCGGCGCTGATGGGCGACCCGTCCGGCCTGCGTGACCTGGAACGCAACGACGCGTGGTGCAACTTCATGGGTGTGCCGACCAGGGTGCGGCATTCGCCCGAGGAACGGAGTGCCTGCGAGGTCGGCCCGGTCTCCCAGCTGCGGAGGACTGCGTGCCGGTACCCGGCGGACCGCCAACTACGGCGCCTGATCGCGGAGTTGCGTGCCAACAGTGAACGGTTTGCCGAGCTGTGGGACGTGGGCGCCGTGGGACGGCTCGAGGCCTGGCACAAGACGATCGAGCATCCGCAGGTGGGCCTGCTCACGCTGGACTGCGACCTGCTCCGGCTGGAGGAGAGCGGCCTGTACATGCTCGTCTACTCGGCCGAGCCGGGCACCCGGGCCGCCGACAAGCTGGACCTGATCTCGGTGGTCGGCACCCAGAGCCTGGTCGAGTAGCGACTACTCGGGCTTCATGACGTCACCGGCCCGCAGTGCGGCCACCAGGTCCGCGTTGCTGCCCTCCTTCAGGACGGTGAACGCGATTTCCGGCTCCCGCGCGCCGAAGGCGCTGATCATCGTGGGGACGACCTCGTCGCCCATGGACCTCAGGAAACCGAAGCGCACGTGGCCGTGCCGCGGATCCACGGATCCGCCCAGTTCGCCCACCGCCCGGTCGATGTGGCGCACCACGGGTTCCAGCAGCGTGGCGAGCTCGTGCCCGGCGGGAGTCAGCGTCAGCCGACGGCCCTGACAGTTCGGCCGAGGCGCGCGCCCGGGCCCGCGAGCGATGGGTAGAGCCGCATGCTCGCCATGGACACCAGGAGTACGCGAAACAGCGCAGCAAGTTCCTCGTCGGCGTCGGCGTCGGCGGCGTGACAGCCGTGGTCGCGCTCGGCGGCCTCGGCACGTATCTGCTCGCCGGCACCGAGTCGACGACATGGAGGGAGCACCGACCCGGTGGGGGAGTCGCCTGCCAGAGGTCGTCGAGCGGTATGACGTCCCTCTGGTGAGGGGACCACGGCGGTGGGATGCCCCCTCCACACGCACAGAAGCTGCCTTGTCGGGATGCCAGGTTCCGGAGGACGGCTGAGGAGACCGCGGTGGGCAGGATGCTCAGGCTCCGCGAGGGCCCGCCTCTGGTACTGGTACTGGCGCTGGTTCGGGCGTAGGGGCCGGGGCGCGGTCGGGGACCGTCGCGTCACAGGACGGGCTGGCCGCGGGGGTGCCGACAGGGCTCCGCTGGGGGGTCGGCGTCGACTCGTGAATGCCTGCGGCCTGCGAGGGCGGGCAGAGCGGGGGCAACGGCTGCCCCGTCCGATGGTGGGCCGCGGCGACTGAGGCCGTGACGCACGCCAGAAGGGTGAAAGTGCCGACACAGACCGCGAGTGGCCGCCGCCGCCACCTGCGGGGGGCAGGCGCGTCCCTCTCGCGGTCTCCGCCGGACCGATGCGTTCCATGTCGTGGAAGAGGGCTTCCGTCCGGACCGGTTTCCGCGTCAAAGGCTTGTGGCATGGTCCCCGGTCCTTGTGTCACTGAGGTGCAGTGCGTTCGCGGTCACTGTTCGGCGGTCTCTCGTGCGATCTGCTCGAACTGGGTGCCCATGGCCTCGGCCGGCGCCTGGGTGGCGGAGAGCGGGGGCACCATCACTGTGAGGTCCTCGATCCCGCCGTTCTCGTCGAAGTGCAGGAAGTCGCAGCCCTGGAGCTTCTTGCCGGCGACGCAGGAACGCGGCGGTCATCGCCTTGCTCGGGTGCGGCTTGAAGGCGATCGGACTGGTGAAGACGACGTCGTCGGCCGGCAGGTCGGCCACGGCATCCAGGTCACCGCTCTTCATGGCTTCGCGGAACGGGTGCATGATCCGCCTTTCATAGTCAACTATTTGAATAATCTACTTAGATAGTAGATGTGTGGTCAATCCTTGTCCACAGGGGCGGGAGCGTCATAAGTCACCTAGTTGAGTAGTCTCAGAGCTGCTAGGTTCTGTTCATGGTTTTGCGGAACGCGGTGATGGCTGCGCTGCTGGAGGGTGAGGCGTCCGGGTACGACCTCGCGAAGGGATTCGACGCGTCGGTCGCCAACTTCTGGATGTCGACACCTCAGCAGCTCTACCGGGAGCTGGAACGCATGGAAGCCGAAGGGCTTGTCACGGCCCGCGTCGTCGAGCAGGAGCGCCGCCCCAACAAGCGGCTGTTCTCCCTGACCGAGGCCGGGCGTGAGGCCGTACACGCCTACACGGCCGAACCTTTGGACAAGCCGGCGGTAGTCCGGGACGAGTTGATGGTCAAGGTGCAGTGCCTGGACGCGGGCGACATCCACGCGGTCCGCAAGGCCGTCACCGAGCGCATGGAGTGGGCAACCGACAAGCTGGCCCGCTATGAGCGGCTCCGGCAGCGCCTGCTCGACGGACGCTCCGAGGAGGCCTACTTCGCCGAGGCCGAGCGCATCGGCCCCTACCTCACCCTGCTGCGCGGGATGTCGTTCGAACGGGAGAGCCTTCAGTGGGGGGCAATCGCGGTGCGCAGGCTCGACCAGCGTGCGGCTGCTCTCCAGGCGAACGGTTGGCCCGGCGACAACCGCGCGTGACGACCGGCAGATCCAGAACCTGACGAAGCGCGACCAGGGTCCCGGCACGGGACGGGCCGGCCGATTCCTGCGCGTGTGAGCGCAAGGGCAGTGAAACCCGAAGGGGCAGCCGCAAAACCGGTGCCGCTTTCCAGGTGGACTTCACTCTGCGATCGGTCCCGTTGAATGCCAGGGGGGAACGGCCGAAACGATCCACGCTTACGGCCCCGTCGTGTCACTGGGTGCCTCGCCGATTCACGGAACGGGCCCGCCCCGAGCGTGAGCCCGTCAACCCGGCCTGAGCGCGCCCCACTACGGCGGAAGCCGCACACGACCACTGGCGTACGTCTGCTCCGTCGGCCGTTGAGCAGTCGGCGACGTCGCCGGTGGCCTGATTGATGCGTTCCAGGTGAACTTCCGCGCACGCGTCGTCCGGCCGTTGTCGCAGCCTTCGCCCGCGCTGTCGTTGGCGTGGTGGACGATCTGGCTCTCGGTGCCGTCCAGCGAGTTGAAGAAGCCGTTGTGCCCCGGCCCGTAGAGCCCGTTCGCGTCGTTGCGCTGGAAGACGGGCGTGGACCTCTTCGTCCAGGAGGAGGCGGACAGGGGGTTGGAGCCGGTCAACTCCAGTTGCCCGAGCTTGTAGTCGGGCGTCCAGCAGCCGCTCGCCGAGTAGATCAGGAAGGTGCGGCTGCCCCGCTGGAGTATCTCGGGGCCCTCGTTGACCGTCCTGCCTGAGCGCTCCCAGTCGTATGTGGGAGTGGAGATCGTCGAGAAGGAGCCGCTGACCGTGCACGGGTTGGACATTCGCGTGGCGATGAGGTTCTGCGTTCCGCCGCTCGCGCTGCCCAACAGATACAGGCTTCCGTTGATGGTCGCGACGCTCGGGTCGAGCATCCAGGCGCTGTTCAGCTGGTTCCTGTACGTGTACGGGCCCAGCGGGTCCGAGCCGGCGCTCTCCAGGACGTGGGTGCGCTGGGTGGGGACGTGGTCGGAGACGTTCTGGTCCGCGACGTGCTAGAGGTTCCAGTGGCCGTTGAGGAAGTGCAGCTCCGGCGGCCCAGATGTTGGAGCAGCGTGAGGCCGCGTGGCCCGTCCGCACCTGGACGCTCGGCGCGGTCGAGAGACCGGCAAGTGTCGGCGACTTCCGGATGGTGATGGCGTCGGTCCAACTCGTCGTCACCAGGTAGTAGTTGCCGTTGCGGGACGAGATCCAGAGGTCGATGTCCTGCTGGGCCTAGACCGGGTTGGTGAAGGAGCGGGCGCTCGCCGGGGAGCGGGTCATGGACAGTGCGAGCAGGAGCGCCGTCACCAGGGTCAGTAGGCGACGGGCCATCCGCTGCTCCAGTCGAGAAGGTTGATGCCGAGCTTCGGAGTGCCGCCTGCCTGGCCGTCGTAGTAGTGGTAGACGATCAGGTCGCCACTCTCGTCGTTCATGATCGACTGTCCGCCGGGGCCGACGTACCGGCCGTGCGACTCCAGCACGGGCGTACCACCGTTGTTCATCATGGCGACGCCGTTCCTGTCGGAGTACGGGCCGGTGACGCTGGTGGCCCGGCCCACCTTGACCTTGTACGTGGAGCCGGCGCCCGCGCAGCAGGTGTCGTACGAGGCGAACAGGTAGTAGTAGCCGTTGCGTTTGACGATGTACGGGGCCTCGACGGCCTTGGTGCCGGTGGGACGGGAGGCGAGCGAGTAGCGGGCGGTGTTGGACGAGAGCTGCTTCCCGGTCGATGGGTTGATCTGGATCATCTTGATCCCGGTCCACCAACTCCCGAAGGAGAGCCACCACTTGCCGTCGTCGTTGACGAAGAGGTTCGGGTCGATGGCGTTGTAGTCGTTCGACGAACTCGACGTGTAGACGATGCCCTGGTCGGTCCAGCTGCCCGGTCGGCCGGTCGTCGACGTGGCCAGTCCGATGGCCGAGTTCTGCGAGCCGAAGGACGAGACGGAGTAGTACATCAGGTACTTGCCTCCGTGGTCCGAGATGTCGGGCGCCCAGGCCTCCGGCACGGAGGAGTAGGCGCGCCACCAACTCGGCCGGCTGGAGAAGGCGTCCGAGCCACCGGTGAAGGCGGTGCGGTCGGTGGAGGTGCGGCTGCCGATGCCCCCGCCGGTGGCGTAGAGCAGGTACTGGCCCGACGATGTGCGGATCATCGTCGGGTCGTGGACCACGACCGAGCCGGTGACGGGGCCCGGGTTCGGATACGCGGACGCCGAGCTCGGGACGAGTGCGATCAGGATCGCCGCGGGTACGGCGAGGAGAGCGGTTCTACGGGGGGCTCTGCGGGCGACTTTGCGGGACGTGCGGCTCACGCGGACCCTCCGACCTGTTGGGACGTGTTCGGCTGCCGAGCGTCCAGCCTGCCCGGGCCAATTCGATGCGTTCGGTATCACGAATGCCGGTCACAACTTCGAACGGGAACGTAGAATCGAACGCCTCGCGCGTCAACGTTTCGCGCAGCAACTCCCATCACGACGGTCGTCGAATCACGTTCGACAACTCACTTGACGTACACCCACCGACGGCGCGCCCACCACATGCCGGTTCATGGACGTGCCGTCGCCAAACCGGGGTCTGGAACGCTTCGAGGCGGGTGACCGACGCCCTTGCCGTCGTAGCCCGCCTTTCAGGCCGTCGGGGCACCGATCTGCGCGACCCCGCCGTGCGGATCGGGAGCGACGGTGTCCTGCGCGCTGATCCTGACCCGGCCATCCAGCCACACCCGGTCGATACCGGGGGCCATGGTGAAAGGGCGGTCCCGAGTCACCGAAGGGGGGATGGGTGACCGGGACCGCCTGCTGAGGGCCGATGGCGAGGGAGTGCCACCGGCCGACACCGACTCTGCAAGGCCCAGGAGTTGATAAGCAGGCCCTGACCCGCACCGAAAAATGAGGAGTGCCGGCTGATCCGCGTCCACCTCGGCACGACGCCGGGATTGCCGCCGGGGCGGGTCCGCGCGCAGCAGGTCCGCCGCGCGGCACCCCGAACTGTGGGTCACGCGAATTCGGGCATGGTCGAACACCAAGTCTCGACAGAATCCTTGACGGCGCGTCAGGGGCTTCCTACGCTCCGTGGGAGCGTTCCCATGCCCGCCTGAGTGAAGGACCACCTTGCGGCCCGCAAGGGCCCCGGTTCACTCGGCACCCCCACGCATCGGAGACCCCAGTGATCGACGCATGCCTCGGCATCAGGCCACCACCGCGAAGATCCACGATCCGGTCCGCGGAGGCCGACCGGCCGGCAGCGTCACCACCGTCGCACTGACCGGCCCGCGCATCACCACGCCGCTCCATGACACCCAGTACCGCGCAGGCCCGGCAGAACACCGCCGACAACCAGCCCTGCACCCTGGGTACTTCTACGGGAACAACATGCCCACCTCGCCCCGCCCTGGCGTCCGCACTGCCTGAACCCCGCGCACCTGACCAGTGGCGGGCACGAACCAGGCGCGCCGACGTCGCGGGCACCACGTCGGCGGCGAGGCGTGCAGTCACTGGACCACCTCTCTCAGAACGCTCGCGCAGGAAGGGACTGGCATGCGCAGCACCCCGCCCTTACCGTTCTTCCGGATTCTTCTGACCCTGCTCCTGCTCGCCCTCGGCGTGACCCTCGCACCCGCGGTCGCTGCCACCCCCGCGGTTGCCCCCGTACGCATCATGCCGCTGGGGGACTCGATCACCGGCTCACCCGGCTGCTGGCGGGCGCTGCTGTGGAACCAACTGCGCAATGCCGGTCACTCGAACATCGATTTCGTCGGCACCCTCAGCCAGCAGGGCTGCCCCCAGGCGTTCGACGGCGACAACGAGGGCCACGGCGGTGAGCTCGTGACCAACGTGGCGAACCAGAACCTGCTTCCCGCCCGTCTCTCGGCGACACGTCCCGACATCGTTGTCATGCATCTCGGCACGAACGACGTCTGGAGCAGCATCGCGCCCGACCGCATCCTCACCGCCTACACCAGGCTGGTTGCACAGATGCGGGCGTCGAACCCGAACATGAAGATCCTCGTCGCACAGATCATTCCGATGAACCCCACCAACTGCACGGGCTGTGCCCGGCGAGTGGTCGACCTGAACGCGCGGATCCCCGGCTGGGCCCGCGCGACGAGCACAAGCCGCTCCCCGGTGACCGTGGTCGACCAGTGGACGGGCTTCAACACCTCGGGCGACACCTACGACGGGGTGCACCCGTCCGCCCCCGGCAACACGAAGATCGCCGCCCGCTGGTATCCCACCCTCGCCGCTCTCCTCTGAAGGGTGTGCCGGGCAGCCGGTTCCGCCTGCCCGGACGTCGGGGACGTCGCCTCCCGAAAGGGCATCCCCCAGGGCGAGCGGACGACGAGCAGCACGTCCGTGCCCCCGTCACGACCGTCACCCGCACCGCCGCCGTCAGCCGCACGGCACGAGCCATCTTCTCCTGAGCACACGGACCCCCCTCCTGGAGCCGCCGCCATGAGATTCCGCACGCGAACCACCCCACGAACGGCCGCAGTCCTTGCAGCACTTCTGGGTCTCCTCGTCCCCCTGCCCGGTCTCGCCACCCCGGCCCAGGCCGCGCCCACCGGCTTCCGCGTTCAGAACGGCCGACTGCTGGAGGCGTCGGGCAACGACTTCGTGATGCGGGGCGTCAACCACGCCCACACCTGGTATCCGAACCGGATCAACTCCCTGGCCCACATCAAGGCCAAGGGCGCCAACACAGTCCGTGTCGTCCTCGCCGGCGGTGACCGCTGGACTCGTAACAGCGCCGCCGACGTGGCCGACGTCGTCGCCCAGTGCAAGCGGAACCGGCTCATCTGTGTCCTGGAAGTCCACGACACCACGGGCTACGGCGAGCAGAGCGGCGCGACGACCCTGTCCCGCGCCGCCGACTACTGGATCAGCCTCAAGGCTGTCCTGACCGGCCAGGAGAGATACGTCATCGTCAACATCGGCAATGAGCCGTACGGAAACAGCAACTACACGAGGTGGACGGCTGACACCAAGGCCGCCGTCCAGAAGCTGCGGAGCGCCGGGTTCAACCACACGCTGATGGTGGACGCCCCCAACTGGGGCCAGGACCGGGCGTTCACTATGCGCGACAACGCCGCGTCGGTGTTCGCCGCCGACCCGGACCGCAACACGGTGTTCTCGGTCCACATGTACGGCGTCTTCAACACGGCCGCGAAGGTCAACGACTACCTGAACCGTTTCGTGACGGTGAAACTCCCCATCGTGGTCGGGGAGTTCGGCCACAACCACTCCGACGGCAACCCGGACGAGGACGCCATCCCGGCCGCCGCCCAGCGCCTCCGCCTCGGATACCTGGGCTGGTCGTGGAGCGGCAACAGCAGCGACGTGCAGTACCTGGACCTGGTCACCGGCTTCGACCCCGACCAGCTCACCAGTTGGGGCCGGCGCCTCTTCGACGGAACGAACGGCATCGTCGCCACCGCCAAGGAGGCCGCGGTCTTCACCGCTGGCGCCATGGCCACCGACCGCGAGGCCGTTCCCCGGCACCACCACTGACGCAACCCTGCCCCGATGTGTCATGCGCAGGCCATCCGCCGGCCATGTGCGGCCGGCCGCACATTCGGCGTGACTCCCGTACCGTTCCTGTGGACTGAGCGGGAGTGAGTCCGTTCAGCCGCGCGCCCCGAACGGTCTTGGGCGAGCTGGTCCCCGGCGTACTCGACCCCGGGTGGCGACACGCATCGTGTGCGTGGTCCGGGCCCGGGAGGCCAGTTCCCTATGCGGCCTGGGCAGTTGGGTACGGCCAGGGGGCGGCGGGGAGGCCCTGAACCATCCTCTGGTGGAGCAGGGGCCCCGCACGCTGGCGCCGTACCCGGTGTCCCAGGTCGCACGATCACGTTAGCCCGAACAGCCCAGACCACCACAAGCCCGCACGCGAACGATCACACGATCGAGCTAATCCGGCCTTATATGCACTCCTTGGCGAGCAGCTCCAACCCCCCACAGAACATGGAGGAACAGGACGATGAACTCGAGCATCACCGCCGTCCCGGCGTCCGGCGACGCCCCCGCCCGCCCGACGAGATCCCGCAGGAGGAGCAGGTCTGTCACGTTGAAGGCGGCCGTGGGCGCGGCCGTGACCGGCCTGATCACCGCGCTGGTGGCGATCCAGCCGGCATCGGCGCAGTCGCCGTCGGCCGCGGCCAACCCGTACGAGCGGGGCCCGGCTCCCACGGTGAGCAGCGTCGCGGCCCAGCGGGGCACGTTCACGAGCGCGGAGGTGACCGTGCCGCCCGGCAACGGCTTCAACGGCGGGAAGATCTACTACCCGACGGACACCTCTCCGGGCACGTGGGGTGCGGTCGCGGCGGTGCCCGGTTACACCGCCCGATGGTCTGCCGAAGGCGCGTGGATGGGGCCATGGCTCGCGTCCTTCGGGTTCGTCGTCATCGGTATCGACACCAACAGCCCCAACGACTTCGACACCGCCCGCGGCACCCAACTGCTCGCCGCGCTGGACTACCTCACCCAGAGAAGCCCGGTGCGCGACCGCGTCGATCCCAACCGGCTGGGCGTGCTCGGCCACTCCATGGGCGGCGGCGGCGCCATCAGCGCCGCCGAACGCCGGCCGTCGCTGAAGGCGGCCGTGCCGCTCGCGCCCTTCTCCCCGTCACAGAACCTGTCCAGCCTGCGCGTTCCCACGATGATCATGGGTGCACGGGACGACGGCACGGTCACCCCGTCCTACCTCAACGGGCTCTACGGCGGCATGCCGGCCGCAACGCAGAGCGCCTACATCGAGCTCACCAGCGGCGGCCACGGCTTCCCCACCTGGGGGAACTCCAACGTGACGCGCCGTACGATTCCCTGGCTAAAGATCTTCCTCGACAACGACACCCGCTACACCCAGTTCCTGTGCCCGTCGCTCGCGGACAGCAGTGGGGTTTCCCGTTCCCAGACCAGGTGCCCCTACGTGCCGCCAGGCGGCTCGACCACTCCGCCGCCGAGCGGTGGGCAGATCGTCGGCGCCGGCTCCGCTCGCTGCCTGGACGTGGCGAACTCGTCACAGACCAACGGCGCCCAGGTTCAGCTGTGGGACTGCGCGGACCGGCCCGGTCAGAAGTGGGCGCGCACCGACACCGGGGAAGTGCGGGTGTACGGCAACAAGTGCCTGGACGCCGAGGCGTCGGGGACCTCCCCCGGCACCCGGGTCATCGTCTGGGACTGTCATGGCGGGCAGAACCAGCGCTGGAACGGCAACGCCAACGGCACCATCACCAGCGCCGGATCCGGTCTGTGCCTGGACACGAACAGTGGCGGTACCGGGAACGGCACCCAGACCGTCCTGGAGAACTGCAACGGCGGGTCCAACCAGCGCTGGACCGTCCGATAACGAGGACTGAACCCGATCCGGGACGGAGACCGAAGTGTCGCTCAACGCGCGGTACTTGGCACGATGACGGCACCCCTGCGGCCCGGGCACCCGGCGGGCCGGAGGGGGACGGCATCGCCGTACTCCAGTGGGCTCGCGCAGACCTGGGCATGGTCCTCGCACCGTCGTGTGGCTGTCAGACGCGGGATGCTCGGTACGTCACTCGCCGCGTCGACCGGCCTCGGCCGCGTCCCGGTGACCGGTGACCGGCAGCGTCCGCAGCGCCGATGGCAGACCCGGGCATATTCCATCCGAGCACATCGCGAACGGCACGAGGCGCCGGCCCTCGCAACGGCCCTGACAGACCTCTCCGGCTCTTCCCGCACCCTCTGCCTCAACGGCTGGACACAGGGCCACCGACAGACCTGCCGCGCCGAAGCGACGCGGTGGCCCTTGGATGCCAAGCGTCCAGTTCAACCTGCTGGTCAGCTTCAACCTGCTGGTCAGCGCAGACAACAGCTGCATCGGACACGACATCGGCCACTGGCGCACAACGGGCTCGGGCCCACGCTCGACGCCCTCGGACACGCACGACCGATCGAGGAGAAACCCATGCTCAGGCTCATCCGCGCGGTGCTGTCGGCGGCTCTGGTCGCCGCCGCGGTACCTATCGCTCTCTTGGCCGCCCCCCAGGCCCTGGCGCTCGACAACGGCCTTGCCCGTACCCCGCAGTTGGGCTGGAACGACTGGAACAGCTTCGGCTGCAACGTGAGTGACCGTCTGATCCGGGAGACCGCCGACGCGATGGTCTCCAGCGGCATGGCCGCAGCCGGCTACCAGTACGTCAACATCGACGACTGCTGGTCGACACGGAACCGTGACGCCAACGGAAACCTGGTCCCGGACCCCGCCAAGTTCCCCAACGGCATGAAGGCAGTCGCCGACTACGTGCACGGCAAGGGGCTGAAGCTCGGCATCTACTCGTCGGCCGGCCTGACCACCTGCGCCGGTTACCCCGCCAGCCTCGGCAACGAGCAGCGTGACACCAACCTGTGGGCGTCCTGGGGTATCGACTATCTCAAGTACGACAACTGCGGTGACCACCAGGGCCGCAGCGGCCAGGATCGCTACACCGCCATGCGTGACGCACTCGCCAGGGCAGGCCGCCCCATCCTGTTCGCCCTCTGCAACTGGGGCAACGACCAGGTCGGCAACTGGGGCCCCGCCACCGGCAACTCCTGGCGCAACACCGGCGACATCCAGGCCAACTGGAACTCCGTGATGGGCATCCTGGACGCCCAGCCCGGCTGGGCGGGCCTCTCCCGGCCCGGTGCCTGGAACGACCCGGACATGCTGGAGGTGGGTAACGGCCTGTCCGACACCGAGTCCCGAGCCCACTTCAGTCTCTGGGCGCTGCTGAACGCGCCTCTGATCGCGGGCAACGACCTGCGGACCATGAGCGCCGCCACCAAGTCGATCCTGACCAACACCGAGGTCATCGGGGTCAACCAGGACTGGGGCGGCCGGCAGGGCAACCGCATCGTCGACAACGGCAACACCGAGGTGTGGACCAAGCCGATGGCCAACGGCTCGGTCGCGGTGGTGCTCCTCAACCGCGGCGGCGGCACGGCCACGGTCTCCACTTCCGCCACGCAGATCGGCCTCGGCGCGGCGTCCAGTTACTCGGTACGCGACCTGTGGGCGCACACCACCAGCACGACCAGCGGCTCCATCAGCGCCTCCGTCCCCGCCCACGGCGCCGCGATGTACGTGATCTCCGGCGGCGGGACGCCGCCCGGCAACAGCACCTACTCACTGAAGGGCCAGGGCTCCGGCCGCTGCCTGGACATCACCGGCGGTTCCCAGGCCAACGGAACCCTCGCCGAGATCTGGGACTGCAACAGCGCGACCAACCAACAGTTCACCAGCACCGGCGCGGGCGAGCTGCGGATCTACGGCGGCGCCAAGTGCCTGGACGTCGTCGGCGCCGCCACCGCCAACGGCACCGCCGTGAACATCTGGGACTGCAACGGCCAGTCCAACCAGCAGTTCCGCCTCAATACCGACGGCACCGTCACGGCCGTCCAGTCCGGTAAGTGCCTCGACGTCATCGGCGGCGCGACCGCCAACGGCACCAAGATCCAGATCTGGGACTGCGGCGGCGCAGCCAACCAGAAGTGGGCCCGGGTCTGACCGATCGCTGCTGACCGACACCGTCCGGGCCGAGAGCCACGGGTTCGGCCCGGACAGCCGACACCAGCGGGGCACGGAGCCGTAGGGGAGGGAGCGCCACCGTTCTGGGCGGGACGGGGGGACCCTGCATTCGTCGACGGGGGCAGAAAGGCCGGGCCGACCACGGAGCGGTCGGCCCGGCGATGGTGTCAGCCCACGGTGTAGGTGTACGGGATTCCGGTGATCTCGGAGCCGTTCGCCGCACCCGTCGCGGTTTCGGTGTCCACGTAGAGGATCCCGTGGACGACCGTGCCGACGGGTGCCGTCGGGGCGAGGGTGAGGGTCATCGTGCCCGTCCTGCCGGCGGCGACGGGGAGCGAGTGTTCCTCCGCGCTGTAGTCCCAGAACTGGCCGGTCGACGCCTGCGCCGCGGGGTCGACGGGCTGGGTGGTGGCGGTCACGGTCACCTTGGCGGTGCCCTTGGGTGCGGCGGTGTCCTTGAACGGGCCGGGTGCGGACACGCCCACGTACCAGCTCCCCGCGGCCAGTTGGTCGGCGGTGGCCGTGGCCGTCACCGATCCGTCGGGACCGGGTACGCCCAGGACCTCGGGCGCAGCGGTCCAGGGCAGGATCGACGCGTCCACGGGAATGTCCGCGGTGACCGTGGCCCGCAGGGCCGTGGTGTGGGTGGGGACCCACCAGGACGGCTCGTCGCCGTTCACCGGGACGGTGGTCCTGCCGTCGACCTCCGGGAGGACGACGTCGGCCGGGCCGGCCAGGCGCGGGTCGAGGAAGTAGGACCGGTTCGCCGGCCCCGGGTTGGGCACCCGCACCGCGACCTTGAGCTCGCTGCCCTGCCTGATGACGAATGCCGGGCTGTTCGGAAGGCCCGGGGCGGTGGCGGTCACGGCGTCGAGACGGACCCTGCCGGTGACCTGCTGGCTGATCTCCTTTCCGCTGACGGCGTCCGGTACGGACACGATCAGCGTCCAGCGTCCGGGGGCGGGCCGGTCGACGGTCAGGCTCGCGTACTTCGTCGGGGTCGTCCCCTTGTCGCCGGTCCGGTTGACGTCGCGGGCGAGGACCTGCTGCTGAGGGCTGATCAGGTAGTAGTCGAGTTCGGTGCCGGCGTCCTGCGCGGTGAGGTCGACCGTCAGGTTGCGTCGGTTCGCCGGGACGTCGAGGTGGTAGCCGTCGGTCTGGCCGACATCGCGGCCGACACCGCCGGTGATGCGGGTGGTGAACGAGGTGCTGTGACCCGGCGCGGGGTCGACCGGGACCAGCGTGCGCCGGGCCACCGGCAGCGACAGCCGTGTCCCGGTGTCCGAGGCGAACTGCAGGGAGAACGGGGTGTCACCCGCCGGGCGCGGAATCGGCACGGTCACGGGGAAGACGGCCGTACCGCCCGCCGGAACCGTCCTGGTCTGTCCAGGTACGCCCGCCGAGGTCCAGCGGTGGCCGGTGACCTGGATGTGCAGAGGGCCGCGGTAGCTGCCGGGATCCATGTTCGCCCACTGCAGACCGTCCATGCCGAAGCTCCACAGCACCTTGACGGTCCAGTTCCCGGGAGCCGGGTCGCGCACGTCGACGTACTGGTGGTTGCTGTGACCGCCGCCCCCGTAGTCGTAGCCGACCTGGACCAGCCGGCCCTTCGGGTCGAACACGACCGGAATGAGGAAGCCCGACTTGTCCGTGCCTGGCCAGGCCGTGGTCACGTCCATGAAGGGGGTGCCCTTCGGCACCCGGACGGTGAACGGCTTGACGGCGAGCCGGCCCTGCGGAGTGTCGCCCAGGGGCGCGGCGACGGTGACGGTGCGCGCGGAGCGGAACGTCGTCGAGCCGGCGGTGCGGGAGGTCATGGTGACCTTCTGCGGCCGGTTCGCGGTGTTGGTCAGGGTCACGGTGGTGCTGTGGGCGGTGCCCGGGCGGCCGGTGAGGTCCAGCTGGGCGGCCGAGGGGACGAGGGATGTGCTGTCCGCCCTCCCGCCGGTCGTGTCGAGAGCCCGGGCCGCCCGGACGGCGGTGTCGGTGTTCAGCAGTCCGGCGCCCTGCTCGTCGGAGGGGACGCCCAGGTCGGTGGCCGTGCCGGTGAGGAGCCGCTTGACCAGGCCGGGGGCCGGGCGGGACCCGTCGTGGGTGCCCTCGTACGCCTGGATGACGTCGGCCGCCGCGCCCGCCACGAAGGGCGCCGACTGGCTGGTGCCGCCGAATATCTGGGTCTGCTGCGAGCAGCCCGTCCAGCGCGGGCCTGGGGTGCAGGCGGCCATGTCGTACGCACCCGGCGCCACCATGTCGACCAGCTTGTTGCCGGGCGCGGTGCCGCCGGAGGAGAGCGCGGCGATGTTGTCGCTGGCCCAGCCCGGGTATCCGTACCCCCGGGCCATCAGCCGCACCGAGGTGGAGGCGCCGACGCCGATCACCTGGGGGTCGCTGGCCGGGGAGCCCATGGTGCCGGAGACACCGGAGTCCCCGCTGGAGACCACGACCGTGGTCCCGGCGGAGACGGCCGCCCGGTCGGCCAGCCGGATCGGGTCGGTGGCGGCGTCCGGGTAGTAGTTGGCGCCGAAGGACTGACTGAGCACGTCGGCGTGGTGCTCGACGGCGTACTGGATGGCCTGGACGAAACCGGAGGTGTAGGCGGCGGTCTTCTCGCCGAAGATCTTCAGGCTCATCAGCTCCGCGTCCGGCGCGAAGCCGCGGATACGGAAGGTGCAGCCCTTGGGCACCTTGGTGGTGAAGGGCAGTTGCTGCGCCATGTCGTACGTCCGGCTGCCCTGGGCGGCGAGGGCACTGGCGTCGCCGAAGGCCTCCGCGCCGTCGGTGGTCTCGTTCGTGCCCGGGCCGACGAAGTCCTGGAAGTCGGTGATCACATGGCTGCCGTCGGGGCGGACGAACTCCGGGTTGTCGACGTCGATCCCGTCGGCCATGAAGGCGACCTTCACGCCCTTGCCGGTGGCCAGCTTCTGGGCGGCGTCGGTCTTCGTCAGCGACAGCCCCTCCGGCTCGACGACCGGGTGGTTCGGGTCCTTGGGGCAGGCGGTGGCGGTCGTACCGGTCGGGGAGCCGGCCGCGCCGGTGCCCGCGGTCCTGTGCAGCTGTGGCCGCCGTATCGGCAGGTCGGGCACGACGGCGGCCACCTGCCCGTTCGCGCGTATGCGAGATATCGCCGAAGGCTTCAGCGTCGCGGCGACGGCGTTGAGCAGACTCATCCGGGTGACGTGCGTGGCGCCGTTGTCCTTCAGCAGCGACAGGACCGGTGCCTGATCGCCGGTCACCGCCCTGTCGCGTCGCGCGGTGTTCGTTCTGGGTGACAACTCCGGGTGCTGGTCGCGCAGCAGCACGATGACACGCTGCGCAGCGCCGGGGGCGGTGCTCGCGTTGCCGGTCGGTGCGGGGAAGGGGGCGTCGGCTGTGTCGGTGGCGGCCACCGTGGGGGTGACGCCCAAGGTGAGAACGCTCAGCAGGAGCGCCCCGGTGAGGGCAACTCGCTTACCGGCTGCGCCCGTTGTTCTGTTGTGCATGCAAGTCTCCGCTGGGAGTGGGGGGTTGGACCGTCCATGGACAGCCGCCCGTCGATCTTGTCTCCCGTGGCGGACACATAGGCTCTTTGTCGGTTAAACAGTTGTTGATCTTCCGGAAAATGAGGGCACCGCGGATGTCGGGGTTGCCGCCGACTCCTTGACGTCAGTCAGGAGACCCTCCCGGGACACCTCGGTCAAGTGATCACCGGGAGGGCCTTCGCGTGCCCTCATCGGCATGTGCCGCCGAGCGTGACCTCGATTCCCGTGTCGGCGAGGATCGTGTCGAGCAGTTCGGGGAACTTCCCGTTCCGGTCCCGGATCACGTAGCGGGCCCGGCAGCCGGCGTCCTGGAGATCCATGACGAGGTTCCTGGCGGGCTGCGCAGTCCAGGAGGCGGTCGGGTGCGCCATCGCGCCCAGGACGCGGATGCGCCCGCCGGCGATGCCTGGGACACGGTGGATGAGCGGCTGTGTTTCCGCGTGGCGAGGGTCGCGGCCCGGGCCGGACATGAACCTCAGCCGACCCGCTCTGCTCTCTGTGCGGAAGGGCCCGTACGGCAGGCCGTGCGGGCCCTTCCGTGTCATCCCGGCTTTGCGGACGCACACACCCTAGGGGGAGCGCGTCCCGCCAGCCGGGAAATGCTGGATGGTGCTACATGTGTGGCCCGGGATCAGGACCCGGACTCCGCCGCGTGCGGGCTCAGCGCCCCCGTCGTGACCAGCGCGATGATGACGATGCCGAGGGCGACGCGGTAGTAGACGAACGGCATGAAGCTCTTGTGTGAGATGAACTTCATGAACGAAACTATGTCGACGTGTCCTGAGCGGCTTTGACCTGCTGGTTTCCACCATTTTTCAAGATCGAATGGTAGAGCAGTGGGAGATGGCGCCTTTCCAGTGCCCTCCCTCGCCGACCACGAATGGCGCAGCCACCTGCTTTGCAGCGAATCGGCAATCTCCTGCTCCATGGCCAGGGCAACGTGCGAGTGGAGACCATCCACGCCGGCGACCTCGTGGCCCATGCGGGTCTCCACGGCGATGCGACTGTGTCGATCTTCGTCCAGCCACTCCTTGCCGCCGTGACGAAGCAGGTACAGCCGCTTTCCGGCGTTCGTGGTCGCGGGGAACCGGCCCCTGACCCGCGGCCAAACTGTTCAACAAGGCACTGGCCGCAGTGCGCGCCCCGGTCGCTCACCAGCCCGGATGAGATTTTCGGCAAGGGCAGGGCTGGATGAAGATGGTGCGGATGGTCGCCGCGACCATTTCCCCGGATCCCTTCGGGATCACGGAGAACACATTCCTCAGGAAATGGACACGACAGCGCTGCCAGGCGGCGCCGAGCATGACCTTGCGGATCGCGGCCACCAGACCGCTGTGGCTGTCGGAGATGACCAGGCGGACCCCGCCCAGGCCGCGTTCGCGCAGGGAGCGCAGGAACTTGCTCCAGAATGCTTCGGTCTCGCTGTCACCGACCATCACACCGAGCACCTCACGGCCGCCGTCCTCGCTGATGCCGGTGGCGATGACCACGGCCTGGGAGGCGATCCGATGGTTCACGCGGACCTTGCAGTAGGTCGCGTCGAGGTAGAGGTAGGGGAAGCGGCTGTGGTCCAGCGGCCGGCCGCGGAAGATGGTGAGCTGTTCGTCCAGGTCACCGCAGATCCGTGAGACCTCGCTCTTGGAGATGCCGCTATCCGCGCCGAGCGCTTTGACCAGGTCGTCGACCGAGCGGGTGGACACCCTGTGCACGTACGCCTCCATGATGACCGCGTACAGAGCCTGGTCGATGCGGCGGCGCCGTTCCAGCAGGCTGGGGAAGAAGCTGCCGCTGCGCAGCTTCGGGATGGCCAGGTCCAGATCGCCGGCCTGGGTGGCCAGGGTCTTCTCCCGATGGCCGTTGCGGAAGGCGGTGCGGTCCTCGGTGCGCTCGTTCCACTGGGCGCTGATCCGGCCGCTGAGTTCGGCCTCGATCAGCTCCTGCAGCATGCGCTCGGCGCCGTTGCGGACGAGCTTGATTCCGTCCGCCGTGCGTAGTGACTCCAGCAGGCGTTGTAGGTCAGACCGGGACAAGGCCATCGGGCACCTCCCGGGTTGAACTGGCCGTTCACCAGGGAGATTTGCACGGTGGCCTGCCTTGTGCGCAGGGAGCGGAGACCGTTACCGGATGCACGCCCCGGGCATCCGCCCGCGCACACCCGCATGGTGATCGCCTACACCATCACACGGGACGCCATCCCAGCCTGAACGCCGCGGGCGAGGCATGGGAACGCCAAAGACAAGGTGCGAGGGCAACGCCCGCGGCAGTCACGGGACTTTCTTGGCCCCCGCCCTGTCCGTGCCGAGATTCTCGTCCGTGCAGGTCAGGCCGCATGCTGGTACTCGTGGAGGTGCCGCCGAGGCGGTCGCGTCGTCGTATGTCGAGGTGGGCGATGGCGTCCGGGGGACGCACCGGGTTTCTGGAGGAGTTGCGCGGGCCCAGACCAACTGGTCCGGGCCCGCGCAACGCGATGCCGTGCTTCAACCACGTCCTACTCCGGAGGCGGCGTCACCAGCTTCGTAGCGCTGGGGTCGACGTCCGCAGCACAGGCCAGGGTCGGCAGGTCGCGGTCGAGCAGGCCGTTCATTTCGATGGCCGCCCGGCTGAGCAGGTGGGCGGCCTGGACGGACTGGCCGTCGGCGACGGCGGCGTAGAACCGGGCGGCATAGGTGATGGCGTCGACGTCGCCGATGGTGTCGGACATGCCGATGGCGAAGGGCACGGTGTCGACCAGCTTCCCGGTCTGGGCCGCAGAGTGGCAGGAGTTGAGCAGGACCAGCAGCGGCTTGTCGTCCACGGCGGCGATGGCCCGGGCGAAGGCGCCGGCGCTGACGATGGCACCTTCGTGGAAGCCGTCCTCGCCTTTCTCGAATGCGATCAGGTCCTGCGTGCTGTGACCGGAGAAGTGCACGACGTGGGGACGGAACCTGGTCAGCGCGTCCAGGAAGACGTCCGCCGTCGCGGCCGGGTGGAGATCCAGGTCGACAAGGTCTCGATGGGTGGCACTCTGCACGGCCGCACGAATCCTCTGCTGCTCCTGGCCGACTCGCAGATCACCGGCGGAGGCGGCCGCCAGCAGCAGCACCCGCAGTTTCTCCGGCTTCGGGGCCCGCAGTTCCCTCATCACCATGCGCACCTCGCCCTCCGTCGCCGTCAGGCGGCTCTCGATCTTCTGCTGCTCAGCTGCGGCACGCCGCTGCGTCTTCTGCTGTTCACGCTGGCGAGCCTTCTCCGCGGCCGCCCGCTCGGCCTGTTCCGCTTTCGCCAGCTTGGCCGACAGGTCAGCTGCCTCTTTGGAGAGCTTGCCCACCTTGGCGCTCCACGTGCTGGCGTCCTGGCCCGCCTTGTTGGCCTCGTTCTCGTACCGCTGGGCAGCACGCAGCTTGCTGTTGACGGTGCTCTGGCTGCTCGCCTTGGCGGCGGCCGATCGCTCCTTTGTGGCCTTCGCGCGCTTGTCGGCTTCCTTCTTGCGGAACTCGCCGACCTTCTTCTCCGCGTCAGCGCGAGCCTTGTTCTTCCTGTCCAGCTGGCTCCGGTAGTAACTGGCGTTCATGGAGGTGCCCTTCTGCGGTTCCCGTTTAGCCAGGTTATGGCCTCCCGCTGACAAGGCTTCGTCTGCCATGACGGCGTTCGAGGGGGACGGGGCAAAGGGTTCCGAGAGGCGGAAGTGTTCGGGCAGGCTAGACAGCAGCCAAGCCCAGGCCTGAAGGTTCTTGCTTCTCACGTTCACACGTTGGAAGCGTCCGTGGAAGGCTGGCACTTCCTCATAGAGGGTCTCGGAGACGAGGAGTGCGCACTCGGATTGCGGCTCGCGCAGCGCATCTGAGCCGACGAGCCGATTGACACGCTCCACGCTCTCCCCAGCAAAACCGTACCTCCCCGTAACGACGGCTCCTGAGTCCATCGCGACTCTCAGGCGCATGGTGTGCCCCTGTTCAAGGGCGTGCCGAAGCGCTTGGGCGAGGCCCTCGGCGAATCCAGGTACAGCCCTTGCTTCGTCTGCCCCCGGGGGCAGGAGGATGAGGACGCCATCGCCTTGGTCGTGGCGGACGCACGCGTCAGGCTCGACCCCCGCCGCTTGTATCGCATGGCGAAGAGCACCATCGAGATTCTCGTGCCATGACTGTCGTGAAGCCGCGGTCATCGCCGCGAACCCCACGGTGTCGACGGCGATACATACCCTGCGGATCGCTGGCGCCGCACCATTTTGGAAACGCAGACCAGTGATCATCCTGTTGGGATGGGACGGCGGCGCGTAGCCGATGACGCATTCCTCGAGCGGGGCTGGCCCGGCAGGCTTCTCGTCGTCGTCCACGGCCACAACGAAACCTGCGACAAAGGAATCACCCGACAACCCCAGATGGTGCTCGGTCTGTGTGAAAGCAGCCTTCCAAGAGAAGGGCGTTCCGGTCCGTTTGAACTCCACTGGGCAGTACCGGCCGTCGATGCGCCAGAGCAGGTCGAACCGACGTGTGTCCTCCGGGCCGAGCCGACGTTCACGGTCTAGGTGGAGTCCTCGCCCGTCAAGGAATTGCGAAAGATCCTCGGCAATCTCCGTCTCCGTCATTCGCGAGCCGTCAGACCGGGCGTGGACGTAGAGAAGCAAGTGGAGAAGCAGAAGGTCCGTGTCCTGTGGGGTGCTGCCCACTCGGGCGAAAGCGGCTTGGACCTCCGAAGGGCACAGGTGCAGCAGCGATTCCACATACTGCGCACGCAGACGGGGTCTCACGTCGGCGGGCGGCTCGCCGCGGCGCTCCGCGACCGTGTCCACCAGATTCACGACGGAATCCCAGCGAGGAATATCCGCTTCGCCGGAGAGTGTGGCGATGCCTAGTTCTTCGGACAGCAAGTCCAGGGATTCGTCCAGTCCGTCGTTCGACACCCATGCGAACGCAGGCTCGGCGGAGAGTTCCCCGGTGGTCGGGGACAGCACAGCTCTGTCGGAGGCAGCGTCGTGGGCTTCGGCGTTCGGGAGTCCCAGGCGTGCCTGCAACGCGGGCCCGAGGTAGGCGAACGGTGTGGCGGTCACTTGGTCGTCCGGGCCCAGGGGCCACGCGGGGAAGTCCGAGGAGTGGCCGATCAGGGACTCGATGCGCTCTCCCACCCATCGGCCGCAGTCAAGGAGTTCGGTGGTGGGGACGGCGTCGAGCAGCAGATCCTTTGCTTCGGCTGTGAAGTCGAACAATTGGTGGCGGCCGGTGAACTGCGCGTCCCCGGATGGCAGAAGGGGTTGCATCAGTCCGCCCAGGAGGACCTCGGCCAGCGGTGCGGCCCCCTGCCGCTGGTGGAGGCAGGAGTGGACGAGTTGCATCACGGGCACGGTGACGGGAGCCATGGCCGCCAGATGCGCGGCCAGGCGCACCGCTTCGGGCGAGGCAGCGCGGCCGAAGTCCCGGACGGAGACGCGGCTGGGCTTGCCAGCAGGTGTCTGGGGCCGGTGGGGTGACCACAGGCGTACCGGCATGGGGCGCCCGACCATGGTGTTCACGGCGGCCCAGGTCGAGAAGCCGGTCGGGGTGAGGTCCAGTACGGGGACGGGAACGGGCGGAGGCGGGGCGACACTCGGGGGGAGTACCTGGTCCGTCACTGTCCAGGCGCTGTTCGGCACGCCCGGGCGGGGCGAGGTGACCTGCCAGGTGTCCGCCCGTACGCCGGAGCCCGCCCACAGTCGACGGGGGAGGGTGTGGATCACGGCGGTGGGACCGTTGCGGGCCCATCCTTCGAGTACGGGTCGGATCCGTCCGTCGCGCCAGGCGGCCGCCGCGCCGTCGGTCACCACCAGCACCATGGTGCGTCCGGAGGCGTCCGTGACGCACTCGGTCGGTCGGGTCGCCATGGTGGTGTTCCACGGGCGCCCTAGTCTGACTCCGGCCTCCTCGGTGGTGTAGCGGATCTGGTGGATCTCCACCTGGCGGAAGGCTCCACTGCGTTCGAGGAGCCCCTTGAGTTCGGCGCACTGGCGCTCCCACAGGAGCATGGACATGCCGCCGTCGATGATCAGGGTTAGCCGAAGCCATCGCTCCGGCTGGGCACGCAGCGCAAGCTGCGGACTGCGGGTGTCGGCCTGAAGGTCGGCCGTCGCCACTTCGTCGACCTCGCTGTGCTGTCGGCTCGGGACGCGCCGCTTCAGAGGACGCAGCGCTCTGCCGAGCGGCAGGGTCCGGCCGAGGGCCCGGTCACCTGGGGTCCGCAGGGCCCCGGTCGGTGTTCCGGCGGCGGGGCCGGAGAGCACTGCGAGGTGGGGTTGTTGGGCGGCCTCTGCTTGCGCTGTCAGCTGATCAGCCCCTGCCCTGGGGAGGTCTTGTGGGCCCGGCTCCGAGAGAGTGTCTGACAGGGCGGGGGCGGTGCTCGGTGCCTGCGGGTCCGTTGTGCTCCTGGCATAGCGGGTCAGGGGCGCCGCCGGGCCGGACGGGACGCGTGCTGCGAGCCAGAGGACGTCCAGAAAGTCTTCCGGCTCCATGGGCAGCTCGGTGCTTGCCAGGATCCTCCGCAGTTTTGCGAACACGTCTCAGCCGTCCGCGTTGAGCCGGTGCAGAACCGTCCGCAACAGACCGCCGCCGTCCAGCCGGGCACCGCCGTGGCGCAGGAACACGGCGTTGAGGAGCTGGTCGGTGGCGAGTTCCCCGATAGCTCGCTGGGCCAGGAACGCCTGTACCAGATCACCGGCGTCAGCGAGAGCATCCGGCCCGAGGTGGCTTTCGATGATCTTCTCCAGACGCTCCTTGTCCGGGTCGCCGAGGTGCAGGGGCAGGCAGCGGCGGCGGAACGCCGGGGGGAAGTCACGTTCGCCGTTGCTGGTGATGACGACGAGGGGGAACTCGGTGCAGCGCACCATCCCCCTGTGTACCCTCGCCCGCTGGTGCGGATCAGCGGTGAGGACGTCGATGTCGGCCTGGTCCTCGGGCAGTCTGGACAGTTCCGGGATCTCGAAGGTGCCTTCTTCGAAGATGGTGAGGAGGTCGTTCGGCAGGTCGATGTCGCCCTTGTCCAGCTCGTCGACGAGCAGCACCCGGGGGCCCTGCGTAGCAACGAACGCGGTGCCTACCGGGCCCAGCCGCAGGAATGAGCCGATGTCGGGCCCGACCTCCCCCGGGCTCCGGTTGAGGCCACTCTGCTGCAGCCGTCCGATGGCGTCGTAACGGTAGAGCGCCTCCTGGAGCGTGGACCGGCTGTTAACCGGCCAGTGCAGTACCGGGCCCAGATCCAGTTCATGCGCGATGGCGGCCGCGAGCGAGGACTTGCCGGTGCCGGGGTGTCCGGTGACGAGCAGCGGCCGGCGCAGGTGGATAGCGGCGTTGATGACGTCCGTCTCCTCGTGGCCGATCACGTAGGGGGACTCACCCGGTGTGGTGCCGTATCCCATGCCTCCGAACCGCCGCCAGGGCGGAGCCTCAGGAATCGTGACGCTGCGCCGCAGGCCATCTCCTCGGAAGATGCGCCAGCCCTCGTCATCTGCGGCGGAGCCGGTGGCCGTGGAAGTATCCGTCTCGGGCTGATGCGTCATCGGGGACTCGCCTCTTCGGAATCGGAGGAACCGGTCGGTTCGGACAGTTCGGTGAGCGACAGTACGGGCGGCAGCGGCCGGTCTGCGGCTTCCAGCAGTACGGCGGGGCGTACGGGGTGGGCGATGGGGTCCGCGCAGGTTTTAGCCCGGTAGCTCCGAACACGCTCAGGCAACGACTCCACGGCCGCCTGTGGCTGCAAGGGGGCGAAGTAAGTGTCCGGGACCGGACCTGTTGCCTGCCGGTCCCACAGCACGACCGGACAGCCGAGTTGAAGCGCTGCCTGGACCAGCCGCTCCCGGCCTCCCGGTCCGGCCCGCACCACGGCACGGGCCGCGCAGAGGTCGTCCATCAACGCCCCGTACGCCGCGTATCCCTCGGCGTGCCGGTCGTCGAGGTAGATCACCGTATTGTCGTGCCGCCCCGCCCATCGGCGCTCCAGTGCGGCCCGGCGCTGCTCCTCGCGATCGTCGGAGGCCAGGGGCAGAGCGCGCAGCACAGTTTCCCACTCCACACCTAACAGGGTGGGCCGCAGGTCCCCCTCGTCTGAGCCGTTCCAGGCGTCGACGGGCAGCTGCACGGCGTCCGGCTGCAGCAGGATCTCGACGAGCGCGGTCTCGCCGGTGGCCTCGCGCAGCCGCGACACCGTCTGCGCGATACTGCGCACCACTTCCCGTGGTGAGAGGGGTTCCGCGCTTTGCGCGGCGGCCGGTGCGAGGTCGCCCGAACCCGTGTGGGTCCACAGCGCACAGGTGAAGCGTTCGCCGCCGTCACCGCCGCCGAGGACGCTGCGGTCCGGCGGCTCCGCGTCCAGCAGCGCTACGACACGCGGTCGGCCGCTGGCTGTGCCAAGCGAGCTACACCACGTTAGCGCGTCGGCGCGCCGCTCTGCCAGACCGGCTTCCTCGACCCCCAGTCTGCGGGCCACCCTGTCTCCCCACTCGCGCAGTTCCCCGCAGACTTGGGGGGTGAGCGCGGCGAGCAGTTCGGTGAAGCGGATGACCGCAGGAACCAGCTGTGTTCCCGGGTGCGCAACGCTCTGCCCGCCTGTGTATTCCTCGAAGTGCTCCACGCACGCCATGAGGTGAGCGACGGTGGGTCTGTGTGCGCCGCCCTCCGCGGTCGGCGGCAACCATGCCTCGGCGAAAGGCTGTGCGTCCCGTACAGCGGCGATTACATGGGCCATCGGCGGCAGTGTCGGGGGCCGACCGAGCAGTTCCTCCAGCGAGGCGTACTCCAAGGGGGACAGCAGACCGGGCGCCCCGTGGCTGCGGCCCAGCGCCAGCAACTGGTCGGCCGACCTCCGGTCTTGTATGCCTACCACCTCTACGACGGCGGCCATAGCCCGTTCCACCGTGAGCAGCGCGTGGGCGATCTGCTCATCGGTGGGACATGGCCCCAGCTGCACCTGCGGGCAGTGCGTGGCGAGGTGTTCGACGCACCGGGTCCGCAGATCCTCGTCCCTGAGTACGCCGTGCAGGACGAGGACGAGCTGGCTCCGGCCGGTCGACGCCGGCAGCGGAGCGCGGCCTGGTGACACCAGCTCTTCCCGGGAGCCGTCCAGGCTCCGGATCTCGATACTGACCGGAGTCTGCAACTCGGGCGTCCGTCCCTTGACATGGGTGAGGAGAGCGGTCAGATCCGGTCGCAAGTCGACGGAGTTCGCCTCCAGCCAGTCGAGTACGGCGTGAGAGAAGACCCCGCTGCTCAGGGCCGCGTCGTTCTCCGCGACCTGGCCGGCGGCGGCCGCGCACAAGGCGAACTGCTGGACACCACGCCGGCGAACCGTGGGGAAGTCGGCGATCGCGGGTCCCGTCGGGTGGTGATGGTGCTCCAGGAAAGTCGCGCATGCGTCGAAGAGCAGAACCTGCTGTCCGAAGCCGTCCAGATCGTCGCGCTGGAGGTACTCAAGCAGGTTGGCTGTACTGATGCAGCGCTTGTCGTTCGGGGTAGCCTCGGGGCACAGCAGCAAACGCCGGTCCCCCTGCGCCAGAACGCCATGGCTGCCCCAGAAGACATAGAGCAGATCGCCGCTGCGCCTGTCGAGGCCGGTGGTGAAAGCATCCATGAGCTGGCCCCGCTGCCAGGTCGGCTGCCAGGTCAGTTCACCGGACTCGGTCAGAGGTTCGAGCCGACATCGGCTGTCCTCCCCAGGGGCCAGCAGGAGCTGGATGTTCGCCTCAGGCACACCGCCTTTGCGCAGCCATCTGTAGAAGCGCAGGGCGTCGTCCACAGCGCCGGGCAGATCCCAGTCGGGGTTCCGGGGGTACCGTTCGAGTCCGACAACCACGGCGTGGACACGTGCCGGATCGTCGACGGCGTTCAGCTGAGCCATGTGCCGACTGCGTCCCAGACCTTGCGGTTGGACCAATAGGCGCTGTGCGCGAAGGGGAACGGCTGTCGGTTGTCGACCTCGTGATCGGTAGCGATGGTGGAGAAGACCTGCGCGGCCCGGAACGACAGTAGGTCGCGGCGATCGTAGATATTGAGCCAGCGCTGGGGGAAGTGCCTGGGAAGCGGGTGCGGGTGTTCGAGTGAGACCAGGGCACCTGCCTCGTAGAAGAAGGGAGCCTGGGAGCCGACGGTGATCAGCTGGTCGACCCGGTCGACCTCCTCCTGCACCATGAGGTCCACACAGGCCACTCCGCCCAGGCTGTGGGCGATCACGGTGACTGCGTCTCCGGGGGCGTGCTCGATGGTGCGCTTGATCAGCTGGCGCAGGGCGTGCCCGCGGGCCTGGTAGCGCAGGATGTCGCCGACCGCAGGCATGATGAGGTCGTCGTTGTGCTTGCCTCGCCGCCGTCGAGCGTGCCTGGTCAGCGCGAGCAGTGCGGGGGTGGCGGCGGCCTTGGCTACCGTTCCCCCCAGCGTGCGCCCCTTCGTCCGCAGCTCAGCGCTGATCAGCGAGAGCAAGGCGTCCCGTTGGATGCCTTCGAGGGAGTCGAAGCCGTCATCCGCTGCCTCTGCAAGCGTCGCGGCGACGATGGCTCGGGCGAATGCGTGCCGGTGCTCATAGCCGCCTTCCTCTGCCGTGGCTGCGGCGTCCCGCAGCTCCGGCGACTCGGCGACCGTCCGCACCGCGCGGTCGAGGGCGCCGTCCAGCCCGTGTTCCGCGAAGGCGTCTCGCACACGGGGAGACGCGACGTAGCCGGAGAGTTCGTCGAGCAGCTTCTGCGCGGGGCTCTGTCCACGCCCCATTCCCGAGGCGACGGCGGGACGAAGGCCCAGCAGACGCAGTTCGTAGCCGGGGTCTTGGTAGAGCACGCCCCAGACGGCCACGTCCTCGTCCTCTCTGCGCCCGCCGCCGGAGTCGGAGTAGCCGGGGATGCTCGCGCCCTCAAGCGCCAGCCCCGCGCCAGCCTCACGGCCCCAGAAGCAGCCCCGCACTTCGGCCCTGGGTTGCAGCCCCGCTAACTCCGATCGCACCGTGGCGAACGTCTTGTTGTACGACTCCTCGCGCACTCCGGTGCCATGGACGAAAACCACTGAGCGCTGCACGTTCCCCCACCCCACGGACGCATAGGACCTGGCGTCGTCGCCCGGCCACCTGATGCTAGTGCGGCTGTCCGTGGCAGGCCACCGCCGACAGCGTCTGCGGGTGTGGCGGCCAGGTGGGCGGTCCTGCGGGGGTACCCCCCCGCTCGACACCACCCGTACACCAGTCCCCACCAGGACGGATGAGTTTTTCGGCAGGCGCAAGGTAAGCAGCTCTGTAAGTGCGCGCCCCATCTCGACGATCGACCGGCTGTGAGTTCGGGTCTGACTCAAGCATCAAGGAAGGCTGAGATCTGGCATCGGACCGCATTCGGAGGTCGAGCCTGGCGCACGCACTCTGCGGCCTCCACTAGACTTCCGAATACGTTCCGAATACTATGGATCCATGACCATAGCAGCAGGCCTCCCCGTGGCGACTCGGCGCTCCTCGGACCTGAGCAAGCACTCCGCCGAGGTCTTCGCCGAGGCCGAGGCCCACCCCGTGACGGTGACCCGGCGCGACGGCGAGGCTCTGGTCCTGATGTCGCAGCGCGAGGCCGAGGGTCGTGCCCGCTTGCTGAACTTTGCCGCGCAGCTCATTACCGTCACCCTTGACGACCGCGGCTCGCTCGCCGAGCGGATGTCCAAGGCCTTTCCTTGGATGCTTGCGCTGTCGCCGGCCGACCGGGAGTCCTGCGCGCGGGACCTCGTCGATGCGGCGCGCGCGTCGTTCTCCACCGGCCAGCCGCACCTCGCGATCGCAGAGCTGACCTCCTGGAAGGAGACGGCCACCGCCGTCGCGGCCGGGCTCAGCAGCGGCAGCGCCGGTCTGGAGTGGCTCGACGACGATGAGACCGTGGAGCGTCCGTAGCCGTGGCGGCCGCCAGGAAGGGCGAGCCGGTTCCTCGCCCTCCGAAGAAGACCGAATACGAGATCCGCTTCGCCACAGCCGACGCGCAGAAGGGATGGCGCGACCTCGTCGCGACGATCCGCAACCCCATGACGGAGACCTGGGACTTCCTCACACGGACGCCACTGTCCACGACGCCGACGAACTACCGGCTCAAGGGTGAGCTCGGCGTCATCGAGCGTGGCGGCGCGGCCCATGAGCGGTGGCAGCACAAACCGACTGCGAAGGGCACCGCGCGCATCTGGTTCTACGTCTATGAGCGCACGGTCTTCCTGGAGCAGGTGCACACGAGCCACCCGAACGAGACGAAGTAGGCCAGCTTCGTAGCGTCGCGCATCGTCGGTGAGCGCGCATCTGAGTGGGATGATCGCTGTGCGACTGCCGCGGCTGGGGACTTTGACTTCACCCGAGGGTGGCGCGGGCTTGGGAAGGGGCGACTCGACCTCCCGATCACTCCGCGGATGGGAAGCCTCTGCGTGAAGCGGCTTCGCAAGCTTGAGATACGGAGCGGGCGAGAACAGCGCCAGCCCCAGGACGAAGTACACCACCAACCGGGCAGAGAGCAGGCGCCTGCGTTACTCACCGCGTCCGCACGCGGCCACTACCGGTGGTTCGTTAAATCCGGAGGTAGAGGTCAATGCCGTGTCTGGTGGTGACCGCATCGATCAGTGCCTGGAGTTCGGAGGGCGGGTCGGTGTCCGTCCAGGCTCGCCACCATCGGTTGAGGGTGACGGCAGGGGTGAGCCAGGAACGGATGGCCCGTAACGCCCTTGGCCAGCAGGGCCGTTGGGGCTGGTGGGACGGAGCCGGCCCCCCTCTCTGGCCCCTCGTCGGGGCACGGGTCCGGCGCGGTGGCGTCCAGGGGTCCAGGTGGGGCGAACCATTGGTCCCAGCAGAAGGAGAAGGCGCAGTTGACCAGGGTCTGGTGGCGGCGAATGGCACGGTCGGAGCGGACTTGGAAGTCTGCCCAGCCGAGTTCGTCCTAGACCTGTTTGTAGCTCTGCTCGATCCACGGCCGCAGGCCGTAGAGACGGACGATCTCGGCGAGGGCAGCCGGCGGGTGCGGGCTGGTGGTGGCGTGGGGAGCGTCGGGGTGGGGCAGGTTGGTGGCCAGGTACCAAGTGGCCTTCTCCGGCAACGTAGCCGGGTCGGTGGTGGCCACGACCAGCCGGCAGGGTGAGTCGGGTCCGTAGCCGCCCAGGCGGGCATCGGCGGCCCACCAGGTCTCGGTGTGCCCGTCGCGGAAGTGACGCTCCACGGGCGTCCAGTCGCCCGGATGCTTGGCGTCGCGCCAGGTCAGGGCGTGGCTGGCTTCGATGGGGGTGTGCGGCTGGTCGGCCGGGGCCCAGGTGCCGCGGTGCGGTTTGAGGGCCACCACGTAGGCCAGGCTGGCCTCGCGCAGTGCGAGGTACCAGTCGTCGCTGACTCAAGTAGGCGCAGTCGGC
The DNA here is from genome assembly GCF_033795085.1 of Streptomyces sp. AK08-02. Classification (NCBI taxonomy): domain Bacteria; kingdom Bacillati; phylum Actinomycetota; class Actinomycetes; order Kitasatosporales; family Streptomycetaceae; genus Streptomyces; species Streptomyces sp. AK08-02. The sequence continues at coordinate 136,102 of NZ_JARAZV010000026.1, forward strand.
GACCACCGCCCGGCAGCCGAAGCCCGCCGCCTTCCCGCGGGCCGCGAGGGCAGCGGCCAGCTGCGGTTTCGTACGGAAGGCCGGATCGGACCGGCCGCGGGCAAAGTGGTGAGCGGGGGTGTAGGGAGTCGCATGCAGCGGGTAGTACACGCGGCCGTCGGTCCACACCGTGGTCACCGTGACGATGCCGTTGTCCGTCTTGCCCAACCGGCCCAGCCACTGCCGGCCCACGTGCGCGGTCGCCGTGCCGTCCTTGCGGTCCCCGGAGTCGTCGATCACGATGACCCCGTCGTCGTGCGGGGCGGTCGCCGGCTGCTCGCGTAGCAGCTCAAGCCGCCGGTCGTTGATCAGCTCGGCCTCCCACGGCGACTCGGACAGGAAGAACTGCAGCCGCTGTACCCCCGGCGTCCCCGCACCGGCCACCGGTTCTGCCCCTGCCAGACAGGTGATCGTCTTGTTCCGCTCCCGTGGCGCCAGCAGCCCGGTCAGGTACTCACGAAAGCCCAGCCGCTGGGCCAGGCCGAAGAAGAGGTCGTCGAACCGGGCCGTGTACTCCTCCAACGGCCCCGGCGCGGGCGGACACGGACGGCGAGCGGTCATCTTCAGCCCCCAGCAAGCCAATTGACTCCTACCACCGACCTACGACCAACCCGGCCTGCAGTCAACCCACACCATCACCGGATTTAACGAACTACCGGTAACCGGGCGGATCGAGGCAGCCACCGGGGTCAGGCCGATCCGCCCAAGTTAGTCGATCACGCTCGCGCCTGTCCGTCGGTCGTCAGTCGTCGTCGGAATCGATGAAAGTACCGAGACCGCTTCGCAGCACGGGATGCAGGGTTCGGATTACCGCACTGCCCACAGTCCACTCGATGAACGGTTGTCCAGCCATGCGGAGTCCTTCGAGAGCGGCGACCGCGTCCTCGGGCGTTCGGATCTTCTGTAGAATATCGACGGCAACATCACGCACATGCCAACGATTATGGTTAGTGCCCAGATGGGCAAGCCCGCGGACGGCCTCTCGGAGAATGATCGCATCACCCGTGGCTACGACAGCACGGCGAGCAAAATCCGCAAGGATGTCGCACATTCCGAAATCAAAGGCCCCCTCCAGGCAACTCGCGAACGCCTGGAAGATGCCGGTGAAGCCTGCGGGGTTCTGCTGCCACCACCACTCCACTGAATCCGACGGCAGGGCGCTAAGGGCCCAGGAAAATTCCCCCATGTCCTCGTCGTCACTGAAGTCCAGCTCGTCTGCCCAGCGAACGAACTCGTCGAGGGCGGCTTCATCCACGACACGACCGGCCTTGAGGCGGGGGCGCAGGCGTCCCGCCTTCTCCTCGGCGGTTTCCCATCGCCCGGTCGGCGCCGGGGCGACCGCCGATTCGATGGCCGCCAGCAACTCGGTCGCACTGGCATGGCGCTGGCCGCGATCCTGGGAGATCGCACGCTGGATCACGCCCCGCAGCGGTCCGGCCGGCACAACGTCGTCCACCGGGGTGCCACCCGTCAGAAGCGCCTGCATGATCTTGCCTGCGGAATAGATGTCCGCGCGCTCATCAACATGCTTGGCATCCCTCCACTGCTCAGGGGCAACATAAAATCGGGTTCCAAAGCCGTCGAAGGTGGAGGTGAGGAGACCACTCTCCTCCACTACTCGCGCGAGCCCGAAATCAGCAATAGCCCAAACCCCATCAGGAGTTCGCAGCACGTTCCCCGGCTTCAGATCGCGATGAAGAATCCCTTGACTGTGAATATATGCAAGTCCGGCGCAGATGTCCCGCATCACGGCAGCCACGTCCTCGGCCTTCATGACGCTGCCGACTTCGTCGGAGAGGACGCCTCGGGCTAGCGGCATTGCATACCACAGGCCCAGGTCTTCATCTTTCCCGCTCGCCAGCAGCTTCATGACGTTTGCATGGCCGAACGTGGACATCAGGCGGAGTTCCCGCTCGAACCGAGCAACAGTCTCCACGTCGAGTGCATGCGTCTGCTGCAGGACCTTTACGGCCACCTGATCGTCATCACCCGCCTCAAGGTCTCGCGCGCCGAACACGACGGCGAACCCGCCGCCATCGATCTCTGCCCCGAGTTCGAATCGGCGCCCGACCGAACGAGGCTGCCCAACGGGGGCGGGGCGCCCCGCCCCACGTCTCAGACCACTGCTTCCCCACCGCCGGATGATGTCCAGATCCCAGATGTCGCCAGCGCTGAGGGAGGCCACCGGGGCCGGGAAATCATCGCTCTGACGGAGCTTGGCGACCTGCTGCCGACTGACTCCGAGCTCAGCCGCCACTTCCGAGACTCCGCCGATACGGCGGAACGGCCTAATATTAGTTGTCATGAGGTCAACCATACACCAATGGTTGACCTCACGTCGCCTATTGCCTCGATGCCTGCGACAGTCGACCTCCTGCGACAGCTTGACAGTTCACATAACCAAGGACTCGACGTACGGGCGCTTCTGCGCACCGATAGACGGGTGTTTCGGAGGTCACTGGGTGTTTTACCTATGGGTCAATGGTGTGATCGACAGGTTTGGTCCCCCCCCCGGGGCCTGGTGAGCTCGCATCAAGCGACGCGTGGCTCCAGCTGACGGTCGGCGCCCCCTGCCCGGCGTTGTGCAGGCGAACTCCGGGCACCGGCACCTACCTCCCTGCGCCGCTCTTGGCGAGGCATTCGCGGAGTTCCAATACCCGACTCCACCCTTATACCTTCAACCGGACGCGCACAAGGCCGTTATTGGTGGCGGGGAGCGCTTGGACGTTCCGCTCACCATCGCCGCATGAATGATCCTTCGCCCTGTCCCCTTACGGACAGGGCGGAGGCGTCGCCCTGATCAGGGGCGCTGTGCGACCTCCTCTTCGGGCGGTGTCCAGCGACCCTTGCTGTCGAACGGCCAGGGGTGGGTGTAGAGATCGCCCTGAAGGAGTTCGCGCAGAGCCTCACGGCTGGCCGGGGGATCCGGCGGAGTTCCCAGCGGCGCGCACAGTGGATCAATCCGGTCTGCGTACGCCTCAGCCCACTGCAGCCACTCCAGCTCCTCCGCCGCAGCGGATGCGCCGTCGGCTCTCGTGCGGGCCGCGCGGCAGAAGGCGCGGATCTCGTCGGCCCGACGCCGTGCCTCCATCTGCTCGACCAGGACATTCGCTCGATGCCGCTCAACTTGTCGCACCCGTGCCTGCGCAACAGCCGCGTACCAGCGGCGTCGCTGCTCGGCCTTGCGGAGTTCCTCTTCCCGCAGCTGTCGTTCGGCCGCCTCGGCACGTTGTTCGAGATCGTGCAGAAGGTGCCCCAGGCGGTACTCCAGCGTCCACCGTGCGCTGTCCCTGTGGGTGTACGAATGCTGGTACCAGCTTTTGGCGGGCGCACCGAGTTCGAGGCGTCCGTTGAACTCGTGGTCGTACTTGGGGATACGCGTCCAAGGATTGCGTAGCTGTTGGCGGATCTCCTGAGCGGTCGGCTCGTGTGGCACCTTGGTCGTCTGCTCTGTGATCGCGAGCGGGAGCGCGTGTCCGCGGATGACGATGACCATCTGGTGTTCGGCTTGGCCGCGATGGAGATCGGTCCGGGTCTCCACCTGGTAGCCGCGGCTTTCCGCCTCGGTAAGGAGCGCGTGCATGATCCGCAGGGCACGGTCGGCCTGCTCCCGCGACACGTGCAGAGGGATGACCTCGGGCGTCCCGCGGGTGTCGACTACGGTCTTGGACCTGCCGAGGGCCTTGCACGTGGCACGGACGAGCTGATGGGGACGGCCCAGCACGTCGGGGACGTCGATGGTCGGTACCGGCGGCGGTTGCGCAGCTCTCTCGGCTTCCTCGTCGACCAACGTGAAGACGCAGTCGCCACGCTGCCGTCCGGTCCAGCGCAGCTTGAGCTCTCCTGGCACGTGATCGTGATGGAGCGCGTCGTAGAAGGCCGCCCGCCACCGCCCCCGGGTCTGCGGGCCCGGATCAGGGACGGTGAGCTTCCAGATAGTCGCGGACTGCAGTCGAGCGATCAGCTCGGCTCCGTCGGTAGGAGCGCGCTCGGCCTGTTCGGCATCACCGGCCAAGCGCTCCTTCTCGGCTTGGACCTCCTTGGGATGCTTGCCGTGTTTGAGGAAGTAGCGGCCGTCCGACGTCACCACTGCGACGTGCCCGCTACCGCGCCAGTTCCGCTTGATCAGCCCGCGCTGCTCAAGGGCCCAAGCCGTGTTCGAACTCTTGGGAGCGATGGGCACGGCACTGGGCGCTGCACCGATCTGGCGGAGCATGGCAGCCTGCTGTTCAGTCAGCGTGTACTTCACGAGCTTCGGCTCCACCTCGACGAGCTGCGGGCAGACCACCAAGGTAGGGCCGATGAATAGGCTCGGAACGCTTCCCGTCGCCCGTTCGGGTTCCACCACCCGAACCTGGTCGTGTTGAGGTCAGCCAATGGTGTAGGGGGTTGCCGGGCTCAACCCGTCGAACAGCGTGCCGGGGCTGCTCTTTGGGCTCGGATCGTACGGCGGCAGGTCCTTGCGTTGGCATGCGCTGATTGCGCTGGGCTCATTACCCTGTGTCGTGGGGGAGCGCCGAGGTTCGCGGGGACAGGGATGAGCACGGGGGAAGCGGTGCGTCGAAGGGCCGCGGAAGGCCTGGACCCGACATACACCCGCCCACGCTCTTCTCGACCGTGAAAGAGAAAGCCATCGGGCAGAGTACGGACGTATCCGATCTCTCATACTTAGACCGTGTCCTACATGGTCAGTTTCCGGAGCCGTTTGTAGCAGCAAAGGGCTGCGGCCAGTCCGAGAAAGGCCAGGTAGTTGCCTGGTTTCCGCTCGT
>NZ_JARAZV010000027.1:0-140737 GCF_033795085.1 Streptomyces sp. AK08-02
ACACCACCCCCCCAGGTCATTCGTTCGACAGGGGGGAACAGTCATGCCGGACCCGGAGGCCAGCGGCCCTCTTGCAGGACCGCGAAGAAGATAACGGGGGAGGGTGAGGGCGGCTATTCGTGATTCGGCTGTTCGGTACGCCGTATCGTACAGTGACCCTTATGCCCCGGCACTCCCCTTCCCTGGATCGCGCCACCCCCGACCGCATCGCCGACGCCGCCCTGCTGCTGGTCGACGAGAGCGGACCCGAGACGCTGACCTTCCGTGCGCTGGCCGCGCGGCTGGACATCTCCCTCGCCTCGCTCCAGCGGCGCTGCACCGACCTGGCCGGGCTGCTGGACCTGTGTACCGACCACCTCGCCGCCCGGCTGCCCGACATCGAGCCGGGCACCGACTGGGCCACCGCCACCGAGACGCGGTTCACCGCGCTGTACCGGCTGCTCGTGGCTCATCCGGGACTGGTCGCGCTGCGCGGGGCGCGGCCCTGGCTGGGCCCGAACCTGCTGGCCCGCCTGGTCGAGCCGCAACTCGCCGACAGCCTCGCGGCCGGGATGAGCCCCACGGAGGCGATCACCGCGTACCGGAGGATGTACCTGCTCACCCTCGGCAGCGCGAGCTTCGTCGACCACCGCGACCCGAAGGCCGCCCAGGCCGCCACGCGTACCGCGCTGGCCGCGCTCGACCCGGCGGAGTTCCCGGTGCTGACCGGCCACCTCGCCGCCATCGTGCCCGCCGTGACCGACAGCGAGGTCTACTACGGCGCCCTGCGCCAGCTCATCGATGCCGCCTCGCCCGTCGTCAACGGATGACAGGGGTGGCAGGCGTGACAGGGGGACAGGGGTGACCCTGCGGGCCGGCCGCGTCGTCCTTACGGCGTGGCGGTCCGAGGGCCCGCACCGGGACCGCCACGGCCCAGCGCCCCCGTCAGTTCCCCCCTCCTCCGGATGCCCAACTTCCGGTAGGCGCTGGTCAGATGGGTTTCCACCGTGCGGCGGGCCACGTGGAGGGACTCCGCTATCTCCGTGTTCGTGCGGCCCTCCGCCGCGAGTTCCGCGATCCGGCGTTCGCTCGCCGTCAGGGTCGTCGCCGTGCGGCGGGCGCCGCCCTCGCGGAGGGCCTCGTCGGCGGCGGACCGGAGGCGTACGGCGCCCAGGTGCTCGGCGCGTTCGGCCGCCTCGCGCAGGGACTTGCGGGCGCGGGTCCGTTCGCCGGCGGCGATGAGCTGGCGGCCCCGGGCGATCAGGGCCGGGATCAGTTCCGTATCGACGGAGGCGTCCCGCAGGACCCGTACGGACTCGTCGGACAGGTCGAGGCCGCGGCGCCCGCCCGTCGCTGTGCCGAGTACGCGCAGTGAACGGCCGATCAGGCGCGGGGTGTTCCAGACCCGGGCCAGCCGCAGTTCCTCCTCGGCCAGTGCGAGCGCCTCCCGGGGGTGGCCGAGGGTCAGTTGGCACTGGGCGGCGGCGGCTCGCCAGGGTGTGACCACCGGGCTCAGTACGTCGCGTGCGGACTGGCGGCGCCCGCACTCCAGGAAGTCCCCGAGGGCGCCGGCCGGATCACCGGAGGCGGCGCGCACCACGCCCCGCGCGTACAGGAAACGGTTCAACTCCCAGGAGTCGTGCGCCTCCCGCAGGTCGAAGGCGTCGGCGAGCCGCCAGGCCTCGTCCAGGCGGCCGGTCTCGACGAGCGCGAGCAGCACGTGCGCCTCCGCGTTCGTCGGACCGTTCCCGTTCCCGTTCCCGTGTCCGTATCCGGGGCCGGGGCCTGCCGCTGTCGTGGGTTTCCTCTCGTCGACCGACTCGCCCCACGGTTCCGTCCCGGTCCCCACCCCGGCCGCCCACTCCCACCCGAAGCCGAACCCGAGTTCCTCGCTCTCGGCTGTCTCGGCCGTCCCGTCCCTTCGCCACGACTCCGGCTCGCTCAGCAGCCGCCTGTAGTCACCGCGGGCGGCGGCTATGTCCGCGCGTACGTTCAGCAGGGCCTCGTGCATCGGGTGCAGCAGGGTGGGGCGCTGGCCGGTCAGGCCCCGGTCCGTCAGGCGTTCGGCCTCGTCGAGTTCGTCGGCCCACTGGGCCACCGCCGCCGCCGTGCCGAGCAGGAAGGGCTCCGCGAGCGGGCCCGCCGGCTCCGTGAGCAGGGCGCGTACGCGTTTCATGGCGGCGTCCGCCGAGGTCAGGCCCGCGGTCGCCTCGTACCGTACGAGAAGGGCGCGGCCGGCGGGGCCGAGTGCCTGGGGGGAGTGTTCGGCGGTCTCGCGCAGCCGGCGGTACGTCTCCTCGCGGATCGTCTGGTCGTGGTCGGAGAGCAGGGCCGAGGCCGTCTGGACCGTGCGGAGCAGGTCCGGGTGGTCCGTCAACTGGCCGTCCAGGTTGTGCAGCAGGGTCACCGCCGCGCGTGCCTCGCCGCGTCTGGCCAGCGCCGTGCCCAGGGCCACCGCCGCCTGTACGCGGTACCGGGGCTGACCCGGCAGCCGCATCGCTTCCGTGAGCCGGGGGATGCCCGCCGAGGAACGTACGGCGGCGAACTCCAGCGAGCCCAGCTCCGTCAGCACCTCGGCCCGGCGGCCCGCCGACATCGGCTCGGTCAGTGCCCGGCGCAGCAGGACCACCGCGTCGTCGGTGCGGTCGTCACGGACCGCGCCGGTGGCCGCGTCCAGGAGGGCGTCCGTCGCCCACGCCTCGGCCACCGTGCCCGACCGCAGGAGCTGCCCGGCCACCGTCTCGGTCGGGTCGCCGCGCCGCAGCATCGCCTCGGCCGCCGCCCGGTGTGCCGCCTGCCGGTCGGCGGCGGGCCAGCCGGCGAGAACCGCGTCCCGCAGCAGCGGGTGGGCGTAGCGGGGACGGCCGTCGACGCCGAGGCGCAGCAGACCCAGTCGGGTCATGGCGGTCAGCCACCCTCGAACCCGCGCCGGATCCGACCCCGACCCTGCCTCTGACCCTGATGATCCCGACACGCTCAACTCGCCCGATGCGCCCGGTGTGCCCAACGCCCCCATGGATCCGACGGTTTCGATGAACAGCTCGACATCGGCGCCCTCCGGCAGCTCGTCCAGCGCGGCGAACACGCGTGCCGCGTCGGCCGTGGCGGCCCCGGCGCTGTCGAGCCACCAGGCCACCGCCGCCGGGTAGGCCCCCGGATACAGCGCGGCGCACGTCTCCGGGAGCGCGGCCGGTGTGCCGGTGGTGGCGTCCAGGTCCTCCAGGAGGGCGCGCAGGAGCAGCGGGTTGCCCCCGCTCGCCCGTACGTAGTCCGCCACCCACCTCTTCGGCGCGTCGCCGACGGCCGAACGCACCAGCTCCGCCGCCGCGTCGCGACTCAGCGGGGCGAGGGTGTGGGTGCGTACGAGAGCGGGGGAGAGGGTGTGGACCAGCCCGGCGGACGGCGGGTCGACGTCGTACTGACTGCGCTCGGTCACCAGCAGGAGCACAGGTAATCGGTCCACCCTGCGCGCCGCCTCGATCAGCCAGCACCGGGAGTCCTCGTCCGCGAGGTGTACGTCGTCCACGGCGACCAGCACCGGACCGTCGGCCGCGTACGCGTGCAGCGAGCGCCAGAGCCTGGCGGCCGGGTGCGGGGCCTCGACGGGAGACTCCTGTATCGGGGACAGCAGTTGCTCTACGACCGGGAGGTGGACGCCGGTCGCGCTGCCCTCCGCGGAGCAGCGGACGCGCAGGACGCGCATGCCGTGCGTCTCCGCGTGCTCGGTGGCGGCCTCCAGGAGGGCGGTACGGCCGGTGCCGGTCGCGCCGCGCAGCAGGACCAGACGGCCCGTTCCCTCACGGGCGCGTGCCGCCTCGTCGGCAACCAGTGCCAGAGCCTCCCGGCGCTCATACAGCGACGATGACGATGACGATGACGACGATGAGAGTGATGACGACGACGAGAACGACGAGTGCGATGAGGACGATGGTGAGGGCATGCCTGCCTCCTGTCTTGGGTAGGTAGCGGTCGGTCTCGTGGTCGAACTGGTGGCCGATCTCGTGGTGTCTCTCGTGGTGGTCCACGATTGTGCGTGCCCCATCAGCCACAGAAGTGTGGGATGCGCACGTCTGCCACCGACCCCTCGAAGGTGGCGGCACCTGACCCTGGGGGCAGTTCTTGCGCACCACACTCCGCACCACAGGCCCTGGCACGGGGGCCGGGACCGGCACGAGGGCCAGTAACGGACCGTCGTCGGAACCCGGGCGCCGCGTACCCGTCGCCGTGCACGCGGCCGACCCGATCTCGCGCGCCGGCGCGGTCAGCCAACTGCGACAGCACCCGGTGGTCGAGCTCCGGGAGGAGGCCGACAGCGGACCCGGCGTCGTGGCCCTGCTGGTCAGCGAGACCCTCGACGACACGACGCTGTCGCGGCTGCGCCGACTCGTCCGCAGCGAGGGCGCCAAGGCCGTCCTCGTGGTGGGCATGCTGCGCGAGAACGAACTCCTCGACGTCATCGAGTGCGGTGTCGGAGCCATCGTCTGGCGCCATGAGGCCACCGGACACCGGCTGGCGCAGGCCGTACTCGCCGCCGCCCGGGGCGACGGCGACCTGCCCTCCGACCTCCTCGGCCGTCTCATCAGCCAGGTGGGCACACTGCACCGCACGGCGGCCGGCCAGCCCGGTGCCCCCACCTCGGGCCTCGCGCCTCGCGAGGTCGATGTCCTGCGCCTCGTCGCCGAGGGGCTCGACACGGGGGAGATCGCCAGCAAGCTGTCCTACTCCGAGCGCACAGTCAAGAACGTGATGCATGGACTCACCACACGGCTGCATCTGCGCAACCGGGCGCATGCCGTGGCCTATGCCTTGCGCGAAGGCTACATCTGATCGAACGGGCAATCGGAAACGGCGCGCGGACACCAACTCATGCCCGTCACCCGTCCCTTGCGTGCCTGCGCGGACAGGCGCCCATGACGGCACGATGACCGTGGGTACGGGAACACGCGCGCCGGGGACCGAAAACGGCACGCACCCGCCCGGTAAGAGCAGGCCAGTACGGCAAGCAGGGCAGTACGGCGGAGCAGGGCAGTACGGCAGGGCGGCGGGAGCGCGACAGTGATCCACGAGGTGGACGAGGTCCTCAAGGGGCTGCTCGGTGGTGGCGCCCTCGCCGGATCCGGCATCGACGTCTTCTTCGACGCCCCGACCCGGGACTGGGCCGCCCGACGCAACGGCCCCGCGATCAACGCCTACTTGTACGACATCCGTGAGGACACCGCCCGTCGCCAGCGCGGCACCGTGTCCATCCGCGACGAGCGTGACGTGATCGTCCGGCGCCGACAGCCACCCCGCTGGTTCAGGCTGTCCTACCTCGTCACCGCCTGGACCAAGCAACCCCAGGACGAACACCGCATCCTGTCCGCCGCGTTGACCAACCTGCTGCCTCGCGAGCTGCTCTCGCCCGATGAACTCCCGGCTCCCCTGCGCGAGTTGGGCCTCTCTGTCCCGCTGTCCGTGTCCGGGGCCCATACGGAGTCCCGCTCCCTGGCCGAGATCTGGTCCGCTCTCGGCGGTGAACTCAAGCCGTCCCTAGACCTCGTGGTCACGGCCCCCTTCCCGGCCTACCCCGAATACGACGCCGGACCCCCGGTCACGGAGGGCGCCGCCGTCCGCGTCCGCGCGATCGACGGCTCGCTGGAGGACTCCCCCGAACGGGCCCATCAGCCACGGCACTTGGAGAACGGACGTACAGGGCGACAGACAGGGCGGCCGGGGCAGTCGGCGGAGCAGACGGGGACGGGGACGCGTACCTCATGACCTCCGCGACCCTTCGGACCTCCGTGGCTTCCGGGCTTCTCGCCCGCCTCTCCCAACTGCGTGCCCAGGTAGCACGGTTGGTGGAATCACGCAGCGCCGATGACCCGACGGCCGACGATCCGCTGCGTGGGCTGTACCTGTCCGAGGAGGCGGTACGGCACCTGCTCCTGCGGCCCGGAACCCAGGAACCGCAGGACTCCACCGAGGAGCGGCCCGGCCTCTCGCCCGTGGTCGACGGTGACGACCCGATGGCGCGTCTCGCCGACCGCCTCGGCCTCCTCGCCCTGGACGTCCACATCCTTCTCGCCGCTCTCGCCCCCGACCTCGACCGTTCCTTCGAGCCCCTCTACGGCTATCTCAACGACGACGTCGGCCGCCGCCGGGCCACCACCGGCCTCGCCCTCGACCTGTGCGGACTCCCCGTGCACGAGCCGGCGGCCAGGGCCCGCTTCCATCCTTCGGCGCCTTTGACCGCGCTCGGCCTTCTGACCGTCGAGGAGCCCGAACGTCCCTTTCCCAGCCGCCAGTTGAGCGTCCCCGACCGGGTCGTCGCCCACCTCCTCGGCGACGACACCCTGGACGCGGCCCTCGCCGGCCACATCCGACCCCTCGCACCCAGAACCCCGTACGCCCCAGCTCCGTCCCTGTCTCCATCTCCCTCTCCGTCGTCGTCCTCCGCGACGGAGTTCGCCGTCAGGCTGGCCGCGCTGCTCACCGCCAAGGCTCCAGGTGATCCGCGACCACCCACCGTCTACCTGCGCGAACATCGCGAGGGCGACGGGCTGGCCTGCGTCACGGCGGCCCTGCACACCGCCGGACTCGACGCGCTGCACTTCTCCGGGCCCGAGGACAGGGTTCCCGACCTGCTGCGTGAGGCGCGGCTCAGTGGCCGGGTCGTCGTCGTGTCGCCCCTGCCCGAGCAACCAGCGGCCCTCGTCAGGGCGTTGACCGGGCCGAACGTGTCGGACGTACCCGTGCTGCTCACCGGGTCCGGCCCGTACGACCCGCACTGGTCCGAGGACGATCCGCTGGTGCTTGAGGCACCCCGGCAGGGGGCGGGACAGCTGGACGTCTGGGGAGACGCACTGCGCCGGAGCCCGGACCAGCCCCATGACCTGGGATTCGAGCTGGCGGCCACCGTCGCCCCGTACCGGCTCGGCGCCGACCGCATCGCGCGGGCCGCCCGGGCCGCCCAGGGTCTCGCCGGCTTCGACGGGACGCCGCTCACCGCCGACCATCTGCGGCTGGCCGCCCGCCAGCAGTCGGCGTCCGGGCTCGAACGGCATGCCCGGCGCATCCGGCCCGACGTCGGCTGGGAGGACCTCGTCCTCCCCGGCAAGCCGCTCGCCCAGCTGCGCGAACTCGCCCTGCGTGCCCGCCACCGCGGTCAGGTCCTCGGCGACTGGCGGCTCAGCGCGGGTGGCGGCCGGGGCCGGGGGGTGCTGGGACTGTTCGCGGGGGAGTCCGGTACCGGCAAGACGCTGTCCGCCGAGGTCGTCGCCGCCGAACTCGGCCTGGATCTCTATGTGGTTCAGCTGTCGTCCGTCGTCGACAAGTACGTGGGCGAGACGGCGAAGAACCTCGAACGGATCTTCAGCGAGGCCGACCGTACCGACGCCGTGCTCCTCTTCGACGAGGCCGACGCCGTCTTCGGGAAGCGTTCCGAGGTCAAGGACGCGCACGACAAGTACGCCAACATGGAGAGCGCGTATCTGCTCCAGCGGCTGGAGTCCTTCGACGGTATAGCGCTGCTCACCACCAACCTGCGCGCCAACATCGACGAGGCGTTCACGCGCCGGCTCGACCTGGTGGTCGACTTCCCGTTCCCGGACGCCGGCCAGCGCCTCGCACTGTGGCAGCACAGCCTCGCCCGGGTGCCCCGCGCCCCAGGCACCGACCCGGCGCGGGTCGCCGACGCCTTCGAACTGGCCGGCGGTTCGATCCGCAGCGCGGTCGTCACGGCCGCCTACTCCGCCGCCGGACGCGGTGAACCGGTCACGGCGGCGGACCTGCTGGAGGGCGCCGAACGGGAGTACAGGAAGGCCGGCCGACTGGTGCCGGGCGAGGGGGCCTGGTAGGCGGGCCCTCGCCCGGACATCGACACCGACACCGACACCGTCGATGTCGCCGTCGATGCCGATGCCGATGTCGCGGGGCCGGGGCTCACACGGTGAAGCGGACCGCCTCCAACTGCTTGTGGTCCTCCACCCGGCTCCCGATGTACTTCCAGTTGCCGGGGTCGGTGCAGACCACGCCCAGCCAACCGCCGTCCGCGACATGGGGGTTGCCGCAGACGCTGCCGTCGAAGACCTGGATGGTGAAGCCCTGCAGGGATTCGGCCGACTCCTTGGTGCTGCCGAGGTAGTTGTCCACCCCGTCCGCGACCTGAGTCCACTCGGTGTCCTTCCAGATCTTGTACTGGAAGGCACCGCTGCCCTTGTTCCCCTTCGTGCCGGACGTCGCGATGTTGAGCGCCTTGATCGGCAGCCCCTTGCCCACCGTGCCCGCCTCGGCGCCGTCGCACACGGGCTCCTGCCAGCCCTGGTCGGCCACGTAGGCGCGGTAGCAGATGTGCCGGCCGGCGCTGCGCGCCGCCAGTCGCGTCACCGCCACGGCGGCGGTCACCACCTGCGGCTTCGGCGGCTTCGTCTCCTTCTTCGGCGCGTCACCGCCCCCGCCCCCGCCGCTGCCGTTGCCGCCGCTGCCCCCGCCGCCCGCCGGCGGGGTCTCCGCCGCCGGGGGCGGGACGACGACGGGGTCCTGGGCGGGCTCCTGACTGGGCGCCACGGGCGGGCTGCTGAGGGCGGCCGTGGGGCTCGGCGGCGGAAGGGTGCTGACGTTGCCGGCCTCCGTGAACTCCTTGGCCCGCGTGCCGACTTGGGGCCGGTAGGAGATCCAGAGCATGACGAAGGTGATGGCGAGGGCCAGGAAGATACCGAGGAAGGTGGCGAGCCAGCGAGGCAGGAAGCCGCGTTGTACGTACGTGCCGTCGACGTCGATCGGTACGGCGCCCGAGCGTTGCACGGCCAGCTTGAACGGCCGTTCCTCCTTGCTGCCGAACCAGATGATCTGGCGTGGCTTGAGACGGGCGTCGACGAACACCGCACGCCCCGGCGCGACTTGGACGCTGCCGGGGTGGATGTCGTAGGAGAGGTTGTCGCCGTTGTCGCTGCCGCTGATGGACGCGGTGAGCTTGGTGTTCCCTAGATTGTCGACGGCCAGTTTCGGGCGCCCCCGGAAGCGGCCCTTCACGGTCGGCGGGACGAGTTCGGCCCGTACCTCCGAGAATGGGGTGATCGTCAGGTTGCCCTCGGGGACGGTGGTCGCCTCCGGGTGCTCGGTGGGTGTGATGCGGACGGCGTACGGGTTCGGACCGGCCGTCGCGTCCGGGGTACGGGGCGGGGCGAAGGTCAGGTCCACCGTGCCCGTCGTACCCGGGTAGAGACGGACCGTCTGCGGCTCCACCCGGGTCCAGGGGGCGATGGGGCCGACCGGCTCGAAGCGGTACTCGTCGACGACGTCACCGGTGTTGCGCAGGCGCAGTCGGACGGTCGTGCTGCCGCCGGGGTCGACGGTCGCGGAGGCGGGCTCCAGGGAAGTCCAAAGGCTCACTGGGGTGTTCACTTCCCGGGTGTGTAGGTGATCTGGGCCGCGGCGACCGCGCTCCCCGAACGGTCCGATTCCGGTCCGGTACGGGCCAGTTGGGGCGGGTCCCGTCGGGCCCGGTTCGGTCGGCCCCCCAGCCTTACCGGTGCGGGCGGGTTGGAGGGAGAGCCGAAGGGGCAGACGTACGGGCAGGGCGGACGGGGCCCGGGGCCGCAGAGCCTCCTGGGCTGCCCTTGCGGGCACGGGAGTTGCCCCTCACCAGGTACCGCAGGCCGTTCCGGTGGACGGGGCGCGCGCGTGAGGGTGAGAGGTGTCCTGTCTCGTACCCCGAGGAGATCAGAGCATGCCGTCCTACCTGTCGCCCGGCGTATACGTCGAGGAGGTGGCCAGCGGCTCACGTCCGATCGAGGGAGTGGGCACCTCGGTCGCGGCCTTCGTCGGCCTCGCGCCGACCGGCCCGCTGAACGAGCCGACACTGGTGACCAACTGGACGCAGTACGTCGCTGCCTTCGGTGACTTCACCGATGGTTACTACCTCGCGCACAGCGTCTACGGCTTCTTCAACAACGGCGGCTCGGCCGCCTACGTCGTCCGGGTCGGCGGTGCGTCCGGCGGTGTCGTGGGCGGCTCCGCGCCGTCCAGAGCTGTCGCGGGTGCGGGCGACCGGGCCGCGCTGTCGGCCGGGGAGCCGAAGCAGCTCGGCACCTTCAGTGTGACCGCGATAGCGGGCGGCTCGCTGAACGTCGAGATCGCCGACCCGGAGGGCGAGGGCCCGGCCGAGCGCTTCAAGCTGATCGTCAAGGACGGCGACAAGGCCGTCGAGACGTTCGACGTGACCGCGAAGAAGGGCGGCCGCAACTACGTCGTCACGCAGGTGAAGGAGCGCTCCAAGCTCATCACCGTGCAGGAGACGGCGCCCGCCGCGCAGCTCGTCCGCCCCGACAACCAGACCGTGGCGCTCGCCGCCCCGGCCGCTCCCGCCCCGGTCGCCCCGGCGGCGGTGGAGAACGAGGGCGAGCACGCCGGCGCGGCCGAGTACCTCGGCGACTCCGCCGACCGCACCGGGTTCGGTGGCCTGGAGGCCGTCGACGAGGTGTCGATGGTCGCCGTGCCCGACCTGATGGCGGCCTACCAGCGCGGCGCGATCGACCTGGAGCAGGTGAAGGCGGTCCAGCTCGGTCTGATCGCCCACTGCGAGCTGATGGGTGACCGCGTCGCCGTCATCGACCCGCCGCCCGGCCTGAACGCCCGTCAGATCCGCGTCTGGCGCCAGGAGACGGCCGGCTACGACTCCAAGTACGCGGCCCTGTACTACCCGTGGATCAAGGCGTTCGACCCGGCCACCGGCCATGCCCGCATGATCCCGCCGAGCGGCCACATCGCCGGCATCTGGGCCCGCAACGACTCCGAGCGCGGTGTGCACAAGGCGCCCGCCAACGAGGTCGTACGCGGCGCTGTGGACCTGGAGATGCAGATCACCCGGGGTGAGCAGGACCTGCTCAACCCCATCGGCGTCAACTGCATCCGGGCCTTCCCGGGCCGGGGCATCCGCGTCTGGGGCGCCCGCACGATGTCCTCCGACCCGGCGTGGCGCTACCTCAACGTGCGCCGCTACTTCAACTACCTGGAGGAGTCGATCCTGATCGGCACCCAGTGGGTGGTCTTCGAGCCGAACGACCACCAGCTGTGGGCCCGTATCCGGCGCAACGTCTCCGCGTTCCTCGTCAACGAGTGGCGCAGCGGCGCCCTGTTCGGCCAGCGGCCGGAGGAGGCGTACTACGTCAAGTGCGACGAGGAGACGAACCCGCCGGAGTCGGTCGACCTCGGCCGTGTCGTCTGCGAGATCGGTATCGCACCGGTCAAGCCCGCCGAGTTCGTGATCTTCCGGCTGGCCCAGTTCTCGGGCGGCAGCGGCGAGTTGGAGGAGTAGGCCCGCTCTCCGGATTCACGCGCGACAGCCAAGTCCCCCAGAAACGCCCAGAGTCAAGAGAGTTAAGAGAGCCAGATGAGTCTCCAGCCGGGTGACGCCCTCACCTCACACAATTTCGGCCTGCAGATCGACGGCGTGATGGTCGAGTACCTCGCCGAGGTCAGCGGCCTCAGCATCGAGCAGGACGTCATCGAGTACCAGCAGGTCTCCGCCCAGGGCAAGCCCGTCACGAAGAAGCTGCCGGGCGTGAAGAAGGCGGGCACCTGCACGGTCGTCCGCGGGATGACCCAGTCCTCGGCCTTCAACCAGTGGATCACCGAGTCGGTCGCCGGTCAGATGGCCACGGCCCGCAAGAACGCCACGATCATGGTCATGGACTACATGAACAACCCGGTCAAGCGCTACAACATGCGCAACGCCTGGTGCAGCAAGATCGACACCAGCACGGTGAAGGCCGGCGAGGCGTCCGCGCTGCAGGAGACGGTCACGATCACGTTCGAAGAACTGGTCATCGAGTAATGCGTCGTACGGCTCCCAGGCCGGCCGGGGCCGCAGTCGCCGACCCCGGTCCGGCTTTCCCCGGGGCGGAGGCGGCACCGGCGACGGAACAGGTCGCCGCCGCCTCGGCTCCCCAACGGCTGCGCACCGAGTTCGAGTTCGAGCTGCCGCGCGGGTACGTCGACGAGACCGGCACGGTGCATCGCGACGGTGTGATGCGGCTGGCAACGGCCCGGGACGAGCTGATCCCCCTGCGGGACATGCGCGTCCAGGAGAACCCGGCGTACCTGTCGGTGGTCCTGCTCGGCCGGGTCATCACCCGGCTCGGCTCGCTGCCGCTCGTGCACGACGGCGTGGTGGAGAACATGTTCGCCTCCGACCTCGCCTTCCTCCAGGACTTCTACCGGCAGATCAACGCCGAGGGACACACCCGCGCCGGGGTGACCTGCCCGCACTGCGAGCAGCCGTTCGAAGTCGAACTCGGCGGGAGCCGCCTGGGGGAATCGTGACGTACGCGAGCGACCGGCTGTACGAGGAGATCGCGTACGTGGCCTACCACTTCCACTGGAGCATGGACGACATCCTCGACCTCGAACACCGCGACCGGCGCCGATACACGGACCGGATCGCGGCCCTTGTCACGCGCGGCGCGGGAGAGGGGTGAGGTCGTGGGGATCGTCGACCGGTTGAGGGCACGTCGCCGTGGGGCCGAGGGGTCCGATGGGTTCGTTGGGGTTGAGGGCGCGGCAAGTTCGCGCTCCAGTGGGGGAGTTGACGTCGGGGGTGAGACCGGAGGAGGGGACACGTCCCCTTCCGGGTCCCGTGCTCCGTCGGCCGGGTGGTCCGCGTTGCCGCCGATGCAGCGCGCGACCGCCGTCGGCCGTACGGGAGTCGCCGACGCCGGTTTCGCCACCCGACTCACGACCTGGCAGAACCCCTCCTTCACCGGCACCCTCTCCCACGCCGTCCTCGACGACGCGCCGAGCGGCCTGGTGCGCGGCGCGCTCGTCGAGTCGCGGGGGCCGGGACCTGGGCTTGAACTGCCGTCAGTGTCCATGCCGTTGGCCGTGATGGGGGACGCGGAGCCCGGAACGGCGGGAGGTGCCGCTGCCTCTGGTGGGGCTTTTGGTACGGCTTCCGGTGCGGCTTCCATCCAGCGTGTGGCGTTTCCTGGGGCGGTCGCTCGGGCGTCGGGACCTCGGGTGGTGGCGGTGGGCGGGACGTCGTCGGCCTCGGGTTCGGGTGCGGTTTCGGGTTCGGCGTCGGCTTCGGGCGTGGCGCCTGTTGCCTCTGCTGGAGGTGCTGGAACTGATGGAACTGCGGGTGACAGGGTCTCCGCCGCTGCCGTGGCTTCCCCCGCTGCCGTGGCTTCCCCCGTGGCCGGGGTCGCGCCGCTGACCAGGGTTTCCGGTGTGGCGGTCGTGCAGCGGCGTACCTTGCCGGTGGCGAGGAAGTCGGCGGCGGCCACGGGGAGTTCCGGGGGTGCCGGGAGCACGGTTGCTCCCGAGGTTCCCCCCGCTGTCGTCTCGGAGGCGTCGGCGCGATCCCTGGCATCCCCTCCTTCCTCGACTTCCGCCGTGGAAGCGGACGCTGCCTCGGCAGGCTCGACGGAGTCCGCCACTCCTCCCGTACGGCCGACCGTGGCTTCCTCGGGTCCGGGTGCCGCGTCCGTCCAGTTGGCCCCCCAGGTGTCGGGGCCGGCCGCGGTGTCGCGTCCTGTACCTGCGGCGACGGATACGGCTGCCGTGCAGAGGACTGCCGGGTCGACAGGGCCGGTTGCTGCCGCGTCACCAGGACCAGGGGCCGCATCCACGGCGCCGGGCCCGGCCGTCGCGCAGAGGCCGGCAGTCTCGAAGAGCACGTCAACTGGCGTACCGGTGAGGCAGGTTGAGTCGTCCCGGGTCTCCGGGGCGCCGTCCACGCCCGTGGTTCAGCGGACCGCCGCTCCGACGAGGGCAACTGCCGTCCCGGCGAGCCCGGTCACTACCGCGACAACGGGCGGCTCGGATCGCACGCCTCCGGGGTCCCCAACCGCCCCGGCCGACGAGCGGGGCGCTGCCCTGACGCACTCCGACGTGGCTCGGCCGGACCGTAGTGCGGGTAGTGCCGGTAGGACCGCTAGCGCCGCCCAGGCTGGTCCGACTGCGGGAGGGAACCCGCCGGTGCAGCGAGCGGCCACCTCGGCGGGAGAGGCGGTCACTCCTTCCGCGAGTACGGCGGCGCCCTCCGGGGCTCCGGTCGCTGCCTCGGGTAGCTCGGCTCCGGTGGGGCGAGTCGCCCCCTCGACAGGTTCGGCGGCCACCCCTGTGGAAGAGGCTGCCGCGCCCGCGAGGCCGGTCGCGCGTTCCGGAAGTCCGGCGCCGGTGCAGCGAGTTGCCGCGCCGACAGGACCGGCGGCCGGTTCGGCCGGCTCGGTCGCCGTCCCCGCGAATCCGGTTTCCGTGCGGCGAGTCAGCACTCCGGCGGGACCAACGGCCAACCCTGTGGGGCCGACGCCCAACCTTGTGGGACCGACGCCCGCCCCTGCTGGACCGACACCCACCCCTGTGAAACCGGCGTCCGCTGCTACCGCCCCGGTCGCCGCTTCCGCCGGCCCGTCGCCGGTGCGACAAGAGGCCACCTCGACGGGTCGTACTGGTACACCTGTGGGACCGGCGACCGCTCCCGGGAGCCCCGTCGCTGCTTCCGCGAGCCCGGTTTCCCCCGTGCAGCGCCTGGCCGCTCCGGTTGGCCCGGCGACCCCCGGTACAACCCCGCTCACCGCTTCCACGAACCCGCCCCCGGTGTCCGGCGCCCCCGTCCGGCAGTCGGCGTCCGCCGACACCCGAGCCGCTAACTCGACGCCTCCGGTGCGTACTTCCGAGCCCGGGGAATCCGGACCGGCGACGCCCGGCGTCCCGCGCGCAGTCACCCCCGTAACTTCCGTCCCTCCCGTCACTCGAAGCGTGCAGCCGGCTTCCACCCAGGCGCCACCGCACGCCGGCACAGCCCGGCCGTCGGACACCGCGTCCGCCACCGCCGACGTCACGCCCGCCACCCCGCAGGCGCCCTCCCACCTTGACGTGACCCCGGCCGCGCCCTCTGCCCCAAGGCCCATCTCTCCCCAGGCGCCCTCGCACCCCACCTCCACCCCGAGCCCGGTCACGCCCGCCGCGCCCTCCGCCCAGCACAAGCCCCTGGCCGGACTGGCCGCCCCGATCCAGCGAACGGCCGCCACAGCGCCTCGGCGCACAGCAGGGCCCACCTCGACGCCCACGCCTACCTCGGCGTTCGCGACCCCGACACCGAGTACGCCCCGTCGGCGTAGCGCCCTGGGAGCCCCGCTCTCCGCACCGCCCGCAGACGCGTCCCCCTTGATGGGCCGCCCCGCCGCGTCAACGCCCCCGGGTGTCACCGGAATCAGCCCCGCAGCGAGCACCGGCACATCTGTCGCGCCGGTGCCGATCTCCGCACCCGGCGTGCCGGTCCAGCGTGCCGTCGCGACACCCCGGGCACCCGCGATCTCCGTACCCGGCAACCCGGTTGCCGCGACGGCAGCCAAGGCGCTCGCGCCGACCCCGGCCCCGCCGACCCACCCGGCGCCGAACGCGCCGATCGAAGCCCCCGTACCTCACGCGTCACCCGCGTCACCCGCGTCACCCGCGTCACCCGCGTCACCCGCACCCCCCGTACATCCCGCACTCCCAGCCCGCCCCGCCGTCGCACAACTCGCGCCTCCTGCCCCACCGCGAATACAGCGGGTGCTTTCCTCCGCCCACCCCCTGACCACCTCCCTCCCCGCCCCACCCAGCCCCGCGCGCCCCGCCCAGGCGCTTCCCGTCGCCCCCAAGGCCGCCCCCCTGAGGCGTCCCGCGCCGCCCGTCGTGGGGCAGCCGGTCGCGACCCCCGTCCGCCACTCGCCCGCCTCCGCTCCGCAGCCGGCGCCGGTGCCGCACAGCACCGGCGCCGGCACCCCCGTACAGCGCACGCACTCCACCTCGCCGATGCCGCCGCGCCCGGCGATGACCAGTGCCGCCCCCGCGCGGCCGGCCCTCCCAGCCGCACCCGCGGCCGTCCGCATCCAGCGGAGGGCCGCACCCGCAACCCAAGCCATGCCCCAACAGACCCAACAGACCCAGCAGTCCCAACAGGCTCAGCAGTCCGAGCGGACCCAGCAGGCGCAGCAGGCGAAGCGCGAATCCACTCCTCCCTTCAAGGTCGGGGACCTGAACGACCACCAGCTCGACGAACTCACCCACCGGCTGATCGACAGGGTCACCCGCAAGGTCCGTACCGAACTACGTCTCGACCGTGAGCGCATCGGAAAACTCCGCGACCCCCGTCGCTGACCGCACGAACATCTCCGCCCCTCCACAAGTCAGTTGAAAGGCCCCGATGTCCACCGATACCGACCCGGGCTCCACGATCTTCTTCACCCTCACCATCGACGGCGAAAGCCTCGGGTACTTCAACGGGTGCGAGGGCCTGTCGTCCGCGGTGGAGATCGAGCATCACCAGGAGGGCGGCAACAACGGGTTCGTGTGGGCGCTGCCGTCGCGGGTGACGTTCTCGAACATCCGGCTGACCCGGCCGCTGACGCCGGACACCTCCAAGGTCGCCGCCTGGATCTCGAGTGTGACCACGGGAGTCACCCGCCCCACCGCCCAGATCGCGGCGCTGCGCGCCGACGGCTCGGAGGTGGCGCGCTGGGGGCTCATCGACGTACTGCCCGTGAGCTGGCAGGGCCCCTCCCTGGACCCGGCGAACCCGGGCGTCGCCACGGAGGTCCTGGAGATCACCCACCACGGCTTCACGGACTGAGCGAGCGGACGGGAAGAGGCAGGAACCACATGGCCAAGGGAAGCAAGGGCGGCAAGGGCGGTGCCGGGAAGAGCCTGGTACGGGCCACGCTCGCCATTCACGAGCCGCCGATCGGCTACAGCACCACACCCGGCGCGCTCATCAAGAACTTCAGCTTCGACTTCAACCCCTCCCAGCTCTCGCTCAGCCGCCGGGCCCAGTGGAAGACCACTCCCACAGCGGCTGTCCGGGACGGCTCGCTGCCGGAGTTCCAGGGGCCGTTGCCACGCGAGATGACCGTGGAGATCTTCCTCGACTCGTCCGACGACCCGAGCAGCACCAGTGTGCTGAAGAAGGTCGAGGCGCTCTTCTCCTGCTGCGAGACGACCGCCAAGAGCATCGCCGCCAATCAGTCGTCGACGCCCTGGGTCGTGTTCGAGTGGGGGTCGTTCTCCACCGCGCGGTTCACCGCGTACGTCAGTTCCGTGGACGCGACCTACAGCCTCTTCGGGACGACCGGTGTGCCCATCCGGGCGACCTGCCAGGTGCATCTGCACGAGATCCCCAGCAAGACCAAGGGACAGAACCCGACGTCGGGCGCGCTCACCGCGCAGCGCGTGCACCGGGTCGTCGCCGGGGACTCGTTGCAGTCGCTCGCCTGGCGGGAGTACGGGGACGCGACCGCCTGGCGGGCCATCGCCGAGCGCAACGGCATCGACGACCCGGGCCGGCTGCCGACCGGGCTCCAACTCATCCTGCCGGCGGCGGAGGAGGCGAGCGCCTGATGGTCCAGATCACCTTCTCCAGCTCCCTCAGTGTCAAGGTCGGGGGTGCCAAACTGCCCGACGACATCGCCCCGTTGCTCGTCGGCGGCTGGGTCGACCTGGGGGCCGGGGTTCCCGGGGCCTTCCGGATCACCTTCCGCGACCCGAAGTACCTGGTGCTCGGCGAGCTCAAAGTCGACTTCGGAACTCCCGTGATCCTGGCGCCCGTTGCCGCCGGTCAGGGCGCCGCCGACCCGTTGATCACCGGCGAGGTCACCGGCATGGAGACCGACTACGACGGCAACGGCACCTTCACCGTCATCCGCGGCTACGACGCCGGTCACCGCCTGATGCGGCAGAGCCGGGTGGCCGCCTTCCGTAACCAGACGGCCTCGGACATCGTCCGAAAGGTCGTCGCCAAGGCGGGAGTCCAGGTCGGGAAGATCCAGGCGACCAGGACCGTCTACGACTTCATCAGCCAGGCCAACGTGACCGACTGGGACTTTCTCGCGCGGCTCGCCGACGAGAGCGAGATGGTCATGTCCCTCGACGCCGAGGGGATGTTCCAGTTCGTGAAGCCCGACCCCGCGGCCGGGGCGCCGCCGGTCAGTACTCCGGGTGAGAAGAGCCCCTTCCTGCTGGAGGGCGGTGTCGACATCCTGCGCTGCCGGGCCGCCGTCACCTCCGCCGACCAGATCGCCAAGGTCGAGGCCCGAGGCTGGGACGTCACGACCAAGAGGAAGCTCACCGCCATCGCCCCGGCCGGGAGCACCGCGCTCATCGGCATCGGCACGACCCCGAAGAAGGCCTCCGCGGCTTTCAAGGCGGGCAAGCTCGTCGAGACCGACACGCCGTACGACCGTCAGGCCGAGGTCAAGTTCGCGGCCGGCGCCCTCGCCGAGGACGTCGCCACCTCCTTCGCCGAGCTGGAGGTCACGGTGCGGGGGAATCCGAAGCTGCGCCCCGGGATTCCGGTGACCCTGGCGGACGTCGGCAAGCCCTTCGAGGGCAAGTACACCTGCACGTCCGTACGGCACGTCTTCGGCGACGGCGACCACTACGAGACCCTCGTGACGGTCAGCGGACGCCAGTGGCGCTCCCTGTTCGGCCTCACCTCCGGCGGCGCCGCGACCACCGCGCCCCGGCTGCCCGGCGTCGCGAACGCGCTGGTCACGGATGTGGAGGACCCCCTGAAGCAGGGGCGGGTGAAGCTTCAGTTCCCCTGGCTGGACGACGCGTACGTGAGTGACTGGACGCGGGTCGTGCAGCTCGGCGGGAAGGGCGGGGGCGGTATCTTCCCGCTCGACGTGGGGGACGAGGTGCTCGTCTCCTTCGACCGGGGGGCACTCGACCATCCGTTCGTCGTGGGCGGGCTCTACAACGGGCGGGACAAGCCGACCGTCGTCAAGGACGTGTGGCTGCACGACCCGCTGAAGAAGAAGGCCATCCGGCACACCCTGTCCGACCGGGAGGGCAACCGGGTCGACCTGCTCAGCCAGCAGACCGGCCTGCGCAAACAGGGCGTGCGGATCGCCAGCGGCAACGACAGGCTGACCATCAACCTGGACCGCACCAAGACCGAGATCACCGTGGACAGCAAGGGCTCCGTCAGCATCACGGGCGGCACCTCCGTCTCCGTGGACGCCGGTACCGATCTGACGCTGAGCGCCCGCCGGGCCATCAACATCAGGAGCGGCGGCATCCTCAACCTCCAGGGCCGGGGCATGGTCAGTCTCAAGTCGCTCGGCGGCGTGGTCAACGTGGACGCGGTCGGCGCCCTCAACCTCAAGGCGGCGGGGGCCGCGACCCTCACCGGTACCGCCTCCGTCCAGGTCAACTCCGTCGCCAACGTGGGCATTCGAGGCTTCGCTCTCATGCTGAACGGCATCGTGACGGTCAACACCAAGCCGTATCCGCTCCCGTGACGGCCGAGAAGTTCCTGGTCCGCGGAAGCGTGCGGAGAAGAAGGCAGGTGGGTCCGAAGATGGCCGAGCAGTTCGTCGGTTCCGGGTGGGCGTTCCCGCTGCGTATCGGGCCCACCGGGGGCATCGCCCTCGTCAGCGGGGAACGGGAGGTCGAGGAGGCCATCCGGCTCGTCCTCGCCACCGCGCCCGGGGAACGCCCGATGCGGCCCGAATTCGGCTGCGCCATCCACGACCTGGTGTTCGCGCCGGTCAACGAGGCCACCGCCGGGCGCATCCAGCACGAGGTGTACTCCAGCCTCGACCGCTGGGAGCCGCGCATCGAGGTCGACGACGTCGAGGTCACCGCCGGTGCCGAACAGGGCGTCCTGTTCATCGACGTCCGCTACTCGATCCGCGGCACCAACAACCCGCGCAGCCTCGTCTTCCCCTTCTACGTCATCCCCTCCCACGAGGGGCCCGACGCGTCCGGCGACACGGGCAACTCCTTTGAAAGCGACCGCTGATCACCGATGGCCCTGCCCTCACCCAACCTTGACGACCGCCGCTTCCAGCAGTTCGTCGACGACGCCAAGCGCTATATCCAGCAGCGCGCCCCGGAGTGGACCGACCACAACGTCTCCGACCCCGGCGTCACCCTCGTGGAGACGGTCGCGCACATGGCGGACCAGATCGTCTACCGCCTCAACCGCGTCCCGGAGAAGAACCACCTCGCCTTCCTCGACCTCGTCGGCATCACCCTCTTTCCGCCCTCGGCCGCCCGCACGGACGTGACGTTCTGGCTGTCGGCGCCCCAGGAGGAGACGGTGCTGCTGCCGTCGGGCACCGAGGCGGCCACGCTCCGCACCGAGAGCGAGGAAGCCGTCGTCTTCGCCACGGAACGTGAACTAGCCGTCGTGCCCTGCGAGTTGCAGCACCTTGTCGTGCAGAACGACGGCGCGCCCGTCGCCGACCGGACCGCCGACCTCACCGAGGGCAAGGACGTGCTCTGCTTCGCCGAGGCCCCCGGCCCCGGTGACTGCATGCTGTTCGGGCTGAGCGCGGCCGTACCGCACTGCGCGGTCGCCCTCGACCTCGACAGCCGCGTCGACGGCGTCGGCGTCGACCCACGCCAGCCGCCCCTCCTGTGGGAGGCGTGGACCGAGGACGGCTGGGCGGTCTGCGAGGTCCACCGGGACGGCACCGGCGGCCTCAACCGGCCCGGCGACGTCGTCCTGCACGTCCCCGGCGGCCACACCCTCTCCCGCACCGGCGGCAGGGAGGCCGGCTGGCTGCGCTGCCGGGTCACCGAGCCCCTCAACAACCAGCCCTTCTACACCACTTCACCCACCATCCGGTCCGCCGAGGCCTTCACCCTGGGCGGCACCACGCGCGCGGTCCACGCGGACACCGTGTACGACGAGGCCCTCGGCGAGTCCACCGGCCTGCCCGGGCAACGGCTGCGACTGGCCAACTCGCCCGTCGTCGGCGACGACCCGCCCGTACTCGTCCAGTCCGCGGCCGGCCCCGAGGGGTGGACGGACTGGCAGGTCGTCCCGCACTTCTCGGCCTCCGCCCCCGACGACCGCCACCTCACCCTCGACGCCGCGACCGGCGAGATCGCCTTCGGCCCCGCCGTCCGCGAACCCGACGGCACCCTGCGCCAGTACGGAGCCGTCCCGCCCAAGGGCGCGGTCCTGCGCGCCCGCCGCTACCGCACCGGCGGAGGCAAAGGGGGCAACGTCGCCCGGGGCGCGGTACAGGTGCTGCGCAGCTCGATCCCGTACGTCTCCGAAGTCGTCAACCGGGAGGCCGCGCGTGGCGGGGTCGACGGCGAGACCGTCGAGGAGGCCAAGGTCAGGGCGCCGATCACCCTGCGTGCCCAGGAACGCGCCGTCACCCTGCGGGACTACGAGGAACTCGCCCGCCGCGCCGCCCCCGAGACCGCCCGCATCACCTGCCTGGAGGGCGACGAGGGCGAGCACGGGTCCTACGCCGTACGGGTGTTGGTCGTACCGCAGGCCGTACCCGACCCCGGTGGACGGCTGCGCTTCGAGCAACTCGTCCCCGGCGACGCCCTGTTGCAGCGCATCACCCGATATCTCGACGAACGGCGCCTGATCGGGACGCGGTTGGCGGTCGGCCCGCCCTTCTACCAGGGGGTCACCGTCGTCGCGACGGTGCACGCCTTCAGGGGCGTCGACACCGACCGGGTACGCCGAAAGGCGCACGACGCCCTCTACCGCCACCTCGATCCGCTCACCGGCGGCGCCGACGGCAAGGGCTGGCCCTTCGGGCGTCCCGTGCAGTCCGGCGAGGTCTTCGCGGTCCTCCAACGCGTACCCGGCGTCGAACTGGTCGACGAGGTGCAACTGCATCCCGCCGACCCGCTCACCGGCAAGCGCGGCGAGTCGACGAACCGCATCGACCTCGCCCCGCCCTCCCTCGTCTTCTCCTTCGACCACCGGGTGCGGGTCATCGGGGACAGCACGTGACGAAGCGCGACCAGCAGACAGGGAGGGCCCGTTGAGAGGCTCCATCGACGGACTCGGCTCCTCCGCGCCCATCGGCGCGATGCTCCCGGCGGTCTTCGCCGACGACGACCTGGCCCAGCGGTTCGTCGGCGGTCTCGACGACGTCGTCGCGCCCATCCTCAACGCCCTCGACTGCCTGGACTCCTACTTCACCCCGTCCCTGGCCCCACTCGACTTCACGCGCTGGCTCGGCAGCTGGGTCGGCGCCGAGATCGACGGCACCGAACCGGAGGACCGGCTGCGCGCCGCCGTCGCCGCCGCCGCGTACCTGCACCGGGTACGAGGCACCCGGCGAGGCCTGTCCGAGGCCGTACGGCTCGCCTTCGGGGTGATCCCGGAGATCACGGAGAGCGGCGGCGCCGACTGGCACGCCCGGCCCCTCGGACCCGTCCCCGGCGATCCTCGCCCCCATCTGCACGTCGCCCTGCGGCTGCCCGACCCGACACCCGCGGACGAACACCGGCTGGACAGCCTCGTGGCCGCGGCCCGCCCCGCCCACATGCCCTACACGGTCAAGGTGACCGTCGCCGAAAGGACCCCGGAAAGATGACCAGCCAGAGCTGCGCCGAATGCGGAACACGGGCGGAGCCCGGCCAATCCTTCTGCGACGCCTGCGGGGCGGTGCTGAGCTGGTCCGACCGCGAGGAGCGGGAGGTCCGCGAGGGACGGGAAGCGGGCGCGGGAAGCGCCGACCAGGAGGGCCGGGCGAGCTCCGCCAGGGGTACGGGTGCCGGCGATCCCGTGTCCGTTCCGGCGGGGGAGCTCGCCGTGGCGGCGGGCGTGCGCGAGGAGACGAGGTCCGGCGGCGGGCCGTCGGGCAGCGCCGACGCTCACGGCCCCGGCTGGGACGCGTTCGCCCGCTCGGGCCCCGGCGGCACCGGGGTGCCCCGCACCGCCCTGGCCAGGCTGGACGAACCCGCACCCGCGCCCGCACCCCGGTCGGACCCCGCCACCGCCACCCCGGAACCGCCCCAGAGCGCCGACGCGGACACGCTGCCCCAGCCCGCCGTACCCCCCGGGGAGAACACCCCCGCGCCCGCGCCCACCCCCATCCCCACCCCCGCTCCCGCCCCCGAGCCGGACGACACCGCAGCCCGCGCCAGGTCCCTCCTGGTGCCGCTCTCGGACCCCGAACCCCGGACGGCCCCGGAGCCCTCCGTCGCACCCGTGCTGCCCGGCCTCCCGGTCACCGACCGCCCGCAGGTCCGCACCCCGGGCCGGGAACCCGGCGTACAGGGCGGCCTGCCGTGCCCCTGGTGCGCGACCCCGAACATGCCCGACCGGCACTTCTGCGGACGTTGCGCCATGCCGATGTCGGCCCAGGGCGGCGGCGAGCCCGGTCGGCGGCTGCCGTGGTGGCGCCGGCTGCTGGACCTGCGGGGCGGCGAGACCCCGTGGGCGGGGGACCGACCGCGACTGCGCCGCGGCTTCGGCCGTGTCTGGAACTGGGTGGTCGGCGCGCTGGTGCTGACCCTGCTGATCGCGGCCGCCATGAACTTCGGAGATGCCGTCAACGGCGTACGCGACCACTTCGCCAAGCGTGCCCCGGCCGACCCGGACAAGGTCACCGCGTCCCGCTCCTACCCCGGCCACAAGCCCGAACTGGCCTTCGACAAGCGGAGCAACACCTGGTGGGGCCCCGGCGTCACCCAGTCCGGCGAGGGCCAGTGGATCGAGGCCAGCTTCGCCGAGCCCACCCGGCTGCTGGACGTCCTCATCACGCCCGGCGTCTCCGCCCGCGCCGACACGCTCTCCGAGTCGGCGCTCCCGAAGCGCGTCGAGGCACAGATCACCACCGCCGACGGAAAGAAGACGACCCGCATACTCAACCTCGACCAGGGCGCGGGCGCCCAGACCCGGGCCTTCCGCGTCGGCGCCGTCACCTCCGTACGCTTCGTCATCCTCTCGGCGCACGCGGCGTCCGGCGACAAGCAGGTGGCCATCGCCGAGATCGAGTTCTTCGGACGGTCGAACGCGGACGGGTCCTGACCGGCCGATGCCGGAAGGGGGCCGGGCCAGGGAGCGTTCGTTCCCTGGCCCGTTCCCGGTGAGCCACGCGGATGGGGCTCTCGTCCGTCCTGTTACTCCTCGAACAGCGCGTCCTGCGTGCCCTGTTGACGCTCCCGCACACGCCGGTTCCGCGCCCCCACGACCACCGCCGTGACCGCGGCCGTTCCGGCGAGGGCCGCCGGAACCATCCAGCCGCGATCCAGTACGTGGCCCAGCGCGTGGTCCAGGGAGAGCCGGCCCGGGCCCGTCACCGCGAGGCCCGCCGCGGCGAGGCCCAGGGTGGCCGCGTACTCGTAGCCGCCACCCGTGTTGAAGAACCCGTTGGGCGCGTGCACGGCGGTGGCACCCACCATCGCGCCCGCCGCGGCCGCGCCGGCCGCCGGAGTCGCCAGGCCCAGCGCGAGCAGCGCGCCGCCGCCCGTCTCCGCGAGGCCCGACGCCGTGGCGCTGGCCTTCCCGGGCGTGTAGCCGACGGACTCCATGAAGGCGCCGGTGCCTTCGAGGCCGTGCCCGCCGAACCAGCCGAACAGCTTCTGCGCGCCGTGCGCCGCCAGCACCCCGCCCGTCCCCAGACGGAGCAGCAGCAGGCCCAGGTCACGCCGGTCGTATCGGTCGTCACAGGTCATGCCTCCACCGTCGCACCGATCACGCCCACCGCACCCGAGGGGGCCGTTCGTACCTGCCGTTCGGGTGGCGTGGGCCCGGGGCCGGTGCCAGTGTGACCGGCATGACGATTCAGACCGCCAAGCTCAGCGACCCGGCCGTCCGGGCCTTCGTCAACGCCGTGAACGCGCACGACCGCGAGGCCTTCGAGGCCGTACTGGCACCCGGCGCGACCATGTCCGACGACGGCTCCGACCGTGACCTCGCCGACTGGACCGAGCGCGAGATCTTCTCCTCCCACGGGCACATGGACGTCGCGAACGAGTCGGGGGAGGGCCGCGTCCTCGTCGCCAACTACAGCAACGACACCTGGGGCGAGATGCGCACCAAGTGGCGTTTCACCGTCGACGACGGCCGCATCCTCCGCTTCGAGACGGGCCAGGCCTGACCGGTCGTGAAAGGGCCGCTCACCGCAGGGCAGTCGGCCGAGATCGACCAACTGCTCGGGCGGTGAACGGCCGTGCCCCAAAAGGGCGCGGGGAACTGCGCGACCAGCCACAACGGACCCGCAGTCGAACCGCATGCGCTCAGCCGACGTACTGATCCTGATCAGTGACCGTGAGCTGACCTGCCTTGATCGTCGCGACCCGAGGGGCCTTGCGGGCGATCGACGAGTCGTGGGTGACCAGGATGAAGGTCAGCCCGTGCTCACGCCACAGCCCTTCGAGCAGCGCCATGATGTCGTCGCGCGTGCCCTCGTCGAGGTTGCCGGTGGGCTCGTCCGCGAGCAGCACCTTCGGCTTCTTCACCAGGGCGCGGGCGATGGCCACCCGCTGCTGCTGACCGCCGGACAGCTCGGTAGGGACGTGCGACAGCCGCTCCCCGAGACCGACCGAGCGCAGCGCCTCGGCCGCCCGCTCGCGCCGCTCGGCGGGCTTCACACCGAGCGGTACGAGGGCCGTCTCGACGTTCTCCTGCGCGGTCAGCGTAGGGATGAGGTTGAACGCCTGGAAGATGATGCCGATCTTCTCGGCGCGCAGCCGCGTCAGCTTGGCCTCGCTGATGGCGCCGAGATCGACGCCGTCCAGCTCGACACTGCCCTCGGTCGGCCGGTCCAGGCCGCCGATCATCTGCAGGAGGGTGGACTTGCCGCCGCCGGTGGGACCCTGGATGACGAGCTGGTCGCCGTCCTCGATGACGAGGTCGATGCCGCGCAGCGCCTCCACCGTCTCCTTGCCCCGCGTGTATCTCTTGGTGACACCGGTGAGCTTGTACATGAACGACTCCGTGACGTACGGGAATTGGGGCAGGGGAAGGGGGATGTCCGGGGTACCGGAACCGGAACGAGGGACCGGGGGACCGGGGGACCGGGGGTCTACGACACGCTGCGCAGAGCGTCCGCCGGGCGCATCCGCGAGGCTCGCCAGCCGCCCATCGCCCCGGCGATCAGACCGCCGGCGATGGCGAGGCCGGCCGCGAGCGCGATGGTGGTGAGGGAGACGGGCGCCGACAGGGCGATCTCCATCGTGTTGGCCGCCGACTGCCGACCCGGGCCACCACCACCGGGGCCGCCGCCCATACCGCCGCCGCCACCCGTGTTGCCGAGCTGCGCGGTCAGCTTGGGGCTGTACGTGGTCACCGCGTACGCCGCCGCCAGGCCGATGCCGATACCGAGCGCGCCACCGAGCAGACCGTTCACGATGGACTCGCCGACGACCTGCCGGGTCACCCTGCGCGAGGGCCAGCCCAGCGCCTTCAGGGTGCCGAACTCCCGCACCCGCCGGGACACGGCCGAGGAGGTGAGCAGCGCGGCCACCAGGAACGCCGCCGCGAGGACCGCGATGGACAGCCACTTGCCGACGCTGGTCGCGAGGTTGGACGCCGTGGAGAGGGAGCCGGAGACGGTCTCCGCGAGATCGGCGGAGGTCGTGACGGTCGTACCCGAGATGTTCTTCTGGATCGTCGACTTGACGGTGTCGATCTGCTTCGAGTCGGTCGCCTGGACGTAGATCGTGGAGACCAGGTTCGCGGAGTCACCGAGGGTCTGGGCCTGCTTGAGCGGCAGGTAGACGTCGGTCGTGGACTCGCTGCTCTCGGGGGTCGCGATACCGATGACCTTGTACTTCGTACCGGAGATCGTGAGGGTCTTGCCGACCGTGTACTTGTTCTCCTTGGCGTACGACTTGCTGAGCACCGCGACCTTCGCGTTGGTCTGTGCCGTCGTGAAGGTCTTGCCGCTGGTGATCGTCGTGGTGGCCAGCGGGCCGAGCTCCTGGTTCGTCACGTCGACGCCCGTGACGGAGTAGGAGTTGACGTCGAACGAGGCGCCGCCGCCCTGGATCTCGGGCGGGGCGGTGCTGCCGGAGTTGCCGCCCTGGCCGCCGCCGGGCCCGCCCTGCTGACCGGACGACGAGGACGACGACGAGGTGTCGGTCTTCGCCTTGCCCTGGGTGAAGGAGCCGTCGACCTTGGTGACGTTGAGGCTCAGCGCGCCCACCGCCGTGGCCACGCCCTTCTGGGCCGCGACCTTGGTGACCAGCGCCGACTTCAGCGTCTGTCCGCCCTGGGTCGTCACCCGGTCACTGCTCTGCGTCTCGGTCGAGTCGTTCGAGCTGGCGTCGAAGTCGAAGCTCGGCCGGCCCGACTGGCTGCCGGTGGGCGCCGATCTGGCCTTGGTGACGGTCATGTCGGTGCCGAGGCCGTACAGCGACTGCAGGACCTTGTCCTGTGCCTGCTGCATGCCGGCCGACACCGAGTTGACGGTGATGACCAGCGCGATACCGAGCGCCAGACCCATGGCGATCACCAGAGCCGCCTTCTTGCGCCGGCTCAGTTCACGCTTGAGATAGATGCCAAACATCCAGTTCCCCAAAGGTTCTTGGCGCCCGCTCGCGGACGGCGCCCACTGTGGGCGCTGCCACAAGCTAGGGAGGAACCTTTGTGGGGAACTGGGTAAACGATGTGCGGGAGCTGAGAAAGCGACGCCGAAACAATCACGAACAATTAAGCCGCGCCACCAGGGACGATCAGGTCGTGCCACCGCGGGTGATCAAGGCGTGCCGCCCATCCCGCGATGCTCGTCCCGCCCGTGGGGCTCGTGTGCCGGAGCACACGACAGCCGCTCCATGACCCGGTGCGCACCTCGCGGTCCCACGCGAAGTCCACCCCCACCCGGTTGCGCCATGGAGCGGCTGTCGCCTTCCCCCCTCGGTGTGGTCCGTTTCGTACTACCGGAACCCCAGAGCCCCAAGTGTGAATCTCTGGTGGAGAAGGCGTGTTGAGCATAAGCCTGCGACCGGCCCGAACGCTACGGAGCAATCAATTCCGTTTGTGCAGGTTGAGTCTTCGAATGCCTGCGCGAGACGCCCTCAGCCGCGCCCCACGTAGGGCATCGCGGTCGCCAGAACCGTCGCGAACTGCACATTCGCCTCAAGCGGCAGCTCCGCCATGTGCCGCACGGTGCGGGCCACGTCCGCCACGTCCATGACGGGCTCCGGAGCCGTCTCCCCGTTCGCCTGCAGGGCCCCGGTTTGCATTCGCGCGGTCATGTCGGTCGCCGCGTTCCCGATGTCGATCTGGGACACCGCGATGCGATACGGCCGTCCGTCCAGCGCCAACGCCTTGGTCAGGCCCGTCAACGCGTGCTTGGTCGCCGTGTACGGGGCCGAGTGCGGCCGGGGCGTGTGCGCGGAGATCGACCCGTTGTTGATGATCCGGCCGCCCTGCGGATCCTGCTCCTTCATCTGCCGGTACGCCGCCTGCGCGCAGAGGAACGCCCCGTTGAGGTTGGTGTCCACGACGTGCCGCCACGCCTCGTACGCCAGATCCTCGACCGCCACCCCGCCCGGCCCGAACGTCCCCGCGTTGTTGAACAGCAGGTCGAGCCGCCCGAACCGCTCCTGTACGGCCGCGAACAGGGCGGCCACGTCGTCGGGCCGGGCCACGTCGGCGCGTACGACGAGCGAGGCACCCTCGGGCGCGAGGGTCGCCGTCTCCTCCAGCCGCTCGGTACGGCGGCCCGTGAGCGCCACCGACCAGCCCGCGCCGAGCAGTTCGAGGGCGACCGCCCGCCCGATACCGGAACCGGCACCGGTCACCACCGCGACCTTCCCGCGCCGGGTGTTCGCCGGGTGCCCGGCGTTTGTTGCGTTTGTCGAGTGCCCCTCGCTCATCAGCGGGCCTCGCCGGGGTAGCGGACGCCGATCTGCTCCCTGATGGTGTCCATCGTCCGCATCACGGCGAGGGTGCCGTCGAGCGGGACGAGCGGTGACTCGGTCTCGCCGGCCCGCAGGGCCCG
The DNA here is from genome assembly GCF_033795085.1 of Streptomyces sp. AK08-02. Classification (NCBI taxonomy): domain Bacteria; kingdom Bacillati; phylum Actinomycetota; class Actinomycetes; order Kitasatosporales; family Streptomycetaceae; genus Streptomyces; species Streptomyces sp. AK08-02. Next base: position 28,659 of record NZ_JARAZV010000027.1, read on the forward strand.
CATCACCTCGGTCGCCTCGTGCCGGAAGCTGTTGCGGGCGCCGTGGTCGGGGGCGGCGACGAACTCCTCGGGGTCACGGCCGTCGCGGTGCAGCACGAACCGGTCGGCGAAGAAGAACCCGTCGGGTACGTCGATCCGGCCCTTCGAACCGGTCACCGACGCGCTGATGGACGTACCGCCGACGATGGAGCAGTGCACCGAAGCGAGAGCGCCGCTCTCCCAGGAGAGCAGCGCTCCCGTCTGGAGATCGATGTTCTCGTCGGAGAGCACCGCTCTCGCCGAGATGCCGTCCGGCTCCCCGAGCAGCAACTGCGCGAACGACACCGGGTACACGCCCAGGTCGAGCAGCGCCCCGCCGCCCTGTGCCGGGTCACGCAGGCGGTGCGAGGGCGGAAAGGGACCCTCCAGCCCGAAGTCGGCCTGCACGGTCCGTACGTCACCGATCGCCCCGTCGTCGACCAGAGCCTTCAGCCGCCGGATGACCGGGTTGCAGTAGGTCCACATGCCCTCCATCAGGAAGGCGCCGCGCTCCCTCGCCAGCGCGACCAGCTCCTGCGCCTCCCGCACGTTGAGCGTGAACGCCTTCTCGCACAGCACGTTCCGCCCGGCCTCCAGACACAGTCCGGCGGCGGCCCGGTGCGCCGAGTGCGGAGTGGCGACGTACACCACGTCGACCTCGGCGTCCTCGGCCAGCGACGCCCAGTCGCCGTAGGCCCGGGGGATGCCGAACCGTTCGGCGAACGCCTTCGCCGAGGCATCGCTCCGCGAGGCGACGGCGACGAGTTCCGCGTCCGGCAGATCCACCAGATCCGCGGCCATCGCCGCCGCGATCCCTCCCGTAGCCAGAATTCCCCACCGCACGCGCTCAGCCGACATACCAGCCCCTAGTCCCGTGACCTCTGTTACCTCGAACACTCTGTACGAACGGAATGTACGAACCGCCTGTACGAGCTGAGAGCATAGGTGGCGGATTACTCGAAAAGGGAGGGCGTATGCCCGAGCGTGGCAGAACCACGCGGGACGCGAAGAGTCCCCGGGAGGACGTGAAAAGTCCCCGGAGACAGACGGAGACACCGAAGGACCTCCCTCGCCCCGCCCGCTCCCTCCGCCGCACCGGTCTCCTGGTCACCTTCATCCTCGGCGGGCTGACGGCGACACCCCCGCTCGCGATGGACATGTACCTCCCGTCCCTCCCTGAGGTCACGACCTCCCTGCACGCCCCCGCCGCCAGCGTCCAGCTGACCCTCACCGCCTGTCTGGCCGGCATGGCCCTCGGGCAGCTCCTGATCGGCCCGATGAGCGACCGGTGGGGCCGTCGGCGCCCCCTCCTGGCGGGCCTCGCTGTGTACGTCGTGGCCACCGTCCTGTGCGGTCTCGCGCCCAACCTGGAGTTCCTGGTCGCCTTCCGGCTGGTCCAGGGACTGGCGGGCTCGGCCGGAATAGTCATCGCCCGGGCGGTCGTCCGTGACCTCTACGACGGCGTGGCCATGGCCCGCTTCTTCTCCACCCTCATGCTGATCTCGGGGGTCGCCCCGATCATCGCGCCGCTCATCGGCGGCCAGATCCTGCGTGTGACGGACTGGCGGGGCGTCTTCGTCGTCCTCACGGTGGTCGGGACCGCCCTGGCGGTGCTGGTCTGGTTCCGCCTCCCCGAAACCCTCGACCCGGCCGACCGGCACGCCGGCGGCGTCGGCGAGGCGCTCCACTCCATGCGCGTGCTGCTCGCCGACCGGGTCTTCACCGGCTACGTCCTGGCGGGCGGCTTCGCCTTCGCGGCCCTGTTCGCGTACATCGCCGCGTCTCCCTTCGTGATCCAGGAGATCTACGGCGCCTCCCCGCAGACGTTCAGTCTGCTGTTCGGCGTCAACTCGGTCGGGCTGGTGATCGTCGGGCAGATCAACGGCAAGGTGCTGGTCGGCCGGGTGTCGATGGACAAGGTGCTGGCGGTGGGCCTCACGGTCGTCACCGCCTCGGCGGCGGCACTGCTGGTGATGGCGACGGGCGTGTTCGGCGAGGCGGGCCTGTTCCCGGTGGCCGCCGCGCTGTTCGTCCTGATGTCGGCGATGGGCCTGGCGATGCCCAACACCCAGACCCTCGCCCTGATGCGTACCCGCCACTCCGCGGGCGCCGCGTCCGCCCTGCTGGGCACCACGTCCTTCCTGATCGGCGCGGTCGCCTCCCCGCTGGTGGGCATCGCGGGCGAGAACACGGCCGTCCCGATGGCGATCGTCCAACTGACGGCAGCACTGGTGGCGGTCGGCTGCTTCGTCGGGATGTGCCGCCCCTGGAACCGGCCCGCGCCCCTGGAGCGAGCGGAGAGCTGAACGCCCAGCCGGTCGAGCATCGCCCCGGCTGAGCACCGCACCGGCTGAGCACCGACCGGGTCGGCCCGCGGAGTCGGAGGCGGGTCACGCCGGTGGTGCGGCCCGCCGGGCCAGGAACACGAACTCCCGGCCAGGGCGGTCGGGCGCGTCACGCACCTCCCGCACCTCGTAGCCCTGGGCGAGCAACTCCGCCTCGATCTCCTCCCGTTCACGGAAGCGCAGCGTGGAGTCGGAGGTCAGCACCTGGCCGTCGGCGGCGAACACGAAGGTCCAACGGAACGTCACCAGGGGGCCGTCGACCCCCGTCACCTCGACCCAGCTCTCGACCGCACCGACCTCGGCAATCTCCGTCACCCGGTAGGAGGAGTCCCGGTTCCACTGCTCCCAGGCCCGCTTCGACGGGTCCCGGGTCTCGAAGACGAGGTGGCCACCGGGCCGCAGGGCGGCATGGACGCCCCGCAGGGTCCGCCGCCAGGCGAGTGGATCGGTGATCTCCTGGGCGGCGTTCGCGGTCATCGTCGCGAGGTCGACCTGGAGGGCCGGCAGGTCTGTCGCGTCGCCGTGGATCCAGCGAACACGTTCTGCACCGGACTTGGCACGGGCGACATCGAGGGACGCCAGGGCCGGGTCGACGCCGATCACGTCGATCCCCCGGCGCGCGAGCGACAGCGCGAACACCCCCGTGCCACAGCCGAGATCGAGTACCCGGCGGGCGCCGAACTCGGCCGCGACGGCGACGTACGCGTCCAGGTCGCCGCGATCGGGGTCGAGCGGGTCGTAGATCGCGGCCAGGCGGGGGTGCCGGAAGCATTCGTCGGACATGGGGGCGACGCTATCGGGGCCGGGGCGCGCGGGTCCGGTGTTCCGTCAACGCCGGGAGCTCAGGTAGTAGGGCCGATTGTGGGCCGCCACCGGTGGTGACTGATAGGTCCAGGCACCGGCGGCGGGGGTGTCACCGAGCAGTTGGCGGATGTCGACGCCGAGGTCGCTGTCGGTGGCGTGGACGGTCAGGCGTACGCGGTCGGTGTGGTGCGGGGCGCCCAGGTCGTACCAGCGGTAGGGCTGGTAGACGTTCATGGGGCCGGCCAGCGCTCGCCCGTCGGTGTCGGTGCCGTAGCCGGTGATGGGAGTGTTGTTGGCGGGAGCGGCCGTCAGGCCGTCCAACTCGGCGGTCAGAGAGACCAGTTGAGTGTCCCTACGCACCAGGGTGTCGTCCTTGGCCACCTCGCCGGCCTTGCAGTGCACGGTCCAGGTCTCGCCCGCCGGACCGTTCAGGGACGGCAGATCGACCTCGAACCAGCCCGGGTACTTCGGCTCGGCGTACAGCTCGCGACCGGCCGTGATGGCGTACGGGTTGTCGCACACGACGTGGATACGGGCGATCCCGAGGAGTTTCGTCTGGTCCCAGCCCTGCGCGTACTGCGCGTAGGTCAGCTCGGGGATCCGGTCCGCCTGGTCCGTGGGGAAGGCGACGACGTTGTACTCGATCTCCTGGGTGACACCCCCGCCGAACGCGTACTGCGCGAAGTACAGCTGGTAGTTGAGCGAGACCAGGGCCCGGCCGTCGAAGGTGGCGGCGGTCAGGGCGGGGTGGTGCTTGGCGAGCAGGTCACGGACGGGTTCCGCCTCGGTGAGCCAGTCGATACCGATGTGGTGCAACGCCCCGTAGTGGAAGGGGAGTTGAAAGGGCTCGGCGACGGGCGGCAGGGGCAGCGGGCTCATACGGGCACTCCTGGGGTACTCATGCGGGTTCGTCTGGGGTGAGGGCGACGGGGCGGTCCCGTTCGGCGAGGTCGGCCTCGATGCGCCGGACGCTGCGCAGAGCGAGGGCGGCCATGGTCAGAGTCGGGTTGGAGGTGGCGACGGACGGCATGCTGCCGCAGCCCACGGCGTACAGGCCGGGGTGGTCCCAGCACCGCTGCCACGAGTCGACCACCGACGTGCCGGGGGAGTCGCCCATGATGTGGGTGCCGGCGGCGTGGCCGGCGCCGCGATAGCCGTAGAGGTGGCCCCCGTGCTCGAAGCGGCCGGGCCAGGCCGCCGCCGGCTCGTAGTCGGTGTGGTCCTCGGCGCCGAGCAGGGCGAAGATCTGGTCGGAAGCGCGCTTGGCGGTGGCCATGCCCTCCTTGACGTGGTCCGACAGGTCGTAGGTGACCTGGGGGTGGGGCAGGCCGAGCCGGTCGCGGGCGTGCGGGTGGAGGGTGACGCGGTTGGCGGGGTCGGCGCCCTGCTCCATTTCGAACTGGAAGCTGAACTGGCGGCGTACCCGGTCCCCGACGGCGCGTCGCAACTCGGCTCCGAACAGGCCTTTTTCATGGAGGAGTTGGGCAACGTCGCCGTCGATCGGCCCCTTGGCCCACACCCACCCCCAGTTGCCGACCTCGATACGGAAGGGCGCCCGCGCGCGCCGCTGCGGCCCGGCACGGAAACCCTCGAAGCCCGAGGTGGACCCGGGCCCGCGGTACGCGCCGACGGCTTCCGGCATGAGGCCCCAGGTGAGCAGCACCGGGTGGTCCATCAGGTTGCGGCCGACCTGACCGCTGCGGTTCGCGAGCCGGGACAGCAGGAGCAGTCGGGCGTTCTCGATGGCGTGCGCGGCGAGCACGACGACATCGGCGTGTACCCGGGTGGCCCGCCCTTCGTACGACAGGTACTCCACGCCCGTGGCGCGCCCGTTCCCGTCCACGAGCACACGGCTGACCACGGCCCGGTCCACGAGCCCGACCGAACTCCCCCACTGTCCCTGCGTCTTGAGCGGGGTGTACTTCGCGTACGAGGGACAGTGCGGGATGCACGTCGCGTTGCCCACACACCGGCTGGCCGGGTCGGGCCGCCCCTGGGCGCCGCGCGGAACGTAGCCGCGCCCGCCGTCGTACTCCGGGTCCGGCACGCTGTTACGGGCCTGCGGGGTGCCGACCACTCGCAGTTCGACCTCGTCCAGGGTCACCGGGTCCCTGACGCGCCGTCCGTCGAGGCTCGCCGCGAGGAGACGGTCCAGGTGACTGGCGGGCAGGGCGCGCATGGGGAAGGCGTAGCCCTCGGGGAAGCCGAGCCCGACGTGCGCGCGCTGCTCGTCGGCGTCGGCGGCCACCCCCAACTCCCCTTCCGCCGCCCGGTAGTGAGGCTCCAGGTCGTCATAGGTGAGCGGCCAGCGGCGCCCGTACCCGAAGGCCTCGGTGTCGAAGTCCTCCGGCAGCATGCGCGGGGCGAGGCCGGTCCAGACGTTGCCGGTGCCGCCGTTGGCCCGGACGTAGCCGCTTGCGTACGGCAGCGGGCCGTCCTGCAGCAGATGGCCGGACGCACGGAATCCCGGGACGCCGTCCGTGCCCGTCAGGTCGGTGACGTCGGGCCAGCCGACGGCGGGGTGGGACCGATGGGTGGAGCCCGGCACCTTCGCGGACGCCGTGGCGAACCGGTCGAGGGCCTCACGGTGACCCCGCTCGGAGTCGGGTTCGCGCTCTCCGGCCTCCAGGACCAGGACTCGGCGCCCCCGGCGGCCCAGTTCCTTCGCCACGAGCGAGCCCGCGATGCCGGCGCCCACGACGATCACGTCGTAGTGACTCACCGAACGGCTCACAGAGAGTCCGCCGGGGAGGGGCAGGGTGAAGGGGAGGGGGAGAGGGAAGGCGACGGGGAAGCGGCCCAACTGCCGTATCCGCCGGGTGCGGTGGCGGGGGCGGCGATTCCCGCCGCTTTCCAGACCAGCCCCTCGGCGTAGGCGCGCGCCGACACCACGAAGGGGGACGGTTCCGGCCAACTGCCCGTGTACCAGAGGAGAGTGAGGGCGCGGGCGGCACCGCTCAGGTCGTCGTCCAGCTCGCCGAGCGGGCTTCCGCTCGCCTCCAGCAGCCGCCGTAATCGATCCCGGCCCAGTTGCTCGGAGGCCACGGCCAGGTATGTCTCGGTGAGTCCGGTGCCGCGCAGCGTCGCCGAGTCGAACCCGGTCAACTCCTGCGACAGCACCGTGAAGGTGGCCGTCTCGTCTGTTGTGTGCACGAGGGCATCGGTGCCCCTGTGTCTCGCCGACCATGCTGTGCCGCCCGCGTATGGCCGGAAACGGAGGTGGGAGCGGGCCGCCACCGCGCCCAGGCCTCTCGTGACGTCGTCCTCGTGATCTCGTCCTCGGGGTGCCGGTCACCGGACACCGGCGCGCTCGGCAGCGATGCCGAGGGAGGCCCGGGGAAGCTCGTCATACTCACGCCCACCTCTAGAATCACCCCGTGAACACCCCCGTTTCCCCCGCCGACGCCCTGCGCGCTGCCCTCGCCGGTCTGCTCGACGGGCTGCCGCCGAAGGCAGCCGCGCAGGCGGTCGAGCGGCTGATCGCCAACTACCGGGGGCGGACGCCGACCGATGCGCCCGTGCTGCGGGACCGTTCCGACGTGGCCGCGTACGCCGCCTACCGGATGCCCGCCACGTTCGAGGCGGTGTGCTCGGCGCTGGAGGCGCTCGCCGAGGCCGCGCCCGGCTGGGCGCCCGGCAGCCATGTCGACGTCGGGGGCGGGACAGGGGCCGCGACCTGGGCGGTCAACGCCGTCTGGGAGGGCGCGCGGCCCGTCACCGTGCTCGACTGGGCCGAGCCCGCACTCGCCCTCGGGCGCGAGATCGCCGCCGCCAACCCGGAGTTGAAGAGTGCGGAGTGGCAGCGCTCTCGAATCGGAGCGGCGCTCACCATCGAGAGCACTGATCTCGTCACGATCTCCTACGTCCTGGGCGAACTGACCGAGGCCGACCGCACCTCCGTGGTCGACGTGGCGGCCGGCGCCGCCCAGACGGTCGTCGTCATCGAACCCGGCACCCCCGACGGCTACCTCCGCGTCATCGAGGCCCGCGACCAGCTCGTCCGCGCCGGCTTCCACATCGCCGCCCCCTGCCCGCACAGCGTGGCCTGCCCGATCGTCCCCGGCGAGGACTGGTGCCACTTCGCCACCCGGGTCAGCCGCTCCTCCCTCCACCGCAAGGTGAAGGGCGGCTCCCTCCCGTACGAGGACGAGAAGTTCAGCTACGTCGCGGCCACCCGCTTCCCGGTGACCCCGGCGCCCGCCCGCGTCGTACGCAAGCCGCAGATCCGTAAGGGCCAGGTACTCCTCGAACTGTGCGAGACCGAGCCCTCGCTGCGCCGGGAGACGGTCACGAAGCGGCATGGGTCGCTCTACCGGGCCGCTCGTGACACGGACTGGGGGGACGCCTGGCCGCCGGTGGAGGCGAGCGGGGAGTAGGGCTCAGCGCTTCAGCGTGAACGTGAGGTCGCCGGAGAGCCTGCCGCTCGGTCGGGCCGCCGAAAAATCTGACACGGTGCCGAACGCCTCTTCCCGGAACCATGTCACGATCGTTCGGCGTGCGGTCACTTCGGGCACCCTGGATGCCCAGCCCCGCTAATCGGCGTCCAGTTGATGGTCCGCCCAGACGTACGTCTCGGGAAGCAACTCGGTGACGGGCACCGCCCGGAGGGCGTCCGCCCTGCCGACGATCACCCTGAGCGCCGGGAAGTAGTCGAGCAGCACCTGACGGCACCGGCCGCACGGCGGGACCACCCCGCGCTCGCGGTCGCCCACCGCGACGATCGTGTCCAGGTCGTACGCGCCCTGGGCCGCCGCCGTGCCGATGACGACCAGCTCGGCGCAGGGGCCGCCGGTGAAGTGGTAGGCGTTCACCGCCGTGATGATCCGGCCGTCCCGGGCGCGGGCCGCTGCCGCCATCGTGTGGTTGTCGCCCCGGCAGCGGGTGCGGGCGATGTGCGCCGCCGCCTCGATGAGTTCGTGGTCCACGGGGTGGGGTGGGTGCGTGGTCATGTTCTCCGCTTCTCCATGTCGTTCTCCTCTTCCGTTTTCCTGTCCTTGGCTACGGCAGCCGACGACACGAGTGTCGCCGCCGCGAGGCTGCCCCAGAGTGCCGTCGCGCCGTGGGGAGCCAGCGCCGTGATCACCGCCGGGGACACTGCCAGGCCGAAGCCCGTGGAGAGTTCGAACCGGGCGATGGTGCGGCCCATGACCTGCGCCGGAGCCAGGGACGTGACCAGCGCTGTCGCGCTGCCCGCGTAGATGATCTCGCCTATCGTGCACGGCACCGCGACCGCCGCGACCGCCGGGGCCGCCCACCCGTGGCCCAGTGAGGTGGCGGCGAGGAAGCCGACGTAGGACATCGCGAGCACGACGCCCGACCCGGCCAGGACCGTTCGCCGGTGGTAGCGGGAGAGCAGGACGGTGATCGGGACCTGGAGGGTGACCACCAGCACCGTGTTGGCCACGAAGATGGCCGCCGACCACATCGGGGACGCGTGCGACTGCGTCACGAGCACCAACGGGAGCGCGATCTCAGGGACGTTGAGGCAGAAGACGTAGACCACGTTGGCGGCGAGCAGCGCGCGCATCCGAGGGACGGGAACGGGCCCGTCGCTCCCCGCCTCCGCCCGTGCGGGCCGGTCCGCGCGCAGCCGGACCGACCACGCCAAGGCCGCCGCTGTGAGATACGCCAGCCCGGTCACCGCCGCCAGTGCCCGCAGGGCGTCGGCGCCGCCCGCCAGGCTCGCGGTGGCGATGAGCGCGCCCACGCCCAGGCCCGCGTTGCGCAGGGCGCGGCCCGCCGCGAGGGCGGCGTCGCGGTCCCTGCCGTGGGCGATCGTCGCGACGAGGGCCGAGTGGGCGGCCGGCCAGGCCTGGTTGCCGATGCCGAGGAAGAGCGCGGCCGCCGCGAACTGCCCGACGTGGCCGGTGGGCGTGGCCAGCAGCAGCGCCACGCCCACCACCCGCACCAGCATCGACGCCGCCACGACCGTGCTGCGCGCACCCCGGTCCAGCCAGCGGCCCACCCCGGGCATGCACACCAGCCCCGCCACGATCCCGGCCGTCATGGCGATACCGGTGGCCGGTGCGGACAGGCCCAGCACCGTGACGCCGTAGAGGAGGAGGAAGGGACGGAGGAGGCCGGTGCCGAGCGCGTCCACGGCCAGGGCGATGGCGTACCGGGGGCCGCCGGAGGCGCGGATGAGGGCTCGGGGACCGACCTTGGGCGTGGGCGTGGGCGTGGTGGTTGTGGTTGTGGTTGTCGGCATGGCGCCAACGGTCCGTACGGCCGCCCGGCCGGGCACGCCAGTTGACGGACACCGTCAATCCACGCCGGCTCCGGCGCTCCGGCCAGCCATGATGGACGAATGACGTTGCGCATCGACATCAGCGGACTGCCGGCCGAGCGGCTGCCGTCGGACCGGTCGGCTGCCGAGCGGGTGCAGACCGAGCGGGTCCGGTTCGCCGCCTCCCCCCTGGCCGAGCTGACCGCGATGCTGCACGTGCTCGCCGAGCCCGGGCACCACCCGCAGCTCGCGGGCTGGGCGGCGGACGTCTGGGCCGGGCTGCGGCCCGAGCTGGCCGAGCGGTTGCGCGAAGCCGACTTCCTCTGGCGTTCCTCGCAGGCCGACTTCCTGATCCCCGCCCGGCCTCGGCCCACCCTCGCCGACGAACTCGACGACGTGGACCGGCTCGACGACGAGACGTACGTGACCGCCGCGCTCGTCACCACCTGCGGCAGCAGCCGCGTCCACTTCGGCTCGCCGTCGCCGCTCAGCGACGCGACCGCGCGTGAGTGGGCCCTCGACCTCGCCCAGGCCCGTGGCGCACGGCAGGAGGCTTTCGCGGAACGGCTCCTCGCGGACCCGGCCGCCGTACGGGCCCGGGTGCGCGACACGCTCGAACAGTGCGCCGGCGCCTTCTTCGACGCCGCCTGGGCGGAGGTCGCCGTACGGCTCGCCACCGACCTGCGGGTGAAGAACGACCTGCTGAAGCGCCAGGGCGTCGGCGCCGCGCTCGCCTCGGTCTCCGGCGCGGTCGCCCTCGCCCCCGACGGCGACTGCATCGTCGTCGACAAGCTCCAGGACAAGGCGACCGCCGCCCACGGCGCCGGAGTCACCTTCATCCCCAGCGTCTTCGGCCGCCCCCATCTGGTGGCGGTCCACGCGCCAGGCTGGCATCCGGTGGTGCAGTACCCCGTGGCCGAGCCCGGCCCGGCGGAGCCGGTACCGCTGGAAACGGTCACCCTGCGGCTGGAGGCACTCGCCCATCCCGTACGGCTGCGGTTGCTGCGCACCCTGGCCCGTGGCCCGCACACCACCGGCGAGCTGGCCCATGTGTGGGACCTCTCACCGCCGGAGGTTTCCCGCCACCTCGCCGTCCTGCGCCGCGCGGACCTCCTCACGGCCCGGCGGCACGGCCGTTACGTCCGCTACAGCCTCAACCTGCCCGACCTGACGGCACTGGGGACGGACCTGCTGGCGGCCGTACTGCGCTGAGCGCCGCGTCACTGCTTCCGCTGTGTGCTCTCCTCCTCCGCGCGCTTCTCCTGAAGCTTGCGCAGCAGTTCCCGTTTCCGGGCCTGCGGGTCGATCCCGCCACCCACCTGCCCGCCCCGGCCGCCGCCTCGCAGGGCACCGCGGCCCAGGTTGCTGCGGGTGCCGCCGACCCCGAGCATGTTTCCGGCTCCGCCTCGTGACATGACAGATTCCCTCCATGTAGGACGATACGTATCGTCTCGCGCACCGAACGTCTCCACTGTCCGGCGAGACGCTCCGTCTTGTCAACCTGATAAGTTCCCCACATGGTCCAGAAACCCGCCCCCGACTCCACCCGCCGCAGCGAGAAGTCCCGCCGCGCCATCTACGACGCCGCCCTCGCGCTCATCGGCGAGGTCGGGTACCAGAAGACGACCATCGAGGGCATCGCCGCCCGCGCCGGAGTCGGGAAGCAGACCATCTACCGGTGGTGGTCCTCCAAGGGGGACGTGCTCATGGAGGCCTTTCTCGATCTGAGCGAGCAGGCGGCCGAGGCCGCCGCACCCGGGCAGGCGTACGTCATCCCCGACACCGGTGACCTCGCCGCCGACCTCAAGGCCGTCCTGCGTCTCACCGTCGACCAGCTGCTGGACCCGGTCTTCGCGGTCCCCTCCCGAGGCCTCGCCGCCGAGGGCCTCGTCAACGAGGAACTCGGCCGCAGATACGTCGCCAAGCTCCTCGAACCCTCCCTCCAGCTCTACGTCCAGCGACTGCGCGCCGCCCAGGACGCGGGGGAGGTGCGGGCCGGCGTCGACCCCCGGATCGCCCTCGAACTCTTCGTCTCACCGCTCGCCCAGCGCTGGCTCCAGTACACCGGCCCGATCTCGTACGAGTACACGGACACCCTCGTCGACTACGCCCTCAACGGGATCGGCTCCACCGGCGGCGGCAAGCGCGAAGTTGGCTGAAAACAGTGGGTGGTAAATACCGCTAATCAGCAGGAAAACGGTTGATCCCACCTCTCGTACACCTCGTCCCCCCTACCCCGGATGGCGACTCCGTCCCCCCACGGCGCAGGATGGTGGGAGCATGGAGCAGGCTGTCCGCACAACAGCAGCGAGGCGAGGCGATACATGAGCGCGGAGTTCGGCGGTAGTACGACGGGCCGGCAGGGCAGGATCTCCCAGTGGCTGCGCGGACGCCGTACGAGCGCGCGGGAGGACGCCGCCACCGCCGCCGAGAGCGGGCGCCGCGAGGAACTGCTGCTCGCCGCCGCCCGCGCCGGACTGCCCCTCGCGCCCGCCGCGCACCCTTCGGCCTACCGGTGTTCCTGCGACCGCGTGGGCTGTCCCACGCCCGCCCGGCACCCGGTCTCCTTCGCCTGGCACACGCAGTCCACCACCGACCGGGCCCAGATCGAGCGGTGGGCCAAGCACCAGCCGCAGGCCAACTTCATCACCGCGACGGGCATAGTCCACGACGTCCTCGACGTACCCCTCGACGCGGGGCGCGAGGCGCTGGAGCGGCTGCTCGGGGCCGGGATCGAGGTCGGACCCGTCGCCGAGAGCGACGACGGACGGCTCCTCTTCTTCACCCTCACCCGCGGCACCCCGGACGACGAGGACGAGTGGTGGCCCTGCGAACTGGACTGCCACCCCGAGACCGCGGACGAGCATCCGGGCCTGCGTTGGCACTGCCGGGGTTCCTACGTCCTCGTACCGCCCGCCCGGCTGCCCAATGACCAGGGCGTGTACTGGGTGCGCGGGCCGGAGTTCGCCCTCCCCGACCCCCTCAGTCTGCTCGAAGTCCTCACCGACGCCTGCGCCCGTTACGCCGGCGAGGAACCCGACCACGCCACCGCGGCCTGGCCCCACCGGGGCTGAGGGCGAACAGCCCCCTGGTGAGCGGGAGTCGGGCTACTCGCCCTGCGCCGCGGTCAGGCCCTGGATGCGGCTCAGGAACTCCACACCCTGGTTCGCGGCGCCCCGGCCCGGGTCCAGCACGACCTGGTTCGACACGAACTCCAGTGTCAGCGACTGCTTGATCTCGCCCGTCGTCAGCGCCAGCACACTGTCGCTCTGCGCCGGGATCGACGTGCCCTGCGCGGCCGTCTGCTTCTCGTAGTGGTGCGTCGCGAAGAAGACCAGTGCGCCGCCGTCCGCCGTACGCAGGCCCAGCGGGGCGAAGTCGTCCTTGGCCAGCGGCTCGTCGATGTACTGGGTGACGAGCCCGGGCTTGATGGCGCTCTTCCTGCGCTGCTCCAGCCAGCCGCTCGTGTGCACACCCGCCGTGAAGACGTCGCCGCCGCCGTCCTTCAGATACGTCGCGTAGTCCGCGCTCAAGTCCTTCGGCGCGACCGCCAGTTCGGCCGAGTTCGCCGTCACCGGCTCCGCGAGGCCGTCCTTGTCCGTCCTGAACCTCGGCACGTCGTCCGGGTCGAGAAGCGTCAGATACGCCACCGCCCACGGCTCGGCCACGTTGCTGCGCGTGAACACCATCAGCCAGCGCGCGTCGTCACCCTTGTTGGCGTCGGCGTTCGCGACGAACCAGCGCGGCCAGCCCGCCTTCTTCGGGATCGTGAACCTGGCGTCCGTGAACTCCAGCGGTACGTACGAGGGGTTGCCGGCCGGGCTGACCTCGTGCCCCGCGTCCAGCCGGGCCGCGTCGATCGCGCCCAGGGCGCCGGTGACGTAGTCGGCGTCCAGGGCACGGTCGTACGCCTTGTCCGCCTTGTTGTACGCGGCTGTGAAGTCCTTCAGCGCCTCCGCGGCCTCCGTCGGGCTCGCCGCCGGGAGAACCTCTCGCTCGCCGTGCACCACGACACAGCCGCTCGCGGCCAGCGCCAGCACGGTCACCGAGGCTGCCGCGAGGACGCTCCGGTCAAGAAGACTCCGCGGCGTTCGCGGCCTACGAGGCGTTTGTGGACTTCGAGGGCCGCGCCCCCTGCTCACGCTGCTCATCAGCTGGCTTCACCTTCCACTTCCCGGAGGCGAACCCTACCGGGGCCAGGAAGAGCGCGAGCGTCGGGACCAGGTACAGCGCCCACACCGTGACCTGGAGGACGGTCGGGTCGGGCTGGAAGTTCAGGACGCCCTTGAGGAGCGTGCCGTACCAGCTGTCCGGCGGGATCGTCTCGCTGATGTCGAAGGCCTTGTTCGTCAGGCCGGGCACCCAGTCGGCCTCCTGGAGGTCGTGGAAGCCGTAGGCGAGGACGCCCGCCGCGACCACGACCAGCATGCCGCCGGTCCAGGTGAAGAACTTGGACAGGTTGATGCGCAGGGCGCCCCGGTAGAAGAGGTAGCCGAGCAGGACCGCCGTCGCGATGCCCAACAGCACGCCGATCAGGGGACCTTCGGTGCCGTCGCTCGACGCGCGCACCGACGCCCACACGAACAGCGCGGTCTCCAGGCCCTCCCGGCCCACCGCCAGGAACGCGGTCGCGACCAGCGCGCCCGTGCCCATCTGGAGGGCCGCGTCCAGCTTGCCGTGCAGCTCCGACCTCAGATGCCGGGCCGTACGCCGCATCCAGAAGACCATCCACGTCACCAGACCCACGGCGAGGATCGACAGCGAGCCGCCGAGCGCCTCCTGCGCCTCGAACGTCAGCTCCTGGGAGCCGAACTCGAGCGCGCAGCCGAAGCCGAGGGCCAGCGTGACGGCGACCCCGATGCCGATCCAGATCGGCTTCAGGGCGTCCCGGCGGTCCGTCTTCACCAGATAGGCGATGAGGATGCAGACGACGAGACTGGCTTCCAGGCCCTCGCGCAGGCCGATCAGATAGTTCGCGAACACGACGCCTACGCCTCCTTGGAGAACAGTGCTCGGCCCCACCAGTCGTCCTTGTCCCGGACGCCCGGAGGGATCGCGAAGACCGCCGAACCCACGTGCTGGATGTACTCGTTGAGCGCGTCCGTCGCCAGGTTGCGCTGCACGGGGATGAACCCCTTGCGGACGTCCCGCATGTAGGCGAGGAAGAACAGGCCCGCCTCCAGACGGCCGAGGCCGTCCGTGCCGTCCGTGAAGGAGTAGCCGCGGCGCAGCAGGGTCGCCCCGTGGTTGGAGTCGGGGTGTGCGAGACGGACGTGCGCGTCGGGCTTCATCGCCTTGAGGAACGGCTCGTCCCGCTCCTTCGCCTTGCCGACCGGGGCGCCCTCGCCCTTGTCGCGGCCGAAGATGTCCTCCTGCTCCTGCAGCGAGGTCCGGTCCCAGGGCTCGATGTGCATCCGGATGCGCCGCGCGACGAGATACGAACCCCCGTCCATCCAGGCCGAGTTGTCGTCGGTGTCCGCGCCGTCCACCCACACGAACTTCTTCAGCCGGTCCGTCTCGGTGCCCGCGATGTTGCGCGTGCCGTCCTTGAAGCCCAGCAGGTTGCGCGGGGTCTGCTCCTCGGGAGTCGTCGACGACGTCTTGCCGAAGCCGAGCTGCGACCAGCGCACCGAGACCTTGCCGAAGCCGATCCGGGCCAGGTTGCGGATGGCGTGCACCGCGACCTGCGGATCGTCCGAGCACGCCTGCACGCACACATCGCCGCCGCTGCGGTTCCTGTCGAGGTTGTCGCCGGAGAACTGCGGCAGATCGACGAGCGCCTCAGGGCGTCGGTCCGCCATCCCGAGCTTCTCGAACAGGCCGGGCCCGAACCCGACCGTCAGCGTCAACCGCGACGGCTTCAGCCCCAGCGCCTCACCGGTGTCGTCCGGCGGCGCCTCCGCCAGCCCCCCGTAGGCGCCTTCGCCGACCGCAAGCCCGGCGGTCATCCGCCGCGCCGCCGCCGTCCAGTCCTTGAGCATCTGGACGAACTCGGCGCGGTCGTCCGTCTCCAGGTCGAACGCGGCGAAGTGCAGCCTGTCCTGCACCGGCGTCGCGATCCCCGCCTGGTTGCCGCCGTGGAACTCGACGGCCCCGCCCGCGTCGGCGGCGACCGTCTGTACGTCGTCGCCGCCCCGGCTCATCGCGACCGCGCCCCCGACCGCGGCGGCCCCGAGCGCGAGCCCGGCCCCGCCCCAGCCGATCAGCGCCCGCCGCGAGGTGCCGCCGTCGGTCTTCTCCGGTGTCTCCGGCGTTTCCGGTGTCTCCGTCATGGCGTCGGTCCCCTCTACTTCACGACGGCGGCGGCGAGCTTGGACAGCGGCTCGGCGAGCGCGTTCACCGCGTCCGAGAGCTGCTTGCGATCGGCGTCGCCGACCTTGTCGTACGAGGTGAAGTCGTACGAGTTCTTGTCCGCGCGGTACTTGTCGAGCAGCGTGTTCAGCGCGGCGAACTGCTTGTCCAGCTCGGTGACCAGCGCCGCGTCGTTCTCCTTCGCGACCGGCTTCAGCAGCTCGTACGCGTCCTGGGCGCCCTCGACGTTGGCCTTGAAGTCGACGAGGTCGGTGTGCGAGTAGCGCTCCTCCTCGCCGGTGACCTTGCCGGTGGCGACCTCGTCGAGGAGTTCCTTGGCGCCGTTGGCCATCGACGTCGGGGTGATCTCGGCCTTGCCGACCCGCTTCTGCCAGTCGGTGAGGTCGGTGATCAGCTCGGTGGCGAGGGTCTTGTCCTCGGCGGTGATCTTCTTGTCCTCCCAGAGGGACTTCTCCAGGCGGTGCCAGCCGGTGAACTTCTGACCGGCCTCCAGACCGTCCGCGCGGACGTCGACCTTCGGGTCGATGTCACCGAAGGACTCGGCGACCGGCTCGGTGCGCTCCCAGCCGATACGGGAGGGCGCGTACGCCTTCTTGGCGGCCTCCAGGTCGCCGGCCTTGACCGCGTCCGCGAAGGTCCTGGCGAGCGGCAGCGTCGCGTCCGCCTGCTCCTGCGCGTACTTGCGGTAGGCGGCGACGGCCGCGTCCAGACGCGGGTCGCGCTTGGCGACCTTGCCGCCGGTGGCCTTGACGGCCTGACGGATGCCGTCGCCCTTCATACCGGGCTTGCAGGCGATCGTGTAGTCGCCGGCCTTCACCTCGGCGGTGACCTTCTGCTTGGTGCCCGGGCCGATGTTCTCGCGCTCGGTGACGATCCGGTCGTCCGGGAAGAGGACGTACACCTCGGTGACCTTGGAGCCCTTGTTCTCGATGGCCAGCTCGACGTGCCCGGCCGGGAACTCCTTCTTCGAGACCTCGCACTTGTCGTCGGTCGCGGTGACGCTGATGACGCGGTCGCCGCTGCCCGAAGCACTCTTCTCCGTGCACCCCGTGACGGCTGCCAGAGCCGCCGCGGTGGCGGCGGCGGTGACGACGGAGAGTCTGACGGGTCGCATGCGGGCTCCTGAGAATCGCGAACGGCGAACGGCGAATGGCGAATGGCGAAAAAACGCCGTGGTCGGGCTCACACAGGTTTGGTGAGGCGGCCCTAACTTACCTAAGGCTTGCCTCAGTGATACCCGGACAATCGGTGATTCACCTCTCATGGGTGCCACCTGGGCACGCCCCGATCACGGCCGCTTAATGTGGATCTAAAGAGAAGCTAAAGCAGGCGTCAATCACAGGTAACGCACAGGTCAAGAGCGTCGGATCGATGAGATCAGGACAGCTCCGGGCGCGGGTGCGGTCCGCGCGGTCCGGCGTCGGCGTACGGACGCGTCGGGGCTTACGGGGGCGCGGAGTTGGTGGCGGCTGCCACCTGGGTGTTTGATGCGCGCGTGACTGATTACGACGTACTCCGCGTCTTCTGCGCGCCCAACGGGGGATACGGCAACGAGCTGGGCGTGGTCCGCGAGGGCTCCGTCATGCCGGAGCGGAGCGAGCGGCAGGCGTTCGCGGCGAAACTCGGCTTCAGCGAGACGGTGTTCGTCGACGACCCCGAGCGCGGGGTCATCGACATCTACACGCCCAATCTGCGCCTGCCCTTCGCCGGCCACCCCTGCGTCGGTACGGCCTGGCTGCTCGACGTGCCCGAACTGGTCACCCCGGCCGGGCTGGTGGGGGCGCGGCTGGACGGGGAGTTCA
The DNA here is from genome assembly GCF_033795085.1 of Streptomyces sp. AK08-02. Classification (NCBI taxonomy): domain Bacteria; kingdom Bacillati; phylum Actinomycetota; class Actinomycetes; order Kitasatosporales; family Streptomycetaceae; genus Streptomyces; species Streptomyces sp. AK08-02. Next base: position 46,166 of record NZ_JARAZV010000027.1, read on the forward strand.
GTTGGATCGAGGCCCGGGCGGAGTGGGTACCGGCGCGGACACTGCGGCGGTACGGCTCCGCTGCCGAGGTCGACGCGCTGGAGGTGCCGCCGCCGGGGGAGTGGATCTACGCGTGGGCCTGGGAGGACGAGGCCGCGGGCCGGATCCGGGCCCGCGCCTTCCCCGGCCGCGACGACGGCATCGAGGAGGACGAGGCCACGGGGGCGGCGGCGTTGCTGCTCACCCACCAGCTGGGCCGGGCGCTCAACATCACGCAGGGCAGGGGGTCGCAGATCCTCACGGCGCCGCAGCCGATGGGGTGGGTCGAGGTCGGGGGCCGGGTGTTCCTGGAACGCTGAAACAGCACGGCCCGCCCTCGGAAGAGGGCGGGCCGGCGGGCCGGCGAGCTACGGCAGGGTCAGGATCTCCGCGCCCGAGTCCGTCACCACGAGCGTGTGCTCGAACTGGGCGGTGCGCTTGCGGTCCTTCGTGACGACGGTCCACCCGTCGTCCCACATGTCGTAGTCGTACGAACCCAGCGTCAGCATCGGCTCGATGGTGAACGTCATGCCCGGCTGGATCAGGGTCGTGGCGTGCGGGCTGTCGTAGTGCGGGACGATCAGCCCGGAGTGGAACGACGAGTTGATCCCGTGCCCGGTGAAGTCGCGGACCACGCCGTAGCCGAAGCGCTTGGCGTAGGACTCGATGACCCGGCCGATGATGTTGATCTGCCGTCCCGGCCGGACGGCCTTGATGGCCCGGTCCAGCGACTCCCGGGTCCGCTCCACCAGCAGCCGGGACTCCTCGTCGACGTCCCCGACCAGGTACGTCGCGTTGTTGTCGCCGTGCACCCCGCCGATGTACGCCGTCACGTCGAGGTTGACGATGTCGCCGTCCCGCAGCACCGTGGAGTCCGGGATGCCGTGGCAGATGACCTCGTTGACGGAGGTGCACAGCGACTTGGGGAAGCCGCGGTAGCCGAGGGTGGACGGATAGGCGCCGTGGTCGACCATGTAGTCGTGCGCCACCCGGTCCAGCTCGTCGGTGGTCACCCCCGGCGCGATGAGTTTCGCGGCCTCCGCCATCGCCCGTGCGGCGATCCGGCCGGCGATCCGCATGGCCTCGATGGTCTCGGGCGTCTGCACCTCTGCCCCGGTGTACGGGGTCGGTGCGGGCTTGCCGACGTACTCGGGGCGACGGATGTTCCCGGGTACGGAGCGGATGGGAGAGAGCTCCCCTGGTACGAGCAGTGACTGGCCAGACATGCCAGCGAGTTTAACGAGCTGTGGTGGGGGACGATGACCCTGGTGAAAGGAGTCCTGACCATGGCCCTGTTCAAGAAGCGCACGGTCGGCAAACCGGGCGAGTGGTACTACTGCCTGGAGCACAAGAAGGTCGAGGAGGGCCCGGACTGCCCGGGCAAGGACCGCTTCGGCCCGTACACCACCCGCGCGGAGGCCGAACACGCGATGGAGACGGCCCGCGAGCGCAACCTTCAGTGGGAGAACGATCCCAAGTGGCACGATGCGCACGCGCGCGGCGAGGGCGAGGACTGACGGGCGGGGTGGTCGAGGCGGTTTTCGGGGTGCGGGTGCGCTGTGGCTGGTCGCGCAGTTCCCCGCGCCCCTAGGGGGTTGCCGCCAGGCCGGTTGCCGTCTCGCGTTGCTTTCGCAGGCGTACCGCGTGCTCGTTCGTTCGTACGTCGTACCGCATCAGGCCCGGCAGGCACAGGGCCAGCAGGCCCACCCCGGCCACGCACGCGAGGCCGCCCGACCACACGGACGCCCGTACCCCGCGCCACGCGGCCACGCCACCCGCCCTGACCTGGCCGAGCTGTGGGCCTACGGAGTAGGAGAGCAGCTCGATACCGGCGAGGCGTCCGCGCAGCTCGTCCGGGATGGTCTGGTTCCACATCGCGCCCCGGAAGATCCCGCTGATCATGTCGAAGCAGCCGCCCACCAGCAGGAACAGCAGCACCAGCCACACGTTGCCGACGATCCCGGCCGCCGCCACCGCCAGCCCCCACCCCGCGGCCCCGAGCACCACCATCCGCCCGTGCCGATGAACCCGCGAGGTCCAGCCACTGGTGAGACTCATGATCAGCGCGCCGGCCGGGATCGCCGCGTACATCAGGCCGAGCGACCACTCGGCGTCCAGTTCGTCGGCGAGGAACGGCAGGACGGCCAGCGGCATCGCGAGGAACATCGCGGCGAGGTCGATGGCGTACGTCCCCAGAAGCTCCTTGCGGTTCCACGCGTACCGGGCACCCTCCGCGATGGACCGCAGCGACGGCTTCGCGGCCTCGTGCGAGGCGGGGGAGGAGGCGAGCCCCACGACGAGGAACACGGACACCACGAAGGTCAGCAGATCGACGGCGTACGCCCAGCCGAGCCCGGCATACGCCACGACGACCCCGGCGAGAGCCGGTCCCGCGACCCCGCCGACCGTCCAGCGCAGGGAGTTCAGCGAGGCGGCGGCCGGAAGGTGCTCATGGGCGACGATCCTCGGCATCAGCGAATCGAGCGCGGGCCGCTGCACCGACCCGAGCGCCGAGGTGAGCGCGGCGACGACGTACAGCGGCCAGATCAGCGGGTCGGGCAGCACCGCGTTGACGAGGAGTACCGCGCACAGCAGCCCCTGACCGGCCTCCGTCCACAGGATCAGCGTCCGCTTGTCCGCGGCGTCGGCCAGCGCCCCGCCGTACAGCCCGAACACGATCAGCGGGATCAGTTCCACGGCCCCGATCGCCCCGACCGCGGCGGCGGATCCGGTCAGCTCCTTCAACTGCACCGGCAGCGCGACGAAGGTCAGGAAGCTCCCGAAGTTGGTGATCAGCCCCGACATCCAGAGCTTCCGGAAATCGACGGAGGCTCGCCAGGGCGAGAGATCGGGAAGGAGGGCACGGAGAGGGGAGGTCACGTGGGGTCATGTTGAGCGGTGGGGAGGAGCCGGGGCAACAGGTTTTCGGGGGGTGAGGAGGCCCCTCGGTAACCCGTTCTCGCGGGGCGGGGCGGGGCTGGCTGCGGTTCGCCGATCGGGGAGCAGGTGGCGTGGTTCCGCCGAAGGCGGGTGACGTGGTGAGACGGGTGGGTGGGTGGGAAATGTTTTTTACCAGCGGGACGGCGGCGGTGCCGTCAGGACGTCCGCCAGCCGGGCCAGCCGGTCACGGAAACGCCGGTGCCCCCGCGCGACAGGGACCCCGTTCTCCCCGGCCGCCGCGCTCACCAGGTGCTGCACGGTGTCCAGGTCCAGCTCCAACCCCTCCGGCACCGCCAGCGACTCGTGCGCCATCGACACCAACTCGCCCTCACCCGACCCCAGCACCAGCACCTTCGCCCCACCCCGCCGAGCGTCGTGCACCCGCTCCAGCAGGGCGCCGCCGATCCCCTCAGGCGCCACCACCAGCAAGGTCTCACCCCGGCGCGCCGCCTCGATCCGCCCGAGCCCGACCGACAGCCGCCCGGGACCGGACGCCGGCGTGTCGTGCCGTACGAGGGTCGGCGCCAGCTCCGGCGTCCCCGACCAGGCCGCCTCGTCCACGAGATGAGCCGCCAGGTGCCACGGCTCGTACTCCGGCGTCCCCACCAACAGCAACCCGCCCCCGTACGACACCACGGAACCCCGTAACGTCGCCGCGAACCTCCGGGTGGCCCCCAACCACTCGGTTCCAGCGAGCACTTCGCGCAACAACGCGACCCGTACGGCGTCCATGACCGCGCATCCTGCCGCAACAGACAACCCGGGGCGCTCCCTTCACCATGTTTTCGCCCAACATGGGTAAGAACCCGGTCCACCCCCGTACGGACAGTCACCGACACCGACACCGACCCGGTCACCGATATCGACCCGGTGACCGTCAACGTCAAGGAGCCGCACATGACAGTAGAGACGAGCATCCCCTTCTGGTCCGGCCAGGAGGGCTACGCCAGCTACCGCATCCCGGCCGTCGTCGTCACCCACGCCGGCACCGTGCTGGCCTTCTGCGAGGGCCGGGTCGACTCCGCCTCGGACCACGGGCACATCGACATCGTCCTGAAGCGGTCCACGGACGGCGGCCGCACCTGGGGCCCGCTCATCGTCGCCGCCAAGAACGGCGACCAGAACCTCGCCGGCAACCCGGCCCCCGTCGTCCTCGACAACGGCCGCATCCTCCTCGTGTACATCCGGGCCTCGGGCACGGTGACCGAGAAGGACATCCTGCTCGGCAACGTGTCGGCGGCCGACGGACGCCGGATCTGGGTCCGCCACAGCGACGACGACGGCCTCACCTGGTCCTCCTCCGTGGAGATCACCGCCCAGGTGAAGCACGCGAACTGGCGCTGGTACGCCACCACCCCCGGCCACGCCATCCAGCTGAGCACCGGCCGGATCGTCGTCGCCGCCAACCACACGATCCCGCCCACCGGGACGGACCTGGGCAACGAGGCCCGCTACAACAGCGGCCACTGTCTGCTCAGCGACGAACGGGGCAAGACCTGGCGCATCGGATACCTCGACGAGAACACCAACGGCTACATCAACGTCAACGAGACCACCGCCGCCGAACTCCCGGACGGCCGCGTCTACTTCAACACCCGTAACGACTCGCCGTCGCCCGGCAACCGCGCCGACGCGCACTCCACGGACGGCGGCCAGACCCTCGTCAAGCCCTTCCGCCCGCAGGCCGGACTGCCGGCCCCCGTGTGCCAGGGCAGCGTGCTCCAGTTGCGCGACCCCGACCTGCTCCTCTTCTCCGGCCCCGCCGATCCCGCCGCCCGCGCCCTGATGACCATCCGCGTCTCCACCGACGACGGCACCACCTGGCGCCCGGCGGACACGGTGAACGGGCTGCCCGCCGCCTACTCCGACCTCGTCCGTGTCGACGCCGACACCGTCGGACTGCTCTTCGAGACCGGTGACTTCGGCCCGTACGAGAGGATCCCCTTCCGGCGCGTCCCCGTGACCCGGCTCACCTGAGCCCATGGGCGCGCGGACACGGACGTAAGGTCGGCCCATGACCTCTACCGACAGTGCACAGACCCCTGCCGAGAGCCTCGCCGCGACCCCCGCGAAGGCTCCCGCGAAGGACCCCTGGGACCTTCCCGACGTCTCCGGGCTCGTCGTCGGCGTGCTCGGTGGGACCGGGCCGCAGGGCAAGGGCCTCGCCTACCGGCTCGCCAGGGCCGGACAGAAGGTGATCATCGGGTCGCGCGCGGCCGACCGCGCCCAGGCCGCCGCCGACGAACTCGGCCATGGTGTCGAGGGCGCCGACAACGCCGAGACCGCGCGCCGCAGCGACATCGTGATCGTCGCCGTCCCCTGGGACGGACACGGCAAGACCCTCGAATCCCTGCGCGAGGAACTGGCCGGCAAGCTCGTCGTCGACTGTGTGAACCCGCTCGGCTTCGACAAGAAGGGCGCGTACGCGCTGAAGCCGGAGGAGGGCAGCGCCGCCGAGCAGGCCGCCGTCCTGCTGCCGGACTCCCGGGTCACGGCCGCCTTCCACCACCTGTCGGCCGTACTGCTCCAGGACCCGGAGATCGAGGAGATCGACACGGACGTGATGGTCCTCGGCGAGGAGCGGGCGGACGTGGAGATCGTGCAGGCCCTGGCCGGCCGTATCCCGGGCATGCGCGGGGTCTTCTCCGGCCGGCTGCGCAACGCCCACCAGGTCGAGTCGCTGGTCGCCAACCTGATCTCCGTGAACCGCCGCTACAAGGCCCACGCGGGCCTGCGCGTCACCGACATCTGAGCGGATGGGGGACACTGGGCGGGTCTCCGGCAGTGTCCCCCGGCCGGTGTCCCCGAACAGGAGAGCAGTCCACATGCCCCGCCTCGCCCTCTACGCCCTGATCGTCTGCGTGCTCGCCGTGGCCGCGGCCGTCGTGTCCTTCGTCCAGGGCAACTGGCTGGGGATCGTGTGGGTGCTGCTGGCCGGGCTGTCGTCCAACATGTGCTGGTACTACGCCCGGCGCGGCAGGCCCGCCGACCGCCGGGCCGCCGACCGCCGCTCGGTCAGCTGACCGAGCAGAGCTCGTTCGTCCCCTGCCAGAAGCGGAACAGCTCCTGACCGCAGTACGTCTCGAACTGGGCGATCCCCAGCCCGCGCAGCACCGTGTCGATCACGTCGAAGAACGCGGCGTTCACGGACGGGACCCACAGCAGCGCGAACACGAACAGCAGTCCGAACGGCGCGAAGGGCTCCACCTGGCGCTTGATCTTGTACGACAGCCAGGGCTCGATGACCCCGTAGCCGTCCAGCCCGGGCACCGGCAGGAAGTTCAGGATCGCCGCCGTCACCTGGAGCAGGGCCAGGAAGGCGAGCGCGAACCGGAACTCGCCGGGTACGCCGTCCAGCGAGCCCAGCCAGAACGGCGCCGTGCACACCGCCGCGAACAGCACGTTCGTCAGCGGACCGGCGGCCGAGATCAGACTGTGCTTCCAGCGGCCGTGGATGCGCCCCCGCTCGATGAAGACGGCACCACCCGGCAGCCCGATCCCGCCCATGATCACGAAGATCACCGGCAGCACGATGCTGAGCAGGGCGTGCGTGTACTTGAGAGGATTGAGGGTGAGGTAACCCTTCTCGCCGACCGAGATGTCACCGCTGTGCAGCGCGGTGCGCGCGTGCGCGTACTCGTGCAGACAGAGCGACACGATCCACGCGGCCGTCACGAACAGGAACACGGCGACACCGGGCTGTTCGGCGAACCCGGTCCAGGTGGCCCAGCCCGTGACCGCCGTGACGGCCAGGATCCCGACGAAGACCGGGCTGATCCGCCGGTCGCTGTTGCGGGTGGTGGCGGTGGTCATGGGGCGGGACTCCTGAGGACTCGGTGGTAAGTGCCGTACGCGACCGCGCGGGCGGGTCGACGGTACCCGTGCTCTGCGAGGAACGTCCCACCGAGGGTCGGAGGTTCCTGGATGTTCCCGGAGATCCTGGACTTCTCCCTGATCACACGCGCGTAAACCCGCGCGCGCCACGCATCCGTCCCCGGAGAGAATGGACCCGTGCGCTACCGCATCCTCGGCACCACCCAGGCACTCCGTCCCGACGGCACCGCCCTCCCGGTCGGCGGCGCGCGGCTGCGCGCCCTGCTGACCGTGTTCGCCCTGCGGCCCGGCCGGACCGTTCCGGCGGGCGTCCTGGTGGAGGAGGTGTGGAACGGTGACGCACCCGCCGACGCGCCGGCCGCGCTGCAGGCGCTGGTCGGTCGACTGCGCCGTGTGCTCGGCCCGGACACCATCGCCTCCGCCGAGGGCGGCTACCGGCTGTGCGCCGTGCCGGACGACGTCGACCTGCACCGCTTCGCACGGCTCGCGGAGGAGGGCACGCGCGCGCTGGCCGACGACGACCCGGCCAAGGCCGCCGTGGTCCTCGACGACGCCCTCGGACTGTGGCAGGGACCGGCCCTCGCCGACCTTCCCGACCGCACCGCCGAGGCCGCCCGCTGGGAGACCCGCCGACTGGACACCCGCCGCGCCCGTCTCACCGCCGCGCTGGCGCTGGGCGCCGCCGAACAGTCGCTGCCGGAACTGACCGCCCTGTGCGACAGCCACCCCCTGGACGAACCCCTCCAGGCGCTCCGGCTGCGCGCACTGCGGGACGCGGGCCGCCCCGCCCAGGCACTGGCCGCGTACGACGACGTACGCCGGCTGCTGGCCGACCGTCTCGGCGCGGACCCCGGCCCTGAACTGCGTTCCCTGCACGCGGAGTTGCTGAGACCGGGCGGCACGGGAAACGACGCGCGGGACACCGCCGCCGCTGCCTTCGGCTCCGCCGCCGTCGACCCCACCGCTGCCTTCGGCCCGGCCGGTACGAACCCCGCGGGAGCCGCTCCCGCACACGGCGGCGCCCCGGCCGGCCGTACGCCCCGGCCCAGCGTCTCCGCCGACGCCTCCCGCACCCCGCCCCCGGCCTCGCCCGCACCGCCGCCTTCGACGCCACCCCCGCCGCCCGGCAACCTCCGGGCCCGCCTCACCTCCTTCGTCGGCCGGGAGGCGGACATCGAGGCCATCCGGGGCGACCTCGCCGGCGCCCGGCTCGTGACGTTGCTCGGGCCCGGCGGAGCCGGCAAGACACGGCTGTCGCAGGAGGCCGCCGAAGCCGTACGGGACGGTACGGCGGACCCGGCGCCCGACGGCGTGTGGCTGGCCGAACTCGCGCCCGTCGTCGACCCGGACGCCGTACCGGAGGCCGTCCTCACCGCCCTCGGCGCACGCGAGACGGTGCTGCGCGGGGCCGGCGCCGAGGAGTTGCGCGTCGCCTCCGCGGAACGCCACGACGACCCCCTCGTACGCCTCACCGAACACTGCGCCAACCGGCGGATGCTGATCCTCCTCGACAACTGCGAGCACGTCGTCGACGCCGCCGCGCACCTCGTCGCGGAGCTGCTGGCGCGCTGCCCGGGGATCACCGTGCTCGCCACCAGCCGCGAACCCCTGGGCGTACCGGGGGAGTTGGTGCGACCCGTCGAACCGCTCCCCGAGCCCGTCGCGCTCCGGCTGCTCGCCGACCGAGGGGCGGCAGCCCGGCCCGGGTTCCGGGTCGAGGACGATCCGGAGGCCGCGGCCGAGATCTGCGGACGGCTCGACGGACTGCCGCTCGCCATCGAACTGGCCGCCGCCCGGCTGCGGTTGCTGTCCCTGCGGCAGATCGCCGACCGGCTCGACGACCGGTTCCGGCTGCTCACCTCCGGCAGCCGTACCGTGCTGCCCCGCCAGCAGACCCTGCGGGCCGTCGTCGACTGGTCCTGGGACCTGCTCGACACGGACGAACGGGACGTCCTGCGGCGGCTGTCCGTCTTCGCGGGCGGCTGCGACCTCGCCGCCGCCGAGGCGGTGTGCGGGCCCGTCGCGTTCGAAGCGCTCGCCTCACTCGTCGACAAGTCCCTTGTCGTGGCCGCCCCTTCGGACGACAGCGACGTCATGCGCTACCGGCTCCTGGAGACCGTCGCCGAGTACGCCGGTGAGCGACTCGACGAGTCGGGCGCCCGACCCGAGGCCGAGCGCGCGCACCTCACGCACTACCGCGAACTCGCCCGCACCACCGACCCGTTGCTGCGAGGCCCCGGTCAGCTCGCCGCCCTCGACGTGTTCCAGCGGGAGAGCGAGAACATTCGCGCCGCCCTCCGCCACGCCGTCACCACCCGTGACGAACAGGAGGCGCTCTGCCTGGTCCTGTCGATCTCCTGGTACTGGCAGATGCGCGACCTTCGACTCGCCGGCCGCAACTGGTCCCGCGAGGTCATGACCCTCGGCCCCGACCCCTTCACCCTCCCGGCCCGCCCGGCCCAGCCCGTGTGGGAGCGCTGCACGGACACCCCGCCGCCCTGGCACGGCGAACTCCTCGAAGAGGCCCGACGCGGCGTCCACCTCGTCCATCTCGCCTCCATGGACCTGGAGTTGGAGGTCTGGCAGACAGCCGAGGCCCGGCAGAAGCTGCGCGCCATCACCGAGGTCTACGAACCCGGCGCCCCGCAGACCTGCCGTTACCCCGGCCTCCTCTGGTTCTACGCCGTCATGCTCACCCGTGACATGGAGCGGCTCAGCGTCATCGTCGGCGAGTCCGTGCGCACCTGCCGCGAGGCGCAACCCGCCTACGAGTGGGAGCTCGCCGCCTGTCTGCAGATGCGCGCCAACGTCCTCGCCAACCGCAGCGACTGGGCCGGCGACGCGACCCGCGACGCCGACGAGTCGCTGGAGATCTTCCGCCGCCTCGGGGACGCCTGGGGAGCCGCCGAGGCGCTCTCCGCACGCGGTGAGGCCCGCGAACGCAGGGCCGAGTACGACAGCGCCGCCATCGACTTCCGGGACGCGATGGAACTGGCCGAACAACTCGGCGCCCGCGCCCAGAAGACCGTCCTCGCCGCCCGCCTCGGCAACGTGTTCCTGGAGGCGGGCCGGACCGAGGAAGGCGAACAACTGCTGCGCGACGTGATCGAGAAGGCGGAAGGAATGGTCAACGAGGCCCTGCCCGCCGCCCGGCTCTTCCTCGCGGCCTGGCTCGGCGTCACCGACCGCGTCTCCGAGTCGCGTGAGCAACTCCGGCTGCTGCGGGCCGAGTTCAGAGCCGCCTCGTTCGTCGTCTTCGACGCGTTCATCCTCGGCGCGGAGTCCTGGCTCGACGTCGCGGAAGGACACTACGAGGAGGCCATCGACAAGGCCAGGCAAGCGGTCTCCCGCGCGGACGACGAGCTGTCCCGCGCCATCGCCCCCCACCTGCGGTCCACCCTGCTGGCCACCGGCGCCGCCGCCCTCGTCGGCTTCGACCCCGCTCGCGCCCACGACGCCGCCCGCTGCCTCGGCGCCGCCGACGCCCTGCTGCCGCCCGGCCATGTCTCCGGACTCGCCGAGCGCGAGATCCGTAGCCGCGCGGCCGACGCGGTCCGTGACGTGCTGGGCGGCGCTGCGTACGGGACGGCGTACGACGAGGGCACCCGCCTCTCCGCCGGGGAGGCGACCGCCCTCATCTGACGTCCGGCACGCGGCCGTCAGCTCTTCGTACGGAACTTGTGGATGGCGATCGGCGCCATCACCGCCGTGATGGCCACCGACCAGCCGACGGTCACCCACAGGTCGTGCGCCACCGGACCGCCCACCATCAGTCCACGGGCCGCGTCCGCGAGCGTGGACAGCGGGTTGTAGTCGGTGAACGCCTGGAGCCAGCCCGGCATCGACCGGGTCGGGGCGAAGATCGACGAACCGAACTGGAGCGGGAACAGCACCAGGAAGCCCATCGCCTGCACGGACTGCGCGCTCTTCATCATGACGCCCAGGGTGAGGAACACCCACATGATCGACGAGGCGAACAGAGTGGCCAGACCCACGGCCGCGAACAGTCCGGGCCAGTTGCCGATGTCGAAGCCGACCAGGACGGCGACGATCATCAGCACGGTGGTCGCGAACAGCATCCGGACCAGCTCGACCGAGATCTTCGCGAAGAGCACCGAACCGCGCCCGATCGGCAGCGACCGGAAACGGTCCATGACACCGGAGTTGAAGTCCTGGCAGAAGCCGGTGCCGACGCCCTGGGACAGCGTCATGCTCATCATCGCGATCATGCCGGGGATCACGTACTGCACATACCCGTCCTGCCCGCCGCCCGTGGCCTGGCCGATCGAGCCGCCGAAGACGAACACGAACAGCAGGGTGAAGATGATCGGCATCAGCAGTGCGTCGGCCATCGACTCCGGGTCCTGTCGGATCCACAGGAGATTGCGCCGGACGAGGGCGCCGGTGTGGCGCAGATGGCCGCGCAGCGGGATACGGCCGTCGCTCTTGATGCCCTGCACGGGTGCGGTCACGGTCGCGGTGCTCATACGGCGACCTCCTCTCGGGTGTCGGCGGGCGTGCTGTCGTCCTGCGGGGTGCCGGCGCGATGGCCGGTGAGGGACAGGAACACCTCGTCCAGGCTGGGCAGTTCGGTGGAGATCGAGGCGATCGTGATGCCGCGCGCGATGACCGCGCCGGTCACGGCGGTGAGCTGCTCGTCGCTCAGGATCGGCACCAGGACACTGCCGCCCGCGGTGTCCACGGCCGTGCTGGCGAGGCCGGTGATGCCGAGGTCGTCCAGGTCGCGGGCGAGCGGGCGCAGTTGCAGCGGATCGGCGGGCCGGATCCGCAGGGTACGGCCGCCGACCTTCGCCTTCAGGTCGTCGATCCCGCCACCGGCGACGACCTTCCCCCGGTCGATGACGACCAGCTCGGAGGCGAGCTGTTCGGCCTCCTCCATGTACTGGGTGGTGAGCAGCACCGTCACCCCGTCGCCGACCATCCGCCTGACCTCGCTCCAGACCTCTTTGCGGGTGCGGGGGTCGAGTCCGGTGGTGGGTTCGTCGAGGTAGAGGACGACGGGCCGGCCGATCATCGAGGCGGCCAGGTCCAGCCGCCGCCGCATACCGCCGGAGTACGTGCTCGCCGGCCGCTTGGCCGCGTCGGTGAGGGAGAAGCGTTCCAGCAGCTCGTCGGCGCGGGCGCGGGCGTCCTTGCGGGGCAGGTCGAGGAGCCGCCCGATCATGTACAGGTTCTCCCAGCCCGGCAGCTTCTCGTCCACGGAGGCGTACTGACCGGTGAGCCCGATCACGCGCCGCAGCTGCCGGGGCTGCCGCAGCACGTCGTACCCGGCGACGGTGGCGTGCCCCGAGTCGGGCCGCAGCAGGGTGGAGAGGATGCGTACGAGGGTGGTCTTGCCGGCGCCGTTGGGCCCGAGCACACCGAGTACGGTGCCTTCCCGGACGTCCAGGTCGACGCCGTCCAGCGCCTTGGTCTCGCCGTAGTGCTTGACCAGCCCCCGCACGGAAACGGCACTCTTGGCCCCGCCTGCGGGGTGGTTGTCGATTCGCGTCATGAACCGAACCTGTCACCCCCCACCGACAAACCACCTACAGACCGCCTACAGACCCCCGACAGCCGCTGTCGGGTGGGATCCCACCGCTGAACCGGTGCGTTCCCGTCGACAGACGGACAAGAACTCACAAGCGACAAAGGCCGGTTGATCCGTACGCTTGTGCGGTGAAAACGACCTCAGGAAGCACAACGGAACCGGCCGCCCGCCCGGCCCCCGCCGCCCCTCGCCGGGGCCGGCCACGGTGGCGGTCCACGCTTCTCTCCTTCGGCCTCGCTCTCGGCCTGGCGGGAGGTCTCGGTGTGGCACCCCAGGCCGTGGCAGCCGGCGTCGCCAACTCCTCGAAAGCCCAGTCCATCGGCAACACCCCGCAGCAGATCCTCTTCCAGGCCGGAACGGGCGGCTACGGCTGCTACCGAATACCCGCGCTGGTCCGTACGGGAGACGGCTCGCTCCTCGCCTTCGCCGAGGGCCGCAAGACGCAGTCCTGCGGTGACCGCGGCGACAACGACATCGTCGTGCGGCGGTCCACCAACGACGGCCGCACCTGGGGGCCGATCAAGGTCGTCGCGGCCGGCAACACCGCGCCCGGGGCCTACGGAACCGGCACGGTCCCGGCCGGCACCGAGGCCGGATCGCCGGTCACCCGCACCAATCCCGCGCCGGTGGTCGACGCGGTCAACCACCGCGTCTACCTGCTCTCCACCTCCAACCCGGTCAACAACAGCATTCCCCGGATCCCCTGGGTGCAGCAGAGCGCGGACGACGGGCTCACCTGGAGCGCTCCCACCGCGCTGAACGTCAGCCTCACCACCTCTCCCGTCGGAGGGGGCTGGTTCGCGACCGGCCCCGGTCACGGTGTGCAGCTCACTCAGGGGACGCACAAGAACCGACTCGTGGTGGGTGCCCACCAGCATTCCGGGAGCAGCGTCCACGCCGGCTACCTCTACCTCGATCCGAATGCCAACAACACCGCGCAGTGGAAAGCCTCGTCGACCGTGGGCTCGACCTTGGCCAGTGTGAAGCCCGCCGAGGTGAGCGCGACCGAGGTGGCAGGCGGCAAGGTCCTTCTGGCGGCCCGCAATGAAGACGTCGCCGGTAACCACAGGCTCACCAACACCAGCGACACCCCGACGGACGACACGGTCCCGGCAGTCGGAGAATTCAAGGAGGAGTCCATACCGGCGCCCGCCGATATCCAGGGCTCAGTCCTGACGGTGCAGCAGGCGGACGCCTCCAAAAACCTGAACGAGGAAGTCCTGCTGTCCGCCCCGGCCAACGTGCCCGCGAAGACCGAGATGACCATCTGGTCGCGCTGCGCAGGCGTCTGGAACTCCACGGGGAAGGTGGTCAGCGCCGCCCCCGACAAGGCGGGCTACTCCGACCTGACCCTGATGGCGGACAACGAGATCGGCCTCCTCTACGAGGCCGGGGTGAACTACTCCGCCAACGAGATCCGCTTCACCCGCTTCTCCCAGGGGCAACTCGACACCGGTTGCAACGCGTCACCGCCCGCGAGTACGTCGAATCAGGCGTCCCCCGCACTCGCCCCCACCACTCCGGACGCCTCCCCGCAGGCGAACGACGGCTACCTCAGCTCCACCGGGGCGACCCTGAGCGGCACCGACCCGCTCCGCAACGCGGGCGACACCACCCGGAACAACAGCAACCTGGCCCTCACCGCGGGTGGGTACGCCGAGGTTCCGTACGCCCGGTCGCTGCGCACGGGGACAGGCGACTTCACCTACTCGATGTGGTTCAAGTACCAGGCGCAGACGGACCCCGCCACCGAGCCCGACCACATCCTGTTCTGGTCCGGCGCCACCGGAACCGCAGAACCGCAGGTCTGGCTCAGAACCCAGCGGAAGAACAACCTGAACCAGTTGTACGCCTGGGCACAGAGCAGCGGTACCGATCAGGCCCGCGCGACTCTCAAGGACACTTCGGACTGCGCCTGCGCCTTCGGAGACAACGCATGGCACTTCGTCACGGTCACCCGGGCCGGAAGCCGGCTCAGTGTCCAGGTCGACAGCGGTCCCGTCGGGGTGCCGACCGGTGCCATCACCGGTGACGTCTCCAGCGACCCCACCGGCAGCCCCCTCGGCATCCGGATCGGCGCCAGGCCCGTCGACGCCTCCAGCCCCTTCACCGGAAAGATCGACGAGTTCCGCCTGTATCGCAGTGCGCTGACCTCCGCCCAGCGGGCCTCGCTGGCCACCGCCGACACCAGCCGCGACAAGGTGAGCGGGTCCACCGACCCGGCGGCGGACACCGCCGCCAACGCCGGCCTCGCGGTGCGCCTGCCCTTCCAGGCCATGGACCAGACCACCGCGGTGAGCACCACGAACATCGGGGGTACCGACGACGAGTCCGGCAACTGCACCGACGGCACCCTCCTGGGCGCCAAAGCCGTAACGGGTGGCAGGTTCAGCGATGCGCTGCCGGTGCGTTCCGCACTTCCCGGCGTCACCTCGGAGCTGACACCGGCGCTGGACGTCGCCGATCGCGATTTCACCTACGCGATGTGGTTCAGGTTCTTCGGCTCCGCCTCGGGCACCGGCCAGCGCGCCCTTCTGTGGGCTTACGGGCCCAACAAGGCGACCTCGGCACAACTCTGGGTCCAGGCGATATACGACAAGGACAACGAGAAAACGTCGCTGCTGGCCGCGGTCCAGTCGGACACGGGCCCCGCCGTGACAGTGCGGACCAATGCCAACGGGCAGAACTTCGGCGACGGAAACTGGCACATGTTCACGCTGCAACGTCACGGCAGTGCCGTTCAGCTCGACGTCTGGGGTGTGGCGACGGATGACGCGCCCGTCCTCCAGGAGTCGGCGACCGCCTCCGCCGCCCTGAGCGGTTCCCTCACCGCCGCCAGGGCAAGCGGTATCACCGGCGTCAGGGTGGGATCCAAGCCCGACGGAACCAAGATCCTCGACGGGGACCTCGACGACTTCCGCCTCTACGACCACGCCCTCAACGCCGGCGAAAGCAAGGCTGTCGCCGGAGGCGGAGGGCTGTACCCGACCTCCGGTCTGTCGGTGCGCTGGAGCTTCGACAACAAGTACATGTACTCGATCCCGGCAAACCGGGCCGCCCCCGAGACCACTCCCGCGACCCCCGATCACTCCGGCTGGTGCAACAACGCCTATGTGCTGAACGGCGGGAGCATCGACACCGTCGGCAAGCTCGGCACCGGGCTGCGTCTGGACGGTTCGACCGGCGCCGCCGCGCTGGTGCCGTACAGTCCCAGCCTGGCGCTGGCACCCGAGGCGGTGGCTCCCTCGACACAGCCGAGCAGGCAGGGCGAGACCTCCGACTTCACCCTCTCGCTGTGGTTCAGGTACGACACGACGGTCCTTCGTAAGGACCAGGTACTCCTGTGGGCCTACGGCGCCGGCAGCGCGGAGCGCCAGGTCTGGCTCCGCGCCGGCGCGGACGGCATCAGCGCCGACGTCGAAACCGGTGCCTCCGGAGCCCGCCTCCTGGCCAAGGACCCCGATCCGAACCGGGTCGCCTTCTGGGACGACAACTGGCACCACGTGACCCTCGTCCGCTCCGGTGACTCGCTGACACTCGCCGTGGACAATTCGGTCTCCCAGGCCACAGCCGACCTCGGCGACGGCGCCCTGACCGCCACCGACACCTTCGCGGTCGACGGTTTCCGCCTGGGCAGCAAGCCCGACGGCAGCCAGCCCCTGACCGGTTCTCTCGACGAGGTCCGTATCTACCGGCAGGCCCTCAGCGCCACGGACCTGGGCATCCTCCAGGACTCACCTGCCGGCCCGCCGGCCCCGACCCCCGTGCTCTGGCTTCCCTTCGACACGATCACCGCCAGGAGCTATTCCCGGATGTGATCCCACCCCACCCACGACCAGGTCGTCAGCGGCCCGTCCAGGCTTCGGCCGGATGGGGGCGGAGGAAGGGAGCGAAAGCCGCAGCCCGCCGATGGGGGAGTCGGCGGGCTGCTCTCGTACCGCAGTGGCTCTGTTGGATCCGTGAACCCGGACCCGAACACGGTGGACGGGTCAGTGCACGGAGTGCTCCTCCGACGGGAACGTCCCGCCCGTCACGTCCTCCGCGAACGCCTTCGCCGCGTTCCCCATGACCTCACGCAGATTCGCGTACTGCTTGACGAACTTCGGCATCCGCCCTCCGGTCAGTCCGAGCATGTCCGTCCACACCAGCACCTGCGCGTCGGTCTCCGCCCCCGCTCCGATCCCCACCGTGGGGATGTGCAGCGTCCGCGTGACCTCCGCCGCCAGCTCGGCCGGCACCAGCTCCAGGACCACCGCGAACGCCCCCGCGTCCTGTACGGCCTTCGCGTCCCGCAGCAGCTGCTGCGCGGCCTCCTCGCCACGCCCCTGGACGCGGTAGCCCATGGAGTTCACGGACTGGGGGGTGAGGCCGATGTGGGCCATCACCGGGATACCGGACTCGACCAGAAGTTCGATCTGACGGTGCGAGCGCTCGCCGCCCTCCAGCTTGACCGCCCCGACCCCGGCCTCCTTGACCAGCCGGGTCGCCGAGCGCAGCGCCTGCACCGGGCCCTCCTGGTAGGAACCGAAGGGCAGGTCGCCCACGATCAGTGCCCGGCTCGTGCCCCGGACGACCGCCGCCGACAGCATCGTCATCTCGTCGAGGGTGACGGGCACCGTCGACTCGTACCCCAGGTGACAGTTGCCCGCCGAGTCGCCGACCAGCATGACGGGGATACCGGCCTCGTCGAAGACGGACGCGGTCATCGCGTCGTAGGCGGTGAGCATGGGCCACTTCTCGCCGCGCTCCTTGGCCGCGGTGATGTCCCGGACCGTGATGCGGCGGGTGCCCTTGCCTCCGTACAGCGCGTTCGTCGCGTTCGCCGAGTTCGTCGTCGCGGTGGTGCTGCCGGCGGAGGCCTGGTGGGCAGACTGAAGCTGCGTCATGGCAACGGCTCCTTCAATTCATCTCGAGGCGCCCTGACGGCGTCCCCGGATCCCTCCCATGGTGGCACCTCGCGTCCGGCGACGGCTAGTGGTCGCCCCGGGAGGGCCGCCCGCGTGCTGAACGTCTCGCCCCGCAGAATGTTTCGCCGGCGCCCGGTCATGTGTAAGGGCTGGGTAAAAGAATTCCGATACGAGACGGTCTCGTATCGGAATAGGCCTAGGCTTGCCGCCATGACTACTACTGCCGGCCCACCCGCCACCGGCCCCCGGATCCCGGAGGCCGTGCACCGGCGACGCTGGGCGATCCTCGGCGTGCTCATGCTCAGCCTGCTGATCGTGGTGCTCGACAACTCCATCCTCAACGTCGCCATCAAGACCATCTCCACCCCCGCCCCGACCGGCCTCGGTGCCACCCAGAGCGAGCTGGAGTGGGCGATCAACGCCTACACCCTCGTCTTCGCCGGGCTGCTGTTCACCGCCGGGATCCTCGGCGACCGGCTCGGCCGCAAGAAGGTGCTGCTCGGCGGCCTCGCCGTGTTCGGCATCGGCTCCGCCTTCGCCGCCTTCGCGGGCTCGCCCACCGAGCTGATCGTCTTCCGGGCCGTGATGGGCCTGGGCTCCGCCTTCGTGATGCCCGCGACCCTCGCCGTCCTCATGAACGTGTTCGAGCGCGAGGAGCAGCCCAAGGCCATCGGCATCTGGGCCGGCGGTGTGGGGCTCGCCATCGCCATCGGGCCGATCACCGGAGGCGTCCTCCTCGACCACTTCTGGTGGGGTTCCGTCTTCCTCATCAACGTGCCGATCGTGATCATCGCGCTCGTCCTGATGACGGTCCTGGTGCCCGACTCCCGCGACCCGAAACCCGGCCGTATCGACCCCGTGGGCGTCCTGCTGTCCGTCATCGGGCTCGTGCTGCTCGTCTACGGCATCATCAAGGGCGGCCAGCTCGCCGACTTCACCGACCCGCAGGTGCTGGCGACCATCGGCGCCGGTCTCGCCGTACTCGTCGGCTTCGTACTGTTCGAGAAGCGCAGCGACCATCCGTCCATCGACGTGACGTACTTCCGCAACAGGACCTTCTCGGCGGCGATGTCCGTCATCGCGCTCGTCTTCTTCGCGCTGATGGGCGTGACCTTCTTCTCGGTCTTCTACACGCAGAGCGTGCGCGGCTACTCACCCCTGCAGACCGGCCTGCTGATGCTGCCGCTGGCCGCCGCCCAGCTGATCTTCGCGCCGCGCGCCCGGCTGGCCGTCGACCGCTTCGGCAACCGGGCCACGACCACCGCGGCCATGCTGTTGATCGCCGCGACCCTGGCCGCGTTCGCCTCGTTCGAGCGGGACACCCCGATCTGGGTGCTGGAAGTCGTCTTCTTCCTCATGGGCACCGGCATGGCGCACATCATGACGCCGACCAGCGTCGTCATCATGCAGGCCCTGCCCCGCGAGAAGGCCGGTTCCGCCTCCGCGCTCAGCAACACCTTCCGCCAGGTCGGCGGCGCGCTCGGCATCGCCGTACTGGGCTCCGTCCTCTCGGCGGCCTACCGCAGCGACATCGAGGGCAAGCTCGGCGCGCTGCCCGCCGACGTACGGCACACCGCGGGCGAGTCCATCGAGGCCACCCTCGGAGTCGCCGCCAGGCTCGGCCCCCGCGGCGATGCCCTGGTCGGCCCGGCCAACGACGCGTTCCTGCACGCGATGCACATCACCGCGCTGTGCGGCGCGGGCGTCGCCCTCGTGGGCGCCCTGGTCGTCGCCCTGTGTCTGCCGGGCCGGCCGCCGACGCCCCAAGAGGGCGAGGAAAAGCCGCAGTTGGCGTCCGCGGACCACTGAGCGACGGACGTACGGGATGACGGTCGCCCAAGGGGTGCCCCTACGGGGGGCGGGGGCAACGGGGAGAATCGGCGCACCGGCGCACCCGCGCCGGAGAAGGAAAGGAGCAGGTCGCGTGAACCTCGCGGACGGCCCGACCGACGCAGCCACCACCGCTCGGACCACGGCTGATCGGACCAGGGCTGATCGGAGCGGCACCCGTGGCCGCCCCCGGAGCGAAGCCGTGGAGCGCTCCATCATCGAGGGCGTGCTGCGGCTCCTGGAGGAAGGCGTGCCGCTCGCGGACATCTCCATCGAGCGGGTGGCACGCACCGCCGGTGTCGGCAAGGCCACCATCTACCGGCGCTGGCCCGGCAAGGAGGAACTGTTCGTCGACGTGGTGCGGGTCATGGAACCCGCCGACCCGGAGCTGCCCGGCACCTCGACGCGCGACGACCTGGTCGTCCTGCTGGAGACGCTGCGCCTCCGAGGACTGGCCCACGAATCCTCGGCGTTCCTGCACAACGTCCAGGCCCAGGTGAAGAGCAGCCCCAAACTCTGGGCCGCCTACCAGGCCACCGTCATCGAGCCGCGCCGTCTGCGCGGCGCCGAACTCCTGCGCCGCGGCCAGCGGAACGGCGAGGTGCGCCCAGACGTCGACGCCACGATGATGTACGACCTCTTCCTCGGCCCCATGCTCCTGCGCGCCGTACTGCGCACCGACGTGGACCTGCCGGAGGGTCTCGCGGAGCAGATCGTCGACACGCTGCTGGAAGGTCTGCGGCCGGTGGCTCCGTAACCAGCAATTCGTACGCCCCACGGGCCGGTCGACGCTCGATGTGCGTGTTTCGTCACAAACGGCCCTTGACCGGACCGTAACCGGAACTGCTCGCGCCGACTTGTTCGTCATCGTCCCCGTACGGCCGTCATGAGACGGCGAGATCGGAACCGATCATCCCCTAGGGTCTTAGACGCGGGGGACGGACGGTATGCACGGCAGGTTGTGAGGCGACGGTATGGCCCAGCAGGCGTACATGACGGAGACGGACAACGGAGGCTCGGGACCCGAGCGTCGGGGACCCCGGTTTCGGCGCCTGATGACCCGTCTGACGGCCGGCTGGCGGGGCGATCCGAGAATCTGGCGCCGGGGCCTGATCACGGCGGCGCTGGCACTGCTGCTCGCCCTGGTCATGGTCACGCACGCGCAGATCCCCAACCGGATCGGCAACCTCGGCAGCCTCAGTGAGACGTTCCTGCCCTGGTTCGGCATCGTCTCCGTACCGGTGCTGCTCGTCGTCGCGCTGGTCCGGCGCTCCGCGACCGCGCTGATCGCGATCGTCGTGCCCACGGCGGTCTGGTTCAACCTCTTCGGCGGGCTGCTCGGCAGCAACGCCGGCACCGGCGGCAACCTGACGGTGGCCACCCACAACGTCAACGCGGAGAACCCGGACCCGGCCGGCACGGCCCGCGAGGTGGCGGGCTCCGGCGCCGACCTCCTCGCCCTGGAGGAACTGACGGACACGGCGGTCCCGACGTACGAGAAGGCCCTCACGTCGACGTACAAGTACCACTCGGTGCAGGGCACCGTCGGCCTGTGGAGCAAGTATCCGATCAGCGCCTCCCGGCCGGTGGACATCAAGCTGGGCTGGACCCGCGCGATGCGCGCCACCGTCGCGACCCCCGAGGGGCCGGTCGCCGTGTACGTCGCCCACCTCCCGTCGGTACGCGTGAAGATGAAGGCCGGGTTCACCGCCCGCCAGCGCGACAAGAGCGCGAACGCGCTGGGCGAGGCGCTCTCCGACGAGAGGCTGACGCGCAAGATCCTGCTCGGCGACCTCAACGGCACGATGAACGACCGCGCGCTGAACGCGGTCACCGCCCAGATGCGCTCCACGCAGGGCGCGTCGGGCAGCGGGTTCGGGTTCAGCTGGCCCGCGTCGTTCCCGCTGGCACGGATCGACCAGATCATGGTCCAGGGAGTGGAACCGGTCAGCTCCTGGTCGCTGCCGCGCACGGCGAGCGACCATCTGCCGATCGCGGCGAGGGTGAAGATTCCGTCATCGGCAACGGGCTCGTAACCGCGGCGAACCCCAGGGGAATACGAGACCTGGCAGGTTTTGTTCCGTACGTGAACATAAACTGTACGGACGTACGCTCGCCGCTCCCCCCGAAAGGCCCGCCTCCCCATGTCCCGGCCCACGCCGACGCCCCTGGCCCTGCTAGCCCTCGCCGTAGGTGCCTTCGGCATCGGTACGACCGAGTTCGTGATGATGGGCCTCCTGCCCGACGTCGCCGACGACCTGGGGATCTCGATCCCGTCCGCCGGACACCTGGTCTCGGCGTACGCGCTGGGGGTCGTCATCGGCGCCCCGCTGCTGGCGGCGCTGACGGCCCGGATGTCCCGCCGCAAGGTCCTGATGGGCCTGATGGTCCTGTTCGTGGCGGGCAACGCGCTCTCGGCCTTCGCCCCGACCTACGACTACCTCTTGGCCGCCCGCTTCCTGAGCGGGCTGCCGCACGGCGCGTTCTTCGGAGTGGGCGCGGTGGTGGCCACGACGATGTCGGCCCCGGAGCGCAAGGCCCGCTCGGTCTCCCTGATGTTCCTGGGCCTGACGGTCGCGAACGTGGCGGGTGTCCCGGTGGCGACCCTGATGGGCCAGAACCTCGGCTGGCGGGCGACCTTCCTCGGTGTGAGCGGGATCGGCGTGGCGGCGATAGCGGCCCTGGCGTTGCTGATCCCGCACGACCGGACGGCGGCCCCGGTGGCGGGCCTGCGCGGCGAGCTGGCCGCGCTGAAGTCGCTCCCGGTATGGCTGGCCCTCGGCACGACGGTGGCGGGCTTCGGCGCGCTGTTCTCGGCGTACAGCTACATCACCCCGATGCTCACCGACTCCGCGGGCTACGCGGACTCCAGCGTGACCCTTCTGCTGGCCCTGTTCGGGGTGGGCGCGACGATAGGCAACCTGCTGGGCGGACGCCTGGCGGACCACTCGATGCGGCGCACCCTGTTCGGCGGCCTGGTCTCCCTGATCGCGGTCCTGGCCGCGTTCCCCCTCCTGATGAGCACGGAGTGGACCGCGGCCCTGGCGGTCGTCCTGCTCGGCGTGGCGGCGTTCGTCACGGGCACCCCGCTCAACCTGATGGTGATGGAGCGGGCCTCGACGGCCCCGTCCCTGGCCTCCTCGGCCAACCAGGCGGCCTTCAACCTCGCGAACGCGGGCGGCGCGTGGGTCGGAGGCCTGGCGATCGCGGCGGGCTTCGGGGCGACGTCTCCGGCGACGGTGGGAGCGGGGCTGGCGCTGCTGGGGCTGGGTGTGGCGGGGGTGGCGTATGTGGTGGACCGACGCGGGGTGACTCCGTCGGCCGGGCGGGAGCGATTGGTGGCGTCGCATGTGCCTTCGCGCCCTGAGCGGGTGCACCACTGAGGGTGATTTCCCACCCACCCACCCGTTTCCAGTCCGTTTGCCGGGCGCCGTCGAATTCCTCGACGGCGCCCGGCATTTGTCCGTCCTAGTGCCAGCAGGTGGCCTTGCCGCTCTCTCCCTCGGTGCCGACCGTCACCGCGTAGGCGAGGCCCGTGCCGACCTCGGGTACGGGTGAGAAGGCGTCGGTGCGGAAGTCGACGCTGAGCAGCAGGTGTCGGCTCTTGTCGGTCCTGGTCCAGCAGGCGCCTTCCACGGTGGCGGGCGGCGCTCCCGGGGCCGGGTCCGCCTCGGGCTGCCAGCCTCCGGCGGCGGCGGTCTTCGTGTAGTAGGCGATGACCTCGTCCCGGCTGCCGGGGAATGCGTAAAGGCGGTCCGCATGCAGCCAGGGCGCTCCGCTGCTGTCGTCGTCGCACCCGGTGGTCACCCCCGTACCGCGGTAGTTGGCGGGTTCCGCCGCGCCTGTGGGCGCCGTGCCGAGCAGCGGCTGGGCTGCCAACTGCTTGAGTTCGGCCGCTGTGTCGTGGCAGCCGTCGTCGCCGCCGAGCGTGGAACACGCGGTGAGGAGGGCGGCCGGCACGAGGAGGGCGACCGCCAGTCCGACGCGGGTGGCGGCGGACGAGGGTGTGGGGGACAAGAGGGTGCTCCTAGAGGTGCGGAAACTGATGGCCGGGCGCGGTCCCCTCGCGGGGAGGACCGCGCCCGGCACTGTCGATCGGTCAGATCACTGCGTGGTGCCGGGGGCGGCTAGCCCCAGAGGTAGCCGTATCGGAACAAGTAGTCGCCCACCGCGTACAGATACTGGAGCAGCCGCCCTCTGTTCAGCCAGTAGCGGGTTGTCCCGCGGTTGCGCCCCGGAGTCGGTCAGGGTGGAACCGGCTGAGACCCAGCCCCGAGCTCCGGCCCCGAGATCCACCAGGAGACCCGAGATGCGCACCCTGATCAGCACCGCCTTCGTCTCGCTCGACGGCGTCGTGGAGGCCCCGGGCGGCGAGCCCGGCTACCGGAACTCCGGGTGGACCTTCAAGGACGTCGAGTTCCTCCCGGAGGCGTACGAACTCAAGGGCCGGGAGCAGAAGGAGGCCGCCGCGATGCTGCTGGGCCGCGTCAGCTACGAGGCGTTCAGCCCGGTGTGGCCGGCGATGGAGGACTTCGCCGACTACAAGGTGATGCCGAAGTACGTCGTCTCGACGACCCTCACCGAGGACGCCTTGGCCCCGAACTGGGGCGAGACGAAGATCCTGCGCTCCCTGGACGACGTAGCTGCCCTGAAGGAAACGGACGGCGGCCCGATCATCATCCACGGCAGCGCCACCCTCACCCGCGACCTCTCCGACGCCGGCCTCATCGACCGCTACCACCTCCTGGTCTTCCCGCTGGTGCTCGGCGCGGGCAAGCGCCTGTTCAGCGAGACGGACAAGGACACCCAGAAGTTGAGGCTGGTCGAGTCGGAGGTGTACGCAAACGGCCTGCAGAAGAACGTGTTCGACGTGGTCCGCTGAGAGCCCGTTCGCGACCGCTCGCACCGCGTCTCCGGCAGGCCGATGGCCTGCCGGAGACGCGGTTTGGCACGCCTGTCTGCGGCGTTGTCGCCGGTTGCCGACTCCCCCACGCTCGGCTTCGCTCGCGCGGGGGACCCCCATCGCGTCGACGCCCTCCTCCGCCTTGCAGCCAGACGTGCCAAACCCCGCTCACCTGCGCTTATTCGGCACTGCAGCTGTCCTCCGGCCTGATCCGCCGGACAGGCCCTAGGGAGCGATGTCCCACTGCTGGCAGGTGTTGTCGAGCTGCTGCCACTGGCGGACCGCGGTGCCGTTGGCAGTCGCGCAGTTCGTGACGTCCAGCGTCATGCCTGTGTTGACGTTGCTGATGGTGTAGTGGCTGCCTACGTGGGTGACGTCCCACTGCTGGCAGCGGTTGCCGAGCGACGCCCACAGCTGGACGGCCGTGCCGTTGGACTGGGTGCAGTTCTTGTCGTCCAGGACGGTGCCGCTGTTGACGTTGGTGATGGTGTAGTGGCCGTTGCCCGCACTGGCGAACTTCCACTGCTGGCAGGTGTTGCCGAGCGAGGCCCAGAGGTCGATCGAAGTCCCGTTGGCGGTACCGCAGTTCACCGCGTCCAGGACCTTGCCCGAGTTGGTGTTGGTCAGCCGGTAGGCGGTGCCGGCGACGGGGAAGGAGACGGCCGGGGTGGTGTAGCCGACGGAGGTGATGTTGGCCTGTACGGCGTTGTCGGCGGCGTCGGTCGGGTAGCCGGCGGTCATGACGCCCTCGAAGAAGGAGCCGTCGGAGCCGTTGCTGTTGTCACCGCCGGTGCCGAGGACGATGGCGCCCTCCTTCTGCATCGGGGTGTATCCGCCCAGGTTGGGCAGAGCCCCGTCGTACCAGGTGGTCAACGACCCTGATTGTGCGTTGCCGCCCTTGAGGGCGTAGGTCGTTGTGCCGTTGTTCTTGAGCAGCGCCGTGACGAACTCACTGCTGCTGCCGGTGTTGCTCGGGTGCGATCCGTTTCCGCCGAAGAAGAGCCCGTTCTCCAGGTCCGCCTCGACCCAGGGGCCGGATCCGGCACCGGAGCACGAGAACCAGCACTCCGTACCGAAGTTGAGCGCGTCCATGTGGCCGTTGCCGGTGTCGTTGCCGGACGTCTCGGCGTTGCCGTAGTCGAAGCAGCAGCGGTTGTTCACATGGTGGCCGCTGGTCACCATGTACATGCCCTCGGGCTTGCTGCCGGTGGCGATGCCCGACGTGCTGTTGTCGCGGTAGCCGACGCCGGCCGACACGAAGATGCCGTAGGCGGCGTGCCCGCCGACCGTCACCGGCAGCGCGTTGGCGATGGCGCCCACGTCCTGGCCGCCGTTGCCGCCGGGTCCTTCCACGGTGAGGTTGTTGTGCTGGGGGCTCTGGTCGTAGAGCTGCGTGATGACGCACGTCGTGCCGGAACAGAAGGAGTCCTGCGCGGCGGCGTTGGCGTAGCCGCCCGCGCTGAGGGTGCTGATGTCGGTCGTCGCCGAGTCCGAGGCCCGCTTCACCTGGTAGAGGGCGCCGCTGTACGAGGCGTAGAGGGCGCGTGTGGTGCTGTGCGCGGCGACGCAGGGCGTGCCGGCGGCTGCGTAGATGTCGCAGGGGAGTGAGGTGGCGGCCTGTGAGGGGCCGGCGGCGCCGACCAGGAGGCCGGCGACCACCGCGATGATCGCGCCGACCGAGAGGAGTATTCCTCTGAGGCGTTGACGAGGTGAAAGAGAAATCATCGTTGATCTCCGTTCCCTTGTGCATGGGCATATGTGTGTACGGCAGGGCGAATTTCGGCGCGGCCGGTATGTGAGCGCTAACAATTTGAGTGGGCGTCAGTATGAGCTTCGGCGTGAAGTTGCGTCAATATTTCAGACATGAGTCGTCTGAGAGCGCTAACAAGTCGTCAAGCGCCGGCCAATAAGTCGTCAAATTCCTGTGCAATGCAAGGCCGGGTAGGGATTCGGTCGAAATGCCGAACGCTGTGTGCTCGAAATGTCGAACCGAAATGAATTGCTCGAAATTCCGAACCGGTAACAAAGGGGCGGGGCGAGTACCGACGGTTCCCCGCCGGTACTCGCCCCGCCCCTTCCCACAGCCCTCAGTTCACGCGGACTCCCGCCACCCGTTCGTGATGGGCAGCCGCCGGTCCTTGCCGAACCCCTTCGCCGAGATCTTCGTGCCCGGCGGATACTGCCGCCGCTTGTACTCCGCCGTGTCGACCATCCGCAGCACCCGGGTCACCAGTTCCGCGTCGTATCCGGCCGCCACGATCGCGTCGGCGCCCGTGTCCCGGTCCACGTACAGCTCGAGAATCGCGTCGAGCACCGGGTAGTCGGGCAGCGAATCCGTGTCGACCTGGTCCGGACGCAACTCCGCACTCGGCGGCTTCGTGATCGAGTTCTCCGGGATCGGCGGAGTCTCTCCCCGTTCCGCGGCCGCCCGGTTGCGCCACTCGGCCAGGCGGAAGACCGACGTCTTGTACACGTCCTTGATCGGGCCGTACGCGCCCACCGAGTCGCCGTACAACGTCGAGTACCCCACGGCCAGTTCGCTCTTGTTGCCCGGCGCCAGCACGATGTGCCCCTCCTGGTTGGAGATCGCCATCAGCATCGTGCCGCGCAGCCGGGACTGGAGGTTCTCCTCCGCCAGTCCCGTCAGACCCAGCGAGCCCATGTACGCGTCGAACATCGGCTCGATCGACACCGTACGGAAGTTGAGGCCCGTGCGCCGCGCCAGTTCCGCCGCGTCGCCGATCGAGTGGTCGGACGAGTACTTCGACGGCATCGCCACGCCGTACACGTTCTCCGCGCCCACCGCGTCGCACGCGAGCGCCGCGACCAGCGCCGAGTCGATACCGCCGGACAGGCCGATCAGCACCGACCGGAAGCCGTTCTTCGTCACGTACGCCCGCAGGCCCACCACCAGCGCCGAGTACATCTCCTCGGCGTCGTCCAGGCGCTCCGCGTACGCGCCTGTCAGCTCGGCCTCGTACGCCGGCAGCGGGTCCTCGGAGAGGACCACGCGGTCGATGCGCAGACCGTCGTCCACCACGCCGGTCGGGGCGTCGGCCAGGGCGGCCGGCAGCTCCAGGTCCAGGACCACGCAGCCCTCCGTGAACTGCGGGGCCCGTGCGATCACCTCGCCGTCCTTGTCGACGACGATCGAGTCCCCGTCGAAGACCAGCTCGTCCTGACCGCCGACCATCGCGAGGTACGCGGTCGTGCAGCCGGCCTCCTGGGCGCGCTTGCGCACCAGTTCCAGGCGGGTGTCGTCCTTGTCGCGCTCGAACGGGGAGGCGTTGATCGAGAGGAGCAGGCCCGCCCTCGCGGAGCGCGCCGCCGGGACACGGCCGCCGTCCTGCCAGAGGTCCTCGCAGATCGCCAGGGCCACATCGACGCCGTGCACCCGCAGGACGGGCATGGTGTCGCCCGGCACGAAGTAGCGGAACTCGTCGAAGACGCCGTAGTTCGGGAGGTGGTGCTTGGCGTAGGTCAGGAGCACCTCGCCCCTGTGCAGCACCGCGCCCGCGTTGCGCGGGGAGCCGGCCGGGCGGCCGAACTTCGGCAGGTCGCTCTCGGACCGGTCGAGGTAGCCGAGGACGACCGGCAGCTCACCGAGGCCCTCGTCGGCGAGGCGCGCGGCGAGGGAGCGCAGGGCCGCGCGGGACGCCTCCACGAAGGAGGAGCGCAGGGCGAGATCCTCGACGGGGTACCCGGTCAGCACCATCTCCGGAAACGCCACGAGGTGCGCTCCCTGCTCGGCGGAGTGCCGGGTCCAGCGGAGGACCGAGTCGGCGTTCCCGGCGATGTCGCCGACGCGCGAGTCGATCTGGTTCAGGGCGAGGCGTAGTTGAGGCACGCCGCCAAGTGTAATCGTCAATGCGACGCGATGGGGGGTGGGGGAGTGTGGGTCGCCCCACGCCAGGGCCGAGGGCGCGATCCCGACCAAGCGCCCTTTCGGTGCAAGTCGGGCTCATGGTGAGGCGCTTGCGGTCATCTCTCCCCGACGGTAGGGCAATGGGATCTTGAAGGGCCTTGCCGGATGTCGTGGCCGCGTCTTCAGTAGGAGACATGACAGGCAACGGGGTACATGTGGACAGTGAAGGCCGCAGAACGGGCTGGGGCTGGTTCCTGGGCTGGATCGCGGTGGGAGCGGGTGCGGCCGCCGGGCTCGCCGCCATCCTGACGGTGGGGGTGGTCCTGCTGGTCCTGGCCGCGGTGGCCGCGGGGCTCCTGCTGCGGAAGGGCCCCCGGAACGCCGTCGCCGGAGGTCTCGCGGGGCTGGCGCTGCCGCTCTTCTACCTCGCGTACCTGAACAGGGGCGGCCCGGGTGATGTCTGCGTCTCGTCGTCGGGCGGGCAGACCTGCACCGAGGAGTACACCCCCGTACCGTTCCTGGTCGGCGGAGTGCTCCTGTTCGTCGCGGGTTTCGTGATCTTCCTCATGATCGAGCGACGGAGCGGAAAAGCACCCGCCCCCGGACGGTGAACGCTCCGGGGGCGGGCTTCGGGCATGTCGCCGTGTCGTCGCGTCAGCGGCGGTACGACTCCACGTAACCCGTCGAGGGCGAGCCCACGCCGGTCACGTCGTCGTAGCCGCGTACGGCCTGGAGCGAGCTGTCCTTGCCGAGGCTGCGGACGGAGGTGAGGATCCCGTCCGTGGCGTCGTAGCCGTTGGCGAAGTCGATGCGTGCCACGGCGAGTCCGTACCCCGTGGGGTTGTCGGTCACGTCGTGGTAGACCTTCGCGTGCGAGGCGTACGTCGCGTAGATCGCCGGGTTGGCGAAGCCGATCGCCTTGCCGCCGCGCGCCTCCTGGGCCAGGGCCTGGACGGCCGCGATCACCGGCGCCGCCAGTGACGTACCGCCGATGCGGTACTCGTCGTAGGCGGTGCCGCCCGCCGGCAGGGTCTGGGTCTGGCCGACCTTGAAGCCGGTGTTCGGGTCGGCTATCGCCGCGATGTCCGGGACGACCCGGTTGCCCTTCGAGCTGTTGGCCTTGGCCAGGTAGTCCGGGACGAGGCCCTTCTGGTAGAAGGGCTCCGCGACGGTCGCGCTGGTGCCGCCGCCCGCGCCCGAGGTGTAGGCGCCCGGGAAGTTCGTCCAGCTCTTGCCGTCGGCCGACAGCGAGGCCTTCTCGGTGCCCCAGCCGGTCTCCCACTGGTACTTGTCGCCCCGGCCGACCGCCAGCGAGGTTCCGCCGACCGCCGTCACCCACGCCGAGTTGGCCGGGGTGTCGACCTGCTTCTGGCCGGTGTTGACGACCTCGTCGCCGTTGTCGCCGGAGGAGAAGTAGAAGCCGATGCCCTGGACCGCGCCGAGCTTGAACACCTGGTCGTAGGCTGCGGCCAGGTCCGGTGTCTCGTCGGCCTCGGCGCCGCCCCACGAGTTGGAGACGATGTCGGCGAGATGCTTGTCGACGACCTTGCTGAGCGCGTCGATCAGGTCGTCGTCCATGCAGGACGCGGAGCCGACGTACGTGATGTCGGCGGCCGGTGCGACCGCGTGCACGGCCTCGACGTCGAGGGTCTCCTCGCCGTACCAGCCGGCCGCGGAGCAGTCCTCGGTGTTCGTGTAGTTCGCCGGCAGGACCTGCTTGAGCTGGCCCTTCCGGTAGGTGGCGTCGCCGTGGGCGTCCGCGTAGGTGGCGGCGTCACCGGCGATGTACGGCGAGGCGTAGGCGTCGGTGATGGCGACGCGCACCTTCTTGCCGGTCCAGCTGCCCGCGCCGTACGCGGCTCGCAGCTGCTTGCCCGTGTATCCCTGGACGGCGTACGGGATCTGCGCGCCGTACGCCGTCGGCAGCGTCGAAGCGGTGTTCGAGCCGTAGTACGTGGAGAACGGACCCGAGTTGCGGAACACCGTTTCCGGCGCCGGCAGCGTGTCGTCGTGGGTCGCCGTGTGCGGGGCGTTGTCCAGACCCGTGACGGTCAGGACGGCGCCCTTCAGGCTCTCCGGCGCGGATGCGGCCTTCGCCGGGGCACGGTAGGTCTTCTTGCCCTTGGCGTAGTTGTGCAGCTGCGTGCTGAATGCCTTCTCCGCGGCCGCCACGTCACCGGTCACCGTGACGTAGTGAGCCGTGACGCCGGTGACCTTGAGGCCCGACGCCGTCAGCCACGCCTTGACGGCGGCGACCTGGGCCGGGGAGGCTCCGAAGCGCTGCTGGGCCTGCGCCGCGGTGAGGTACTTGCCGTACGAGGCGGACCTCGGGTCGGAGACGGCCTTCGCGTACGCGGTCAGCCCGTTGGCGTCCCGGCCGGCGAGATACACCCGGGCGGTGACCTTGGAGCTGTCGGACGTGGCGCCCTTGTCCGCCTTGGCGGTGGCCCACGCGGGCCTGGTACCGGCGAGCGTGTCCCGGCCCGGGGCGTCCGCGGCATGGGCCGCGGGAATGCCGAGCGCCAGCGCGCCGGCGAGCAGAGGCAGTGTCGCTGCCAGGCTCACACCGGCGCGCTTGATGGCGCGATTGGATCTCATGGAACCCCCTGATGCGGTTCAACGCGAGCAAGACGAGTGATCACTCGCCGCTGGCCACTCTCGCGATGAACTGTTCATGCCAGGGAAATCCAGGGGGAATGGGTGTACCAAGAAGCACCCAAGGGAACGTATACGCAAGCGATTTGAGGCTTACGTCCGACGGCGAAACATCGACAAATCTATCAACTCGCCGTCGCGCCGCGCTCCTTCAGCATCCCCGCCATCAGGGAGATCTCCGACTCCTGCGCGTTGACCATGCCCTGCGCGAGCCGCTTCTCCACCCCCACCTCGCACCGCTCCACACACCCCTGCGCCATGTGGATACCGCCCTGGTGGTGCTTGGTCATCAGCTGGAGATAGAAGACCTCGGCCTGCTTGCCGCTGAGCTTGCCCAGCTTCGTCATCTCGGTGTTGGTCGCCATGCCCGGCATCAGCGCGCCGTCCTTGCCGCTGGCCATGCCCGCCATGTCCATCCAGGCCATCGGAGCCTTCGAGGACACCTTCGGCAGCTCCCACAGGTCGAGCCAGCCCAGCAGCATGCCGCGCTGGTTGGCCTGCGTCTGCGAGATGTCGTACGCGAGCCGCCGGATCTCCTCGTTCGTCGTCCGGTCGCGCACGATGTACGACATCTCGACGGCCTGCTGATGGTGCACCGCCATGTCACGGGCGAAGCCCGCGTCCGCCGAGCCCGCGGCGGGCGCCTTCATCCCGGAGTCCTCGCCGTCGGCGACCGCGTAGGTGATCGCGCCCGCCGCGACGAGCGCCGTCACGGCGGCACCGGCGATCCAGGGAGCCCGCTTCACTGGGACAGCCCGTTCGTGCAGGCGGCACCCGGCTCGGGCGTCTGCTTGCCCTGGACGAACTCCTCGAAGAACTTGTCCACGTTCGGGTCCTTGGCACTGGTCACCGTGCGCTGCTTGCCCCAGGCGGAGAGCATGATCGGATCCGCCTGCTTGTCGTCCGGGCTCATCAGCGTGTACGGCGTCTTCTTCACCTTGGCCGCGAGCGCGTCGATGTCGGCCTTCGCCGCCTTGCTGTTGTACGTCACCCAGACGGCCCCGTGCTCCAGCGAGTGCACGGCGTTCATGTTGTTGAGCGCCTTGGCGTAGACGTCGCCGTTGCAGTTCATCCAGACCTGGTTGTGGTCACCGCCGACCGGGGGCTCCATCGGGTAGTTCACGGTCTTGGTGACGTGGTTCTGGGTGAGCTTCTTGTCCCAGGTCTTCACACCGTCCGCGCCGGTGACGAACTTGCCCGTGCCCTTGGAGTCGCTCGCCGTGGTGTCACTGTCGTCGGACTGCGACCTCACAAGGACCGTCGCGCCGACGACCAGGCCGGCCACTATGACGACGCTCACACCGATCGTGAGGACGCGGTTCCGGCGCTCACGCGAGCGCTCGGCGCGCCGCATCTCCTCTATGCGCGCCTTGCGCGCCGCGCTACCACTGTCTTTGGCGCTCTTCTTGGCGGAACCCATGGGATCGATCCTTCTGGGGAAAGGGGCGGTCGGTTGGCCGGTCGGCTGATCGGTCTCTGATCGTAATCGTTGGCCACTGATCGTAATCCGCTACCGCCCGCAACGGTTCCGGTCCGCGGTCACCCATTACGCATGTCGTCGTGAACAGGCAAGATGAGGGGCAGAGCACGACACCTGCCGTACGCGAGGCGTTCACTCCGGCGTCGGCTGGACGATCAAGGTGCGCAACGCGCATGAAATGCTGTTGTGGTGTCATGCTCAGGTGCCCGACCGCCTTCCGTGGTACGGGAGACAGGCGGCCTGACCAGCAAGGATGGGGAAGCGGAAGATGGACAAGCAGCAGGAGTTCGTGCTCCGGACGTTGGAGGAGCGTGACATCCGGTTCGTCCGGCTGTGGTTCACGGACGTGCTGGGCTTCCTCAAGTCAGTGGCCGTGGCCCCGGCCGAGCTGGAGCAGGCCTTCGACGAGGGCATCGGGTTCGACGGCTCCGCGATCGAGGGATTCGCTCGCGTATACGAGTCCGACATGATCGCCAAGCCCGACCCGTCGACGTTCCAGATCCTCCCGTGGCGCGCGGAGGCCCCCGGCACCGCCCGGATGTTCTGCGACATCCTCATGCCGGACGGCTCGCCGTCCTTCGCGGACCCGCGCTACGTCCTCAAGCGCGCCCTCACCCGCGGCTCCGACCTGGGCTTCACGTTCTACACCCACCCGGAGATCGAGTTCTTCCTGCTGAAGGACAAGCCGCTGGACGGCAGCCGCCCGACACCGGCCGACAACTCCGGCTACTTCGACCACACCCCGACCCACGTCGGCCAGGACTTCCGCCGCCAGGCGATCACGATGCTGGAGTCCATGGGCATCTCGGTCGAGTTCTCCCACCACGAGGGCGCCCCCGGCCAGCAGGAGATCGACCTGCGGTACGCGGACGCGCTCTCCACGGCGGACAACATCATGACGTTCCGCCTGGTCATGAAGCAGGTGGCACTGGAGCAGGGCGTCAACGCGACGTTCATGCCGAAGCCGTTCTCCGAGCACCCCGGCAGCGGCATGCACACACACCTCTCGCTCTTCGAAGGCGACCGCAACGCGTTCTACGAGTCCGGTTCGGAGTACCAGCTCTCCAAGGTGGGCCGGTCCTTCATCGCGGGCCTGCTGAAGCACGCGGCGGAGATCGCGGCGGTCACCAACCAGTGGGTGAACTCGTACAAGCGCATCTGGGGCGGCTCGGAGCGCACCGCGGGCGCCGGCGGCGAGGCCCCCTCGTACATCTGCTGGGGCCACAACAACCGCTCGGCCCTGGTCCGCGTCCCGATGTACAAGCCCGGCAAGACGGGCTCCGCGCGCGTGGAGGTCCGCTCCCTGGACACGGGTGCGAACCCGTACCTGGCCTACGCCGTCCTGCTGGCCGCCGGCCTCAAGGGCATCGAGGAGGGCTACGAGCTCCCGCCGGGCGCCGACGACGACGTCTGGGCCCTCTCCGACGCGGAGCGCCGCGCGATGGGCATCGAGCCGCTTCCCCAGAACCTGGGCGAGGCGCTCTCCCTCATGGAACGCAGCGAACTGGTCGCCGAGACGCTCGGCGAGCACGTCTTCGAGTTCTTCCTCCGCAACAAGCGCCAGGAGTGGGAGGAGTACCGCAGCGAGGTCACCGCGTTCGAGCTGCGGAAGAATCTGCCGGTGCTCTGAGGCTCCGCCGCGGGCCGTGACCACAGTCGCGGCCCGCGGGGGCTGGTCGCGCAGTTCCCCGCGCCCCTGAGGAGGGGGCTGCGCCCCTCCTCAGGGGCGCTCCGCCGTCTCCGTCAGCAGGGCGTGCAGGGGCTTCGCCGCTCGTTGGCGGTACTCCTGGATCGCCCAGCCGTTGCCGTCCGGGTCCTTGAAGTACATGAACGTCGCGCCGTCGTCCGGTGAGAACCGCATCGGCTCCGACACCTCCAGGCCCCGTTCGACCAGCTCGGAGTGGGCCGCCTTGATGTCGGCGACGCACAGCTGGAGGCCCTGGTACGAGCCCGGTGCGGGGGTCGGGCCGGCCATCGTCTCCCAGATGGTGTCGCCCAGGGCGATCGAACAGCCGGAGCCCGGCGGCGTGAGCTGGACGATGCGCATCCCCGGCATGACCTCCTGGTCGATGTCCACATGGAAGCCGACCTTGTCACGGTAGAAGTCCCGGGCCCGGTCGATGTCACTCACGGGCAGCGGGACGACTTCGAGCGTGTACTGCATCGCTGGTCCTCCAGATCGCGTTCACGTTGGCTCCCCTCACCGAAGCCGAAAACCGGGCGGGGCGCCACCGAAACGACCACGTCGGTGGCGGAGGGCACCGTTCCGACCAGCGGGGACTTCGCTCCGGTCCGTCCGGCGCTTCCCGGCGCCTCTCCGGTTACGCTCGTGGGCGTACGACCTTGATCCGATGGTCCGACGGGAAGGCCCAGGATGATGGCGCCGGGGCGCAGGAGCAGTACCTTCACGCGACTGCTGCGGCACGGTTTCACCGATCCCTCCGCCGCCGAGCGGCTCCTCGACAGCGTCGAACTCGCGCCGATGCGGGACGACCCGGTGCTGCTCGACGCGCTGGGCGCGACCGCCGACCCGGATCTCGCGCTGCTCGGGCTCGTCCGGCTCGCCGAGGCGCAGGACGGCCGGACCGCCCGGCACGAGCTGCTGGACACGGTGATAGCGGCCAAGCCGCTGCGGGACCGGCTGCTCGGGGTGCTCGGTGCCTCCGCCGCCCTCGCCGACCATCTGATCCGGCACCCTCGCGACTGGCACGCCCTCGTGATGTACGAGCCCCGGGATCTCCATCCGGGGGTGGAGGAGTTCGAGCGGGGGCTCGCCGAGGCCACCGACCCCGTGTCGCTGCGCGTCGCCTACCGGCGCTGCCTGCTGTCCATCGCCGCCCGTGACGTCTGTGGCACCACCGACGTCGCCGAGACCGCCGCGGAGCTTGCCGACCTCGCCACCGCTACCCTGCGCGCCGCCCTCAGCATCGCCAAGGCCGCCGCGCCCGGCGACGCAGCACTGTGCCGGCTCGCCGTCGTCGCCATGGGCAAGTGCGGTGGCCACGAGCTCAACTACGTGTCCGACGTCGACGTCATCTTCGTCGGTGAGGCTGTCGACGGCGCCGACGAGGGGAAGGCGCTGCAGGCCGCCACCCGGCTCGCCTCACATCTCATGCGGATCTGCTCCGAGACCACCATCGAGGGGAGCATCTGGCCCGTCGACGCCAACCTGCGCCCCGAGGGCCGCAACGGCCCGCTGGTGCGTCCCCTCGGCAGCCATCTCGCCTACTACCAGCGCTGGGCCAAGACCTGGGAGTTCCAGGCCCTGTTGAAGGCCCGCCCGGTCGCCGGTGACATCGAACTGGGGGAGGCGTACGTCGCCGCGCTCGCCCCCCTCGTCTGGCACGCCGCCGAGCGCGACAACTTCGTCGTCGACGTGCAGAAGATGCGCCGCCGCGTCATCGAGAACATTCCCGTCGCCGAGGTGGAGAGGGAGCTGAAGCTCGGGCCCGGCGGGCTGCGGGACGTCGAATTCGCCGTCCAGCTGCTCCAGTTGGTGCACGGGCGTGCCGACACCTCCCTACGCAGCGGGACCACCCTGGACGCTCTCGCCGCCCTCGCCGCCGGCGGGTACGTCGGACGCGCGGACGCCGTGCAGCTCGACGACGCCTACCGCTTCCTGCGGTCCATGGAGCACCGGATCCAGCTGTTCCGGCTGCGCCGCACCCACCTCGTGCCCGAGGACGAGGCCGATCTGCGGCGCATCGGGCGCTCGCTGGGGCTGCGCACCGACCCGGTGGCCGAGCTGAACCGGGAGTGGAAGCGGCACGCGTCCGTCGTACGACGGCTGCACGAGAAGCTCTTCTACCGGCCCCTGCTCGACGCGGTCGCCCAACTTGCCCCCGGTGAGACCAGGTTGAGCACCGTCGCGGCCCGGGAGCGACTGGTCGCGCTCGGGTACGCCGATCCGGCCGCCGCCCTCAGGCACCTGGAGGCTCTGGCCAGCGGGGTGAGCCGCAAGGCGGCCATCCAACGGACCCTGCTGCCCGTCCTGTTGGGCTGGTTCGCCGACTCCGCCGACCCGGACGCCGGACTGCTCAACTTCCGCAAGGTGTCGGACGCGCTGGGCCGAACCCCCTGGTATCTACGGCTGTTGAGGGACGAGGGCGCCGCCGCCGAGAACCTGGCGCGTGTCCTGTCCGCCGGACGCCTCGCCCCCGACCTGCTGATGCGGGCCCCGGAGGCCGTCGCACTGCTCGGTGACGGCGACGGGGCGGGCGGCCTTGAGCCGCGCGAGCGGGACCAGCTGGAGCAGGAGATACTGGCCGCCGTCGGGCGCTCCGAGAGCGGCGAACAGGGCGTGTACGCCGCGCGCGGTGTCCGGCGCCGCGAACTGTTCCGTACGGCCGCCGCCGACATCGTCGGCTCCTACGGCACCGAGCAGTCGCCCGCCGAGGCCGACCAGGGCGCCCTGGTGGAGCAGGTCGGCGGCGCGATCTCCGACCTCACGGCGGCGACCCTGGCCGGGACCCTGCGGGCGGTCGTGCGGGACGGCTGGGGGGACACCCTGCCCACCCGGTTCGCCATCATCGGCATGGGACGCTTCGGCGGGCACGAGATGGGCTACGGCTCCGACGCCGACGTCCTGTTCGTGCACGAACCCCGGGAGGGCGTCGACGAGCACGAGGCCGCCAAGGCCGCGAACACCGTCGTCGCCGAGATGCGGCGCCTCCTCCAAGCGCCCAGCGCCGACCCGCCGTTGCTCATCGACGCGGATCTGCGCCCCGAGGGCAAGTCGGGGCCGCTGGTCCGGACCCTGACGTCGTACGAGGCGTACTACCGTCGCTGGTCCCTCGGTTGGGAGTCCCAGGCGCTACTGCGGGCCGAAGTCGTGGCCGGGGACCTGGAGTTGGGGCGCCGCTTCATCGAGCTGATCGATCCGCTGCGCTACCCGGCGGAGGGCCTCGGCGACGACGCGGTACGCGAGATCAGGCGCCTGAAGGCGCGTATGGAGTCGGAGCGGATGCCTCGCGGCGCCGATCCCACCCTGCACACCAAGCTCGGGCGGGGCGGCCTCTCGGACGTGGAGTGGACCGTCCAGTTGCTGCAGCTCCAGCACGGGTGGGCCGAACCGGGGCTGCGGACGACCCGTACCCGGGAGGCACTCGCCGCCGCCTGCGCCGCCGAACTGATCTCCGGGGAGGACGCGGCCATACTGGACGAGGCGTGGGTCCTGGCCACCCGGGTGCGCAACGCCGTGATGCTGGTGCGCGGCAGGGCCGGGGACACCTTCCCCTCCGACGGGCGGGAACTGGGCGCGGTGGGCCGGTATCTGGGGTACGGGCCGGGTCATGTCGGTGACCTGATCGACGCCTACCGGCGGACCACCCGGCGGGCACGCGGTGTCGTCGAGACGCTGTTCTACGGGGCGTCGGCGTAGCGGACCGGGCCCGGCGCTCCCGGCGCGGTCACGGCTTGACCGGGAGCAGCGGGCCGCCCCGCCCCCGCACCGGGACCAGCTTCGGAAGGGCGTACGGGAGCTTCCCGTACCAGAGGCGGGCCACCGTGAAGCCGAAGGCCAGGCACATGAGGCCGCCCACCGCGTCCAGCCAGAAGTGGTTGGCCGTCGCGACGATCACCACCAGGGTGGCGACCGGGTAGAGAAGCCCGAGAACGCGTACCCACGGGACCTTGGCCAGGGCGAAGATCGTCAGACCGCACCAGGTGGACCAGCCGATGTGCATCGACGGCATCGCCGCGTACTGGTTCGACATGTGCTTGAGGTCGCCGGAGGCCATCGAACCCCAGGTGTGGTGGACCATCACCGTGTCGACGAAACCGCCGCCGTTCATCAGCCGGGGCGGAGCCAGCGGATACAGATAGTAACCGACCAGGGCCACCACCGTGGTCGCGAAGAGGGTCAGCCGCGTCGCCGCGTACCGGCCGGGGTGACTGCGGTACAGCCACACCAGAACACCGAGAGTGACGACGAAGTGCAGCGTCGCGTAGTAGTAGTTCATGCCCACGATCAGCCAAGTCACCGAGTTGATCGCGTGGTTGACCGACTCCTCGACGGCGATACCCAGGGTGTGCTCGGTCTTCCAGAGCCAGTCCGCGTTGCGCAGTGCCTCGGCCTTCTGCTCCGGCACGGCGTTACGGATCATCGAGTACGTCCAGTAACTGACCGCGATCAGAAGGATCTCGAACCAGAGCCGTGGCCGGCGCGGAGTCCGTGCTCGGCGCAGGAGTCCCCTGACCACGTGGCCGTTCCCCTCCGCCGTGTCGTCCGTGACGGAATGTGGAGCGGCCCGGTCGTGGCCTTCCCTGGTTGTCACGGTCGATTCGCCCATGGACACAGAGTCTGCCAGATACGGTCCCCTCCCAGATCATCCCCTGGTCCTGTCCGGCCCGCACGTTCTACGGCGTGCCGACGGGGTCCGAACTACTACCGGGGGACTGCCCGAAGCGGGACATTCTCCACCCTGAGGACGATCCTGAGGACGGGTGAGGGCAGGCGGGTGGGCAGGCGGCCCGGTCGGGCAGGTCTCAGGGGCGGGTGCGGTCCCCGGGGGCCGAAGCCGTGGAACCCCGGACCACCAGTTCCGGCATGAACACGAACTCGCTGTGCGGGGCCGGCGTACCGCCGATCTCCTCCAGCAGGGTACGTACGGCGGCCTGGCCCATCGCCGGGACCGGCTTGCGGATCGTGGTGAGGGGCGGGTCGGTGAAGGCGATCAGGGGGGAGTCGTCGAACCCCACGACCGAGACGTCCCGGGGGACCTCCAGACCGCGCTGCCTGGCCGCCCGTATCGCGCCCAGCGCCATCATGTCGCTCGCGCACACCACCGCCGTGCAGTCACGGTCGATGAGCGCCATGGCAGCCGCCTGGCCGCCCTCCAGGGTGTACAGCGAGTGCTGGACGAACCGCGTCTCGACGTCCTGCGCCGTCAGGCCCAGCAGATCCTGCATCGTCCGTACGAAGCCCTCGATCTTGCGCTGGACCGGCACGAAACGCTTCGGCCCCAGGGCCAGGCCGATACGGGTGTGGCCGAGCGAGACGAGATGGGTGACCGCGAGATGCATCGCCGCGCGGTCGTCGGGGGAGATGAACGGCGCCTGCACCTTGGGGGAGAAACCGTCCACCAGGACGAACGGCACGCCCTGGGCGCGCAGTTGCTCGTAGCGCTGCATGTCGGCGGAGGTGTCCGCGTGCAGCCCGGAGACGAAGATGATGCCCGCCACGCCCCGGTCGACGAGCATCTCCGTCAGCTCGTCCTCCGTAGAACCGCCGGGGGTCTGGGTGGCCAGGACCGGGGTGTATCCCTGCCGGGTCAGCGCCTGGCCTATGACCTGCGCCAGGGCCGGGAAGATCGGGTTCTCCAGTTCCGGGGTGATGAGGCCCACCAGGCCCTCGCTGCGCTGGCGCAGCCGGACGGGGCGCTCGTAGCCCAGTACGTCGAGGGCGGCGAGCACGGTCTGGCGGGTGGTGGCGGCGACGCCCGGCTTCCCGTTCAGGACCCGGCTGACAGTCGCTTCGCTCACCCCCGCCTGGGCGGCGATGTCGGCAAGCCGTGTGGTCACAGGGCTGGACTGTACCGGCCGGCCCTCGCCTTGCCCACCGAACGGACGCCGGGCACGGGCCGTCGAACGGCCCGCCGGACGGCCGGATCGGCCGCCTGCCGCTGCGGGTTGCTGCGTCATCGCGCTCCCTCGTGGGTCTGGCGTACGTCTGATCGGGGTTCGTGGCAAAAGCTTGCAGAGTCTTGCACAAGTGTCCCAGATCCCGCTGATCGGCGGCAGGGGGAGGCGGAGAGCGGCAGCGGACCACTGCCGGACGGGTCACGACGGGGTAACTGTCGCCGGTTCTTGCACTTTTTTGCTGCAAGGTCTTTCGTCGCGCTTACATGGCTGTTACGTTCACGTCGCTCGGCGGCGGCAACGGTGCTGCCGGACAGGTCGGCGGAAACGGCGGACGGGCCCGTTACCGCCAGTACACGGGCTTTAACCCTCAAGGAGAACTCATGCGGCGTGGCATAGCGGCCACCGCGCTGGTGGCGTCCCTCGCCCTCGCGGCGACGGCCTGCGGCGGAGACGACAGCGGCGGTGGCAAGGCCGACGGTCCGGTCACCATCACCTGGTGGGACACCTCCAACGCCACCAACGAGGCGCCGACGTACCAGGCCCTCGTCAAGGAGTTCGAGGCCGCCAACAAGGACGTCAAGGTCAAGTACGTCAACGTCCCCTTCGACCAGGCGCAGAACAAGTTCGACACCGCCGCCGGTGCCTCCGGCGCCCCGGACGTGCTGCGCTCCGAGGTCGGCTGGACCCCCGCCTTCGCCAAGAAGGGCTTCCTGCTGCCGCTCGACGGCACCGAGGCCCTCACCGACGAGGCCAAGTTCCAGCCCAGCCTGATCGAACAGGCCAAGTACGAGGGCAAGACGTACGGCGTCCCGATCGTCACCGACACCCTCGCGCTGGTCTACAACAAGGCGCTCTTCGCGAAGGCCGGCCTCACCGAGGCCCCGAAGACCTGGGCCGACCTGAAGACGGCCGCCGCCGCCGTCAAGACCAAGACCGGCGTCGACGGCTACTGGGGCTCCACCCAGGCCTACTACGCGCAGAGCTTCCTCTACGGCGAGGGCACCGACACCGTCGACGCCGCCGCCAAGAAGATCACCGTCGACTCGCCCGCCGCCAAGAAGGCATACGGCACCTGGCTCGGCCTCTTCGACGGCAAGGGCCTGCACAAGGCGGACACCACCGCCGACGCCTACGCCCACATCCAGGACGCGTTCGTGACCGGCAAGGTCGCCGCGATCGTCCAGGGCCCGTGGGAGATCACCAACTTCTACAAGGGCACCGCGTTCAAGGACAAGGCCAACCTCGGCATCGCCACCGTCCCGGCCGGCTCCAGCGGCAAGGCGGGCGCCCCGACCGGCGGCCACAACCTCTCCGTGTACGCGGGCTCGGACGCCGCGCACCAGAAGGCCGCGCTGAAGTTCGTCAACTTCATGACCTCCGCGAAGTCCCAGTCGCAGATCGCCCTGAAGAACTCCACGCTGCCCACCCGCGACGACGCCTACACCGCCGAGGTCAAGGCCGACCCGGGCCTCGCCGGCTACCAGAGTGTCCTCCCCGCCGCCCAGCCCCGCCCGGCGCTGCCCGAGTACAGCTCCCTGTGGGGGCCGCTCGACACCGAGCTGCCGCAGATCGCGGGCGGCAAGGAGTCCCTCGACAAGGGCCTGGGCAACGCGGAGACCGCGATCGCCAAGCTGGTCCCGGACTTCAGCAAGTGACCCCGTATGGCCGTCGGAACCGCCCAGCAGGACACGGGGGGACGGTTCCGGCGGTCATCGGACTGTGCCGTACCCCTCGGTCCTGATCCTCCAGAAGGTGTCGAACCATGACAGTCGCCATCGACCGCGCGACCGGCAAACGCCGGGGCGAGCCCGGGCAGCGCCCCGGACGGCTCGATCGTCTCAAGCACGCCTACCAGAAGTACTGGTACGCGTACGCGATGATCGCGCCCGTGGTCGTCGTGCTCGGCGGACTCGTGCTCTACCCGCTCGTGCGCGGCCTCTACCTGACGCTCACGGACGCCAACAGCCTCAACTCCGCCCGCACGATCGGCGTCAACCACATCGACGCCACCTACAAGTTCATCGGCTTCGACAACTACGCCGACATCCTGTGGGGCGACACCGCCTACGACCGCTTCTGGTCGCACTTCATCTGGACGATCGTCTGGACCGTGCTGTGCGTGGCCCTGCACTACAGCATCGGTCTCGGCCTGGCTCTCCTGCTGAACCAGAAACTGCGCGGGCGCACCTTCTACCGGCTGATCCTGGTCCTGCCGTGGGCCGTGCCCACCTTCGTCACCGTCTTCGGCTGGCGGTTCATGCTCGCCGACGGCGGCATCATCAACACGATGCTCGACGCCGTGCACCTGCCGTCACCGCTGTGGCTGGAGGACACCTTCTGGCAGCGGTTCGCCGCGATCATGGTCAACACCTGGTGCGGTGTGCCGTTCATGATGGTCTCGCTGCTCGGCGGCCTCCAGTCCATCGACTCCACGCTGTACGAGGCGGCGGACATGGACGGCGCGAACGCCTGGCAGAGGTTCTGGTACGTCACCCTCCCCGGCCTGCGCTCCGTCAGCTCCACCGTCGTACTCCTCGGCGTCATCTGGACGTTCAACCAGTTCGCCGTCATCTTCCTGCTGTTCGGCAACACCGCCCCGGACGCGCAGATCCTCGTCACCTGGGCCTACTACCTCGGCTTCGGCCAACAGCCGCGCGACTTCGCGCAGTCGGCGGCCTACGGCATGCTGCTGCTGGCCATCCTCGTCGTCTTCACCTCCTTCTACCGCCGCTGGCTGAACCGCAATGACCAGCAGCTCGCGATCTGAGGCAGGAGTCCCAACCCCCATGAGTGCCATGACAGTCCAGAAGTCCGCGAAGCCGGACCCGGCCGACCCCGCCGCCGCCCCGAAGCTCCCTCGACGCGGCAGGCGCGGCCTCACCGCCGCCCTCGCCTCCCACGGCATCCTGACCGTCGCGAGCCTGATCGCGCTCTTCCCGATCGCCTGGCTGCTCTATCTGTCCCTCGGCCCCGACAAGGACGACTACCTCCACCCCGGGGGCATCTGGGACAAGATGACGTTCGACAACTACTCGTTCGTCCTCCAGCACACCAACTTCTTCGACTGGATGAGGAGTTCGCTGATCGTCTCGCTCGGGACGACGGTCATCGGGGTGATGGTCGCGGCGACCACCGGGTACGCGGTGTCGCGGATGCGCTTCCCCGGCTACCGCAAGTTCATGTGGGTGCTGCTGGTCACCCAGATGTTCCCGATCGCCGTACTCATCGTGCCGATGTACCAGATCCTGTCGGACCTCCAGCTCATCGACAAC
Source organism: Streptomyces sp. AK08-02 (assembly GCF_033795085.1). NCBI lineage: Bacteria > Bacillati > Actinomycetota > Actinomycetes > Kitasatosporales > Streptomycetaceae > Streptomyces > Streptomyces sp. AK08-02. Next base: position 89,002 of record NZ_JARAZV010000027.1, read on the forward strand.
TATTTCGGACTGGTCCTCGTCTACTGCTCGACGGCCGTGCCCTACTGCGCCTGGCTGCTCAAGGGATACTTCGACACGATCCCCTTCGAGATCGACGAGGCGGGACGCGTCGACGGGCTGACCCCCTTCGGCACCTTCGCGCGGCTCATCCTGCCGCTGGCCAAACCGGGCCTGGCGGTCGCCGCGTTCTACAGCTTCATCACCGCGTTCGGCGAGGTCGCGTTCGCCTCGACGTTCATGCTGTCGGACACGAAGTACACCTTCGCGGTCGGTCTGCAGAGCTTCGTCAGCGAGCACGACGCGCAGCGCAACCTGATGGCCGCCACCGCGGTACTGGTCGCGATACCCGTCTCGGCCTTCTTCTACCTGGTCCAGAAGAACCTGGTGGCGGGCCTGACGGCCGGCGGCACGAAGGGCTGACCCAGGTCCGGTGAACTCCCGCGCGTCATCCGCCGCGCGGGTCGACGGCCCGCGGTGTCCATCCGACCCCGCTGACACCGCGGGCCGCCCTTCAGGGGCGCGGGGAACTGCGCGACCAGCCACAACGAACCCGCAGCCATTCACACTCCCAGACAGCCCATGACCCGAACTCCGTTACGTATCAAGGACGTTATGAGCCAGCACTCCGCAGCCCCGGCCGAAACCTCCACCGTCACGACGACGACCGCCGTCGCCGCCAGCAGGGACTGGTGGCGCGACGCGGTCATCTACCAGGTCTACCCCCGCAGCTTCGCCGACAGCAACGGCGACGGCATGGGCGACCTGGAGGGCGTACGAACCCGGCTGCCGTATCTGCGTGACCTGGGCGTCGACGCCGTGTGGCTCAGCCCGTTCTACGCCTCCCCGCAGGCCGACGCCGGCTACGACGTCGCCGACTACCGGGCCGTGGACCCCATGTTCGGCAACCTCCTGGACGCCGACGCGCTGATCCGCGAGGCCCACGAACTGGACCTCAGGATCATTGTCGACCTGGTCCCCAACCACTCCTCCGACCAGCACGAGTGGTTCAAGCGGGCGCTGCGCGAGGGCCCCGGCTCATCGCTCCGGGACCGCTACCACTTCCGCCCCGGCAAGGGCGAGAGCGGTGAACTCCCGCCCAACGACTGGGAGTCCGTCTTCGGCGGACCGGCGTGGACCCGGGTCACGGAGCCCGACGGCACGCCCGGCGCCTGGTACCTGCACCTCTTCGCGCCCGAGCAGCCCGACTTCAACTGGGAACACCCGGCCGTCGGGGACGAGTTCCGCTCGGTCCTGCGGTTCTGGCTCGACATGGGAGTCGACGGGTTCCGCGTCGACGTGGCACACGGCCTGGTGAAGGCGGAGGGTCTCCCGGACCTGGGAACCCACGACCAGGTCAAGCTGCTGGGCAACGATGTCATGCCGTTCTTCGACCAGGACGGCGTACACGCGATCTACCGGCAGTGGCGCACGATCCTCGACGAGTACGCGGGCGAGCGCATCTTCGTGGCGGAGGCGTGGACCCCGACGATCGAGCGGACCGCGAACTACGTCCGCCCGGACGAACTCCACCAGGCCTTCAACTTCCAGTACCTGGCCACCTATTGGGACGCGGCGGAGCTGAAGACGGTCATCGACCGCACCCTGGACGCCATGCGCCCGGTCGGCGCCCCCGCGACCTGGGTGCTGTCCAACCACGACGTCACGCGCCATGCCACCCGCTTCGCCAACGAGCCCGGCCTCGGCACCCAGATCCGCCTCGCCGGAGACCGCGCCCTGGGCCTGCGCAGGGCCCGAGCTGCCACCCTGCTCATGCTGGCGCTGCCCGGCTCGGCGTACGTCTACCAGGGTGAGGAGCTGGGCCTCCCGGACGTCGTCGACCTCTCCGACGAGGTCCGCCAGGACCCCGCGTACTTCCGGGGCGCGGGCCAGGACGGCTTCCGCGACGGCTGCCGGGTCCCCATCCCGTGGACCCGCGAGGGCACCTCGTACGGCTTCGGCGACGGTGGCTCCTGGCTCCCGCAGCCCGCCGAGTGGGCCGAGCTGAGCGTCGAGGCGCAGACCGGCACACCCGGCTCGACCCTGGAGCTGTACCGCGCCGCGCTGGCCGCCCGCCGCACGCACCCCGACCTCGGCGCGGGCGACTCCGTCGAGTGGCTGAGGGCTCCGCAGGGCGTACTCGCCTTCAGGCGCGGCGAGTTCGTGTGTGTGGCGAACACGAGCGGCGAGGCGGTCACGATCCGCGCGTACGGCGAGATCCTGGTGGCCAGCGCCGAGGTGACGGTGGCGGACGACGAGGCGAAGCTGCCGGCGGACACGACGGTGTGGTGGACGACCGGCTGACAAGTCCCGCAAGGTCGCCCTCGCGCGGGTGGGGAGGGCCGAACTCGTAGTGCCCGTCGCCCAGTTCGGGGAGGCGGGCGCTACTCGGTGGCGAGAGTCGTGGGACCCGCCTGCTTCAAGGAGGCGATCACAGCGCTCACGGCGGTGGTCACGGCGAGGCTCCCCATCATGACCATCCCCACGCCGATCACGAAGAGGCCGCTGGCGTCGTCCGACCAGTCGACGTAGGCGGCCACGGTCAGACCGGCCGAGGTGCCGAGAACGGCGCCGCGGGTGTGGCGCCGGGACGCGGCCCAGTACACCGGCCCCAGCAGGGTCAGCACCAGCCCGATCACCTGCCATGCCTCGTACGGACCGGTCGTCGAGCCGTCGGAATGCACGTCACGCTGTTGATCCCAGCCCAGCCAGGCGGCCCACGCCGCCAGGGCCACCCCGGCAAGCGCGAGGATCGGCAGCAAGTGGCGGACGGTCTTCGGTAGTTGTCTTCCCATGCCCGAAGCGTCTCCGTTCGCCTCCTGGCCGAACAGAGCGCAAGTACTCAGTTCCGTCCGAGTACTTACTTCGCCGCCCCGGACCGCCGGTCAGGCCAGCCCGAACCGTTCCGAGTGCACCTGACGCGCGGGCACCCGGAGTTCTCGTAGGCCGGACAGCACGGCGGCGGTCATGGCGGCCGGCCCGCAGACGTACACGTCGCGTTCGGTGACGTCGGGGACCAGCCGGCGCAGGCTCTCCGCGCCGAACGGCGGGGCGCCCTCGGTGGTCCTGCCGGTGAGCAGGTGGAGCCGGCCGCCCCGGAGCGCGATCAGTCGGCGAATCTCGTTCAGCAGGACGGCGTCGGCCTCGCTGCGGACGCGGTACAGGACGACGACGTCACCGTTGCCCTGCTCCTCCAGCATCGCCCGCACGGGCGTGATGCCGACGCCCCCGGCGATCAGCAGGGCGCCCGGCCGGGTCCGGTGCAGTGAGGTGAACGCCCCGTACGGCCCCTCGACGAAGGCGCGGCTGCCCACCGGGACGTCGCGCAGGCCGGCGCTGGTGGTGCCGACCGCCTTCGCGGTGAGGCGCAGTCCCTGGCCGTCGGGCGCAGCCGACAGGGAGAAGGGGTTGGCCAGCCACCAGTTGTTGTGCCCGGGGAACCGCCAGATGCAGAACTGGCCCGCACGGGCGGGGAGTTTGTCGAGGTTCCGGCCGGTGACGTACACGGAGACCACGTTGTCCGACTCCGGAACCACCGCCGTGACCCGGAACCGGTGGCGGGCGTTGCGCCACAGCGGCAGGGCGATCCGCCCGGTCACCAGGGCACCGAAGGAGAACAGCCACAGGATCCACCAGTAGGCCTCGGCGAACGCGGAGGACGTGAAGGTCGTGGTCTCCCGCAGCTGGTGGACGAACGCGAGGCCGAGGGCCACGTACAGCAGCAGATGCAGCCCGTGCCAGACCTCGTACCGCAGTCGCCGCCGGACGGACCGGGTGGATATCACGCCGATGACGAGGACGACGGCCGCGGCGAGCATGCCCAGCAGGGAGGCCGGCACCCCGCTGAGGGCGACGAACGTGCTGCCCATGGACGTGTCGCTGAGCGTCGCGTAGCCGAGCACCACCAGCGTGGCGTGGGTGAGGACGGTCCACAGCAGGGAGAAGCCGACCCAGCGGTGCCACACCGTGAGCCGGTCCATCCCGAAACGGCGGTCCAGCCACGGCAGCCTTGCCACCAGCAGCAGTTGGAACAGCATCAGCAGGGCCGCGTGCAGTCCGAAGAACTTGGCGACCGTCAGCACACTGTTCTTGCCCGACCCGGCGCTGACGAACAACGCCTCGATGATCACCACATTGACGAGGACGAACGTCCACATCACCCAACGCGCCGCGTCCACCGGATGCATGGTGCCTCTGCGCACCGAGCTGCCCGTCGCTGTCATGGTCGCCTCTCGTCCCCCTGGCCGCGGTGCTCGCGGCTCGCCCCCGATCGGGGTACAGAGTACGGGCGACGGGCCCGATGCGTTCATGCCAGAACGACCGAATCCCACCCGACTCCGTCAGCCCTCCCTGTGAAGAGATTTCGCGTACGTGAAGAGGGAGTGTCCAAAGGGTTGACCGTCCGTCAAGCGCGCTCGTACCTTCTGCTCGACTGAAATATTTCAGCCATCTTGCAGCAAGAACCAGCAAGGGATCTTGCCAGGACCTTCAACGGAGAAGGACCCGACACATGGCCAGCAGAACCCTCTCCGGCGCGCTCGCACTCGCCGCCGGCGCGTCCATCGCGCTCGCCGTTCCGACCGGCGCCGCCTACGCCTCCCCGCCCGGCACCAAGGACGTCACCGCCGTCCTCTTCGAGTGGAACTTCGCCTCGGTGGCCAGGGAGTGCACCAACACCCTCGGCCCCGCCGGCTACGGCTTCGTTCAGGTCTCCCCGCCCGCCGAGCACATACAGGGCTCGCAGTGGTGGACCTCGTACCAGCCCGTCAGTTACCGGATCGCCGGTCGCCTCGGCGACGCCACCGCCTTCAAGGGCATGATCGACACGTGTCACGCGGCCGGCGTAAAGGTCGTCGTCGACACCGTCATCAACCACATGTCGGCAGGCTCGGGCACCGGCACCGGCGGTTCGTCGTACACGAAGTACAACTACCCCGGCCTGTACTCCTCCTACGACTTCGACGACTGCACGGCCACCATCAGCGACTACACCAACCGCGCCAACGTCCAGAACTGCGAGCTCGTACAGCTCGCCGACCTGGACACCGGCGAGGAGTACGTCCGCGCCACCATCGCCGGGTACATGAACTCCCTGCTCGGCTACGGCGTCGACGGCTTCCGGATCGACGCGGCCAAGCACATCCCGGCCACCGACCTGGCCAACATCAAGTCACGGCTCTCCAACACCTCCGTGTACTGGAAGCAGGAGGCCATCTACGGTGCCGGGGAAGCCGTCCAGCCCACCGAGTACACGGGCAACGGGGATGTCCAGGAGTTCCGTTACGCCTACGACCTCAAGCGGGTCTTCAACAACGAGAACCTCGCCTACCTGAAGAACTACGGCGAGGGCTGGGGGTACATGAGCAGCTCGGTCGCCGGTGTCTTCGTCGACAACCACGACACCGAGCGCAACGGATCCACGCTCAGCTACAAGGACAACGCCAACTACACCCTCGCCAACGTCTTCATGCTGGCCTACCCGTACGGCGCTCCGGACATCAACTCCGGCTACGAGTTCTCCGACACGGACGCCGGGCCGCCCAACGGGGGTGCGGTCAACGCCTGTTGGCAGGACGGCTGGAAGTGCCAGCACGCCTGGCCGGAGATCCTGCGCATGGTCGCCTTCCGCAACGCGACCCGCGGTGAGTCCGTCACCAACTGGTGGGACAACGGGGGCGACGCCATCGCCTTCGGCCGGGGAGCCAAGGGCTTCGTCGCCATCAACCACGAGTCGAGCAGTCTGAGCCGGACCTACCAGACCTCCCTCGCGGCAGGGACGTACTGCAACGTGCAGAACAACACGTCGGTGACCGTGAACTCGAGCGGTCAGTTCACCGCGACGCTGGGCGCGAACACGGCCCTGGCGATCTACACGGGCAAGACGAGCTGCTGAAAGTTCTTGCCAGTGGTTTCAGGACTCTTGCTGTAAGTGTTTCCTCGGCGATACGGTCGCGCGGGGTCGGACCCGCAAGAGCCGCGATCGCAAGGAGTCCACGTCCGTGATACCGAGATGGTCGGCGCCGAGGCGCCGAACTACCCGTGCAGGCCGGGTCGCTGTGGTCACCGTGGTGACCGCGTTGGCCGCAGCGCTCGTCCAGCCGCCGGCCGCCGCCGGGGCGAACACCCCGGCCCCGGCCCCGCCGCCGTCCGACAGCAGGCTCGCCGCCGAACCGGCCCGGCACGACGCCACCCGCGAGCAGTTCTACTTCGTCCTCCCGGACCGTTTCGCCAACGGCAGCCACGCCAACGACCGCGGCGGACTCACCGGTTCACGCCTCGCCACCGGCTACGACCCCACCGACAAGGGCTTCTACCAGGGCGGCGACCTCAAGGGCCTGACCAACAGGCTCGACTACATCAAGGGCCTCGGCACCACCGCCATCTGGCTCGCCCCGATCTTCAAGAACGCCCCTGTGCAGGGGACCGGGCCGGACGCCTCCGCCGGTTACCACGGCTACTGGATTACCGACTTCACCCAGGTCGACCCGCACTTCGGCACGAACAAGGACCTCGAAACCCTCATCTCCAAGGCCCACACCAAGGGCATGAAGGTGTTCTTCGACGTCATCACCAACCACACCGCCGACGTCGTCGACTACGAGCAGAAGTCCTACGGCTACCTCTCCAAGGGTGCCTTCCCGTACCTGACCAAGGACGGCAAGCCCTTCGACGACGCCGACTACGCGGACGGCACCAAGAACTTTCCGAAGGTCGACCGGGACTCCTTCCCGTACACCCCCACCATCCCCTCCGCGAAGAAGACCACCAAGGTCCCGTCCTGGCTCAACGACCCGACGATGTACCACAACCGGGGCGACTCCACCTGGGCCGGCGAGTCCGCCACCTACGGCGACTTCGTCGGCCTCGACGACCTGTGGACCGAGCGCCCCGAGGTCGTCTCCGGCATGGAGAAGATCTACGAGAAGTGGGTGCGGGACTTCGACATCGACGGCTTCCGGATCGACACCGTGAAGCACGTCGACATGGAGTTCTGGACCCAGTGGGCCACGGCACTGGACAGGTACGCGGCCCGCCACGGCCGCGACGACTTCTTCATGTTCGGCGAGGTCTACTCCGCCGACACCTCCGTGACCTCCCCGTACGTCACCCAGGGCCGCCTCGACTCGACGCTCGACTTCCCCTTCCAGGACGCGGCCCGCGCCTACACCTCCCAGGGCGGCAGCGCCCAGCGGCTCTCCTCGGTCTTCGGCGACGACTACAAGTACACGACCGACAAGGCCAACGCCTACGAGCAGGTCACCTTCCTCGGCAACCACGACATGGGCCGGATCGGCTACTTCCTCAAGCAGGACGACCCGACCGCCACCGACGCCGAACTCCTCGCCAAGGACAAGCTCGCCAACGAGCTGATGTTCCTCAGCCGGGGCAACCCGGTCGTCTACTACGGCGACGAGCAGGGCTTCACCGGCGCGGGCGGCGACAAGGACGCCCGCCAGACCATGTTCGCCTCGAAGGTCATCGACTACCTCGACGACGACGAACTCGGCACCGACCGCACCCACGCCAGCGACGCCTACGACACGAGAGCACCGCTCTACCGGCAGATCAGCGCTCTCGCAGCCCTGCGCAAGGCCAACCCCGCCCTCGCCGACGGCGTCCAGACCGCGCGTTACGCGGCCGACGGCCCCGGCGTCTACGCCTTCTCCCGCACCGACGCCAGGACCGGCACCGAGTACGTCGTCGCCTTCAACAACGCGACCGGGCCCAGGTCGGCCACCTTCCCGACCGGCTCCGCCAACACGGCCTTCAAGGGCATCTACGGCACCAACGCCAAGGCGACCAGCGCCACCGACCGCAGGCTCACCCTCACAGTCCCGCCCGGCACCGCCATCGTCCTCAAGGCCGCCACCAAGCTCCCCGCCCCCACCACCAGGCCCACCCTCACCCTCACCGCCCCGACCCCCGGCGCCACCGGCACGGTGAACATCACCGCCGACGTCAACGGCGGCAACCAGCTCAACCGCGTCGTCTTCGCCGCCCGGGTCGGCACCGGCAAGTGGCAGACCCTCGGCTCCGCCGACCACGCCCCCTACCGCGTGACCCAGACCCTCGCCGAGGACATTGCCCCCGGAACCACCCTGCGCTACAAGGCAGTTGTGGTCGACAGCACCGGGCGCACGACAAGCACCACGGCGACCTCCACCACAGGCACCCCACCCGCCCCCGAGGTCCCCACCGCCTCCTCGCGCGACTACGCGATCGTCCACTACAAGCGCGCGGACGGCGACTACACCGACTGGCGCCTCTACGCCTGGGGCGACATCGCCGACGGCGAGGGCACCACCTGGCCGGCCGGCCACGACTTCATCGGCCGTGACGCGTACGGCGCCTTCGCCTACGTCAAGCTCAAGCCCGGTGCGTCCAGCGTCAGTTACCTCGTCATCGACAAGGACGGCAACAAGGACGTCGCCGCCGACCGCACGATCGACGTCACGAAGACCGGCGAGATCTGGGTCGAGCAGGGCAAGGAAGCCGTACTCACCGAAAAGCCCGACTACCCGGCGCAGGACACCACCAAGGCCGTCCTCCACTACCACCGCGCCGACGGCGACTATGACGGCTGGGGCCTCCACGTCTGGTCCGGCGCCGCCGACCCCACCGACTGGGCGAAGCCCCTGGAGCCGGTCCGCACCGACACGTACGGCGCTGTCTACGAGGTCCCGCTCAACGCCGGTGCCACCAGCCTCAGTTACATCATCCACAAGGGCGACGAGAAGGACCTCTCCACCGACCAGGCCCTCGACCTCAAGGCCAACGGCCACGAGGTCTGGCTCCTGAACGGCCAGGAGAAGTACCTCCTCCCACAGCCCGCAGGAAGCTCGGCCGCCCTCGACCTGACCACCTCCAAGGCGATCTGGATCGACCGGAACACCGTCGCCTGGAACGGCAACGACACCGCCGCCTCCACCCAGTTGCTCTACTCCAGCACCGGCTCGATCACCGCGACCGACGGCACCCTCACCAGCACCGACGAACGCTGGCTCCGCCTCTCCAGGTCCGCCCTCACCGACGCCCAGAAGGCCAGGTTCCCGCACCTGGCCGCGTACACCGCCTGGACGGTCGACCCCCGTGACCGCGACCGGGTCCACGAGGCCCTGCGAGGCCAGCTCGTCGCCTCCCAACGGGCCGCGAACGGAGCGGTGCTGACGGCGACGGGCGTCCAGCTCGCCGGCGTACTCGACGACGTGTACGGCACCGCCGCAGCGCATGCCGACCTCGGGCCGACGTTCAGTAAGGGCCGTCCGACACTCGCCGTCTGGGCGCCCACCGCGCAGTCGGTGAAGCTCGACCTCGACGGCTCCACGGTCGCCATGAAGCGCGACGACACCACCGGTGTCTGGTCCGTCACCGGCTCCAAGTCCTGGAAGAACAAGCCCTATCGGTACGTCGTGAAGGTCTGGGCGCCGAGCGTCGCCAAGGTCGTCACCAACCACGTCACCGACCCGTACTCCGTCGCCCTGACCACCGACTCCGAGCGCAGCCTCGTCGTCGACCTGGACGACAAGTCCCTGGCGCCGAGCGGCTGGACCTCGTACCGCAAGCCCAGAGCCGTACCCCTCCACGACGCCCAGATCCAGGAACTGCACGTCCGGGACTTCTCGGTCGCCGACGACACCGTGCCCGTCAAGGACAAGGGCACCTACCTCGCCTTCACCGACAAGGACAGCGACGGCTCCAAGCACCTCCGTGAGCTGGCGAAGGCCGGCACCTCCTACGTCCACCTCCTGCCCGTCTTCGACATCGCGACCATCCCCGAGAAGAAGGCGGACCAGGCGGTGGTCGACTGCGACCTGTCCTCCTACGCCGCCGACTCCGACCAGCAGCAGGCGTGCGTCGCGAGGATCGCCGCGAAGGACGCGTACAACTGGGGTTACGACCCGTACCACTACACCGTTCCGGAGGGCTCCTACGCGAGCGACCCGGACGGCACGCGGCGTACGGTCGAGTTCCGGCAGATGGTGAAGTCGCTCAACAGCGACGGGCTGCGGGTCGTGATGGACGTCGTCTACAACCACACCCCCGCCGCCGGCCAGGCGAAGACGAGCGTCCTCGACAAGGTGGTCCCGGGCTACTATCAGCGCCTCCTCGCGGACGGCTCGGTCGCCAACTCCACCTGTTGCGCCAACACCGCGCCCGAGAACACCATGATGGGCAGGCTCGTCGTCGACTCGATCGTCACCTGGGCCCGGGAGTACAAGGTCGACGGCTTCCGCTTCGACCTGATGGGCCACCACCCGAAGGCCAACATCCTGGCGGTCAGGAAGGCACTCGACGCGCTCACCCCCAAGAAGGACGGCGTCGACGGCAGGAAGATCATCCTGTACGGCGAGGGCTGGAACTTCGGTGAGGTCGCCGACGACGCCCGGTTCGTGCAGGCCACACAGAAGAACATGGCGGGGACGGGCATCGCGACCTTCTCCGACCGGGCCCGCGACGCCGTGCGTGGCGGCGGCCCCTTCGACGAGGACCCGGGAGTCCAGGGCTTCGCGTCCGGGCTGTACACCGACCCCAACTCCTCGACCGGCAACGGAACCTCGGCGCAGCAGAAGGCCCGCCTCCTGCACTACCAGGACCTGATCAAGGTGGGCCTGACCGGCAACCTCGCCGCCTACCGCTTCACCGACACCGACGGCGAGGAGGTCTCCGGCGCCCAGATCGACTACAACGGCCAACCCGCCGGTTACGCCGACGCACCCGGCGACGCCCTCGCCTACACCGACGCGCACGACAACGAGTCACTGTTCGACGCGCTCGCCTTCAAGCTGCCCGCCACGACGAGCGCCGCCGACCGGGCCCGGATGCAGGTCCTCGCCATGGCGACGGCCACCCTCTCGCAGGGCCCGGCCCTCTCCCAGGCGGGCAGCGACCTGCTTCGCTCCAAGTCGCTCGACCGCAACTCCTATGACAGCGGCGATTGGTTCAACGCCATCCACTGGAACTGCGCGGACGGCAACGGCTTCGGACGCGGACTGCCCATGGCGGCCGACAACGCCGCCAAGTGGCCCTATGCCAAGCCTCTGTTGGGCGCCGGGAACGTCAAGGCCGACTGCCGGCGGATCCAGGGCGCGTCCGCCGCGTACCGCGACCTGCTGAGAATCCGTACGACGGAGCCCGACTTCTCCCTCGACACGGCCGGACAGGTGCGGTCGAAGCTCTTCTTCCCGCTGTCCGGCAAGGACGAGACACCCGGCGTGATCACCATGGAACTCGGCGACCTCGTCGTCGTGTTCAACGCGACGCCCGAGCGTCGTGAGCAGCGGATCGGCTCGTTGGCCGGGACCTCGTACGTGCTGCACCCCGTGCTGCGGGCGGGAGCGGACACCGTCGTCAAGTCGGCCGCGTACGAACGGGAATCGGGCACGTTCGCCGTTCCTGGGAGAACCGTCGCCGTATTCTCCCGTACCTCCTGAGAAGGGCATATCGTGATGGGGCAGACCCGGACCCGGTCTGCCCCACCGGTGTGTCCAAGGGCGGCCAGATGGACGGCAACGGCAAGTGGACCGACACAGCGGACACCACCGTGCTGATCGTGGACGACACCGCGTCCGGCCGGTACACGCTGAGCGCGCTGCTCCGCCGCGCCGGTTACCAGGTCGTGGCGGTCGCCAGTGGCAGGGAGGCGCTCGACGAACTCGATGTACGGCTCCGCAAGGGGACACTTCCCGACGTGGCCCTCATCGACGTGAACCTGCCCGACATGAGCGGTGTCGACCTGTGCCGCCGGCTCAAGACCCGGCCGCACATGGCCGGTCTGCCCGTCGTGCACTTCTCGGCCTCCTCCGGGTCCCCGGGCGACCGCCGAGACGGGCTGGACGCGGGCGGGGAGGCGTTTCTGACGCTGCCCGCCGGGCCCGGGGAGATCGACGCGGTACTACGGGCCGCGGTGCGCGCCGCCCGGCTGCGGGCCGACGACCAGGCGCTGGCGCGGCGGCTGACCCGGCTGTCGGAGACGATCTTCACCATCCAGGCCGCGCGCTCCCTGCAGGAACTCGCCGACGCCGCCGCCGAGGGCGCCGCGCGGCTCACCGGCTCGCCCGCCGCCGTGTTCTTCCTGGGCCCCGACGACGAGCTGTACCGCGCCACCTCCCGCGACCGCACCTCGCTCGCCATGCCCGACGAGAGCGCCCACCGCGTCGTGGCGGCACTGCTCCGAAGACTCACCCGGGGGCACAGCGGAGTGCGGATCACCACGGTGCCGTCGCCGCTGTGGCCCGCCGGGTTCTTCCGGCCGGGCGTGGAGCACGACGCCCGCCTCGTGCTGATCCCCACCCAGGACGGCAGGGCCTCGGTGTGCCTGGCCGCGCCCACCCGTGGCCTGCGCAGGGTGAGCCCCGAGAACGAGTCCCTGGTGGCCCGGCTCGCGCAGGCCACCGTGCTCGCCGCCGAGCCGCTCCTCATGTACCAGGTCGAGCGGCATGTCGCCCTCACCCTCCAGCACAGCTTCCTGCCCCGCCCCGACCGGCTGCCCGAACTGCCCGGCATCGACGTCGTGGTCCGGTACGTGCCCGCGTCCCGGGACGCCGAGATCGGCGGCGACTTCTACGCCGCCCTGCGCACCGGCGACGGCGTGCTCACCGCGGTCGGCGACGTCGTCGGGCACTCGCTCGAAGCGGCCACCGTCATGGTCGAGATCCGGCACGCGCTGCGTGCCTACTGCGTCGAGGAGAGCGACCCGTCCGTGCTCGCCGAGCGCCTCGACCGGATGCTGCAGCGCTACCACCCCGAGGTCACGGCCACCGTGTGCCTGGTCCACGTCGACCCGGGCAACGGGCGCACACTGATCGCCAACGCGGGTCACATCCCGCCGCTGATCATCCGCGACACCAACAACGCCGACTACGCCAAGGCCGCGGGCCCGCTGCTCGGAGTGGGCCTCGCCCATCCGCCGCCCACCGAGCTGTTCCTCGAACCCACCGACCGGCTCCTCATGATCACCGACGGTCTGATCGAGACCCGGGGCATCGACCTCGCGGACTCCCTGGAACACCTGCGCGCGGCAGCCTCCGGCGCGCTGCCGGGCCTGGACGCCCTGTGCGACACGCTGCTGGTCTCCTTCGGCCACGACCGGGAGGACGACATCGCGATGCTGGCGCTGCGCCTCGCTGACCAGGGACGACCGGCCGCCGGTTAGGGTGAGGCAGGCCGTGCCGTCACCGCGTCACCAGAACAGGGGTTTGATCCATGCCGCAGATCACCGTCGACTACTCGAGTCCGCTGACCGAGGCCTTCGACCGGCGCGCGTTCGCTCTCGCGCTGCACGAGGAGGTCGTCGCCACGGCGAAGGCGAAGCCCGAGGCGTGCAAGACGCAGTTCCGCCGCACCGAGGACGCCACGGTCGGCGCGGACAGTGACGGTCACGCGATCGTGCACGTCTGGATCGGCATGCTCACCGGCCGCTCGGTGGAGACGAAGAACCAACTGACGGAAGCCGTACTGGAGTTGGTGCGCACCCATGTGAAGCCCGTCGAGGGACTCGCCCTGCACGCCTCGGTCGAGGTCCGCGAACTCGACGACTCCTACCGGAAGTTCGACAACTGAGCCCGAGTGCCCGACGGCTCCGCCTAGGACGCGAGTGAGATGAGCCGTGCGACCAGGTCGCTGAACGGCCCGTCGGTGGGCTCCTGTTTGAGCATCCGGCGCAGCAGCGCGGCCATCTCCTCGTCGTAGGCGGCGCTCACGGCGGCCAGCGCCGCGAAGTCGTGCACGAGCTGCGCCTCCAGCTCGGCTCGTGGCACCCGCCGTCCGTCCAGCCAGATCAGCGCGGTCGACTCGACGAGCGATATCCACGTCCGGATGACCAACTCCAGCCGGGCGGGCGCCTCTTCGAGGGTCAGGTCCAGATGCGACAGTATCTGGACGTACGCGGCCTGCCGTACGGCGTCGATGAGCGCGTTCGTCGCCGACGAGCTGCCCGAACGCACCTCGTCCGCGGACACCGCCGGGCCACCGCGCATCAACGCCGCGAAACCGGGCCCGTGTTCGTCGACGAAGTCGAAGAAGCGGCGCATCACCCGCAGCAGCCGCGCCCCCAGCGGACCCTCGTGCGGCTCCACGAACCGGCCCGCCAGATCGTCCGACGCCCGCTTCAACGCGGCCTCGTACAGGCTGAGTTTGCCCGGGAAGTAGTGGTAGACCAGTGGGCGCGAGATACCCGCGGCCGACGCGATCTCATCGATGGAGACCTCGTCGGGCGAGCGGCGGCTGAACAGTTCGAGGGCGACGCCGATCAACTGCTGCCGGCGTTCCTCGACTCCCATTCTGCGGCGAACCCCGGTTGTCATGCGAACACCTTACCGATCGGATACGGGCCGCAACGGACGGGTCCGACCGAGGATGTTCACAAATCCAGCACAAGTGGACCCCGTCGTGCCCGCGACACACAGATCAGCATCGAGTCCGCCCGCTCGGCATCGGTCAGCAGCTCGTCACGATGGTCCACTTCCCCTCCCAGCACGCGCTGTTGGCAGGTCCCGCAGAACCCCTGCTCGCACGAGTACGCGGTGTCCGGCAGTTCCTCCCGTACGGCGGCCAGCACGGTCGAGTCGGCTGTCACCGTCAACGTCCGCCCGCTGCGCCGCAGTTCGACCTCGAAGGACTGGTCGCCCCCGGTCGGCGTACGCGGGCCGAAGCGCTCCAGACGCAGCACGGTGCCCTCGGGAATCCGGGACTCGACCGCCGCGCTCAACGCCTCGGGACCACAGCAGTAGACGGCGGTTCCCTCGGGCAGTTCCGCCGCCACGCCCGCGAACAGCGCGTCGAGGTCGGGCAGCCCGTCCTCGTCCTCGGCGACGACGGTGACACGTCCCGCCCCGGAGTCCGCGGCCAGCTTCTCGATCTCGGCGAGGTACGGCATCGAGGCGCGGCTGCGACCCCCGTACAGCAGCCGCCATTCCAGGCCGGGTCGGGCATGCACCGCACGCAGCATCGGCAGGATCGGGGTGATCCCGATACCGCCGGCCACGAAGACGTACGCCGGTGCGGGGGTGAGCGGGAAGCGGTTGCGCGGGCCGCGCACCTCGACCGTCATGCCCGCGCGCAACCCCTCGTGCACCTCGCGCGAGCCTCCGCGCCCGTCCGGCACCAGCCGCGTGGCGACGGTGTACGCCGAGGTGTCCGCCGGGTCCCCGCACAGCGAGTACTGCCGAACGAGCCCCGACGGCAGCGCCAGATCGAGATGCGCCCCCGGCGCCCACGCTGGCAACTCCCTTCCCTCCAGGCGTAGTTGTACGACGCCGTCGGCGACCGTCTCGTGCGCGGCGACCGTCAGCCGCAGGGCCCGTGAGCGGGGCCGCCCGGAGACCGGCTCCGCCAGCGCGGGCAACGGCCACAGCGGCGCGGCCTCGACCCGGCGCCGGACGGCCCGCCGGGCGAGCAGCGCGACCCCGGCGGTGAGCGCGAGAGTCAGCGGCCGGGGCATCAGGCGGCACCTCTGTCGGCGGCGACGGCGGCGGGGGAGGAGGCCAGATAGGCGACGGCCTGCTCGGTGGAGCCCTCTTGGGAGGGGTGGTAGTCGCGGGCGAGATAGCGCGGCACCGATCTCGCCATGGCCCGCGTCGACGGCAGCAGACCCCGCTTCCCGCGTACGTAGAAGCCCCGGAAGGTCGGCTTGCGAAGGCCTGGGGCCGGGTCGTTCGCCATGAAGAAGCGCACCCCGCGCTGCCACAGGAAGAACATCACCAGCAGCCCGGTCAGCCAGGTCCGCACCCGCCTCCGGTAGCCCCCGTCCACGTGTGTGAACAGGTCGAAGGCGACCGACCGGTGCTCGACCTCCTCGGCGCCGTGCCAGCGCAGCAGGTCCAGCATGGTCGGATCGGCACCGCGCCGGTCCAGCTCCGACGCGTTGAGTATCCAGTCGCCGAGGAACGCCGTGTAGTGCTCGATGGCGGCGATGACGGCGACCCGTTCCATGAGCCACCATCTGCGCGCCCGGCGGCCCGGCAGGAGGAACCGGTCGCCGAGCACCTTCTCGAAGAGCCAGTCGACCTGGGCGGTGTAGGGCGTCGGGTCGAGTCCCGACTCCCGCAGATGCGGGAGGACCTCGTCGTGGGCCTGGGAGTGCATGGCCTCCTGCCCGACGAACCCGATGACGTCCGCACGCAGCCGCTCGTCCCGGATGTACGGCAGCACCTGCTTGTACACGTGCACGAACCACCGCTCACCGGCGGGCAGCAGCAGATGCAGCACGTTGATGGTGTGCGAGGTGAACGGATCCCCCGGCACCCAGTGGAGCGGGGTGCCCTCCCAGGAGAAGGACACCTTGCGCGCCTTGAGCGGTATGTGTTCGGCGGGGGTGGGCCCGGGCTTGTTGGACATGGCGTCAATGTACTGATGGGTAGAGGCCGAGGAAAGCCTCGGGCACCGACTTGTTGACGCGAATGTCAGCTAGGTGCTCCGCAGGGTATGCGGTTGTCTGCGGGCGGGTGGGGGCTTGTCGCGCGGTTCCCCGCGCCCCTATGGGCGCTACCGCAGGCCGCCGATCTGTCGGCCGTCCTTCAGCGTGCCCTTCAGCCCCGCCTGAGCCCCCTGCTCGGTCCTGGCCGCCAGCATGGCACCCCGCACCGACGAGTTCACCCCGCCCGTCGCCGTGATCGACGCCGTGTTCCGCGAGCCGGCGGCAAGCATGTACCACTCGCCCGCCCCCGACTTCCACAGCACACCGGCGAGCACGTTCGGGTCGCGGGGACCGCACGCCGGGCTGCTCCCGGACTTCGCCGCGATCGCCCCGAACTGCCCGCCCGGCGTGTGGAACTGGGCCATGACCTGGGCGCCGTCACCCCGCCAGGTCTCGGCGCGGGTGCAGACCCAGTCGGCGGCGCCGCTCGCGTCGGGCAGCGGCTGCTTCGCGTACTGCCAGGCGTTCACGGAGCGCACGCCCTGGGAGTGCATCGCGGCGAGGGAACAGGCGAAGGGCGACCACGTCGCCAGCGCCGCCGGGGCCGACGCCTCGCGGGGCGTCGCCGGGGGGCCCGTGGTGAGGTGGGCCGGCACGAGTTCGCCGAGGTCGCTCAGCAGTCGGGCCCCACCGGCGTCGGTCACCTCCAGCGTGTTCCAGGACTGGCAGGCGCCGCGCTGCGCGACCGGGCTGGCCAGCGGCCCGCTCACCCCGTCGGTCAGCCCCAGGTCGATCGGTGTCGCCGCCGGTTCGCGCAGGTCCCGCATCTGAGCCCTGAGCACCCAGGGAGCCGTCAGATAGCGGACGTTGCCGTCGGCCCGGTCGAGCACCACCGCGTCGGCCTCGGCGCCGGTCGCGCCGTCGACGCGGGCGAAGTCCAGGGCGGCGCCGCTCGTGCCGTCCTTCGGTTCGGCGTACCGGGCGATGCGCAGACCGTCGTACAGGATCACCACGTGGGCCGCGTCGACAGTGCCCGCGTACAGGAGCTGGGGCGGGCCGGCCGGGCCGCCGGAGGGAGTGCCCGGGGTGGCCGAGACATGGACCTTCTCGCCGGGACGGGCCCAGACGGCGAGGGCGCGCCGCAGCAGGGCGCTGTCGTCGACGAGGTCGCCGCGCGCGGGCCAGACGGAGAAGTCGGTGCGCGCGGAGGACTTCCAGACGGCCGGGGCCACCAGCGTCAACCGGGCCGGGTCCAGGGCGGCTTCGGCGGCCGGGTTCTGCGCGTAGGCGGGGGCGGCCGCACCGTTCGGGGCCCAGCCGTCACCGGGCAGTCCGAGCAGCGCGCCGCACACCGCGACGGCCGCGGCGGCGGCGAGCGCGGCTTTCAGGTGCTGCCTGCGCCGCATCAGGTCGGTCGGACGCGCCTGCAGCGAACACGGGTCGAACTCGGCGGAGTCGAGAAGCGCGTACCGCGCCGGAACCTCGTCCGCCTCGCGGAGTGCGTCGATCGGCCGGTCGACCCCGGCGGCCTCCAGGGCGGTGCGTACGTCGGCGTCCGGGAGCTTCTCCAGACCGCGCAGGACGTACGCGGCCCGGGCCGGACCGGAGAGCGCCGACAGCCGCTGGTCCAGGGCGAGTTCGTCGGCGCCGCCGGAACGCGGGAAGAGCCGCAGGCCCCAGACCTGGGGGAGCAGCGGCGGCAACTGCGACCGCTTCGGCAGTGAACGCCCGCGCCACGGCTGCCCCGCCGCGAGCGCCGTACGCAGCACCTGGAGGCGGACGAGCGCGTAACCGGGGTCGCCCGAGCGGCCCTTCGGCTGGGCCGGGACGGTGGCGGTGGCCGTGCGTCCCCTGGGCAGCGCACGCTGGGTGAGAGCGTGCGCCGTCAGGACACGCCGACTCCGCCCGAGGCTCGGCGGCAGCACCAGGTAGGCGAGCCGGACGAGCCGGGGATAGTGCTCGACGAGCGCGGCCTCGGCCTGCTCCACGTCGACGACGGGGCGGCCCTTGGCGCTGTTACCGGTGGCGGGGCTGAAGGCGACATCCTGTGACTGCACGTTCAGCAGAACGAGCGAATCGCGGGATGGTCACCTGGCCCTCCGGGAGTTACCCGGCGGGCTCGGTCAGCAGGCGGGCGTAGTTCGCCATCGACCGCTGATAGCGCGGCAGATGAGGAGCGAGGGCGCCGAGGGCCAGCGAGAGGCCCTCACGGTCACGGCCGAGGCTGGACAGGCACAGCGCCAGACACGCTCGTACGGCGTCGTCCAACTCGTCCGAGGGGGCGTCCAGTTCGGGGGTGAGGAGCTTGACGCCCTCCTCGGCCCGGCCGAGGTTGCGCAGCGAACTCGACAGCTGGATCTTGGCACGCCGGCCCTTGTATCCGCTCTGTTCACTGAGCCCGAGGGCGAGCGCCTCCAGGTAGAGCGGCTCCGCCCGGTCGGAGTGGCCCGTGGAGTCCCAGGCGCTGGCCTGTTCGAACGGGCCCAGGGGGCTGCCGGCGGGCAGTTCCGCCACGAGGGCGTCGATCACCGCGCGGAAGTCGGCCCCGTGGTCCTCGTCGTAGTCGTCGAAGGTCGCCCAGGCGGCGACCACACGCTCTTCCCAGTCTGCGTTCACTTGCCCACTCTCGCACACACGTTCCCTGATTGAGTGGTTGGTGCCCCGTAGCCGTATCGAGGGTGAGGGCTCTTCGACGGGGCCTCCCCGCGGCATGGGCCGAGAGTATTGTCGGCGCCGAACGGACCGGAGGAAGAACAGATGATGGTGACGCGACCGAAGCTCGCGACCGCCGCGGTCACAGCCGTGGCGGCGCTGGCCCTGGCCGGCTGCTCGGGCGGCGCGGGCGACCGGGCGGCCACGATCGACGCAACTCCGGTGGCCGCGACCGGCAGCCTGGAGCACATCGCGAGCGAGGCGGGCTGCAAGCCGATCATGCAGATCGACGCGGACGAGCTCCGCCAGGCCGCCTGCAAGACCACCACCTATGGCAAGTTCCTCCTCCTGACCTACGCCACCGACCGCGGCCAGCGCGAGTGGATCAACGGGGCCAAGGACTACGGCGGCTTCTACCTCCTGGGCCGCAAGTGGACCGCGGTCGGCGACAAGAAGGTGATCGCGAAGCTGCAGGGCAAGCTCGGCGGGACCACCGAGGTGGGCGCCGACCACACCGCGCACACCGGCGCCGACGCGACCCACTCGGCCGGCCACGAAGGCTGAGACCGGAAGCACGAACGCGGCGGCCCGAGTGGAAACACTCGGGCCGCCGCGTTTATGTCTCCGAACGATCCGAACGATCCGAACGACAAGAAGGCCGGTGGCGGGAGAACCCGCCACCGGCCTTCTCAGGTGGTCCACCGTCGGTGGACCACTGGTGGATCTACTGGCACTTCTTGCCGGTGTTGATGCAGTTGACCATCTTGTTCATCGTGTTCACGGAGAAGAAGTTGATGAAGTCGTTGTGGTCGGTGATCGGCTTGTGCAGGTTCTCCGGGAAGGAGTCCACCGCGTAAGGGTTCACCACAGTGCCGTTCTGCAGCTTCGGCGCCGGGACGTTGTAGACCAGACGGACCTGGAGCTGGGGGATCGCCTTGAAGCCGTTGGCGCAGGTGCCGTCGGCCTGGACGAAGGACACGTGAGTGCGGTGGTTCGCACTGTCGATGTTCTGGCCGTCCCAGCAGCTCTGGAAGTCGGTCGTACGGACCACGGCGCTGCCCTGCGGGCAGATCGGGTACTTGTCCTTCAGCTGCACCTTGTTCTCGAAGCCGGTGCAGCTCCAGTTGACGTTGGCGTTCGCGTTGCCGTTGACGAAGGCCTTGGCGTCACCGGTGATGATGCGCAGGGCGGTCGGCATCGCGACGACGTTGCCCTTCTTGTTGCCGACGAACTTGATCTGCGCCTGGGAGGCCTGCAGGATCTGGCCGACGTTGCCTTCCTTGCCACCACCGTCGTTGTTCTGGTCGAAGTCCTGCGTACCGTTCTGCAGGCGCAGCACCGGCCAGAAGTACGACGACTTGTCACCCTGGTTCTGGCAGCTGGTCTGTGCCGCCGCCAGTTCCTGGTCACTCGCGAACGCGTCGTTGCTCTGGTTGCCGACGTAGTCGTGCAGGTGGTGCGCACCGTTGCTGACGCCCGGGGCCACGATCACGTTGTCCGTGTTGTGGTTGTCGTTCCCGTTGGTGCCGCACTTGGTGGTGAAGGAGCCGCGCGAGCCGCTGTTGCCGTTGGCGGGGAGCCCGTTGGCGCCCACACCCAGCTGGGCGTTGCCCTGCACCTTGGTGATGTCCACGAAGTCCGCGGCCACCGGACCGTTGCCGCCCTGGCCGCCGCCGGCCGCGTTCCCGGCGTTGCCCTGACCCTGACCCTGACCCTGGCCCTGACCGGCGTTGCCCTGGCCGTTGTTGTTCTGGCCCTGGCCGTTGTTCTGGCCCTGGCCATTGTTGTTCTGGCCCTGACCGGCGTTGCCCTGGCCGTTGTTCTGGCCCTGACCGTTGTTGTTCTGGCCGTTGCCCTGGTTGCCGTTGTTGGCCTGCCCGGCGTTGGTCTGCTGGGCGGCCGCGACACCGGTGCACTGGGCGAACTGCCCCAGGTTGTCGGCTCCGGAACCACCGGCCCGCTTGATGTTGATGCGGATCCGGTCGATCGCCGCGAACCGCTTGTCCTTCAGCGGACCGATGATCGCGTTCTGTACGAAGCTGGCGTCGCCGGCCTGCGCCTGCCGAGTGGAGGCGAGGCGTGCGTAGGCCTCGGTGATCTGGTTGTCCAGATTCGCGAGCTCCTTGTCCACGCCGGCGCGAGCGCCGCTCGGGACGTTGGCGAGCTTCTGACCGACGTCGGGGCAGTCGATCGTGGCGATCTGTACGGCAGCGGCCTTGGTCTGGTTCTGGGCGCCGTTCTCCTCATGTGCGGAGGCGTAGAAATTCGCCCAGACAAGTCCACCACCGCCGATCGCGAGGGCCGCGGATGCGGCCACGGCGCGAACGGCCAGTGGTGAGCGTCGTTTACGTGCATTGCGTCCCATGGAACTCCTCTGACTTCCTTGCGGGGCTATCGAGGCGCCCGACAGGAGTGAAGCGGCGCCATCCATTACGAGGAGGACCTCAGGAGTGTTCAGCCGCCTCAGAAATTGATGAGAGATTCGTAGGACAATTCGACCCCAACTCCACCGGGTATACCGGGAGTTGCGGATCTCTTACGGCAAGTGTTCGGCCGGGCACCGGATATCGTCGACTTTGGCGTACTTTCAGCGCCCCTGGTCGAGATAGGTGAGTACCGCCAGAACACGGCGGTTGTCATCGTCCGACACCTCGAGTCCGAGTTTGGCGAAGATGTTGGACGTGTGTTTGGCGATCGCCCGCTCCGTGACAACCAGATGCCCGGCGATCGCCGCGTTCGAACGTCCCTGAGCCATGAGATCCAGCACCTCCAGCTCCCGGGGCGTCAGCCGCCCCAGCGGCCGGCCGTCCCCGGCACGCGCCAGCAGCAGCTGCTGGATCACCTGCGGGTCCATGGCGGTACCGCCCGCCGCGACCCGTCGTACGGCGTCCACGAACTGCTCCGCGTCGAACACCCGGTCCTTGAGCAGATAGCCGACCCCGCCGTCCCCGTCGGCCAGCAACTCCCGCGCGTACAGCCGCTCCACGTGCTGCGACAGCACCAGCACCGGCAGCCCCGGCCGCGCCCGGCGGGCCCGCAGCGCGCACTGCAGCCCCTCGTCGGTGTGCGTCGGCGGCAGCCGTACGTCGACCACGGCGACGTCCGGTGCCAGCTCGGCGAGCGCGCGGTCCAGCTCGGGGCCGCTCTCCACCGCCGCGGCGATCTCGAAGTCGTACGCCTCCAGCAGCCGGACCAGCCCGTCACGCAGCAGGAACAGGTCTTCGGCTAGGACAACTCGCAAGGAAGCTCCATGGTCACCACGGTGGGACCGCCAACGGGACTGCTGACGGCCAGGACGCCGTCGAATGTACCGAGCCGCCGCTCCACCCCGGCCAGCCCCGACCCGCCCCCGGCCCGCGCCCCGCCCCGCCCGTCGTCGGTGACGGCGATCCGCAACGAGCCGTCCGCGTACCGCACCTCGACCCGCACGTGATCGGCGCCGGAGTGCTTGACGGCGTTGGTCAGCACCTCGCTCACCGCGAAGTACGCCGCCGACTCCACCGGCGCCTGCGCCCGGCCACCGGCCACGTCGACCGTCACCTCGGTGTCGACGGGCAGCCGCAACGCCAACGCCCGTACCGCGTCGCCCAGTCCACGCTCGGCCAGCACCGGCGGATGGATGCCGTGCACCAGGTCGCGCAGCTCGGCGAGCGCGTCGGCGGAGGACCGCCGGGCCCGCGCGAGCAGCTCCCGCGCCTTCTCCGGGTTCTTCTCCATGAGTGCCTCGGCGGTCCCCAGATCCATCCCCACGGCGACCAGGCGCGCCTGCGCACCGTCGTGCAGGTCCCGCTCGATCCGCCGCAGCTCGGCGGCCGAGGTGTCGACGGCGTCCCGTCGGGTCTCGGTCAACACCCTTACCCGCTCGGCGAGTTCGCGGCGCCCGACGCCGAGCAGGGCCCCGGTGAGCAGGAAGTGGAGCCGCAGGAGGGCGGGCGTCAGAAAGTAGGAGGCGACGAGGAGTACGGCCCCGAGGGCGCCGGCGGCGAGCGCGCTGCCCTGCCCGCCGACCGGCACGAAGCCGTACCACCAGCCGACGTACGTCCCGTCCGTGAACACCCGCCACAGTCCGAAAGCCAGCGCGAACCCCTCGAAGGGGTACAGGAGCAGTGCGGCCGGCACCAGCGCCGTGACGAACCCGAGCACCGCGTCGAGGGGCAGCCACGCGAACTCCCGCCAGGTCGCCGGGTCCCGCAGCACCCAGAGGGCCCGCGCCCACCGTCCCGCGTCCACCGGCGGCACCCGGTACCGGGGCGGGATCCGCACCCCGCCCCAGTGCGCGGCCGTGCGCCGCCGCCAGTCGGCCCACGCCCGCACCCAGGTGACCACCCGGGGAGTGGTGAGGAGGCCGATCCCCAGGGCGGGCACGAGCAGGAGGGAGACGAGGGAGAGCACGAACAGCAGCGTCGACCCCGCGAGCGAGGCGACGGCGAGCCACAGCGACCGCAACCCGGCGACCACGACGGCACGAACCCGAACACGAACACGTGCCCGAACCTGTGCCCGAACCTGTGCCCGACCTCGTACCCGCGCGCTGATGACGTCGTCCATACGGTCAGTCTCGCCGAGGACGCCCCACCAGGTCACGGGCTCGAACACCCGTACCGGGGGGTGGTGCCAGTGACACCCCCGAAGAGGAAATCCGGATCAGCGCGCGGTCGGGGGCGTGTACTTGTACCCGACCCGCCGTACCGTCTGGATCGCCTGCCGGTGCTCCGCGCCGAGCTTGCGGCGCAGCCGGGCGATGTGGACGTCGACGGTCCTGCCGTCGCCCACGTGCCCGTAGCCCCACACCGTGGTGACCAGCTGGTCACGGGTGTGCACCCGGCCCGGGTGGGCGACGAGATGGGCGAGCAGCTCGAACTCCAGGTACGTGAGATCCAGCGGGCGCCCGTCGACCTCGGCGGTGCGCTGCACGTCGTCCACGCGTACGAGGTGACGGGCCCCGTCGGCCTGGACCCGCTCCGGGGACCCGGCCGGGGTCGGCAGTTCCGGTTCCGGGAGCGCGAACGGCAGTACGGGCGGCTGCTGGTCGGCAGGTACGAGCACCAGGTAGCCGATCATCGGCGGCTGGCCCGGCAGGGTGGGAAGGGTGTGCGGGGGAGCGGGCAGCCAGGTGGCACCCGGCGGCAGGAAGTCCCTGACGTCGACCACCTCGTCCGGGTCGACGGCGCGCAGCCGGTGCCGTGCGGAGGCGCCGGGGGAGAGGGGGGACAGGGGAGCCAGGGGGGAGAGAGTACGAGTGGTCGCCATGAGAGGTCAGCTCTTTCGCGCGAGGAGTTCGTCGGGGACGTACGTCGTGCGCGTCGGCGGAAGACCGAGAGGTACGGCTGCAGAGGGGCCGTACGGCTGGTGTTAGAGGGCCGACGCGTTCATCGCGCGACAACACACCCGGTCGAAGTCGTGGTGCTGGCGGGAAGGCCAGAAGGGCTCAAGGTCGTGGCGACCTGTCGCGATGCACTTCTGGAAGCTGGCCATGGGTCCATTGAAGCAGAGAAGGGGGTGAGCAGAGAAGGGGTGTCCACCTGACGATGGACACCCCTTCTCACTATCTGGGATCAGACCTGTCCGGCCTTCTCCAGGGCGGAGCAGCAGGTGTCGACGATCAGCCGCGTCACGAGGTACGGGTCGACGTTGGCGTTCGGCCGGCGGTCCTCGATGTAACCCTTGCCGTCCTTCTCGACCTGCCACGGGATACGGACCGAGGCGCCACGGTTGGAGACGCCGTACGAGTACTCGTTCCACGGGGCGGTCTCGTGCAGACCGGTGAGACGGTCGTCGATGCCGGCGCCGTAGTGCTTGACGTGGTCGAGCGGCTTGGAGCCCTCACCGAGGGACTCGCACGCGGTGATGATCGCGTCGTAGCCCTCGCGCATCGCCTTCGTGGAGAAGTTGGTGTGCGCACCGGCGCCGTTCCAGTCGCCCTTCACCGGCTTCGGGTCCAGCGTCGCGGAGATGCCGAAGTCCTCGGCGGTGCGGTAGAGCAGCCAACGGGCGATCCACAGCTGGTCGGAGACCTCCAGCGGGGAGACCGGGCCGACCTGGAACTCCCACTGACCCGGCATGACCTCGGCGTTGATGCCGGAGATGGCGAGACCGGCCTTGAGACAGTTCTCCAGGTGGGCCTCGACGATCTCGCGACCGAAGATCTCGTCGGCGCCGACACCGCAGTAGTAGCCGCCCTGGGGGGCCGGGTAGCCGCCCTCGGGGAAGCCGAGCGGACGGGAACCGTCGAAGAAGGTGTACTCCTGCTCGATGCCGAAGATCGGCTCCTGAGCGGCGAACTTCGTGGCGACCTCGACCAGCGGGGCACGCGTGTTGGACGCGTGCGGCGTCATGTCGATCTCAAGGACCTCGCACATGACGAGGATGTCGTCGCCGCCGCGGATCGGGTCCGGGTAGGAGGAGACCGGCTTGAGCACGCGGTCCGAGGAGTGCCCCTCGGCCTGGTTCGTGGAAGACCCGTCGAAGCCCCAGATCGGCAGCTCGGCGCCCTTGGCGTCGTCGGCCAGAATCTTGGTCTTGGAGCGGAGCTTGGCCGTCGGCTCGGTGCCGTCGATCCAGATGTACTCAGCCTTGAAGGTCACGGGACCATCCTTCGGGGTGGGTCTACAGGCGCACTTGCGGGTGCTGCGGCGCTGCGGCACTGGGGCGCCGCTCTTGTCGCCCGCGAGCCTGTCAATAGGGGATTTCCCGATCATTGCTCGAATGTGAACCCCGTGTTACCTGGTGTTCTTGTGTCGCGTCTCACGTGTGGAGGGCGTCGTGGAGGGAACGCGGCGGGTCCTGCCGCCCCTGGCCGGGAGCGACAGGACCCTTGTCCGAGCAGGTGTCAGCGCTGGAACGTCACCCCACCTTCTCGATCAGCGCCCGGCGGATCAGGAACTTGCCGGGCTCGCGGACCTGCTCGAAGGCGGCGTTGTTGAGCAGAGCGCAACTGCCCGACACCGAGGTCACCTTGACCGTCGTGGACCTGTCGTTGTCCAGGTTGGTGACACGCAACGTGGTCCCGGCGGGGAACTGGTTGCTGGACGCGGCGGGTTCGCCACCCTCACCGGAGAGGGTGACGGTCGACCCGGCACACACCTGCTCCCCGTCGGCGGGCGTGCCGGGGACGTCCGGAGCCGCGGGCGACGCGCTCTGGCCGGGCGACGAGGGCTGGTCGGCCGGCTGGGCGGGCTGGTCGGCAGGCGGGGTGACGGGCTGCGCGGCCTGGGAGTCCTGAGCCGACTCCCCAACCACGCACCCGGACGCCTCCTGCTGCACCTTGATCTGAGCGACGACCGCGTCCCGGTTCGCGATCCGGGCCGTCGACTGGGCGTCGGGGTTGGCCCGTTGGTCCGCGATGAACTTCTGGTTGTTGCCGAGGGCGGTGGCGAGCCCCTGGCACACGGTCGAGTCGGCGGCGGTCTGCGCCGCGTTGGAGGTGGCCGCCATGGCGAAGGCACCACCACCCGCCACCGCGGCCGCACTCACGAACAGCGCCAGCTTCTTCCTCGTACTGACAGTTCTCCTGCGCGACATGCGCGCCTCCTGAAGGGATAGGGGAGCGTACGTCGCTATGTACGAGATATCGAACGAGGCCACTCAGGGGTCACGGGAACCGCTGAAGTGACCTACGTCACTTCGATGTCGGGCGTCGGGAGAGCGCGTCCCTTACGGCCTCGTCCGTACGGGCCACGACCGCGCTGCCGTCGTCGGCGGTGATGATGGGCCGCTGGATGAGCCCCGGGTGCGCGGCGAGAGCGGCGACCCATCGCTCCCGGTCCTCCTCCGCCCGGCCCCACTCCCGCACGCCCAACTCCTTGGCGACGGCTTCCTGGGTCCGGGTGATGTCCCAGGGTTCGAGGCCGAGCCGATCGAGTACGACCCGGATCTCGTCCTCGGTGGGAACCTCCTCCAGGTAGCGGCGGACGGTGTATTCGGCGCCCTCGGCATCGAGCAGCGACAGCGCTCCGCGGCACTTGGAGCAGGCCGGGTTGATCCAGATTTCCATGGGGCTCACGGTACGCCAGAGACCTTCCAAAGGCCTTGTGGCCAGGGCCTTTTGTCAGTGCCGCACGGTAGAATAGAAGCAGTGTTCGAGGGTGTCGCCGGGGGGTCCGGTGCCACCCCGACCGCGACAGGAGGATGCCTGTGCCCACTGCCGCTCTCAAGCCGTCGCCCACCCGGTCCACCGTCAAAAGGGGGGTCCCGCTCGACCTGCCGTACGCCCCCGTGGAGAAGCGCCCGCTGCCGCCGGGCCGCCCCCGCGAGTGGTACATCACGCACAACCGCCGGCTCAAGGCGATGCGGCTCGCGATCGCCCTGCTCGACTCCGGCGTCCACATGCCGAACCAGGCCCGGAACGAGACGATCCGCAGCACGGCGGATCTGATCGGTGTCCACCCGCCGTCGGAAACGACGTGCCACATGGTGCGAGCGCTGATGCGCTACTCCCGCTGAGCGACCGCCGGGTGCCCGACTCGTGTCAGGGCACCCGGCGTACCAGCGCGCACTTTCAGCCCGTCCGGCGGGCGAAATACGGATGCGCGGGCTCCCCCGCCATCCCTACGCTGGAC
Source organism: Streptomyces sp. AK08-02 (assembly GCF_033795085.1). Lineage (NCBI taxonomy): Bacteria > Bacillati > Actinomycetota > Actinomycetes > Kitasatosporales > Streptomycetaceae > Streptomyces > Streptomyces sp. AK08-02. The sequence goes on from NZ_JARAZV010000027.1 coordinate 116,563, forward strand.
ACGCAAAGCACGCACCGGCGGACGGACGCCCACCCCAAGCGTCCGGTCAGTGCACACCGTCACGCACGCACAACTCCGCTCAGTCACCCACGCCACTCACAAGGAGTCCCGTCATGGGCACCTTGATCATTTCCGCGATCTTCGTCCTGATCATCATGGGCTTCAAGAACAGCGTCCTGTGGCTCGCCGCCGCGGGCCTGGTCTACGTCTACTTCCGCTACGGCCGCACGGGGAGCGGTACGGCGGCCTCCTCGTCCGGGGGCGGCGGCCCGGCCGCGGGTTCCTCGCCCGCGAGCTACCGCGCCTACCGTCAGCGCCGGGACCAGCAGGCCAGGTGGGAGCGCCGCTACAGCCGCGAGCGCCCGCTGCGGAACCGCCGCCAGGGCCGGTAGCCGGGGCCGGCGGTAAGCAGTCGGGAAGGGGGCGTGTCTCCGGTCGGTCCGTCTCACAGACCGGGGGCACCCCACACCGGGAACCAGCGACTCAGGTCCTGCTCGATCCGCAGATCACCGGAGAGCGCGGCCCGCACCTGCAACTCCAGCGCGCTGTCCCGCCGTTGCCCGTCCCCGCCGGTCAGCGGTGAGAAGGGAAAGAAGGTGCCGCGCTTGTAGAGATAGACAAGCCCGAGCCGCCGACCACCGCCCCCTCGACCCCGACCTTCACCTCCACCCTCCACATCCTCGAACCCCACCACCGAACACAACAACTGCGGCCCGAACCCACTGGCCTCCAGCGCGCTGTTGACCGCGTGCAGGTCCCCGACGAGCGCCGGGAGATCCTCCGGCCCGCGCCGCGACACCAGCCACGAGTACCCGTACTCGTCCCGGACCAGTTCGACCGGCGGCCCGGTCCGCTCGGCGTCCGCGTCGAGAAGGGCCTGCACCTCCTTGCGTACGTCGTCGAAGGCGGCGCCCTCCACCGTGGCGAAGCACACCGACCCCCGGCCCGTGGGCGTGAAGCCCACCGCGGCCTGGAGGGTGACGGCGGCCGACGGCAGCCCGAAGAGCCGGTCGAGATCGGGTGCGACGGGCTTGGTGCGCCCCAGCAGGATGTCCAGCAACCCCATACGTGCTCCTCAGCTCACGAGTTCCCCGCGCCGGGAGTCGCCACCTCGCCCAACTCGCCGGAGATCCGCCCCAGTTGGTCGAGCCGCTGCTCCAGACTGGGATGGGTGGAGAAGAACCGTGCCAGGCCCGGCTCCTTGCCGAGGGCGGGCGTGAAGTAGAAGGCGTTGAAGGCCTGCGCGGTCCGCAGATCCTTCGACGGGATCCGCGCGATGTCGCCGGAGACCTTGGTGAGCGCGGAAGCAAGTGCCGAGGGCTTCCCGGTTAGCAGCGCCGCCGAGCGGTCGGCGGCCAGTTCCCGGTACCGGGAGAGGGCGCGGATCAGCAGGAAGCTGATCGTGTACACGGCCGCGGAGACGCCCATCACCGCAGCGAAGACGACGGCGGTGTTCTGGTCCCGCCGGCCGCCGCCGAACAGCTGCGAGTAGAACGCGAACCGCACGATGAGCCCGGCGATGACGCCGAGAAAGGACGCGACGGTGATCACGGCGACGTCCTTGTGCGCGACATGGGACAGCTCGTGCGCGAGCACGCCCTCCAGTTCCTCGGGCTCCAGCCGCCGAAGCAACCCGGTGGTCACGCACACCACGGCGTGATCGGCGTTCCGCCCGGTCGCGAACGCGTTCGGCATATCCATGTCGGAGACGGCGACCACGGGCTTGGGCAGATCAGCCACCGCGCACAGCCGGTCGATCACCCCGTGCAGCTGCGGATACTCCTCCCGCTCCACCACCCGCCCGCGCATCGCGAACAGGGCGACCCGGTCGGAGAACCAGTACTGCGCGCCGAGGAACCCCGCCGCGACCACCACGACCAGCACCCAGGACTTCAGCAACACGATCAACGCGGCGACAAAGGCCACGTACAGCAGTCCGAGCAGAAACAGCGTGACCGTCATCCGCACGGTCAGTCGTCGATCGCTCCGCATTCGGTTCGGCATCCGTACCACCACCCCGCCAGTCAGGCACTCGCCCCACTGCCAGTGTGCACCCGGCCTTTCCCATGAAGCGGTCGCGATCTGCCCTGGGCCCAGCAAAGCTCAGCCTGTGATGCCGGCCTTCCACCTCAGCCCCTGCCAGTGGGACTCGCCGATTTCGTGCCGCCCCCGGTCGAGCAGCTCACGCACCTCCGCCGATCCCCACGGCACCTCCGCCGTCGGATACCAGCCCCGCACCGAGTGCGCCGCCCGGCCCCGCAGCCGGACGTCAGGATCGTCGAGCAGCGCGACCGCCGCCCGCAGCCGCACCAGCCCGCCATGCGCGTCCAGCAGCCGGAACGCGGCCAGCCGAACGTGCCGCGGCGACCCGTCTCCCAGGCGCTCCGCCAGCCCGTCGGTGTCCAGCGACCTGGCGAACGGCAACAACGCCGATGTCACCTCCCGCGTCACACCGGGCGCCGGGTCGTCGAGCAGCGCCCGCAGCCGTCGTACGTCCGTCACGTCCAGCGTCCGCAGCCCCGCCACCGCCCGCGCCCGCACCCCGGGGGCGGGATGACCGACCAGCGGCCACAGCAGCTCCGCGTCCGCCCGTTCCCCGCACTCCGCCAGCCCGGCGACCGCCCCGGGAGGCAGTGCCGGGTCGTCCGGGCGGGCACACCGGTCCCGGTACCAGGCCGTCGGATCGCCGCCCGACTGTCGTACGACATACCGCGCACAGGCCCGCACCAGCCCGGACCGGTCCGCGAGAAACTCCTCGGCCCGCTCCGCCTGCCCCGCCCGCCGCAGCGCGGTCACCCCGGCGGACCGCACCTGCGGCCCGCGCGCACCGAGCAGCGCGTCGAGCACACCACCGTCGACTTCGCCCTCCGGTACGACGGCCAGGGCGGCCTCGGCGCAGAAGTTCTGGACGACGGGATCGGGGTCGCGGGCGGCGGTGCGGGCGAGTTCGGCCGGCGACAGGCGCCTTTCCTCGACGGCCAGGCGATACGCGAACCGGCGTACGTTCCGGCCGGGATCGGTGAACAGCGGTACGAGGAGCTCGCGGGGTGACCGGCGCAGCACCTCGTCGAGCAGGTCGACGGCGAAGACCCCTCGGCCTCGGCGGGCGCCGAGCAGGATCATCGGGGCGAGCCGGACGGCCGTGTCCGCGTCGTGGAGAACCGCCCGCAGCACCTCCCGGGCGCGCTCCCGCACGGCAGACACCCAGTCGGCGGTGCGGACGACGACCAGCGGCCACACCGCCGGACACCCGGCCGCCTGACCGAGAGCCGCCTCCCGCACCCGCCCGTCGCGGTGGCACAGCGCGAGCGCGAGCAGGGACTCGGGGAGGGCGGTGGGCCAACCGCGACGGCCGTCGACGTCGCCGAGGGGAGGCAGCAGCCCCGGCCGGAGCCAGTGGGACCAGTACCGAGTGCCCTCGTCCAGCGAGAGCCAGGCCATCGGGTCACCGATGTCGAGCACCTCCGGCAGTGCGGCCCCCCTGGCCAGCCGCTGCGCCGCCACTCCGCCACTTCTGTTGTCGTCGTCCATGCCCGCGCCCGCCCCTGGTTCCGCCTGCCGTATCGCGTGATCGTAGGCCGGTGCCCGACCATCGGTCGCACGATTTACGGCCTGCCAGGAACTCACGTCGGCACAGCCAGTAGGACCAGCGACCAGTGACTAGTACGGCGCCTGGAACTGCGCGTACCCCAGCAGCAGGATGACCGCGGCGACGCAGCCGAGGACCACGGCCGTCGATATCCAGGACGACCGGCGCGGCCCCGACCCCACGGGTTCGGCCCGGAACGGCACCGGCTCCGGAGGGTTCTCCTTCCAGCGGGCCGCGAGCATTCGGGCCCGGGCGGAAGGCTCCTTGTGCGGGGCGTCTCTTGCCCAGCGGTGGTCGAACTCCCGCTCCCTGTCGCCGTGTTCGGACTTCCCCGTCATACCCGTCATGCCCCCGTCGCCCTTCGTGTCCGGTCTGACCGCATGCCCCTGCGAGGTCTGTTTCAGACTAGCGGGCCCCTCTGACAACACCCGTCGGCCCTGTCAGGCCCCCTGGCCGAACCCCGCCCCGAACCCCGAATCTCAGAGCCCGAACACGACAGCGCCCCCGCCACCGGAGAAACCGGGGCGAGGGCGCTGACGTACATGCACGGCTACCGGGCGCCTGGCGGCGCCGGCCGACTCACACGTCGAAATACAGCTCGAACTCGTGCGGGTGCGGACGCAGCTGCAGCGGCGCGATCTCGTTCGTGCGCTTGAAGTCGATCCACGTCTCGATCAGGTCCGGCGTGAACACGTTGCCCTGGAGGAGGAACTCGTGGTCGCGCTCGAGGGAGTCGAGGACCGCCGGGAGGGAGGTCGGGACCTGCGCCACGCTCGCGTGCTCCTCGGGAGCCAGCTCGTACAGGTCCTTGTCGATCGGCTCGGCCGGCTCGATCTTGTTCTTGATGCCGTCCAGGCCCGCCAGCAGCAGGGCGGAGAAGGCGAGGTACGGGTTGCCGGAGGAGTCGGGCGCACGGAACTCGACGCGCTTGGCCTTCGGGTTGGAGCCCGTGATCGGGATACGCATGGCCGCGGAGCGGTTGCGCTGCGAGTACACCATGTTGATCGGCGCCTCGAAGCCCGGGACCAGGCGGTGGTACGAGTTCACCGTCGGGTTGGTGAAGGCGAGCAGCGACGGGGCGTGCTTGAGGATGCCGCCGATGTAGTAGCGGGCGGTGTCCGACAGGCCCGCGTAACCGGCCTCGTCGTAGAAGAGCGGCTGGCCGCCGGTCCACAGCGACTGGTGGACGTGCATGCCCGAGCCGTTGTCACCGAAGATCGGCTTCGGCATGAAGGTCGCGGTCTTGCCGTTGCGCCAGGCCACGTTCTTCACGATGTACTTGAAGAGCTGGAGGTCGTCGGCCGCGGCGAGCAGCGTGTTGAACTTGTAGTTGATCTCGGCCTGGCCGGCGGTGCCCACCTCGTGGTGCTGGCGCTCGACCTGAAGGCCGGAGTTGGCCAGTTCCAGGGAGATCTCGGCACGCAGGTCGGCGAAGTGGTCGACCGGCGGGGTCGGGAAGTAACCGCCCTTGTAGCGGACCTTGTAACCACGGTTGTTCTCGACCGCACCGGTGTTCCAGGCGCCGGCCTCGGAGTCGATGTGGTAGAAGGACTCGTTCGCGCCGGTGGCGAAGCGCACGCTGTCGAAGACGTAGAACTCGGCCTCGGGACCGAAGTACGCGGTGTCCGCGATACCGGTCGACGCGAGGTAGGCCTCGGCCTTCTTGGCCACGTTGCGCGGGTCACGGGAGTACTGCTCGCCCGTGATCGGGTCGTGGATGAAGAAGTTGATGTTGACCGTCTTGTCACGGCGGAACGGGTCGACCCGTGCCGTGGACAGGTCGGCGCGGAGCGCCATGTCGGACTCGTGGATGGCCTGGAAGCCTCGGATCGAGGAGCCGTCGAAGGCCAGTTCCTCGTCCGGGTCGAAGGCCGACGCCGGCAGTGTGAAGTGCTGCATCACACCCGGCAGGTCGCAGAAGCGGACGTCGACGAACTTGACGTCCTCGTCCGCGATGTACTTCTTGGCGTCGTCGGCATTCTGGAACATCCAGCTCCTCCTACTCCCGGCCGTCCGTGCCGGGGTGGTAGTTCGTTCGTGCGGCCAGTGCGGTGGCACACGTTGGATCCGACCTTAGGGACAGGTGATTTCTCAGGCATGACCCATTTGTTTCGACCAAGTTAACCGGACTCCGGCGGGGCGACCCACCTGTAGGTATCGAAAAACGCGAGCAGTACGGTGGTCGGGTGGACAACAGGGACGCAATCGGCTCGTGGCTCTCCGGACCGCGCGCAGCCGCGGAGGAAGCCGGTGTCGACTTCGGCTACCGGGGCGAACAACTCGGTCTGCCGGAGGAGGGGCCGGGCTCGATCGCCCGCCCGGGCCGCCGCCTCGGCGCCCTGGCCGTCGACTGGGGCATGTGCCTCCTGATCGCATACGGCCTGCTCACCGACGGCTACAACCAGGCGACCGGCAACTGGGCCCTGCTGATCTTCTTCGTCATGGGTGCCGTGACGGTCGGAACCGTCGGTTTCACGCCGGGCAAGCGACTCTTCGGCCTGCGTGTGGTCGCCCTGGACACCGGCCGCGTGAACCCCCTGCGCGCGCTGCTCCGCACGGCCCTGCTGTGCGTCGCCGTTCCGGCCATGGTCTGGGACCGCGACGGCCGAGGGCTGCACGACCGGCTGGCCCGCACCGTGGAAGTACGGATCTGACCTCGGCGCCACCTCGCACCACCTCGTACGGCCCGTCACGACGTACGACGATGGGGGCGCCCGGAGTGGATCCGGGCGCCCCCATCGTCGTACGAGCCGTCGTACGGGCGTGGTGCGCGGTGTCGCTCGCCTGTCCGCGTCAGCGGGTCTTGCCGCCGCGCGGCATGCGCATCCCCTTGGGCATCGGGCCCTTCGGCAGAGGCATGTTGCTCATCAGGTCGCCCATCGCCCGCAGCCGGTCGTTGGTGGCGGTCACCTGGGGGCCGGCGAGCACGCGCGGCAGCTTCAGCATGGTCGTGCGGAGCTTCTTCAGCTCGATCTGGCCCTCACCCGTGCCGACCAGCAGGTCGTGCACCGGCACGTCCGCGACGATGCGGGACATCTTCCGCTTCTCGGCGGCCAGCAGGCTCTTCACCCGGTTCGGGTTGCCCTCGGCGACCAGAACGATGCCGGCCTTGCCGACCGCGCGGTGCACCACGTCCTGGCTGCGGTTCATCGCCACCGCCGGAGTCGTCGTCCAGCCTCGGCCGATGTTGTCCAGCACGGCCGCAGCGGCACCCGGCTGGCCCTCCATCTGCCCGAAGGCGGCCCGCTCGGCCCGGCGCCCGAACACGATCGCCGTCGCGAGGAAGGCGAGCAGGAGGCCGAGAATGCCGAGATAGATCGGGTGACCGATCAGGAAGCCGATCGCGAGGAAGACACCGAGGGTGCTGATTCCGACAGCCGCGAGTACAAGACCGATCTTCTTGTCGGCCTTGCGGGTCATTTTGTACGTCAGAGCGATCTGCTTGAGTCGCCCGGGGTTCGCGGCGTCCGCCGCGGGTTCCTTCCTCGCCATGCCGTGAAGTCTACGTGGCCTCGGAAGCGCCGACGACGGCGGTGTCGCCGGGGAACCGGGAAGTGGTGTCAGAGGTGGGCGGCCACGGACTGTTCGAGGACGCGCTGCGCCTCGACCCGGTCCTTGGCGCGGCGACGGTCCTCCAGGACGGAGGTCCAGGCGTTCTGGCGGGCGATGCGCTGGCCGTTGCCCATGAGCAACGACTCGACGGCGCGCAGCGCGTCGGTGAAGGACGGGATGGGCGTGGCGCTAACGGGCGCGGCCTGCATGATGGAGGTCCCCCCTCGGGACGGCTCTGGGTAAGGGTGCACATCGTGTAAAACCAGGGTCACTGATTGGTGTTACCAGGGCGTGACTTGCCGGTCAAACACCGGTGAAGCCTTGATACGGAAGGTGAAAACGCCGATGCGGCCCTGACGTGTGCCCTCATCTGCGAGGACGGTCAGGACCGCACGGAATCAGCTGTTACTGGCGGGTAGTCGCTTGTGCGCGAATTCACACGTCTGCCGCACCCCCGTCACACCCCCGCTGGGCAGGGAGAGTGACGGTACGTCAGCGGCCGTACCCGGTCTCGGGGCGGCTCAGACCGCCTGCGAGGCGATGTACGAGCCGCGCTTCTCGACGGCCATCTGGTACAGGCGGCCGGCGCGGTACGAGGAACGCACCAGCGGGCCGGACATGACCCCGGAGAAGCCGATCTGCTCGGCCTCCTCCTTCAGCTCGACGAACTCGTGCGGCTTGACCCAGCGCTCGACGGGGTGGTGCCGGACGGTCGGACGCAGGTACTGCGTGATGGTGATCAGCTCGCACCCGGCCTCGTGCAGCTGGCGCAGCGCCTCACTGACCTCCTCGCGGGTCTCGCCCATGCCGAGGATCAGGTTCGACTTCGTGACCAGACCGTAGTCGCGGGCGTCGGTGATGACCTTGAGCGAGCGGTCGTAGCGGAAGCCGGGGCGGATGCGCTTGAAGATGCGGGGGACCGTCTCGACGTTGTGCGCGAAGACCTCGGGCCGGGAGGAGAAGACCTCGGCCAGCAGCTCCGGTACGGCGTTGAAGTCGGGCGCGAGCAGCTCGACCTTGGTACGCCCCTCCGCCCGAGCCTCGGTCTGCTGGTGGATCTGGCGCACGGTCTCGGCGTACAGCCAGGCGCCGCCGTCCTCCAGGTCGTCGCGGGCGACGCCGGTGATGGTGGCGTAGTTGAGGTCCATCGTGACCACGGACTCACCGACGCGACGGGGCTCGTCGCGGTCGAGGGCCTCGGGCTTGCCGGTGTCGATCTGGCAGAAGTCGCAGCGCCGGGTGCACTGGTCACCGCCGATGAGGAAGGTGGCCTCGCGGTCCTCCCAGCACTCGTAGATGTTGGGACAGCCGGCTTCCTGGCAGACGGTGTGCAGGCCCTCGCTCTTCACGAGGTTCTGCATCTTCGTGTACTCGGGACCCATTTTCGCCCGGGTCTTGATCCACTCGGGCTTGCGCTCGATGGGGGTCTGGGCGTTCCGGACCTCCAGGCGCAGCATCTTGCGTCCGTCGGGTGCGACTGCGGACACGATGGCTCCCTTTAGCTTCGATTCTTCGGCGTACACAAGGGTACGCCCGTACGTTGCGGCCCTTGATGGGGGCCAACCCTGCGGAACGGCATGCCATTCCCGTATTCAGCCCGTCCGGCGTTTGAGGACGAGGCCCCTTCAGGGCCGATGGGGGGTCTGGGGGCGCAGCCCCCAGGAACGGATGGGACGGGTAGGGGCGGCGGGGGCGAAGAAAACCCCTACGCCGACGCCCGCTCGATCTCCCGAGCCCGCGGCTCCGCCCCCTCCATGACCTCCCGGAGATGCCGCTCCACCACCGGCAGAACCTCCCCCACCGTCACATCCCGCCCCAGCTCGTTCGCGAGCGACGTGACCCCCGCGTCCCGGATCCCGCACGGGATGATCCGGTCGAACCAGACGTTGTCCGGGTTCACGTTCAGCGAGAAGCCGTGCATGGTGACGCCCTTCGCCACCCGGATCCCGATCGCCGCGACCTTCCGGTCCTCCCGCCGCTGCCCGGCGTTGGACGGCGCGTACTCGGGCCCGTTCATCCGGGGGTCGAACTCGTCGTCGTGCAGCCGGGGATCCAGATCCAGCGAGAGGCCGCCGAGCGCGGACGCCGGCCGCTGCTCGACCGGGTCGCCCAGCACCCACACCCCGCTGCGCCCCTCCACCCGGGACGTCTCCACCCCGAACTCCGCACAGGCGCGGATCAGCGCGTCCTCCAGCCGCCGTACGTGCGCCACGACATCCACCGGACGCGGCAGCTTCTGGATGGGGTAGCCCACCAGCTGGCCCGGGCCGTGCCAGGTGATCTTGCCGCCGCGGTCCACGTCGATGACCGGTGTGCCGTCGAGGGGGCGCTCGCTCGGGTCGGTGCGCCGGCCGGCCGTGTAGACCGGGTGGTGTTCGAGGAGGAGGCACGTGTCGGGGATCTCGTCCGCGAAACGGGCCGCGTGCACCCGGCGCTGCTCGTCCCAGGCCGCCTGGTAGTCGACGTACTCGACGCCGTCGGCGCCGAATCCCATCCGGACGAACCGCAACTCACCACTCACGGTGGCGCCTCCCTGGCTCCTTCAGCGGCTTGCTCGGCAGCCGCGCGTCAGGCGCGTAACGCGCCCGAACCACTGTACGTCCGGCCGTTCCCCGTCAGTCCGACGCCCGATTCTCACACGATCGGATGAATGAACGGCGGAATGTGCTATCGGCCGCTTACGCTCCGCTACATTCGCGCCGTTCACGAGGCCAAAAAGGGCTGCTCACCAGGAATCCGGGCACATCAGAGGGCCCGAAGGCAGGAGACCGCACCGCAGATGACGGAACGACCCGCGCAGCGCACTCCCAATCGACAGCTCGCCGCGCTCATCGCAGAAGCGGGATTCTCCAACGCGGGTCTGGCCCGCCGAGTGGATCAGCTCGGTCTCGAACACGGCCTTGATCTCAGATACGACAAGACATCGGTGACCCGCTGGCTGCGCGGACAGCAGCCCCGCGGCACCACCCCCGCCCTCATCGCCGAGGTGTTCACCCGGCGCCTCGGGCGACGCCTCACCGCCCAGGACCTCGGGCTCGACGCCTGCGCGCCCGTCTACGCGGGGCTGGAGTTCGCGTCCAGCCCCGAGGAGGCCGTCGACATCGTCAGCGGACTGTGGCGCAAGGACTCCGGCAGCCACGCCGAGCTGCGCAAGATCGCCTTCACCCCGGCCGGGCTCGTCGTGCCCAGCCGGGACTGGCTGATCGGGCGGCCCGACGACCGGGTCGGGCGCGGCGACCAGCCCGTCGTACGGGTGCCCGTGCAGGGGCGGTCCGGCGTACCCCGGCAGCGCGGGCAGGCCGAGCGCGGCCCCGGGCAGAAGGTCACCGGAGGCGACATCTCCGCGCTCCGCTCGGTCGGCGAGCTGTTCCGCACCCTCGACGACGCCTACGGGGGAGGCCACGCCCGCCAGGCACTCGTCCGCTACCTGGAACACGAGACCGAGCCCATGCTGCGCGGCACCTACGGCGAGCAGACCGGCCGCCGCCTGTTCGCCGCCGCCTCCGACCTCACCCGGCTCGCGGGCTGGACGTCGTACGACATCGCCGCGCACGGCCTCGCGCAGCGCTACTTCGTCCAGGCGCTCAGGCTCGCGCAGGCGGCCGGGGACCGGGCGTACGGCTCGTACGTACTGGCCACCATGAGCCGCCAGGCCGTCTACCTCGGGCACGGGCGGGAGGCCGTGCAGCTCGCGCGGGTGGCCCAGCAGGGTGTCGGTACCACCGCGCCGCCCGTCGTGCAGTCGCTGCTGCACGCGTGCGAGGCGCGCGCCCACGGGGTGCTGGGCGAGGTCAGGGCCTGCACCGCCTCCCTGGTCCGGGCCGAACGGGCGCTCGAAGCGGCCCGGCCCGGCGACGAGGTCCCGCACTGGGCGAGGTTCTTCGACGAGGCCCAGCTCGCCGACGAGTTCGGGCACTGCCACCGAGATCTCCAGCAGTTCCGCGCCGCCGTCCAGCACGCGGAGCGCTCGCTCCAGCTGCGCGCTCCCGCCTTCGCCCGCAGCCGCCTCTTCTGCCGCGTCGTGCTCGCCTCGGCCCGGCTGGGCCTCGGCGAGCTCGACCAGGCCTGCCTGCTGGGTGCCGAGGCGGCCGGCGCGGCGGCGGAGATGCGCTCGGTGCGGGCGACCGAGTACGTACGGGACTTCGAGCGGCGCCTGGAGCCCTACAAGGACGCGGCGCCGGTCAGGGGGTACCGCGACAAGGTCGCCGCGCTCGGCTGACTCACGCGGCCGCCGCCTCTTCGTCCGCGGTCTCCGCTGCCGCTGTCCCTGCGGTTGCCGCTGACGTTCGCAGTGGCTCCGCCACGTGCATCGGGCCCGCGCCCAGGTCCGTCAGGACCGCGGCCGCGGCCCGGTGCCCGGAGTGCAGGGCGCCCTGGACGGTGCTCGTGTCCCGGTGGTCTCCGCACACGTACAGGCCCGCCAGCAGCCGTACCGGGCGGCGCAGGTCGTGCGGCGGGCGCATCGCGGGCACCGCCTCGGCGGTGTGGTGCACGGCCAGCGTCTCCCAGCGCGTGGTCGACATGCCGTAGAGGCGGGACAGATGGGCGCGCACCGCCGAGTCCACGTCCTGCGGCGGAGCGCCCAGCACCGTCGACGAGATCAACGGGCGGCCGGCGGGGGAGCGGGACGGGTCCACGCGGCTGACCACCGCCGTGTGCGCGACCGGGCCCGCGCGGTCCGCGTCCAGCAGCAGGAACGCGCCGGTCGCGGGCGCCTCGTCGGCCGTGTGGTGGACGACGGTCACCGGGTGGAAGTCGGGTACGCGCAGACCGGGCAGCAGACCGGCGGCGGTGCGCGCGTCGGTCGCCACCAGGACGGCCCGGCAGCGCAGTTCGCCGTGGTCGGCGGTGGTCACGAGGTTCGTGGCGATGGACGTGACCCGCACCCCGGTGTGCACGGTGCCGGGCGGCAGCGCCCGCGACAGCAGCTCCGGCAGGGTCTCCGCGCCGCCCTCCGGCACACACAGTCGGCCGCTCGCGAACGCCCGCAGCGCCAGATCCGCGCACCGGCTCGACGTGGACAGCTCGGGGTCGCAGAGCAGCGCGGCGAGCAGCGGACGCAGAAAGCCCTCGACCGTACGGGCGGGCAGGCCGCGGTTGGCCAGGGCCTGGGCCGCCGGGAACTCGGGGCGGGCCAGCAGCCGGTGCAGGGGGACCCCGGCGAGCCGGCTCAGCGCGGCACCCAACCGGGCCTGATCGACCGCTCCGCCGACCGCGCCACCCACCGCCCCGCCGAACTGTGCGCCGGTGCGCGCCCCCGCCGATGCCGTCAGCCGGGGGGAACCGCCCGTCCGCGCCGGCCTCGGGGCGCTCGCCAGGGCGCGCACAGTGCCGAGCGCGCCCCGTGCGCCCCCTCCGCCCAGCGGAGCGCCCGCGCGATGCCGTCGTCCGTCGCTGTGCACCAGGACACCGGGTGCGAAGGTGCGCAGGACAAGAGTGTCGAGGCCGGCGGTCAGCCGCAGTTCGGGATACGACGTGGACAGCAGCTGCCCGATCCGGTCGAGGCGGAAACCGTCGACCTTCTCGGTCGCCATCCGGCCGCCGACGTAAGGGGCGGCCTCCAGGACCGCGGTCGTTACTCCTGCGCTGGTCAGCCGATGAGCCGCCGCGAGTCCGGCGACCCCGGCTCCCACGATGACGACGTCCGCCTGGTACGCGGGCTCAAGCACGTGCCCTCCCTTGATCGCGGTGACGCGGCCGGCCGGGGCACCGTTGCCCCAACAGGCGTACGGGATAAGCGAGTTCGGATACTTCGGACCTCTCGGATCGCTCGGATCGAGAGTAGGGCGGCTCAGGGCAGGCGGAAGTCGCGCATGAACAGGGCACGGTCGCACAGCGGTCGCATACGGTCGCACTCGGTCATCCGGGAGGTGTGTCAGGGGCGCGGAGAAGGGGTCAGGCCTGCGCCGCCCGGATCGCGTCGTCGATCTCCGGGAACGCGAACGTGAACCCCGACTCCAGCAGCCGCTTCGGCAGCACCCGGGCGCTGCCGAGCACGTCCCCGGACATCTCGCCCAGCGCCAGTTTCAAAGCGGGCGCGGGCACCGTGAAGAGCGTCGGCCGGTGCAGCACACGCCCCATCGCCGCCGTGATCTCCCGGTTGGTGAGCGGCTGCGGAGCCGTCAGGTTGAACGGTCCGGACAGTCCGTCGGTGTCGACGAGATGCCGGATCGCCGCCACCTCGTCCCGCAGCGCGATGAACGACCAGTACTGGGAACCGTCGCCCATCCGCCCGCCCAGGCCCGCCTTGAACAGGGGGAACAGCTTGCCCCAGGCGCCGCCGCCGCTCGCCACCACCAGCCCGGTCCGCACGAAGACCGTCCGTACGCCCGCTTCCCGGGCGGCGCCCGCGGCCTCCTCCCACTCCACGCACACCGACGGCAGGAAACCGTCCCCCGCGGGGGAGTCCTCGTCCACGGTCCGGTCGCCGGTCTCCCCGTAGTAGCCCATCGCGCTGCCGTTCACGAAGACCCGCGGCGGCTCGTCCATCGAGGCGACGGCCTCGGCGAGTGTCGCCGTGCCCAGGACACGGCTGTCGCGGATCGTCCGCTTGTACGAGTCCGTCCAGCGCCGGCTGCCGACCCCCGCCCCGGCCAGATTCACCACCGCGGTGCAGCCCGCGAGCCCGGCCGCGTCGATCGTCCGCCGTTCGGGGTCCCAGCGGACCTCGTCCTTCGTCCGGGGCGCGTGCCGTACCAGGCGGGTGACTTCGTGCCCGTCGGCGGTCAGGGACCGTACCAGGGCCGTACCGATGAGACCGGACGCACCGGCCACCGCGATTCGCGAGCGTTCCATACCCCCCATCCTGCGCCACCGTCCCCGGGCCCGTTGTCGTACCCCCGTCCTAGAGTGACCCGCATGCCACCCGAGTCACAGCAACCGCGGCAACCGCATCAGCCGTACGAAGGTCACGAGGGACAGCACGGGCAGGAGGGTCAGGAGCGTCCCGCGGGCCCCGGGCCGTTCGTGCGCCCCGCCCGGACCGAGGACGACGAGGCACTGGGCAGGCTCGACCGCGCCACCTGGTCCACCCTGCACGCGGTCACGCCCCGGCCCACACCGCCGTACACGCCGTTCTTCCGCGAGAGCGCCGAACCGGGCGACCACCTGGTCGCCGTGACCGGGGACGGCCGGGTCCTGGGCTATGTCAGGCTCGCCCGGCCCACTCCGCTCGCGTCGAACGCGCACGTCCTGCAGATCCAGGGCCTCGCCGTCTCCGACGAGGCGCGCGGCACGGGCGTCGGCCGGCTGCTGGTCCGGGCCGCCGTGACCGAGGCCCGCCGCCGGGGCGCCCTGCGCCTCTCGCTGCGCGTCCTCGGGCACAACGCCACGGCGCGCAAGCTGTACGAGTCGGAGGGCTTCGCCGTCGAGGGCGTACAGCCCCGGGAGTTCCTGCTGGACGGGGAGTTCGTGGACGACGTACTCATGGGCCGGTCGCTGTAGTTCCGCCGCGGACACCCAGGCGTCCGGAGTGGTGCAGGGGCGGTTTGGGAGTGCTCTAGGACGTGACCAGGTCGCCCGTGTCCACCGGCCTCGTCGATGCGGTCGCCCGTTCGGCGTCGCCGCGGACCTCGTCCACCGTCAGGACGTAGCCCGTCTCGGCGTCGGACGTGGAGCGGGCGAAGACCACGCCGAACACCTTGCCGTCGGTGGTGAGGAGCGGGCCGCCGGAGTTGCCGGGGCGGACGGTCGAGCGGATCGAGTAGATCTCGCGGGTCACCGTCTCGCTGTTGTAGATGTTCTGGCCGCGCGCCCGGACCTTGTCGGCGACCGTGGCGGCCTGCAGATTCAGGTCGCCGTCCTGCGGGTAGCCCGCGACCACCGCCGAGTCGCCCCGCTTCGCGCTGTCGTCGAAGCGCAGGACGGGCGCGCGCAGATCCGGGACGTACAGCACGGCCACGTCCTTCTCGGGGTCGAAGAGCACCACCGTCGCCTTGTGCGCCGTCCCGACACCGCCGACCCGGACGGTCGGATCGTCGATGCCCGCCACCACGTGGGCGTTGGTCATCACATGCCGGGACGAGAACACGAAACCGCTGCCCTCACGGCCCTGGGTGCCCGCGACGCCCTCGATCTTGACCGTGCTCAGCTTGGCCGCGTTCGTCGCGCTCGCCGTGACACTGTCACCGGTGGGCTTGGCGACACTCGTCGCCGGTTCGTTCTCGAAGGGGTTGAAGACCTGGGGGAAGCCCGCCTGGGTGAGCGCGGACGTGGCCCGCGAGAACCAGGTCGGGGTGGTGTCCGGCATCGCGTCCTGCACCGTGCCCAGCAGCGCCGAGTCCCGGATCGCCGTCGTGACCAGCGGTGAGGAGGACGCGCCCAGGACGCTGGCGGCCACCCAGGACACCAGCAGCACGGCGACCGCGTTGGCCACGGCCCCGCCCACCCCGTCGGCGATCCGCAGCGGCCCCCGGTCCAGCTCGTGGCGCAGTTTCAGCGCGAACCTGCCCATCAGCTCATGGCCCACCACGGCCGGCACCAGCACCGTCAGCACGGCCGTCACCGTCGCCGCGGGCGTCCCCGCCGTCACCAGCTCCATGATCCACGGCAGCACCCACACGCCGATGACGGCGCCGCCCACGAACCCTGCCAGGGAGACACAGCCCGCCACCAGGCCGCGCCGGTACCCGGACGCGGCATAGCCGAGGATCACCAGCAACAGCAGGATGTCGAGCAGGTCCACTCCGGCCGCCTTCCTTCTGGACCCTTCGGTCCCCCGTACGCGCGGTACACGCTGTTCACATGCGGTAGTACGCGCGGGACGGGCCCGGTGATCAGTCGCCGATCAGTCACATGCGCCCATCGGGAGCCTGGACCTGTAAAAACGTCCCGGACCGGGACGTTGGTTCCACCAAGTGGCACACCACACATCGCGGGCGGAACGGAACGCGGCCACAGTGGGGCCCATGGGGTCCCTGCGGTCCATGGGTGGCTCGCGTGTCCGCCGTGTGCGCGTGCCGCGCGCCGTCCGCGTGGTGCTCGTCTGGCTGCCCGGCATGGCCGCCGGTGTCGGACTGGTCCTGTGCGCGGCCGGCGACCACCGCACGGCCCCGCTCCGGGCGCGCCCCGCCGCGACCCGCCCCGCCCCGGTCCGCCCGGCCCTCACCCACCTGGCCGCCAAGCCGCGCATCGTCCCCCGAACCGCCTGGATCGGGGACGCCGAGGGCGATCAGCCACCGCCGCGCTACGACGACCGGGTCGTGGCCGTCTTCGTCCACCACACCGACTCGCCCAACGGCTACGACTGCGCCGACGCGCCCCGCCTCATCCGCTACGTGTACGCGGGCCAGACCGGCTCCCGCGACTGGGACGACATCGGCTACAACTTCGTCGTCGACCGCTGCGGAACCATCTACGAGGGCCGCGCGGGCGGTGTCGACCGCCCCGTCACCGGCGCCCACACCCAGGGCTTCAACCATCGCACCGCCGGCGTCGCCGCCCTCGGCACCTTCACGGCGGGAGTGCCCGTGCCGCAGGCCATGACCGACGCGATCGCCGCCCTCACCGCCTGGAAACTCGGCCTCTCGGACACCGACCCGCGCGGCACCGCCCGCCTGGTCTCCAGCAACTCCCTCAGCCGCTTCGCCTCCGGTACCACTGTCACCCTGCCCGCCCTGGCCGGCCACAACGCCGGCTACATGACGAGCTGTCCCGGCGCCGCCCTCACGGCCCGCCTCCCGGCGATCAGGAAGGCGGCGGCACGTCTGCAGGGCCGCCGCTGAGCCGAGGAGGTACGCACACGGGCCGGCGCGGGTTCCGACGGGCTCACAGGTACGACACAGCGCGCTCAGGGATGCGCCCCAACTCCCCGTCCTACCTTCGTCGTACGCACTGACCGGAGGTGGGGACCATGAGCAGCAGCAGTCGTACGAACCCGCTGGGGCCGATCGAGGGGACCGGACGGGCCGAGGGGGCCGGACGGACCGAATCGGTCCGCGGCGAGAGGGCTTCCGGCGGCTGGACCGGGGCCGTGCGGAATCCGTGGGCCGTGCTCTGCGCGGTGGCGACGGTCGTCCTGGGCCCGGCGGCGGTCACGGCATCCGCCCTCGACCAGGCCAACCGGGCTCCCCTGCACCACCACACGGTACGGGCGGACCCCACGCAGCAGGCGTACATCCCCTCGGACCTGACCCGCCGCCGCGGCACGGCGGCCTGAGGCGCGGGAGGTGTTGGAAGCGTTGGTGGCGCGAAGGTGCGGGAGCTGACGACAAGTGCCGGCCGCGACCGGTCCACAGGCCCTCAGGCGCCCTTGAACCGCTGCCACAGCTTGGGATACCGGTCGGCGAGCGCCCCCTCGTTCTCCAGGGGGAGGGGCGTGCCCTCGGGTTCGGCGGGTGCGGGCGGAATGCCCAGATCCGGGGCGACGGCGCCGGTGAGCTGCTCGTACGCCTCGTCGGCCGCGTAGCCCAACTCCTCTCCGTCCCCGTCGATCTCCGCGTCGAAGTCGTCCAGGAGATCGGCGAGCGAGTCCGGGTCGCCGTGCAGGGCACCCTCGAAGACCTCACGGCCCTGGCCGATCAGCCAGCACCGGAAGAAGTCGAAGGCTTCGTCGTCGGCCCCGTCGAGCAGCACCCGGGCGGCGCCCCACAGGTCCCAACGGTAGGCGCGGTTGTAACGGACCTCGAAATGCCGGGCGAAGTCGAGCACCGAGTCCGGGTCGAGCTGGAGCAACCGCTCCACCAGCAGATCGGCCTGATCCTCGGGGTCGCCCTCGGCGGCCTCGCGGGTCGTGTCCACCAGCTTCCAGAACTCCGTCTCGTCCATCACGGGTCCAGCATCGGGCCTGAGGGGGAGGGACGCACGTGGAGCCGCACGGAATGTGACGGGGTGTACAGGCCCACGGGTCTCAAGCCTCTCCGGGATCGGAGTACAGCGCCCCGAGCCGCCGCGCGTCCCGCGCGAACCGTGCCCGCAGTTCGGCCGGCGCCAGTACCTCCGCCTCCGGACCGAGCGTCGCCAGCTGCGTATGCGCCACCTCCGACGACTCCACGGCGAGCGTCACGGTGACCCGGCCCCGCTCGTCGGGCTCGCCGCCGGCCGACAACGCGTCCCGGGCGGACACGGGGTCGACGACGTACCCCAGTCTGCGTACCCCCTCCGCCGAGAGCCGTACGACGACCTCGGCGCGCAGGATCGACCGCGCGAACTGCTCCGCCCGCTCCTCCCAGAAGGCCGGGAGATCGAAGTCGTCGTCGCGAGTGAAGCGGGGGCGATGCCCTTGGACGGAAACCTGGCCGGAAACCTGGACCGAGGTGAACCGGTCGACGCGGTACACCCGAAAGGGCCCGGAACCATGGTCGACCTGGTCCGGCACCCGGGCGCACAGGTACCAGACGCCCGCCTTCAGGACGAGCCCGTACGGCTCCAGCGTGCGCTCCACGTCGGTGTCCCCGTCGCCGCCGGGGCCACCGCGCCGGTAGCGGGCCAGGATCGGACGGTCGTCCCACACCGCGTCCGCGACGGCGGGCAGCGACTCGGGGACGGTGGGCTCGCTGAACCAGGCGGGCGCGTCCAGGTGGAACCGCTGGGCGGCGGTCCGGGGGGCGTCGCGGAGGGAGGGCAGCAGAGCGGCGGACACCTTGAGGCGGGCGGCGGAGGCGGTGTCCTCCAGTCCCATCTCGCGCAGGGCGCCCGGCACTCCGCTCAGGAACAGCGCCTCCGCCTCGCCGCGGGCCAGTCCGGTGAGCCGGGTGCGGTACCCGCCGATCAGCCGGTATCCGCCGGCCCGCCCCCGGTCGGCGTACACGGGGACGCCGGCCTCGGACAGTGCCTGGGCGTCGCGGGTGACGGTGCGCTCGGAGACCTCCAGTTCCCGGGCCAGCTCGGCGGCGGTCATGGAGGGCCTGGACTGGAGCAGCAGCACCATTTTGATGAGACGGGCAGCACGCATGGGTTCATGATGGCCACCCTGGGCGGGATCGGGCCGCCACCGCCGATCGCCGGGCACCGTCGAGAGGTTCGAGGGCACCCGGCGAACGGACTGGAAACGGGCGGGTGGGCGAACCCCCTTACAGCCCGTACCGCTCCCGAGCCTCCTTGACCGCCGCGGCCCGAACTTCCCCCCGCCGGGCCAACTGCGCCAACGCCGCCACGACGATCGACTCCGCGTCGACCCCGAAGTACCGCCGCGCCGCGTCCCTCGTGTCCGACAGTCCGAATCCGTCCGCGCCCAGCGACGAGTAGTCCTGCTCGACCCACTGGGCGATCTGGTCCGGCACCTGACGCATGTAGTCGGACACCGCCAGCACCGGCCCCTCGGCCCCCTGCAGGGCCTGCCGGACGTACGGCACCCGCTCCTCGCCCCGAAGCAGTGCCGCGTCGGCGTCCAGGGCATCGCGCCGCAGCTCGGTCCAGGAGGTCGCCGACCAGACGTCGGCCGCCACGCCCCACTCCTCGGCGAGCAGCCGCTGCGCCTCCAGGGTCCAGTGGATGGCCGTACCGGAGCCGAGCAGCTGGATGCGCGGCGCGTTGGCGACGGGTGAAAGCCCCGCCGACTCGGCCGTGTTGAAGCGGTACAGCCCCTTGACGATCGCGTCGTCGAGCTCCGGCGTCGACGGCTTCGCCGGCTGCGGGATCGGCTCGTTGTAGACGGTCAGGTAGTAGAAGACGTTCGGGTCCTCGCCGGGCGCCGACTCGCCGTACATACGGCGCAGACCGTCACGGACGATCACCGCCACCTCGTACGCGAAGGCAGGGTCGTACGACAGCACGGCCGGGTTGGTCGCGGCGATCACCGGGGAGTGACCGTCCGCGTGCTGCAGCCCCTCGCCGGTCAGCGTCGTACGGCCGGCCGTCGCCCCGACGAGGAAGCCGCGGCCGAGCTGGTCGCCGAGCTGCCACATCTGGTCGGCCGTGCGCTGCCAGCCGAACATGGAGTAGAAGATGTAGAAGGGGATCATCGGCTCGCCGTGCGTCGAGTACGACGTCGACGCGGCGATGAAGTCCGCCATGGAACCGGCCTCGGTGATCCCCTCGTTGAGGATCTGGCCGTCCTTGGCCTCCTTGTAGTACATCAGCTGGTCGCGGTCGACCGGCTCGTACGTCTGGCCCTTGGGGGAGTAGATCCCGAGGGACGGGAACAGCGACTCCATGCCGAAGGTGCGCGCCTCGTCGGGGACGATCGGCACCCAGCGGCGGCCCGTCTCCTTGTCGCGGACCAGGTCCTTGACCAGGCGTACGAAGGCCATCGTCGTCGCCACGTTCTGCGAGCCGGAGCCCTTGTCGAACGACGTGAACGTCTTCTCCGCGGGGGCGGGGAGGGGCGCGAGGGTCTGGGTACGACGGGCCGGGGCCGGGCCGCCGAGCGCAGCGCGGCGCTCCTGGAGGTAGCGGACCTCGGGGGAGTCGGCTCCGGGGTGGCCATAAGGCACCACCCCGTCCACGAACTGGCTGTCAGGGATGGGAAGTTCGAGCAGGTCACGCATCTGCTTGAACTCGTCCACCGTCAGCTTCTTCATCTGGTGGTTGGCGTTCTTCGACGCGAAGCCCTCGCCGAGGGTGAAGCCCTTGACCGTCTGGGCCAGGATGACCGTCGGCGCGCCCTTGTGCGCGAGCGCCGCCTTGTAGGCCGCGTACACCTTGCGCGACTCGTGGCCCCCGCGCGAGCGGTGGAAGCAGTCGAGGATCTTGTCGTCGCTCAGCAGCTTCGCCATCTCGACGAGCGCCGGGTCCTTGCCGAAGAAGTCGGCGCGGATGTAGGCGGCGTCACGCGTCTGGTACGTCTGCACCTGGGCGTCCGGAACCTCGCGCAGCCGGCGGACGAGCGCGCCCGTGGTGTCGAGCTGGAACAGCTCGTCCCACGCCGTGCCCCAGAGGGTCTTGACGACGTTCCAGCCCGCGCCCCGGAACTGGGCCTCCAGCTCCTGCACGATCTTGAAGTTCGCGCGGACCGGGCCGTCGAGGCGCTGGAGGTTGCAGTTGATGACGAAGGTGAGGTTGTCGAGACCTTCTCGCGACGCCAGCGCCAGGGCGGCCGTCGACTCCGGCTCGTCCATCTCGCCGTCGCCGAGGAACGCCCATACGTGGGACGCGGAGACGTCCTTGATGCTGCGGTTGGTGAGGTACCGGTTGAAGCGTGCCTGGTAGATCGCCGACAGCGGGCCGAGACCCATGGACACCGTCGGGAACTCCCACAGCCAGGGCAGCCGGCGCGGGTGCGGGTAGGACGGGAGGCCGTTGCCGCCCGACTCGCGGCGGAAGTTGTCGAGGTGGCCCTCGTTCAGCCGGCCGTCGAGGAAGGCGCGGGCGTAGATGCCGGGGGAGGCGTGGCCCTGGATGTACAGCTGGTCACCGGAACCGTCGCCCTCCTTGCCTCTGAAGAAGTGGTTGAAGCCGGTCTCGTACAGCCAGGCGGCCGAGGCGAAGGTGGCGATGTGGCCGCCCACGCCGTGCTTGCTGCCCCGGGTCACCATGGCCGCCGCGTTCCAGCGGTTCCAGGCGGCGATCCGGTGCTCCATCGCCTCGTCGCCGTCCACAGCGGGCTCGGCGGCGGTCGGGATGGTGTTGACGTAGTCCGTCTCCAGGAGCTTGGGCAGCGCGATGCCGTTGCCCTCGGCGCGCTCCAGTGTGCGGCGCATCAGATACGCGGCACGGTGCGGCCCGGCCGCCTTGGTGACCGCGTCCAGGGAGGCCTGCCATTCGGCGGTCTCCTCGGGGTCGCGGTCGGGGAGCTGGTCGAGCTCGCTCGGCTGGATGGCCTTGGGGTCGGTCATGTCGCCGCCTTCCTCAGTCGAAGGGGGTTCCCTCGTCGGTAAGGGTTCGGGGGGTGCCCTTGGTCTTTGGCAGGACAGGGCTGTGGGCCCTGGTAGGGGCCCGTCGGCGACTCTAACTCGCTGATCGATGATCGATCAAAGGGTTGAGGGCAAAACCTCTTGATCACGAGAAAGTAGGCACGGGGTGCCTTTCGGGTGGGCACGGGGTGCCGCATTTTTCGCCGTTTTCGCAGGTGAGCGGCGCTCGGCTCGACTGCGTCAGGCCCGTGGCGCGCACCCCAGCACATGGGCCTTCACCAGCTCGGCGATCCGTGGATCCCGGCGGCGGAACGCGGCGACCAACTCCTCGTGCTCCTCCGCGTACGACTGCTGCACCGTCCCCAGCCAGCGGATCGACAGGGCGGTGAACACCTCGATGCCCAGCCCTTCCCAGGTGTGCAGCAGCACCGAGTTCCCGGCCGCGCGCACCATGTCGCGGTGGAAACCCACGGTGTGCCGGACCTGGCCGGTTCCGTCCGAGGCGCGGTCGGCCTCGTACAGGGCGGCGACATGCGGTTCGAGGGTCGAGCAGTCGTCCGCCAGCTTCTCCGCCGCGAGCTCCGCCGCGATGGCCTCCAGACCGGCCCGGACGGGGTAGCTCTCCTCCAGGTCGGCGGCGGTCAGATTCCGTACGCGCACGCCCTTGTTGGGGGCAGACTCGATCAGCCGCAGCGACTCCAGCTCGCGCAGCGCCTCCCGTACGGGGGTCTGGCTGACCTCCAGCTCGGTCGCGATCCTGCGCTCCACGATCCGCTCGCCCGGCTTCCAGCGCCCGCTGACGATCCCCTCCACGATGTGCTCGCGGATCTGCTCGCGCAGCGAGTGGACGACGGGCGCGGTCATGAGGGCTCCTTGAGGGAGGGGCTTCGGCCCCAGGGGCGGTGACCTGTAGACAATAAGGCCGCGTCCCTGTCCGGAGACGTTCCCGGCGTGAGTGCGGCCTTACGTGAGACGAGGGTTACAGACCGGACAGGGCGCACGCCACAACATCCGCGACCGTGGACGGCGGTGTCGCGGAGCCGCACCCCACCGGTCGGGGCGGGCCTCGGGGCGGGCTTCGGGGTGTGGCCGAGGCCGGCATGGAGACGCTCGACGTGCACCGCGTACATACGACGGTGCCCCGCCCGGAGGAATCCGGACGGGGCACCGTCGTACACGTACGTCCCAGGCGCTGGTTACAGGCCGAGCTCGACCTCGAACTCGCCCGCCTCCAGGATCGCCTTGACGGCCGTCAGGTAACGGGCCGCGTCGGCGCCGTCGACCAGACGGTGGTCGTAGGACAGGGTCAGGTACGTCATGTCGCGTACGCCGATGACCGTGCCCTCCTCCGTCTCGATGACCGCCGGGCGCTTGACCGTCGCGCCGATGCCCAGGATCGCGACCTGGTTCGGCGGCACGATGATCGTGTCGAAGAGCGCACCGCGCGAGCCGGTGTTGGAGATGGTGAAGGTCGCGCCGGACAGCTCGTCCGGGGTGATCTTGTTGGCCCTGACCTTGCCGGCGAGCTCGGCCGTGGCCTTGGCGATACCGGCGATGTTGAGGTCGCCCGCGTGCTTGATGACCGGGGTCATCAGGCCCTTCTCGGAGTCCACCGCGATACCGACGCTCTCGGTGTCGAAGTAGGTGATCGTGCCCTCTTCGACGTTGATCCGGGCGTTGACGGCCGGGTGGGCCTTCAGCGCCTGGGCCGCCGCCTTCACGAAGAACGGCATCGGGGAGAGCTTGACGCCCTCACGGGCCGCGAAGGAGTCCTTCGCCTGCGCGCGGAGCTTCATCAGGCGCGTGATGTCGACCTCGACGACCGAGGACAGCTGCGCCTGCTCGTGCAGCGCCTTGACCATGTTGTCGCCGATGACCTTGCGGATGCGGGGCATCTTGACGGTCTGGCCACGGAGGGGGGAAGCCTCCAGGTTCGGCGCCTTCTTGGCCGCAGGGGCAGCGGCGGCCGCGGCGGGCGCCGGAGCGGCCGCCGCTGCCTTCGCGGCCTCGGCGGCGGCGAGAACGTCCTGCTTGCGGATACGACCGCCGACGCCGGTGCCCTTGACGGAGCCCAGGTCGACGCCGTTCTCGGCGGCGAGCTTGCGCACCAGCGGGGTGACGTAGGCACCCTCGTCACCGGAGGATGCGGCGGCGGGCGCAGGAGCGGCCGGGGCCACCGGGGCGGGCGCGGCCGGCGCGGGCGCCGGGGGAGCGACCGGAGCCGCGGCCTGGACCGGAGCCGGCGCGGGGGCCGGAGCCCCGGGGCGGCGGCCTGCCCGGTCCAGGCGGCGACTGTCCGGTCGGG